>JAUYRZ010000015.1 GCA_030695565.1 Archangium sp.
GCGGCGCCCGAAGCGCCCGCGCAGTCGTGGGATGCACCCGTTGAGATCGCGGCGCCCGAAGATCCCGCGCAGTCGTGGGATGCGCCCGTTGAGATCGCGGCGCCCGAAGCGCCCGCGCAGTCGTGGGATGCACCCGTTGAGATCGCGGCGCCCGAAGTTCCCGCGCAGTCGTGGGATGCGCCCGTTGAGATCGCGGCGCCCGAAGCGGCCGCGCAGTCGTGGGATGCACCCGTTGAGATCGCAGCGCCCGAAGCGCCCGCGCAGTCGTGGGATGCGCCCGTTGAGATCGCAGCGCCCGAAGCGCCCGCCCAGTCGTGGGATGCGCCCGTTGAGATCGCAGCGCCCGAAGCGCCCGCCCAGTCGTGGGATGCGCCCGTTGAGATCGCAGCGCCCGAAGCGCCCGCGACGTCGTGGAACACTCCGGTCGAAGTCGCGGCGCCTGAAGCGTCGGTCGTCGTCGGCGCACCCGAAGTTCCCGCGCAGTCGTGGGACGCGCCCGTTGAAGTGGAAGGGCCTGCAGCGCCCGCGCAGTCGTGGGACCCGCCGGTCGAAGTCGCAGCGCCCGCAGCTTCCGCTCAGTCGTGGGGCGCTCCGGTCGAAGTCGCGGCGCCCGTCACTCCCGCACAGTCCTGGGACGCTCCGATCGAGGTCGCAGCGACGGAGGCGCCGTCTGTCGCCGTCGCGCCCGAGCCCCCACTTCAGTCGTGGGACGCTCCGATCGAGGTCGCAGCGCCGTCTGTCGTCGTCGCTCCCGAGCCCCCGGTTCAGTCGTGGGACGCTCCGATCGCAGCCCCGCCTGCCCCTCCGGTTCAGTCATGGGACGCTCCGATTGAGGTCGCGGCGCCTGAAGCTCCTTCGGTCGTGGTCGCGCCCGAGCCCGCAGCTCAGTCGTGGGACGCTCCGATCGAAGTCGCGGCGACCGAAGCGCCGTCCGTCGTCGGCGCGCTCCAGTACGCGCCGACACCGTCTTCCGTTCAGGCCTGGGATGACCAGGAAAGCGAGTCGCGCCGCCGCCGCGCTGAAGCCGACCAGGAGGAAGAACTTCACGCCCGCGAAAGGCAGCTGCGCTCGTCGGAGAACAGTCGGGCCCTCGCTGCAGCAGCGTTCTCGGCGCCTCAGGCTCCCGCTTTCGCAGAGCAGGGGAGCGAAGAGATCGATCGGATGGCCCAGGCCATCGCCGCCGAGCCCACGCCCTCGTCGTCTTCCTCGTGGGACGACGTGCCGATCGTGGGCGACTCTTCGCCTGCGACCGTCGCGGGAGCCCCGCCCACCGAGCCTGAGGAGATGATCCTCGAAGCGACGCTCGAGCCGGGCGCAGCAGAGGTCGCCCCCGTCTCACTCGCGAGCGGTTCGGCCTTCGACATGCTGGCGATGGCCCCCGAATCAGCGCCTCGCATTCCGACCTTTGCACGGCCGGCGCCGCCGCCCCCGGTGGCGAGCTGGGCTGAGCCCGGCCCCGTCGAAACCAAAGCCGACACCTCGGTCTTCGGCGCCGCGTGGGACAACGGCGAAGCAGACCCCGTGCTCGCGGGTTCCCCTTCCGATGCAGTCGAGCTCGCTTCGCCCGCAGACTTCCTCTCCGGCGTCGCGGTGGCCGAAGAGGTCTCGCTCGAAGCCGACCTCGGTGAGTTCGTGGTCGAGTCGGCGTCTGCCGCCGCGCTCGCCACCAACGTGCCTGAGTCGGGCCCGTCTTCGATCGACGACGGCAAGATCGAGCTCGCGAAAAACTCCGACTTCATCGACAACTCGCAGCTCACCGGTACGGGCGAAGCGTGGTCTGACGATCGCAGCTCGCTTTCGCTCGAAGGCGACGACGACGGCGATGTGATTCAGGGCATGGTTCTCGAAGAAGAGGATCCCGTGCCTTCGCCCGAGCCCGCCGACTCGTGGGGCGTGGCCGTCTCGCAGCCCTCCCCCGTGCCCGTCGCGCCCGCGCCTCCGCCGATGGCCGTGCGCCCGCCGCCTGCGCCGCCTCAGGCCCGCGTGGTACCGCCGCTGGGTGGCGAGACGCGCGTGGCGCTCCCCGTCTCAGCGCCGTCCACCTCGGTCTCTCAGTCGCCGCTTCCCGTGGCCGCCCCGCGGACCTCCGTCACGCAGTCGGCCGTGCCGGTCGCGGGCCCTGGCACCGCGGGAGGCACGGCCGGTGTCATCTCCGGCGCCAACGTGCAGCCGGTGTTCGTGCCCGGTGAACACCGGGTGATCCTCCACACGGTCGAAGGCCAGGTGAAACGCGGCGCGATCAAAGACGCCAAGCTGGGTGAGCCGCAGCTGGTGCTCCACCTCGCGACCAGCGGCACCGAGACCTTGCCCCGCGAGCGCGTCAAAGCCCTGTTCTTCATGCTCGCCCCCGGAGCACGCGCCCCGTCGACCGAGGGCAACAAGGTGCGGGTCACCTTCAAAGATGGCCGGCAAGTGGCGGGCTTCTCGACGGATCACAAGGGCGCCACCGCGGGCTTCTTCGTGGTGCCCGCTGACAACCGCACCAATACCGAGCGGATCTTCATCTTCCGCCACGCGGTCCAGAGCATTTCGATCGACAGCTGAGGGCTTCGCCGCACTGCGTTAACGCTTAAAAGCGTTACCTGAGCGACAACCTTCGGCCGGTGGATTGACAAGAGGTGGGCACATCGCGCACCTTTCCCTCCGCAAGCGCTGACTGTGGGCCGGAGGTCGAATGCCGAGTGGGAATCAGGGCCGGGACAAACGCACGTATCCGCGAATCGAAGTCGCGCTCACCGCCCATTGCCGGATCGGCAATCGGTTCGTGCGCGACGCGATCGCTGATCTCTCCGAAGGCGGGCTGTACCTGAAGACCAAGGAGCCCGCGCGCGCAGGGACTCCGGTGCGGGTGGCCCTGGCGCTCCCCTTCCCCGATGGCCCTCGCTACTGCACCCTGGTCGGCAGCGTCGCGCGCATCGATCGCGATACGAAGGGCCACTCGAAGGGCCTGGGCGTGAGCTTCGAAGGCATCGACACGAACGTGCGCGATCGCGAAGCGCTCAAGGTCTTCTTGTCGAAAGACGCGGCGTAACTCCCGCCCCAGAAGTTCAGGCCTCGCGCGCTTCGAGGATCTGCACCCCCAGCATCGCCGCGAGGAACGCTTTGACCTGGTGTTCTGGCTTGCCCGCCATCGCCAGCAGCTCGGCGTTGGTGCGGGTGCCATCGACGCGGGGCAAGAGCTGCGCTTCCCACTTCTCCAGCTCGAGTTCGTGCAGCTGATACGCCGGCTGCTGGCTGGGGATGAGGCGATCTTCAGGCCGCACGATGCGGGTCAGGCGATCGGGCTTGTAGAGCTTCTTCACGCCACGAATCGTGAGGTTGCCGGGGAAGAGATCGAGCTTGATGCTCTCGGAGCGTGCCTTCTCGCGGAACGCGACGGTGAACTGGCCCTCTTCCCAACCGAAGAGGCTGTAGATGATCGCCTTGACCTGCTGCCCTACGTAATAGAGCCGCTCGGTGTCCTTGAGCAGGCCGCGCTCCACCAGGACGTCGCCGGTGCGGCGTTTGCTCTGCGCGGCCACCACGGCGGCGTCTTGCAGCTGGTCGGGTTTGATCTTCCCCACGCGCACCAGGAACTGACCGAACCGATCGGCGGCGAGGTTGCTCAGCGCGAAGACGGGCTGACCGCCTTCGAAATAGACGACCTTCTTCACCTTGCCCTTCTGCACGTACAGCTCGCCGGTTTCGCGCGAGAGGTAGAAGGCGCTGATCAGCCCGGGCAGGTTGTCGCGCAGCTCGCCCTGACGGGAGAGCCGCTTGGGGTCGAGCTCCTGGCTGGGCGCGCTGGTGGGCGGGGGGCGGGTACCGGAGACGGGGCCGGCGATGTGTTTTTGCGCGGTGAGCTTCTCGCCCTGGAGCTCGGCGGTGATGTTGCCGCCACCGGTGACGCGGATCTTTCCGGTGAGCTCCATCGCTTCATTTTCGTCGTCGACGTCGATGTCGAGCTCGACGTCGAACGGCTCGTCGACAGGTTGGGTCGAAACTGCCGGCCGCGTGACGGGCGCGAGCACCTTCACCGTCTCGAGCAGCTGCTTGGCGTCGAAGGGTTTTTCGAAGAACCTGGAGCCGGGGAAGCGGGTGAGCGCTTCGTTGGAGTGTTTGCTGCCCTTGAAGACGCCGCTCATGAACAACAGGGGCAGCCCGGGCTTGCCGGCGCGCAGGCCTTCACCGACGTGGTACCCCATCATGTCGGGAAGCAGCACGTCGATGAGGGCGACCGCGATGGGCTCGGTCTTGATGAGCTCGACGGCCGCTTTGCCCTTGCTGGCCCCGACGACGGCGTAGCCCGCCTCCTCGAAGAGCGACGTGAGCAACGCCACCAGCTCCTTGTTGTCGTCGACGACGAGAATGGTGGGCGACATACCGTCGGTCACGTTAGCCTCTGCGGCGACTGCTCCAAAGCAAACGCGTCATGCGAACCTGCCTCTTCGTACTTCTGTTGGGAGTGTCTACGCCGGGCTGGGCACAGGATCTGCCTGACTCCGGCCTGCCCGACGGCTCGGTCGAGGGCGGCAGCGCGGAGGGCATGACCGAGGAGAACGACCCTCAAGGCGGCCCCTGTCTGGAGTCCAAAGACTGCGCCCAGGGCTTCGCGTGTTCGGGCGCCCGGTGCGTGCCGGTCAAGCCGAAGAACGTGGGCTGCACCTCGGCACCTGCCGCGCTGGTGGCTGCCGGCGCCGTGTTCCTCGCGCTGCGACGCCGACGCAGCTGATGGGCCGGATTCTCGCGGTCAGCGCCGTGCTGGTCGGGGGGATCATCGTGGTGGGCATGCTCGCGACCACCCCACCGCCTCCTCGCGCCGTGCCTGCGACCGCCGCCAAGCCCCGGCTGAGCCGCGAAGAGGTCTTGCGGGCCGAGGCGTTGCCGGAGGGGCTCACCGCGCTCACGAAGGTCGCCCAGCCCAAGCTGCCCTCGCGTGAAGGCGACTGGCTCACCGAACATCCCGAAGAGGGTCAGTCGCTGGCGGGGCACCGGGCCGATTGCCAGCCGGTGGCCGGGCGCACCATCTACCTGGTACCCACCGGGGAGCTGCAGGCCAGCGCTGCAGGGGCCAGGGTGATGGACCTGTTGGAGCCGCTGCTGGCGGCGCACTTTCAATTGAAGGTGAAGCGTTTGCCCGCGCTCGATCGTGCGGTGGCCGGGAAGTCGGAGCGGAAGAACGACCTGGGGCCGCAGTGGTTGACGCAGGACATTCTCGAGGCGCTGCTGAAGCTGCGGCCCGACGATGCGGCGGCGGTGATGGCGATCACCACGGTCGATCTGTACCCGGACCCCACGTGGAACTTCGTGTTCGGTGAAGCTTCGTACGATCAGCGGGTGGGCGTGATGAGCCTCGCGCGTACGGGCGATGTGGAGCTCGAGAAGGAGCTGGTGCTCAAACGTTCGTACGGCACGGCGATGCATGAGATCGGTCACATGTTTCAGCTGCAGCATTGCGTGGCGTGGGAGTGCCCGATGAATGGGTGCAACCACCAGGAAGAATCGGATTCACGGCCGTTGGAGCCGTGCCCGCATTGCCTGGCGAAGCTGATGCGGGCCACGGGCCTCGATCCGAACAGGCGGTGGGCGGAGCTGCGCGCGGCGTTCGAGGCAGCGGGGCTGACGCAAGGCGTGAAGGAGATCGATCGCGAGCTGCAGGCCCTGAAGAAGTGATCCCCTCTCCCTTCAGGCGAGGGACTAGCGGCCGGTACGCTTGCGAGCCTTGTCACGAGCGGCCGACAGCGCGTCCTGCATCGACGGAGCACTGGGCTTGGCCGGCTTCTCCGCAGGAGACGCTGCGACCGCCGGCGAAGAGACGGTGCGAACAGGAGCCGCGACCACCGCCAGCGCCACCGCGGCCGGCCGAGCGCGCCGACGCAACCGGGGCCCCGACAAGAACCGGCGCACGAACACCTCCGAGACCAGCAACAACACACACAACGCGAGGATCGCCGGCGCGAGCGGAATGGCGGCCTCCGACTCGACGGCGTCTTTGAACAGACCGACCATCGCGATGCGGATGATCCCGCCGCCCGCCTTCGCGACGGCCGAGAGCAGGTCCTTCCCCTCACTGACCGGCGCGGGCTCGAACTCCGGAGCCCACGGCAGCGTGACGGGAGGCGCGCGGAAGAGCCGATCACCCAGCCGCACCACCGGATGCCAGGTGCCGCTGCCGGGCAATACGAAGTGAGCACCGACCCTGTCTTCGTCTTCCCAGCGCATCGGCAGCTCGAGCGGCTTCTGCTTCGCGTCACCCGACAAGAGCACCAGGGTCGGCGTGCCCGAAGGCGGCGGCGCGAGCGGATCGAAGTCGAGCGTGACGTGGAGATCGCTGCCGGTGAGCTGCGCCCGCGCCACCGCGTCGAGCTGCAGCGCGAGCGGCGGCATGGTCCACCGCACCAACTGGGTGATCAGCGCGCGTTGCCCACTCCACTGACGGAACGCGCCGGTGAACGGCCCGTCGACCTCGGCCATCAACGCGCCCACCCGGCCCGCGCCGCGCGGCCACATGCTCAGCAGCGGCGCGTCGTTGGTGTCGGTGGTGCGCAGGCCCACGCTGGCCAGCGGCTTCAAGTACGTCAGGTTGTAGCCACCCAGCGTCGGCGCATCGGCGGTGGGCAGCTTGCCCAGCTGCGCGAGATCCGGCCCCACTTTGCAGGCCGTCTTCTCCTCCACGAAGGTGGAGCGCGCGACCGCGATGGTCTCCTGGCTGAAGATGCGCGGCAGGCTGAGCACGTCTTCGGCGAAGTAGATGCGGCCGTTGCCGCGGCGCGCGACCTCCTCGAGCAGCTTGGCGTCTGAGTCGGCCCGCGTGCCCATGCCGATCACCGACACGGTCACGTTCTCGCGCACCAGGTCGGCGATGGTCTTCTCGTAGTCGTCGGGCTCTTCGGAGTCGGCTGCGTCGGAGAAGAGCAGCACGTGCCGCGTCTCCTTGTTCGACGCGAGGATCTGCTTCTTCGCCGAGCGCAGGCCTTCGCCCACGAAGATGCCGCCACCGCCGGAGAACCCCTTGGCGACCTTGTCGAGCGGCAGCCCGCCCGCCACGGGGCTCATGGGGAAGATTTGATGGGTCTCGGTGTCGACCATCGCCACCGACGCTTCGTCGCGCGGGTTGAGCAGCTGCAGCGCGCCGACCACGCCTTCGGCCGCGAGCTCCATCTTGGTGCGGCCATCGGGCACGCGCGCGCCCATCGAGCAGCTGCAGTCCATGATGATGGCCATCGCGATGGCGGCCTTGCGCTGTTCTTCTCGCACCTCGAGCGAGACGGGGAGCAGATCTTCGACGGGCGATTTGCGGTAGCCGCCTTCACCGAAGCTGTGTTTGCCGCCCGTCATCACCAGGCCGCCGCCCGCTTCTTTGACGAACTGCGCGAGCACGTGAAGACCGTTTTCGCTGAGGCGACCGGCCTCCACGTCTTCGAGCACCACGGCGCCGACCCCTTCGAGCTGCTCCATGGTGAGCGGGCCCGGCGCGCGCACCTCGAGGGCGAAGTTCGCGTCGGCGAGCACTTTGGCCAGCGTGCCTTTCGGCTTGTCGGTGAAGAGCAACACGCGCGGAGGGCCTTCGACGCGCACCACCGCGCGCCCGATGTCGTTCTCCACCACGCCATCGTCGGCGGTGTCGGCGCGCAGCTCGTAGGAGGCGAGACCCGGAGCGTCGACGAGATCGCGGAACGTGAGCACCGTCGCGCCCACGGGCAAATCACGTTCGGTCTTCACCAGCGGGCGGCCATTGCGCAGCAAGGTGAGGCGGGTCTTCGCGGGCGAGGTGGCCTTCAGGGTGGCCGTGAGAAGAAACGGCTCCTTCGCGGCGACGGTGGGCGGCACCACGAGCGAGGTGACCGCCACGTCCATCGAGACTTCTTCACGGCCGATGAAGCGCACGTCGACGGGCACACCGCGGGAGGTCAGCCGGCGGGCGGCGGCGCGGGCATCGAGGCCCGTCGCACGGCCATCGGAGAGCACCAGCACGCGCCCGCTTCGTTCGGAGGGGATGAGCTCGCCGGCGGCGTCGAGGGCGGCGGAGAGGTTGCTCGCTTCTCCGTCGATGGCCGCGTTGAAGCCGGGGAACCGGCCGTCGGTGGAGAGCGCCATCTCGATGCGGGGATCGCGGCCGAAGGAGATCACCCCCAGGCGATCGCCCGGCCGTCGCTGCGGCTCGAGCAGGCGGATCAGTTCTTCTGCGCTCGCTTCACCCCGCGGGGGCATCGAACGCGAACGATCGACGATCACCACCACGTCGCTGCCTGCACTGCGCAGCCTGAACTCGGGCCGGGCGAGCGCGAGCACCAGCAACGAGACCAGCGCCACGCGCAGCCACATCGGCGGGCCGTGAATGCGCGCGGTGAAATAGAGGAACAGGCCGAGCGGCAAGAGCAGCAGCAACGCCTGAGGAGCGACGAGGTTCATCGCCGTGCTCCTGAGGAACAGCCCACCGTTCGCCCCGAGAGCAGTCGAGGGGCCACCTGCCGCGACTGCTCTCCTAAGGAACAGCCCACACCGGCCCCCGCGAGCGGAGTCGAGGGGTCACTTGCCGCACGAAGCGGAGGTGGCATCTCGACTGCGCTCGATGCGAACGGTGTGCGTCTGTTCCTTCGGAGGAAATCGCCGGCGAAGCCGGTCCCTGGTCGGGAGGAACGGATCACGTGGTCGCCTCTTTCCGTCTCGGTGCGGCGGTGAGCCAGAAGTCGAGCAGCACCAGCGCGAGCACCACCAGGATCGGCCACCACGGGCGGGGGTGTGCAGTGGCGAACGACGCGAAGGCCTGCGGCCTGGCCGGAATCACTTCCCACGCGCCGCGGGTACGCAGATCCGACTCACGTGGATCGAGCGGCAACACCACCAACGCGTCGAACGGCTCACCGTCTTTCTCCAGCTTCCATTGGCCCGAAGCGTTGAGCGGCGGCAGGGTCAGCACGCCGCTTCCCATCACGTGACGTGACTGCCCATCGGGCGCGATCAACTCCCAGGTCGAGCCGGGGCTGGCCACCAGCGGCGTGTCTTCACCCAGCATGAGGTGCTTGCGCGGGAAGCCCGGCGTGGAGAGCCGGCTCTGCCGCACCAGGTTGCTCAGCAACACCGGCCACGCCACCGTGCGCTGAACGTTGCTGCGGCCGATGTCGAGGTTCAGGTGAACCACGCCGTCGTCGTCTTCACTGATCAGCACCACGTCACCGGCACTCATCAGCACCCGCCCGGGGGGATTCTCGCCGGCCGTCCACACCACGCCGCCGAGCTGCACGTCATCGAGGAGCGTGTTCCCCTTCTGGGCGAAGAACGGCCCGACGAACGACTTGAGCGGCGGCTTCGCACCGAGTGTCACGCCGGCGGTGCTGCCAGGAGGACCGAAGGTGAGCAACGACGGCACGCTCAACTTCACCCCGGGCGCGACGGAGAGAAACCGCCGCAGCGCCTGCTGACCTGCGGCATCGAGGCCCTCGAGCAGGCTGACCGTCACGTCGGCCAGGGGCGAAGGCAGCAGCGTGAGGTGGCCGTCTTCAGCGAGCGCGTCGTCAGGCAACGTCACCGTGATGGGCTGCGAGGTCTTGAAACCCACCCGCAACACCGCGGTGCCCGACGGTTGGAGCTTCACCTGCTGCTTCTGCGGCGCGTCGTCGGCTGCGCTGAAACGCACCTCGACGTTCTGGGGCGTGTCGCTGAAGTTGCCCACCCGCACCGTGACCTGCGCTTTGCCGTCTTCATCGCGGCGCTGGGCGGAGAGGAAGGCGAGGTTGTTCGCCTGTTTGCCGACGGAACGGCCTTCGACTTGAGAAGGAATGGCGACGGCGTCTCCCACTGGCCCGTCGGTGAGGAAGAAGATGTGGTGTTCGCCTGCGCCGGAGAGCTCGCGCGCCAGCGTCAATGCGGGCGTGATGTCGTGTGCGGGCTGAGCGGGGGTCCAGCGCTCGAGCGCGGAGAGGGCGCGGTCGCGCTCTTGTTGCGGGCCGGCGATCAGGGTGGGCTTCACGCCGGTCTCGATGAGCGTGAGGACTCCGGCGTTCTCCTGCCTCGCGATGCGGGCGATCTCGGTCTTCGCGCGTTCGGTCGCCGTGCTGCCGCCGACGCGGGCGTTCATGGAGAGGCTGCCGTCGAGGATGATCACCACGTGCTGCTGGTTGACGGCCTGGCCGCAGCGCACGTCGGAGAGGAAGAGCGCGGCGAAGAGCACCGCGAGGATCTCGAGCGCGAGAGAGCTTTCGCGGGAGAAGCGGTTGAGGCGCGGACCGGCTTCGGCGCGTTGATCGGGGGTGCGCCAGAGGAAGAGCGCGGAGACCGTGCGTGGGGGCTGGCGGCGGCGCAGGAAGTACGCGGCGACGAGTGCGGGCACGGCGGCCAGCGCGAGCAGACCCAGAGGGAAGCCGAGCGTCATGGCAAGCCCACTCCCCGACCCTCTCCCCCGCGGGGGAGAGGGAGACAGTTGTCGAGCGTCATGCGACCTCCACGAGCTCGTTCAGCTCGCGGCGGGCCAGGGCGTCGAGGGTGAACTCGGCCGAGGCCTGGCTCCAGCTGGCGCGCACGCGTCGGGCTGCGCCCTGCCAGAGCGAGACGTGTGCCTTCAGCCGGGCGAGGTACTGGTCCACTACGCCGGGCGTGAGGATGCGCTCGAGCACTTCACCCGATTCAGAATCCGTCAGGCGTGCACCCGCACCACCCGAGGGGTCGAGGTCTTCCGGGTCGAGCACCTGCACCAGGGCCAGACCCGAAGCACCGCGGGCGAGCCGTTCGGCAAATGGCTCCGGTGGCGACTCGAAGAGGAAGTCACTGATCACCACCCGCAAACCACACGGACGCAGCGGCGGAGCGCGGCGAAGCGCGGCGTCGAACGGCTCGCGGCCATCGAACTCCAACGCCTCGAGCATCGCGCGCGTGGCAGGCCCACCCGCTTTGCGCACAGTACTGCCGGTGGCGATGACCACGGGATCCAGCCCACCACGCCGCGCGAGGGCGCAGACCCAGGCAGCCACTTCCCTCACCCGCGCCGCCTTCTCGTCGGAGATGGCGATGGAGGCCGAGCCGTCGACCAGCACCTCGACCCGCGGGCTCACTTCATCCTGGCGCACGCGCAGGTACAGCTCGCCGGTGCGCGCGACGGCGTTCCAGTCGATCTGCCGGAGGTCGTCGCCCGGTGCGTACTGCCGGAAGTCGTGCAGCTCGAGGCTGCTGCCCACCGACGACGCGCGCACCTCGCCCAGCTTGCCGCGATGAGGGCCGCGGGGAAGACGCAGCGCACAGCCCGCCGCCGCGCGCTCCACCACGCCTTGATCGAGCCGCACGGTCATGACGAGCGCACCTCATCACGCGCGTGCAGCACCACGGCCGCCAGGAAGACGGCCATCAAGGTGACCGCGCCGAGCAGCACGATGGCGGAGTTCAACTCGGAACCCGAGCGGTCGATGAAGTTGAACAGGCCCACGAGCGGGTTGAGCGCGTTCATTTCTCTGCCCCTCGCACTGCCCTCGAACACAAGCGAGAGCGCCATCGAAGCGACGACGCCGACCACCACGCTGAGAATGAAGCCAACCCGGGTGGCCACCGGCTCGGACAGGTGGCGCAACGGGGTGAGCCGGCCCATCAACACCCCGAGTGAGAGGTAGAGCGTGGGGAAGGCGAAGGCCGCCATCGTGCCGCGGAACGCCCGGCCGTCTGCGTTGCCATCGTTGGACACCGTGTAGTCGCCGATGAGCAGGCCCCACATCAACGCGGACAGGAAGAGCATCACCACCGCCAGCCAGAAGCTGCGCGCCGCGCCCGGTTTGAGCCAGGAGCCCGTCGCGGCCTGACGAGGCCAGCCATCGGCCTCGGAGACGCAGAAGGCGCCTGCGATGGTGAAGAAGAAGCTGGTGATCACCTGCCCTGCCACGGCGTCTTTGGGTCGGCCCTTCTCGAGCAGAAAGACCGCCAGGCCGAAGGCCAGCCCCAGCAACCCGACGATGACGTAGGCGATGCGAGGGCCTCGCGACGCGGCCTCCGAAGGCAGCGCCAGACCCGCGGCGGCGCTCTCCAGCATCAGCCAGGTCAGGCCCCAGCTGAAGACGCCCGCGCCGATCGCGAAGTTGCGGAAGGCGTCGTTGGTGACCAGCCGATGGCCTTCTTCGGCGATCACCCACGCGAAGGCGATGCCCGCCATGGTGCCCAGGCCCAGCAGGCCGAGCACCACGAAGTGCGCGATCGTGCGGCCGAGCTTGCTCTGCGCCTGGGTGGCGACGGCCACGCCGATGGAGGTGAGCAACGCGCTCCAGCCGGTGGCCAGCACGAGCGCGGTCACCACCTGCACGATGTCGATGCCGTTGAGGAAGTAGCTGAACAACACGAACGGCGCGCAGGCCGAGCCGAACAGCAGCGCCTGCGACATCGCGCTGACCCACTTGCCGCGAACGATGCTGTTCGCGCCCAGGCCGGTGAGCGTGAGCAGCACCCAGGTCTCGTCTTCGAGCTCACGCACCATCGAGCGGAAGGCCACGAACGGAATCACGAAGAACGTCACTGCGCCCAGCGCCGTGAGGTAGCCGCCGAAGAAGTCTTTTCCGAACGCAGTGCCGGCCGCTTCGGTGGCCTGGGCGACGGCGACGAGGGCCATCGAGAGACACACCACCAGCAACGAGCCAAAGAAGATGGCGAAGACCTTCGCGCGGAGGCCCTGACGGACCTCCTTGACCACGATGGGCCCCACCGACTCGACGAATCGTTCACTGGCCGAGAGAACGGTCACGCCAGCCACTCGGTGTCGCGCGAACGCAACGAGAAGAAGGCGGAGAACCCGAGGCCCACGGCGATGCCCCACACCAGCAGCACCAGGGGCATCGCGTCGTGTGATTGGCGCTCGATGTTGATGAGGCCCACCACCGGGTTGAGTGCGTTGAGGAAGAGATCGTCAGCGTCAGACACGATCTCCCCGATGAGCGGAGGCACACCCGTCATCAAGACGATGAGCCCCAGGAACACGAGGCGGATCATCGCGGGCGTCTGCCAGGGCGGGTGCGGGATCCACCTCGCCACCACCACCGGCAACGAGAGCATCAACAACGCGAAGGCGGGCGCGGCCACCAGCACCAACATGGCGCCCATCGGCAGCGTGCCTTCACCCAACGCCAGGCCCGTGAAGGCCACCGCCATCAGCATGAGCAGCGAGATGACCAGCACGAAGCCACGCAAGCCGCCGGGCTTGAGCAGCGCGTAACGCCCGCCACTGACCCAGTGCACCTTGGCCATGCCGTCGCGATCGCTCGCCACGAACAGGCCGACCAGCGTCGCGTACACCGAGAGCGTCACGCTGCCAGCGGTGAGCACTTCGGCCTCTCCGCTGATGGACCAGCCCCAGAGGAACAGCAGCCCCGCGCCGATGAACTGGATCGCGTACACGAAGCGCGCACCGCGGGCGTAGTCCTCGGTGGCGAGTGAGAGGCGCGCCGCAGCCGACTCGAACAAGAGCAGGCCAGTGGTGATCATGCCGAACAACACCGCCAACGACGTGAGCCAGAACGCGGCGGTCGAGGTCACCTTCTGCGCGAACTCGCCGATCAACACGGCGCCGGTGATGCCGAAGCCCAGGCCCTGCAGCAGCACACCCAGCAACACGAAGTGGAGCAGCGAGCGCACCAGCCGCGACTCCGCGAGCGTGGCGAGGCTGACGGACACCGAGACCAGGAAGATCTGGTACCCCATCGAGATCACCACGCCCACGATGATGGTGGGCAGGTCGATGCCGTTGAGGAAGTACGAGAAGAGCAGGAACGGCGTGGCGGCCGAGGCGTACAGAATGCCCTGAAGCACCGAGCTGCCCAGCTTGCCGGCGAGAATGCGGCGCGGCCCGATGCCGGTGAGCGTGAGCAACACCCAGGTCTCGTCTTCTGCTTCGCGCGCCATCGACCGATACGCGGCGTAGGGAATGACGAAGAACTGCACGAAGCCCAGGCACACGAAGTACGCGATGAAGGTGGCCTGGCCCGCCTTGTCTGCGATGCCGTCACTCGCGGCGAAGGCGAAGAGCGAGATGAAGAGGCAGGCCACCAGCATCAACGAGAAGAAGATCCAGAACACGCGGGTGCGCAGGCCCTGGCGGACCTCCTTCACCACGATGGGGTTGATTCGATCGGCGAGCTGCTCGCCGAACCGATCGAAGGCATCGGGTTCGCGCGCCGTGACGGCCTGAGCGCTCACTGCACCCTGCCCTTCGTGACCGACATGAACGCGTCTTCGAGGTCGTGTTCACGCGTGCGGAAGCTGGTGACGGGGATCTCCGCGTTCACCAGCACCTTGAGCACGCGCACGCTCGCCTCTTCCACCCAACCCGACGCGGGCGTGGCGCCCACCGCGAGCTCGAGGCGGAAGCGCAGCGCGTTGTTGAGCACCGAGACGTTGGTGACCAGCGGCTGCTCGAGCAGGAGCCGCTCGGTCTTCCTGGCGATCTCCTCCAACGGCATGCCCGCGCCGGCCCACAAGGTCAGCTCGACCTCGCTGAAGGCGGCGGCGTTCGAGGTGCGGGAGAGCACCTCTTGCACGGTGCCGGTGGCGAGCAGGTGACCCTGTTCGATGATCGCGCAGGTGTCACAGATCTCGGAGAGCTCGGTGAGGATGTGGCTGGAGATCAGCACCGCCTTGCCCTGAGAAGCGAGCGCCCGCAGCAGCTCACGCAGCTCGATGCGTGCACGGGGATCGAGACCGTCGGCCGGCTCGTCGAGGATGAGCAGCTTGGGATCGTGGAGCAACGTGCGGCCCAGGGCCACGCGCTGCTTCATGCCCTTCGACAGCTCGGAGGTGAGCTTGTCTTTGAGCGGCATGAGACCGGTGAAGTCCATCACCGAGTCGACGCGCGCCTTCCGCTCGTTGCCCCGCAGCCGGTACGCGCGCGCGAAGAAGTCGAGGAACTCGAAGACGGTCATGTCGTCGTAGGTGCCGTAGCGATCCGGCATGTAGCCGAGCAACGGGCGCGCTTGATCGGGCCTTGCCACCAGCGACTTCCCATCGAGCAGCACCTCGCCGCTGGTGGGTACGTCGAGCGTGGCGATGATGCGCATGGTGGTCGACTTGCCCGCGCCGTTCGGGCCGATGAAGCCGAGAATGGTGCCGGCCGGCAGCGAGAAGGTGATGTCGTCGACCGCCTTGAGCGCGCCGTAGTAGCGGGTCAGGCCCTTCACTTCGAGAAGCGCGCTCATTCTTCGAACTCCCCTCGCACCCAGTGCTCCGCGTCATTCAAGGTGGCGGAGATGCCGCCGGTGGGCACGAGCGAAGCGCCGGTGATCTTCGCGAGGAACTGGTGGTGCTGCAGGGTGCTGCTGCCCACTGTGTCCGTCACGTCGCTGCTGAACCGGCTGGCGGCGATGCTGCCTGCGTAAGTGAGCGTGTTGCCGGGGGCCAACTCCAGCTCTCCGCCGTCGCGAATGGGGCCTCCCGTGAAGAACTGGCCATCGACGTTGACCAGTACGCGCTCCACGCGCACGCCCAGGGCGTTCTGTGCGACCCAGCTCTCGCCCTTTCGTTTCACCACCACGCGAGCACGCGTCGGTTCGACCGAGATGAAGCCCCACTCGCGGTAGGTGCGTGACGGCACGAAGTCACCACCGAGGCTGAGGCCATCTTTCCAGGCGAGATCGGCCACGTACTTGTCGCGGCGATCTTCGAAGGGCGCGACCAACATGGTGCCGGGCCCCAGCGTGGCTTTCGAAGGCGCGAGGTTGGCGTAGTACGCGGTGACGCCGTGGGTGATGGCGCGGTGCTGCTGGCTGTCGAGCAAGGTGAAGCCGTACGACGAGGTGTGCACCGTGAAGCCGTCGGCGATGACCGAGTAGGCGATGATCAGCGCGCAGGTGATCACCGCAGTGCCGGGGATGGTGACCAGCAAGGCTGCGGGCCCACGACGGCGGGCGACCCACACGCTGCCGGGGCCGATCGCCAGGGTGAAGAGCGTGATGATGAGCAGGAAGCGGCCCAGGGGCGCCGTGGCCTGCGGGAGCAGCAGGTCTTTCTTCGCGTCGGAGTTGTAACGCCGCTCGTATTCCGGGAGCGCGCCGTGCGGGCTGACCGGCAACGTGTCGCGGAAGACATCGAGGTCTCCGGTGGGCGGCCCGGTGGTCACCAGCAGCTTGCCGAAGCCGTAGCGCGAAGTGCCGGGACGAATGGCTTTGAGCAACGGGAAGATCGCCGCGCTGCGCACCACGCCGCCGACCAGCAGGTGGCCGCCGGTCGCGACGTAGGCCTCGAGCGCGCGGCGTTGCGACTCTTCGAGCGTGTCGAGGATGGCGCTGTCGGGCACCACGATCGCGTCGTAGCCCAGGTACGAAGCGAGCTCGCCCGGCGCTTCCCCGGGGGGAATGGCGTGCACCTGAACGTTGGCGCCGGAGTACCGCGGGGCCTTGCCCACGTACTTCTCGAACTGCTCGGGCCTTGAGATGGTGAGCACCACGCGCTGCGGATCGTAGGTGGCCTGGAAGTACATCGAGGCGTTGGCGTCTTCCGAGATGCCCGGCCCCTCGGCGCGCACCGTGCCGTAACGCAGCTCGCTGGGCACCGGCACGTTGACCGTGCGGCGTTCGCCTGCGGTGACCTCGACGCTGCGCACCACCGAGTGCATGCCGCCGGAGACCGTGCTGCGAATGGAGAGCGTCAGCACCTGGGTGGGGCCCGAGGTGTTGTCGACGAAGAAACGCACCGGGAAGCTGCCGGAGCGGGGAGAGGGCGCGTTCGACTCCACCGAGACCTTGGTGCGGCCGCTGGCGACGTCGATGCGATTGACCTGGGCCACTTGATAATCGAGGAGTGACACCACGCTGCTGGAGGGATCTTCGTCACGCTCCGCAGGAATGAGCGTCGGCGTCGCGACTTCGGCGGCGAGCTCGTCGGTCTCGACGTCGGCCGTCACGTCCTGGGTCACCGCGAGCAGCGCGGCGAGGAGAAAACTCTCAACCACGCGGCACCTCGGGCACGGCGGCGAGCAGTTGCTCAGCCACGTTCTCGGCGCTCACCCGCTCGAGGCCCGCTTCATACGAGAGCACCAGGCGGTGGTTGAGCACGGCGCTGGCCATGTCTTTGACCTCGTCGAAGCCCACGTTGGGTTTGCCCCTGGCGAGCGCCCACGCGCGGGCGGAAGCAGCCAGCGCGAGCGCCGCACGAGGTGAAGCGCCGTACCGCACGAAGCGCTTCACCGAATCAGGTGCGCTCGCGGCGCTGGGGTGCGTGGCCTCGACGAGCCGCCCGATGAACTCGGCGACGGGCATGGGGAGATGCACCCGATCGACCAACGCGAACAGAGTGGCGAGGCTGGCTCCATCGAGCACCGGTGAGAGCTGCGGCGGCTGGCCGCGGAAACGGGAGGTGAGGATGGTGGCCATCGTCTTCGCGCTGACCGGCGGCACGATCACCCG
Source organism: Archangium sp. (assembly GCA_030695565.1). Lineage (GTDB taxonomy): Bacteria > Myxococcota > Myxococcia > Myxococcales > Myxococcaceae > Archangium_A. Next base: position 17,340 of record JAUYRZ010000015.1, read on the forward strand.
GAACATGAAGCGGTCGAGCTGAGCTTCGGGCAGCGGGTAGGTGCCTTCGAGCTCGATGGGGTTCTGCGTCGCGAGCACGAAGAAGGGCGCGGGGAGTTGATGGGTGGTGCCGAGAACCGTGACGCTGCGCTCCTGCATCGCCTCGAGCAGCGCGGATTGCGTCTTGGGCGAGCTGCGGTTGATTTCGTCGGCCAGCACCACCGAGGCGAAGAGCGGGCCCGCGCGGAAGGTGAAGGCGCGCGTCTCTGAGTCGATGACGTAGGTGCCGGTGATGTCGCCGGGCAGCAGGTCGGGGGTGAACTGGATGCGCTTGAACGGCAGATCCATCAGGCGCGCGAGGCCCTTGCAGAGCTCGGTCTTGCCGAGGCCCGGCAGACCTTCGAGGAGCAGGTGGCCGCGCGCGAGGATCGCCGTGGTGACGCGATCGACCACCGAGGTCTGATCGATCAAGACCTGGTTGAGTCCGGCTTTGAGCCTGGCGATCGACTCGCCTGCGGCCTGGACTTCCTGCGGCGTGAGCAGCTGATCCGACACGTGGACTCCCCTCGAACTACTTTGAATCGAAGTACCGCTGAACGAGCGCGCGGTTGCGGGGCCTCATCGCCCCTTCGTCGTAACCGGCCGCTTGATCGCCTGAAGCGCTCTGGCCGGTTCCGGTGCTGATGGTGCGGTCTGGGTTCGTCTTCGGGTTGGTGCCGCGCAGCCCGAAGAGTTCTTCACCCTCGCCGCCGTTTCCTTCGGGCAGCGCTTCGTACTTGAGGCGATCGGGATCCATCTCGGCGTTGCCTCCGAAGACGAGCTCTTGCGCGTCACCGCCGCGACCCACGCCGCCTTCTTCCATGCCGCGCGAGGCGTGCTCATCGCCGTTGGTGCCGGTCTTGCCCTGGCCTTTTCCTTCTCCCTGGCCTTCGCCCTGCCCCTCGCCTGATCCTTTGCCTTGGCCCTTGCTCGGGCTCTTGCCGGACGACGGCCGCTTCGCCTGCGGGGAGTTGCCCTTGCTGAACTGCTTGGAGAGCTGGTCCTGGCGCTGTGCGAGGGCCTTGCGGAGATCGCTCACCTGCTTGCTGGTGGGTCCGCTCTTGCCAGGGCTTTGACCGTCTTTGCCTTGCTGACCGTCTTTGCCCTGCTGACCGTCTTTGCCCTGCTGGCCGTCTTTGCCCTGCTGGCCGTCTTTTCCTTCGCCGTCCTTCCCCTCGCCGTCTTCACCGTCTTTGCCTTCGCCGTCTTTGCCTTGCTGCCCCTCGCCCATTGCCTGCTTCATGGCCTGCTCGCCGGAGTTGGCCTGGCCGTCGGAGAGATCCATCAGCGCCTGCTCGAGTTCGTCACGTTCGCGCTTCTCCGATTCCCCGGACTGCGCGTTGGCCATGGCGTTCTCGAGGTTCTTGGCGGCGTTCTCGGCGCGTTCGAGTTCACGAGACGCTTCGGCGGCCTGATTGTCGACCTGCTGCTCGAGGGCGTCAGCGGCTTCCCAATCAGCGGCATCGAAGGAGTTGTCAGCGAGCTCTTCCTGAAGACGCTGCAGCTCAGCGAGCGCAGCCTGCTCGGCCGGCTCTTCTTTGGCGATCGCCTCCATCTTCTCGGCGAGTTCTTCCACGCGCGTGGCCGCCGCGGCGTTCGGAGGAACGAGCACGCTCTGCGCCTGCGGCACCAGCATGCCGACGAGCAGGAAACAGAACGCGAGACCGATCAACGAAGCCGGCCTGCGAAGCTGAATCTCGGGGAGTGGGATGGCCTTGAGCTGCTGGTTGAGACCGAGCTCCCAGTCACCGACGGGCATCTCGAGGCGGGTGAGCAGCAGACCACCCGCTTCGGCCTGACGATCCGCGATCACCGCGGCGCGCGCCTGGCTGACGCCTTGATTGCGAACCAGCAGCCAGGTGATGAACGCGCCGAGGGCGAGCGCCAGGGGGCCGACGATGAAGAGGCCCTTCTGCACGAAGATGCGCCAGACGACGAAGGCGGTGATGGCGACCCAGACTGGACCCACCGCGGCCCGGAGAAGCACCTCGAGGTTCAAGTGACGGCGCACGCGGGAGATGCGTGCTTCGACCGCTTGTCTCCGTCGTTCTTCCCCGGCGGCCATTTCGTCGAGCAGCCTAACTCGCGAGGGCCACCACACCTTCCCCTTTCTGGCAGGGCGTCATCAGCGGAACCGAAGGGTCAGCTCCGGCGTCTGAGCGGTCTCCGATCAGGTCTTCAAGGCGAGTTCGGCGACGTTCACTTGTTCGTCCCATGCCCGGGAGTCGTCGGCGTCGATGATGGACTTGCCGCGCTCGCCGTCACTCATGCCGTTCCAGAACCGCAGGCTCTGATCGGTGATGGTCGCGATCGCCAGGACCAGACGAGCCAGCCGCGGCGGCATGGGCTCCTTGCGCTCGTCGCGCGCGAACGCGTCGGCCAGGCTGCGGGCGCGGTTCCAGGGCTTTTCGTCCCACACCTTGGAGTAATAGGTGCCGTCCCCGGAGTAGCCCATGTTCTCGGCGTACACGCGGCAAGCGCGGATGAAGGTCTCGAGCGTCGCCTTCGCCTGCAGTTCACGGTCTTCAGCGATGGCCTCGTTGACAGCGACTTCTCCGAAGCGATCCTTCAGCGCATCGGCCAACACGAAGCTTCGATGAGCGCCGGGGTGCTGCTCGCAACCCCAGAGGTGCTCGCGAAACGTCTCGAGAGGGAAGATGCCAGCGCACCAGGGGCACGGGTCGATCGCGCGCTCCACGATGTTCATCGTGGAACGCAGCGCCCCGCGTACGGATCGCGCGGCCTCTTGCCGCTTGTCTGCGCTGACACCATCCCGTCCGAGCAGCGCGACGGCCTCCGCGAAAGGAACGAACATCCAGAAGTCTTCGTCTCGGCTACGCGACGGGAAGGTCAACGCGGGAGCCGGCTCGAGATCATTCGGCACGCCGCGCTGCTCCGACAAACGCGCCGCGACCCGGGAGAGCCGCTGGTACTGAATGCGGGCGGGGTGGCGCTCGCACCGGAGCACGTGTGCGGTGGCGTCGGTGGCGCTGACCTGTTCGATGCCGCAGAAGGCACAGTACGGCGCCGACAGGTTGGGCCACTTCACCTGGGCGTTCAGCTCCGCGCGCTCGAGCAACACCCGCTGCTCGAGTTCGTTGAGCGGCGCGAGCTCCAACCGCTCGAGAAGTCGGACCACTTCGGAGGTTTGCCAACCGGTTTGTTGATTCGCCATGAGGAGCACTCCTTTGGTCCACGAAATGTGGGCCAATGAAGGATGACTGCCCACGCTGACATCTGAGGACATGGCCTCTCCTTCCAAGGGGTTGAAGGCGAGCGGTTCGCTATTGTCGCGGCCGTGCTCACCGACTCCCTGCCTCGCCCTGGAGACATCGCTCGCGTTCGTCACCGCCAGTATCTGGTCGACGAGGTCCAGGCCGCGAGCGGCGTGCGCGATACGAACACGCTCGTTCGACTCACCTGTCTTGACGACGACGCGCAAGGAAGGCCGCTCTCCGTGCTCTGGGAGCGGGAGCTGGGTGCGCAAGTGCTCCGCCCCGAGACGCGGGGATTGGCCCACGCGACGAAGCTCGATGAACCACGGCACTTCGCGGCCTACTTGCACGCGCTGAAGTGGAGCTCGGTCACGGCGACCGACGCCCGGCTCTTTCAGGCGCCATTTCGCGCTGGCATTCACCTGCTCGATCACCAACTGACGCCGCTGAAGAAGGCGCTCGAGTTGCCTCGGGTCAACCTCTTCATCGCGGACGACGTGGGCCTGGGAAAGACGATCGAAGCGGGCCTGGTCATGCAGGAGCTGATGCTCCGCCAGCGCGTCGAGCGGGTGCTCGTGGTCTGCCCTGCGTCCGTCACGCTGCAGTGGAAGGAAGAGATGGAGCGGCGCTTCGGCCTCCACTTCGAGATCTTCAACCGCGACTTCGTGGCGCGTCGCCGGCAGGAGCGCGGCTTTCAGGTTCCCGTCTGGGGAACGCATGCGCGCTTCATCGTCTCGTACCAGACGCTGCGGCGCAGCGAGTACTTCGAGCCGCTCAAGACCTTCCTCAGCGAGCGCGGGAGACAGAAGTCGATGCTGGTGCTCGACGAGGCCCACGTCGTCGCCCCGGCGTCTTCGACGCGGTACGCGGTCGACACCGAGACCACCCGCAGCATCCGCCAGCTCACCGAGCTGTTCGAGCATCGCCTCTTCCTCTCGGCGACGCCGCACAACGGGCACAGCAACAGCTTCTCGGCGCTGCTCGAGATGCTCGACCCTCAGCGTTTCACGCGCGGAACCCGGGTGAAGGAGCAGCAGCTCGAACCGGTGATGGTGCGCCGGCTGAAGAGCGATCTGCGCGCGCTGGGCAGCGACGATTACCCTGAGCGGCAGGTGCTGGCGATTCACCTGACCCACCAGCAGGGCGCGTGGACGGCGACCTCTCCCGACGGCAGCGTCACCCCACTCGGCGAGGGCCCTGCCACCGAGCTGGAGCTGTCCACCATGCTCGCGCGCTACACCGAGCTGATGCGCCCTACCGCCCGGCGCGGCCGGCTGGTGTTCATCAACCTGCAGAAGCGACTGCTCTCGAGCATCGAGGCCTTCCACCGCACGCTCTCGGTCCACGCGGCGGCGTTCGGTGCGGGCTCACTCGCGCCGGGTGCGCGCGCGGAAGAAGAGAGCAGCCCGGCCGAAGAGTTCGGGGAGACAGACTCTGAGTTGGAGCTCGAGTTCGAGCAGGAGGTGCGTGAGGAGAGCAGCGGGCTGAGCCCTGATGTTCAAGCGCGGGTGCTGCTCGATGAGCTGCTCTCCCTGAGTGCCAGGCACCGCAACCGCCCCGACACCAAGCTCAAGGCGCTGATCGAGTGGATCAAGCAGCACCTCTGCGCGCTCACGCCGGGGGCGGCGTGGAAGCCGCGGCGGGTGATCATCTTCACGGAGTACGGAGACACGCTCGGCTATCTGAGAGAGCAGCTCACCGCGGCCTTCGAGTCCACCGAGCGTGGTGACGAGCGCATCCTCACGCTCAAGGGCGGCCTGGGTGACGAAGGCCGCGCGGCGGTACAACGCGCCTTCAACGGCGACCTCGAGGAGCACCCGGTTCGCGTGCTGCTGGCGACCGACGCCGCGCGAGAAGGCATCAACCTGCAGGGGCACTGCGCGGATCTCTTCCACTTCGACGTGCCGTGGAACCCTTCGCGGCTGGAGCAGCGCAACGGCCGAATCGATCGCGCGCTGCAGCCTGAGAAGGTCGTGCGCTGCGGCTACTTCATCTACACGCAGCGCGCAGAAGACGCGGTGCTCGAGACGCTGGCGCGCAAGGTCGAGGTGATCGCGCGCGAGCTGGGGAGCCTGGGCAGCGTGCTGATGGATCAGATGGAGGCCGCCCTGCGCGAGGGCATTGGCGCGGGCACCCAGGAGGCGGTGGAGAAGGCGGCGCACTCCGCGTTGTCAGACGTGGCCAGGCAGGAGCTGGAGACCCAACGCACGCAGACCCGACTCAAGAAGGAGCTCGACGCGATCGCGGAGATCACCGAGCGCAGCCGCAAGGTGATGGACTTCGACCCGGCCCTGCTCCGTGACGCTTTGGACGTGGGCTTCGAGCTCTCCGGAGCGCAGCGCCTCTCGGCGCAGAACCTCAAGGAAGACGGCAAGGCCCTGAACGCGTGGAAGATGCCAACGCTGCCCGACTCGTGGAGCCGCACGCTCGACAGCATTCGCCATCCGCGCGAGAAGGACGAGACGCTTTGGGATTGGAGGAAGCGGCCCGTGCGCTCGGTGGTGTTCGAGGCGCCGGAGCGGATCTCGAGCGAGCTGGCGCACCTGCACCTCTCTCACCCCATCGTGCAGCGCGTGCTTCAGCGCTACCTCGCGCAAGGCTTCAGCGCGAATGATCTGAGCCGGGTCACGGTGGTGCGCACCAAGCGCGACGCGGTGGCGCGGGTGATCGTGTTCGGGCGGTTGTCACTTTTCGGAAACGGCGCGGCGCGCCTGCACGACGAAGTGGTGAGCGTCTCTGCGAAGTGGCTGGAGGCGGAGGGAAAAGGCCACCTCAAGCCGTTCGGAGACGAAGCCGATCGACGGGCGATCGATCAACTGGAGGCGACGCTCGCAGAGGCGCCAGACCTCTCCTCGTTGCCGGAAGCCGTGCAGAAGAAGCTCCTCAAGGCCGCCCCGGGCGACTTCGCCAAGCTGTGGCCTGCGGTCGAAGACGAGTCGTCGCGCCGAGAGAAGGACGCGAGGAAGAAGTTGGTCGAGCGAGGCCAGGCTGAAGCGAAGGCGCTGACGAAGATCCTCGAGCTGCAGCAGGAGTCGATCGCCGAGGTGCTCGATCGGCAGCTCGACCTCGACCTGGTCGCCAAAGAAGAGGTCGATCAGTTCAAGCGCGACAAGGGACACCTGGAGAACCGGCGCGCAGCGCTCGAGAAGGAACTCGAAGAACAACCCGAGCTGCTGAAGCAGACCTACGACGTGCGGCTCGCGCGCTTGACGCCTGTGGGCATGGTCTACCTGTGGCCGAGTTCACGATGAGAACGATGGCGACTTTGAGCAACAATCTCCCTCTCCCCGAGGGGGAGAGGGTCGGGGAGAGGGCAGTGGCCAATGAGTGACAACGAGCGCCGGTATCACGAGACCTGGCTGGGCATGGCGCAGCCGATCGAAGGCCTGGTCGTCTCAGTGCCCGTGCTCGACGACGCGCAGTGCATGCAGCGCCTGCACGGCTCGGAGCAGGCCAAGCTGATCGCCCTCACGGGCGCCGACAAGCCGCTGCTCACCGACGTCCCGCGCTTCCTGAAGGAGGTGCTCGACTACCCGGAGGGCTCCTGGTCGACCGAGTTCCCGGAAGACCTCCGGCTGGACGTGGTCGAGGGCCAACAAACACTGCGGCCCACGCGAGGCCTCAAGCGGCGCGGCGCACCGCCTGCGAAGCCAGAAGGTCTGCCCGACGACTCCACGCCGACCAGCCGCGCAGGCGAAGGCTTCGTGCTGCTGACCTGGGAAATCCCTTCAGGGCTTCCGCTCGACACCAAGGAGAACACCACCGGCGCCTGGTTCTACGAGCCCAGCGCGAAGTTCGAGCGGCTGCTGCGCGCGGCCCGGGTACCGGTGGGGTTGCTGTTCAACGGAGAGTCGATCCGCCTGATGTACGCGCCGCATGGCGAGTCGACGGGCCACCTCACCTTCCGGCTGAAGGATCTCGTCACCACCGGTGGCCGGCCGCTGTTCGACGCGATGGTGATGCTGCTCAACGCGCGGCGGCTCTATGGCGTCTTGCCCGAGCACCAGCTCCCGGCGTTGCTCGAGCAGTCTCGGCGCAGGCAAGCCAACGTCACCGAAGCGCTGGCGGAGCAGGTGTTCGAGGCGCTCACCATTCTCCTCGCCGGCTTCGAAGGCGCGGCGGATCGGGATGGCAGCCGCTCGCTCAAAGACGCGCTGTCCCGAGGGGAAGACCACGTCTACGGCGGGCTGCTGGCGGTGCTGCTGCGCTTGGTGTTCGTGCTCTACGCGGAAGACCGCGGGCTGATGCCCACCGACGAAGAGCCGTACGCGGAAGACCTCTCGGTGAAGGCGCTGTACCTGCAGCTGCTGGAAGACTCGGGCAACTTCCCCGACGCAATGAGCCGGAGGTTCGGTGCCTGGCCGCGGCTGTTGGCGCTCTTCCGCTCCATCTTCTTCGGGGCGGCGCACGGCAAGCTGCACATGCCGCCGCGACGCGGCCAGCTGTTCGATCCAGAGGCGTACCCGTTTCTCGAAGGCTGGAGCGTCGGTGGTGCGCCCGTCGCGCCCGAGGCACGCGCGGCGGTACAGGTCCCCCCGGTCGACGACGAGACACTGTTTCGCGTGTTGGACAAGTTGATCGTCCTCGAGGGGCAGCGGCTGAGCTACCAGTCGCTCGACGTCGAGCAGATCGGCTCGGTCTACGAAGCGCTGATGGGGTACCACGTGAAGCCGCTCACCGGAGCGGGCGTGTGCCTCAAGTCGACGCATGTGTGGGTGTCGGCGGACGAGGTATTGGAGGCTCCAGCCGCGCGCCGGGCGAGCTGGTTCGAAGACGAAGGCGCGCTCGACGGGAAGCAGGCGAAGGCGGCCGCGAAGGCGCTGGAGAAGGCGAAGACCGAAGCCGACGTGCTGGAGGCGCTCGAGCCGTGGAGACTCAAACAACTCGAGACGAAGGCCATGGGGCGGTTGGTCTTGCAGCCCGGCCTCGAGCGGCGGCGCACCAGCAGTCACTACACGCCGCGCACGCTTTCGTCTCCGATCGTGCGGCGGGCGCTGGAGCCGTTGCTTAAGGCGATGGGCGAGGTCCCCTCGTCGGAGCGCCTGCTCAACCTGAAGATCTGCGATCCCGCGATGGGCTCGGGCGCGTTCCTGGTCGAGGCCTGCCGCTTTCTGGCAGATCAGGTGGTCGCCGCGTGGACGCGCGAAGGCGTGCTGAAGGAGGCGCCGAAAGACGAAGACGTGGTGATGCGCGCGCGCCGCCTGGTGGCGCAGCGATGCCTCTACGGCGTCGACAAGAACCCGTTCGCGGTGAACCTGGCGAAGTTGTCGTTGTGGTTGGTGACCCTCGCGAAGGTGGAGCCTTTCACGTTCCTCGACCACGCGCTCAAGTGTGGTGACTCGCTGGTGGGCCTGGACCTCGAGCAAATCCGCGCGTTCCGCTGGACGCCTTCGACGAAGAAGGAGGAGCAACTCGACCTCTCCGGCGAGGTGTTCAAGAAGGCGCTCGCGGTGGCGCTCGAGAAGCGGCAGGCCATTCTCCAACTCGCGCTCGATCTGGAGCGGCCGTCTGTGAAGCGGCCGAAGCAGTTGGGGTTGGATCCTGCGAAGAAGAAGGAGGAGTTGCTGCGAGATGCCGACGAGGCGCTGGCGCCTGTGAAACGGATCGCCGATGCGTGCGTCGGGGCCTTCTTCGCGTCCGACTCGGACAAGGAGCGGGAGAAGGAACGCGTTCGTCGGCTCGACGTGATGGGGGCATGGCTTGCGAAGTCGGAAGACGGCGTTGCGCCGGCGCCCACTGAGGCCGTGCTTGGCCTCACGTCACCGCCACATGCATTTCACTGGGCGCTCGAGTTTCCCGAAGTGTTCCACGGCAAGCGGCCGGATCCGCTCGACGCGGAGCAACCGAACAAGGCCGCGTGGATGGATGCATTCGTCGGGAACCCGCCGTTCATGGGCAAGAACGGGATCATCGACACGGGTGGCGAAGGGTACTTGCCGTGGCTGCAGACGGTTCATGAAGATGCGCACGGCAACGCAGACCTGGCCGCGCACTTCTTTCGTCGAGCGTTCCACTTGCTCGGAGAACACGGAACGATCGGGTTCATCGCGACGAACACAATCGGCCAGGGCGACACCCGAGGGACAGGCCTGAAATGGATCGTTGACCAGGGTGCAGTGCTCTTCGACGCGGTCAGATCAATGAAGTGGCCCGTGCCCGGAGCGAACGTCGCTGTCTCGATCGTGCACGTCGCCAAAGGCAACGTGACCGAAGTTACACTCGAGCCGCGACTTGATGGCCGCAGGGTGTCGTCGCTTAACTCAAGGATTAGGGCCAAGCCTGAGCGAGCAGAGCCGGTCGCACTCGCAGCCAATGCGGGCAAGGCGTTCATGGGGAGTACGGTTTTGGGAATGGGATTCGTATTGAGTCCATCGAGTCGCCAACAGCTAATCGCCAAGGATCAGCGGAATGCAGACCGGATCTTTCGGTATGTCGGTGGCGAGGAGATGAACTCAGACCCAGATCCGTCCCTTGAGAGGTATGTGATCAACTTTGAGCACATGGAACTTACGGAAGCGGAACGCTGGCCAGACCTGCTTTCGATCGTTCGCCAACTTGTGAGGCCAGAGCGCGAGCGGCAGAAGGACAAGCTCGCGAAGGAGTACTGGTGGCGATTCACTAGGCCGCGGCCCGAGTTGTATGCCGCGCTTCGTCCGCTGAACCGCAGCCTGGCTCTCTCCGCAGTTTCCAAGCACCTCGTTCCGAACTGGCGGCCTGCCAGACGAGTGTTTTCGCACTCGTGCTTCGTCTTCCCATTGGAGGAGGATCGCTGGCTGGCAACCATTCAGTCGAGGGTGCATGAAGCTTGGGCGCGGTTGCTCTCCTCCTCAATGAGGACGGATCTCCGGTACGTGCCCAGTGACTGCTTTGAGACCTTCCCCTTCCCGCCCGAGCCAGCATTTGCGGCCCTCGATGGTCTCGGCGCAAAGCTCGATGCCGAGCGCAGTGGGTACTTGAAGGCCAACCAAGTTGGCCTGACCACGACCTACAACCGCCTCAAGGACGAAGCGGTGAACGACCCGGCGATCATCTCGCTGCGTCGCCGGCACGAAGAGGTCGACCGCGCCGTACTCGACGCATACGGCTGGACCGATGTGAAGGTCCCTCCCTACTGCGGCGCCACGCCCGCCGAACTCGAGGCGTTCGAAGACGACGTGCTTGACCGCCTGTTCGATCTCAACGAGCGCCGTGCCAAGGAGGAAGCCCTTCTTGCCGCGCCTGCTTCGAAGAAGAAGCGGGCACGGGCGTGATGAATGCAGCCACTCCGCTTCAGCTGACCTATCTGCAGTTCATCCGCGACTACATCGCGCTGCACCGTCAGGCCCCTGCCGAAGCGGACATGCAGGCCTACTTCCGAGTCTCCCCGCCGAGCGTCCACCGCATGGTCGTCGTCCTCGCCGAGAAGGGCCTGATCACCCGTGTGCCGGGCCAGGCACGCTCCATTCAGCTGACCGCGGCAGGCGCGCAGCCACGGCCAGCACCAAGCGCCGATGAACTCGAGGCCGCTGCAGACGCTCTGCTGCAGGCGCCCGCGGGTTCGAAGCAAAAGACCCGCGACTGGGCCATTCACAGCGACCCCGAGCAGGAATCAGCCGCTGCCATTGCCGGTGAACAGAGCGACGAACGACGGCAGTACGCCCGCTGGCTGCGAAAGCAGGGCGACCCGCGCGGAGAACTCGCTCACCTCTTCGAGGCCGGCGATCCTGCCGCGGCGCAGCGGTACCTCAAGCGTCACGCCACCCTGCTCTTCAATGAAGCGGCACGGCGAGTGAGCCTGGGCCACATCGCCATCGACGCCTGGACCTTCGGCCTGGTCGACCGCGCGCGTGTTCGGCTCGACAAGGTCACCGCCACCGAACTGCGCGCCTTCGCTCATTGCCCCTCCACCCGATTCCTCTCATCGCTGACCTTCCACTTCACAGACCAGAACCACAACGCAATCGCCAAGGTCCAGGTCGGCCGCCGCAAACTCGAGGACATCGTCGCCGTGTTGAAGAACGCTCCCTGCGCCGACTCACTGCGGGTCGTGCACGTGAGGAGCATCGACCCTGACGGCCAACCTGCCGCGGTGATGAAAGAGAAGACGGTGTGGGCGCGAGAGGCGCTTCGCAGGTTTCGCTGTTTGACCGACTGCCGCTTGTCGTTCGACTCCGAGCCCTGAGCTTGACCCGAACAAATGGCCAGCCGGCCTCAATGGGTTCGACATTAAGTTCGCGGGCTGGCTGAGTTGCACGACGCCGCCGTTTGGGTCGAGACATCAAGAACCGGTTCTTCTTCGAAAGCGTGACGGAGAAGATCGAATTGGATGGGGGGTTTGTGTGATGGCGCAAGCATTCCAGGAAAAGCCGTTTGAACTGTCGAGGATCTTGGATTGGCCGGGTGCCGCAGTCTCCGTGCGCGCTGATTCGATGCGGGCCGTGACGGAGCACTACGCGGCCGCCGCCAGCCGCGTGGTGTGGACGAAGCAGCACCTGTTTGACCAACTGACGCTCGAGTGGCGCGAGGGCACCATGCGCGTCTCGTCACTGAGCGACATCGAGGCCCACCCCTCGTATCAGCGGATCATCGGCATGGGGCAAGACGCACTTCCGTACATTCTCGACGAGCTGCGGCGTGCGCCAGATCACTGGCACTGGGCGCTGGTCTCGATCACAGGAGCGAACCCAGTTCCCCCTGAGTCGAGCGGCGACCTCGAGAAGATGCGCCAAGCCTGGCTGAGTTGGGCTTCATCGAAATCCGATGTTCTCCACGGGTAAATCCGGTGAAGCGGCTTCTGAAGAACTTCCCCCACCTCGACGCGACTGGGGGCGTGCAAGACGATGCTCAACCCGCGGCGAGTCAGACGTCGATCTTCGCTCGAACCGACACGTTCTGCGAGGTGTCTGCCGGGAATGGTAGGGTTGCCGACAATGACGACGGCGAGTGGTGGCTCGGGGGCGGTTCGGTCGCAGCTGATCGAAGCGCTGGAGGCGGATCGGGTCGGGCCTTTCCGTCGCGTGGCTGGCGAGGCGACTTCAAAGGCGCCCGCGGCAAAACCGACGCGCCGTAAGGCCACTTGATGGCCCCGATCCCGACTCCGATCCTGCGGCTCGTTCACGTCGAAAATCTCGGCGTGCTGTTGACCAGAGGTGCGCTTCACTCGGCGAACCACACGCCTCAAGACGGGTTGGGTTACCGCGCGATCCACCGAGTCGATGTGCAACAGAGCCGACACCAGCGTCAGGTGACCGCTGGACCCTGCGGAGTGCTGCTGGACTACGTGCCGTTCTACTTCGGGAACAAGAGCCTCCTCCTGTTTCAACTGAAGACGGGTCGCGTCGCCGGGTACGCCGCGGGGCAGCGGCCGTTGATCCACCTGCTGGTGCACGCGCAAGACGTGGTCGCAAGAGGCCTCGGCTTCGTCTTCACCAATGGCCACGCCCTGGCGAACTACACCGACTTCTTTGACAGCCTGGACCACCTCAATGAGATCGACTGGGCCGTCGTCAATCTCCAGTTCTGGAAAGCAACCGTGGACGATCCCGATCGGCAGACCAAGAAGCAGGCCGAGTTCCTGGTGCATCAGTCGCTGCCGTGGGACCTGGTGCGCGAAATCGGAGTGGTCGACGAAGCAGCACGGGCCGCGGTGCTCGAAGTGCTCTCGCACCATCCGCACGCGCTGCATCGGCCAGTTGCGATTCGCCGAGAATGGTACTACCCATGACTGAACAGGAGAGCAGCATGGTCGAATCAACCCAGGGCAACCTGCTCAAGGCCGACGTCGAGGCGCTGGTGAACACCGTCAATTGCGTCGGGTTCATGGGCAAAGGCATCGCGCTCCAGTTCAAGCAGGCGTACCCCGAGAACTTCCGCAGCTACGAGCGCGCCTGCAAGGCGCAGGAGGTTCAGCCCGGCCGCATGTTCGTGGTGCCGAGCGGCGAGCTCGAGGGCCCCCGGTTCATCATCAACTTCCCCACCAAGCGGCATTGGAGGGGCGACAGCCGGCTCGAAGACATCGACTCCGGCTTGCGCGCGCTGATCGACGAGGTCCGACGCCTCAACATCAAGTCCATCGCGGTGCCGCCTCTGGGTTGTGGCAACGGTGGCCTTGATTGGGGCACCGTACGGCCGCGCATCATCACCGCCTTCGCGAAGGTGCCAGACGTTCGCGTCCTCCTCTTCGAGCCCGCTGGGGCTCCTCCAGCACATGACGCCGTCATTCGAACGCCGCGGCCCAGACTGACAGTCGGGCGTGCGCTGCTCATCAAGCTGCTCGAACAATACTCAGCCCTCGAAGATCGCAAGACGCTGCTCGAGGTGCAAAAGCTCGCCTACCTCATGCAGGAAGCCGGGCAGCCGCTCAGGCTTCAGTACCGCGAACACCTCTACGGTCCGTACGCCCCCAACTTGAAGAAGGTCCTGGAGGCAGTCGAGGGTCACTATCTGACTGGGTATGTCGACAACGAGAAGCCCGACGTCGAGATCGATCTGCTCCCGGGTGCCACCGACGAAGCGGCGGCCTTCTTGAGCTCTGATGAAGCAGCACGCGCTCGACTGGCCCGCGTCGGCAAGCTCATCGAAGGCTATGAGACGCCCTACGGCATGGAGCTTCTGGCAACGGTTCACTGGGTCGGCCTGCACCAGAACGCCCGGGGCCCCGCCGAAGCGGTGGAGCGTGTGCACGCCTGGAGCCCTCGCAAGGCCAAGCTGTTCCGGCCGAGCCACATTCACGCGGCGTGGGAGCGCCTGGCATCGCAAGGCTGGCTGCGTGCTCCAGCTGAGGCGTCGTAGACGTCGAGCGTCATCACCTGATTGACCGCCTGTCGGCGCCCCGAGCTGGGCGCGTTTGAGCTTCGCCGAGGTATCTGTCGAGAGTGGTAGGGTCCGTCTCAATGACTTCGGCGAGTGGTGGCTCGGGGGCGGTTCGGTCGCAGCTGATCGAAGCGCTGGAGGCGGATCTGGTCGGGCCTTTCCGTCGCGTGGCTGGCGAGGCGACTTCAGAGGCACCCGAGGTGCTGCGCATCGCGCCCTCGCGTTGGTACCTCACCGGGTTCCTCGTGCCCCGCGAGCAGGGCGAGATCGAAGACGAGCCCGATGACGCCGATGGCGACGCGACGGCGGGTGACGACGTCGATGACGAAGAAGGCCAGAAGCCAGACCCCACGGTGAAGAAGGTGCGCCGCATGCCGGCCTCGATGGGGCTCTCGGTGCTGATCGAGCCTGGCGTGAAACAGCTCGAGGTCACGGTGTCGTGGGCCGACTACGTGCGCCTCGAAGGCGAACACAAACACTGGAGCCGGAAGTTTCAGCAACGCACCCGCTCCGTCTTGCTCACGGAGCTGAGCAAGGGCGTGGCGATCCCGGACAGCGGGGGGCTGAGCCTCGAGGGCCGCGTCGAGAGGACCGCTGACGACAAGCTCGCGGTGGCCGTCTTCGTGGTGAACAACCGGCAGGCCGGGGCGGTCGCCAGCAACCGTGACGAGGCCTACGCGTTCCAGGTGCGCCTGGTGCTGTCATGCCCGACAGGCTTCGTCGGGCGATACGATCGCAGCGACGAGCGCAGCGAAGACACCGACGACAACGTCAACGATCTCCAGTTTCGCAAGCAGCAGGAATGGGGCGTGGGCCACGGCGTGGCGGTGGACGTGGATGCCTCGAAGCTGCCGGTCACCCAGGTGGCCACCACCTGGATCCCCCGCGTGAAGGTGCCTCCGGTCGAGGCGCGCGAGCTGCCCGGCGTGGTGGTCGAGATGGAGCTGCTCGCCGTGATGGCGAGCGCGGCCGACGTGGCCAGGGCCCTGGCGCCGCTGGTGGCCAGCTATCGCACGTGGATCGACGACCAGCTGAAGATCGAGCTCGAGGGAGAACCGCGTCGCGCGACCCGTGAGACGCTGGTGACGCAGGCCCGGCGTGCGGCCGATCGCATCGACGCGGGCCTTGCGCTCCTGGCGACCGATCCACTCGCGTTCGACGCCTTCCTCTGGATGAACGAGGTGATGGCGCGAGCCGAACGAAAGGCCCGCCCCGACCAGTCACCCAAGTGGCGCCTTTTTCAGCTCGCGTTCATCCTGCTGAACCTGCCGTCCATGGCCAATGAAGATGACCTCGATCGTGACACGGTCGAGCTCATCTTCTTCCCCACCGGCGGCGGCAAGACGCAGGCGTACCTGGGCCTCATCGCCTTCACCCTGTTGCTGCGTCGGCTGCGGGGGCAGGCGCGACCCGACGGTGGGCTCGGGGTCGCCGTGTTGCTGCGCTACACCCTTCGGCTGCTCACCCTCGATCAGCTCGGCCGCGCCTCCACCCTCATCTGCGCGCTCGAGCTGCTGCGCCGAACCCACCCGACCCGCCTGGGTGAGGTGCGCTTCTCCATCGGTTTGTGGGTGGGCCGCTCCGCCACCGCGAACACCTTGAAGCAGGTCGCCGTTCAGCTCACCGAATACAAGAACGACAACAGCGAGCGGGCGCTCTCGCCCTTTCCGCTCGCGAAGTGCCCCTGGTGCAGCAGCGACTTCAAGCGGGAGAGCTTCATCATGCTCCCGAACAAGACCTCGCCCACCCAGGTGCTGGTCGGCTGCGCCAACGTCGACTGCGACTTCAACACCGGGCGCAACCGCGAAGGGTTGCCGGTGCTCTTCGTCGATGAGCAGATCTACGAGGAGCTGCCCTGCTTCCTCGTCGCCACGGTCGACAAGTTCGCCCTGCTCCCCTGGCGCGGAGAGACCGGCCTGCTCTTCGGGCGTGCGCTCGGCCGCACGGGCAAGACCTTCGTGGGGCCCTGCAACGACGCGCGGGAGTTGAAGGCTGCGGCCATCAAGCTGCCCAAAGGGCTGCCGCCGCCTGAGCTGATCGTTCAAGACGAGCTGCACCTCATCTCTGGCCCGCTCGGCTCGATGGTGGGCCTCTACGAAGCGGCGGTGCTCACGCTGGCGCCGAAGGCCAAGGTGGTCGCATCCACCGCGACGGTGCGCAGGGCGCGCCAGCAGGTGGAGCGCCTGTACGGCCGCCGCGTGGCGCTTTTTCCACCCCCTGGAGTCGACGTCTCCGAGACCTTCTTCGCCAGGGTCGGCAACAAAGGCGCGCGTGAGTACGTGGGGGTGGCCGCACCGGGAAGACCGCTCAAGGCGATCCTGCTGCGCACCTACGTGAGCCTGCTCGCCGCTGCGATGCGCGGGCACGAGGAGCTCGGCGCTGCGGCCGACCCCTACTTGACGCTGGTCGGCTACTTCAACAGCCTGCGCGAGCTGGGCGGCATGAGGCGCCTCATCGAAGACGAAGTGCGCCTGCGCACCATCAAGGCCGCCGAACGTGCGCCGGAGGACTTTCCCGATGGCGGGGTTCACCCCTGGTACCGCGGGCGAACCATTCGTGCGGAGCCCATCGAGCTCACCAGCCGGCTCTCCACCGCGAAGATCAAAGAAGCCAAGGATCTGCTGGCCGAACCGTATGGCCAGCCCAAGAGCGTCGACGTGGTGCTGGCCAGCAACATGATCTCAGTGGGCGTCGACATCGATCGACTGGGCTTGATGGTGATGGCCGGTCAACCCAAGACGACCAGTGAATACATTCAGGCCAGCAGCCGGGTGGGCCGCAAAGACAGCAAACCGGGCCTCGTGGTGACGGTGCTCAACGTCACCAAGCCCCGCGATCGAAGCCACTACGAGCGCTTCGGCCCGTACCACGAGTCGTTCTATCGCTTCGTGGAGGCCACTTCGGTGACGCCCTTCTCTGCCCCCGCGCTCGATCGCGGCCTGGCGGGCGTGGTGGTCGCCCTCGGCCGCCTGCTGGACACCTCGATGACCGCGCCGCTGGCCGTGAAGGATCTGCACACCCATCGAGCCGTCATCGAGAAGCAGTTGATCGAGGTGATGCAGCGAGCGGGCACGGGCATCACCGACAAGGATGAGCAGGCCCGCCTGGTGAACACCGTGGTCAGCCGGGTGAAGAGCCTGCTCGACGCGTGGCGCTCCGTCATCGAGCAGACGAAGAAGGACGGCGGCGAGCGGGCCTACTCGCCACTCGACCCGGACGGAAAGAATATGAAGTCGCTGCTTCGTGAGGTGCTCGCGCCCATCGAAGACGCCACGCCGGAAGACCTGCGCTTCGAAGCGCCGCTCTCCATGCGCGACGTCGAGGCGTCGGTTCATTTGTGGATGCAGCGGCAGCCGCTGGGTGGCTACAAGCGGCCCATCGCCGCGAAGCCGGAAGAGGAGAAGGTGGCGGATGGCGGCGAATAGGAAGTTCAGGAGACCAGGGGCGCAGCTCAAGCCACCCGACGGGCGCATTCGGCAAAGCCAGGTGGTCACCACCTTCGGCCCGGGCAGCATGCTCGACCTGGTCGACGACGCCGTGCTGGTCGGTGGGCTCGACTTCTGGCGCATGCCCAACGACGGAGAACGGGTCGACGAGCCCCGCCTCCTCGAGGCCATCGAGCACTTCTTTCACCACCGCAAGTGGCCGCTCAACAAGGAGGCTCCGTTTCGCAAACCGCCCGCGGGCAACGAGCGCGAACCGACCGACGGTTGCGGCATTCAGGTGCTCGAGTTCCCCCGCTGGGTGGTCTGCCAGAACCCGCGGTGTCGCGCGTTGGTGAAGGCGAGCAGCCTCGATCGCGTGAGCGGAAAGATTCGTCATCGCTGCTCGGGCGGCGACGGAAGCACCGAGCGCTGCGTGCCCGTGCGCTTCGTGGTCGCCTGCACCCGCGGGCACCTCGACGATGTGAACTGGCCGCGGTGGACCCATGAAGGAAAGCAGTGCGCCGGCCCTCAACTGCGTCTCGAAGAAGGTCCCTCGGGCGACTTCAGCGAGATTCAGATCGCGTGCACCGCCTGCGGCAAGCGGCGCAAGCTCATCGAGATGACGGTCAGGGAGCGGCAGGACGACTGCTCAGGTCAACGCCCCTGGCTGGGCAATGAAGGCGAGGAGCGCGGCTGCACCGAGAAGGCGCGGTTGTTGGTGCGCACGGCGAGCAATGGCTACTTCGCGCAGACCCAGAGCGTGATCACCATTCCCGAACCCGAGACGCTCAGGCGGCGCGTGCAATCTCAGTGGAAGACCCTGCAGCACGCGACCAGCACGACGCTGGTGGCCTTCCGCACCCTGCCCGAAGTCCACCAGGCGCTGGGCGATGCCACCGACACGCAGGTTCTGGAGGCCATCGAAGCCGAGCGCCATCGCCAGCCTGAGTTGATGCCCGAGGTGCGTACGGCGGAGTGGCTCCAGTTCACCGGACAGCCGAAAGAGAAGCCCGGCGAAATGCCGCTCGATCGAAACGAGGTCTTCTGGGCCCGGCGCATCAAGCGGCCCAAAGGTCTGCCCGATCAGGTCGGCGAGGTCATTCTGGCGCGCCGGTTGAGGGAGGTGCAGGCGCAGGTCGGCTTCACCCGCATCGACGCGTCGACCAAAGACCTGCAAGGGCGGCTCGATCTCGACGTGAAGCTCGCCCCGCTGGCGTTGCAACGAGACTGGGTGCCGGTGACCGAGGTCAAGGGCGAGGGGGTGCTCCTCACGCTGGACGAGGATCGGCTCCACGCATGGGAGAAGTCGGAGCCCGTACTCGAGCGAACCGTGATGCTCAAGGAAGCCTATGAGCGCTGGGCAAAACACTCGAAGTCGAAGGTCGAATTTCCGGGTGCCCGCTTCTACCTGGTGCACACGCTGGCCCATTTGCTCATGACCGAGGTCTCGCTGGAGTGCGGCTATCCGGCGAGCGCGATTCACGAGCGGTTGTACTGCGCGCCCCACACCGACCCCGTGCCCATGGCGGGTCTCCTGCTCATGACCGGCACCAGCGGAACGGAAGGCACGCTCGGAGGACTGGTCGAAGAAGGGCGGCGGCTGGGTCGCCACCTGGCACGCGCGTGGGAGAATGCGCGGCTCTGCTCGAATGATCCCGTCTGCGCGACGCATCAGCCGACGGGGCTCGATGATCGCAACCTCGAAGGCGCGGCGTGCCACAGCTGCCTCTTCCTGCCCGAGTGCTCCTGCGAGCGATTCAACCAATTCCTCGATCGAGCGCTCGTGGTGCCGACGCTCGGGGTGGAGGACGTGGCCTTCCTGGGACGCGCATGGACCTGAGTGCGATCTCCACTCCGGACCTCATGCGGCTCGAAGACGCGCTGAAACGAGGCGAGCTTGGCATTCCGTTCTCGGGCCATGGCTTGCGCTCGCTCGGGCTGGAGTCACTGGTGTCGCACGCACCGACACTGTCGGGCCTTGGGCGAGATGCGGCGCGCCTTCTCGTGACTGCGGTGTTGCGTGACCGCGGCAGCAGGGGCCGACGACCTGAGTTGGTGTGGACGGGGCCTGAAACGAAGCAGAGTGGCGCGCGCGACACCGCCGTGGTGCTCAGTGATCTCTTCTCATCGGCGCAGCAGTCAGTGCTGATCGCGGGCTTCGTCTTCGATCACGGAGCCACGGTGCTCAGCGCGCTGCACCAGGCAATGCAGAGGGGCGTCAACTGTCGCCTCTTCGCGGATGGCGATGCGGCTCGTCACTTTCGCCGGGACAACTGGCCCTTCGGCCCTCCTTTCCCGGAGGTCTTCCGCTTCGTACCGGCGGCGGGTGTCTTCGCCAGCCTTCACGCCAAGTGCGTGGTGGTCGACCACCACTTGGTCTTCGTGACCTCAGCGAACTTCACGGATCGTGGCCAGAACAGGAACATTGAAGTCGGGGTGCTGCTCCATGATGAGAACCTTGCA
This sequence comes from Archangium sp., assembly GCA_030695565.1. GTDB lineage: Bacteria > Myxococcota > Myxococcia > Myxococcales > Myxococcaceae > Archangium_A. The sequence continues at coordinate 37,252 of JAUYRZ010000015.1, forward strand.
GCGGTGGTCGAGGGCCAATTCAGCTCCGCTCGGTGTTTCGTCGAAGAACGGTGAAGCACCCCACTCTTCCTCAGTGGGAAGGCTGAACCCCGGCGGCTGAACACCCCAGTCCCCGGCACGCGGGGTCTTTCGAGCTGGAGCTAGATGCGCGGCTCCTCGAACGAAAGGCAGCCACCAATGAAGAGACTCACGGGCAAGGTCGCGCTCATCACCGGTGCCGCGCAGGGAATGGGTGCCGCGCATGCGCGCATGTTCATCGCCGAAGACGCGCGGGTGATTCTGACCGACGTGAACGAGACCGCTGGCAGGGCGCTCGCCCGTGAGCTCGGCCCCAACGCCGTCTTCTACAAACACGACGTCACCCAGAGCGCCGACTGGAAGGCCGTGCTCAAGGAAGGCGAAGCGAAGTTCGGTCACGTCAACGTGCTGGTGAACAACGCCGGAATCCTGGGTCCCAACGCGTCGACCGCCGAGCTGACCGAGAAGGACTTCGTCGAGGTCTGCACCGCCAATCAGACCAGCGTCTTCCTGGCCATGCAGGCGGTGCTTCCCTCGATGCTGGTGCGCAAGCAGGGGTCGATCGTGAACGTGTCTTCGATCGGCGGCGTGGTGGCGATCTCCGGCGCGCCGAGCGTCGCGTACATCGGCAGCAACTTCGCCGTGCGCGGCATGACCAAGCAGGTGGCGATCGAATACGGAAAGAAGAACATCCGGGTGAACTCGATTCACCCGGGCTTCATCAGAACCCCCACCACCGAAGGACCCGCGGGACCCACTGCAGTTCCGCTGGGCCGGCTGGCTGAACCTTCCGAGGTCTCGCAGCTGGCGGTGTTCCTGGCCTCCGACGAGTCGTCCTTCATCACCGGCATGGAGCACGTCATCGACGGCGGAATGACGGCGGCCTGAATGCCGGCTGAGCTCAAGGTGCTGGTGTTCGCGGCGTCGCTGCGCGCGGGGTCGCTCAACAAGAAGCTGGCCACGCTCGCGGCGAGAATGGCGGAGAAGCTGGGCGCGACCGTCGACCTCGCTTCTTTGCGCGACTTCGACGTGCCGCTCTACGACGGTGATCTCGAGAGTGGTCAGGGCATCCCCGCCGGGGCGCACGAACTCCGGCGGCGGCTGCAGCAGAGCGACGCCTTCATGCTGGTCTCACCGGAGTACAACGGCTCGATGCCCGGCACGATCAAGAACCTGATCGACTGGACCTCGCGCTTCCGTCCGCAGCCGTTCGACGAACGCCATGGTCTCGTGCTCTCCGCGTCACCTTCACTCGCCGGCGGAAATCGCGGCCTCTGGGCGCTGAGGGTGCCGCTCGAACATCTGGGCGCGCGGATCTTTCCCGACATGTTCTCGCTTTCCATGGCGCACAAGGCGTTCACGGAAGACGACCTGACGGATCCCGCGTTGAAGGCCCGGCTGGAGAAGACCCTGCAGGCGTTCCTCTCGTTGGCCGAGGCCGCCAAGCACTACCCGTGCATCCAGCGCGCGTGGGTCGAGTTCCTCGGGGAGCCTCCTGGCGCCGGAGAAGACCGCGTCGACGCTGCGTGATCACCCGGCCGTGGCGACGAGCGACAACGGCGCCTTGCTCCACCTCGAGCCGAGCCAGAGATGCAGGCTCACCGCGAGCACGCCGTTGATCATGGCCTGCCTGCTGGCCGAGGCCGACATCGATGGGCGCCACACGTTCTCAAGGGAAGACGAGTTCTGCGTTTCCACCCGGAGCGACCTTCACCGGCTTCGCCGCGATCGACCCACACTGCTTGCACTTGACCTTCGCCAGATAGTCGCCGGGCATCAGCCGCTCGAAGAGAAAGGCGCCAGAAGGCTCAACGGGGGCGCCGTCGCTGCCCATCGGAGACTCCAACGAGATGAACACGTTGGCCGCACCAACCGGGAGCTGAACGCGGCCCCGAAGCTGACCCAGTGGCTCGAGTAAGACGGACGCCTCGGCCGTCTGGCCCTCCCGCGTCACCACCCTGGTCCTCCCTGCACGCGTGTCGTCTGCGTTCGACGCCACCACCGTGAGGGTGGCGGCGGGCATCTCCTCGATCCACCCCTCTGAGCCCGTGGCACGAACCTCGTCAACGAAGGCTTCGCCGTCGACGAGGACCGTGAGGCGCGTGATCCCGCTCGCACCGTCGATTCGCAGATGAATTCGCGCGGCCGGCCGCAGCGTCAGTGTGACCGACCCGACCGAACGGCGAAGCCCCTCGCGCTGCGCACTTCGGCCTTCCTTCGACGCGGTCACGCTGAAGGATGAATCGGTCTGAAAGCTCAGCTGCGCCACACCATCGGCGTCGGTGGAAACCATCGACACCCTGCCGGTCTCGTCCCGAGTCGAGACGCTCGCGAAGGCAGCAGGCTGTCCATCCGCTTCGAGCACGGTCACCGCCACGGCGCCTTCGAGCGGACCGAACACGAGGGTGACGGGCTCTGGCTTCTTGCCTGCCTCGAGCGTGACCGACTTCGACTCGCCCTGCAGGACACAGTCGTCGTTCGCGGCCCACCCCATGAGCGTCCACTCACCTGGGCTGAAAGTGACGGTCACGCGCGGCGTGTTCACGGGCACGAGACGCCCCTGCTGGGACCGGGCGGTCTCCATTGCGACGAGCCGAATCTCAGAAGGAGGCGCACACCGGCTGCGGTCGAGGTTGATCTCGAGCGCGACCGAGTCGGGCATCACCACCTTGACCTCGGTGTTCGTGCCGCCCTTGACCACCACGTCGGTGGGACGGGTGTTCTCGACTTGCTCGCTCACCACCCTCACCACTGCGGGCCCCGGGGGAACATCGTCGAACTCAAAGTGACCCGCGCTGTCAGAGAGCGCTTGGCGTTCAGGGAACGAGCGGCCCCTCGAGACGAGCGCGACGCGCAGACTGAGCGGCGCTCCTGTGGGCGTCTCCACCCGGCCCGACACCTTCCCGAGGCGACCGAGCACCAGATTGACTTCGACAGGAGCGCCTTCGGGAACGAAGAACCCGCGCTCTTCCTCACGCACGAGGCCCTGGGCTTCCACTTCGAGGTCATAGGTGCCGCGAGGCAGGTTGCTGATGCTCCAGGTACCATCACGCTCTGTCGTGGCTTGCCCACTGAGGCCATCATCGTTGTGAGGGCTCGTGATCAACACCGCGCCTTCGACCGGAAGGCCGTCGTCGCGTTTGACGGTGCCGTGCAGCCTGCCGCCCTTCCCCGACAGCACCACGCGAACGCTCGTCGTCGCCCCGGGCCGCACCTGCGCGTGCTGCTCGGCGGCTCCCACCCATTCGCCGAGACGAGCGGTGACGAGATACGACCCCGGTACGCGCTCCGTGGAGAAGGTGCCCGTCTCGCTGGCCTCCAATGACTCCGCGCCCGCCTCGTTGGTGATGGCGACAGAGGCGCGAGGCGCGACCCCGCCATCTGCCTGGACCACCACACCCTCGAGAAAGCCGGAACGCCTGAAGTGCAGCTTCACCACCTCGCTCGTCGGGACACTGATCATCATGGGCTCAGCGCGGCCTGCCCCCTCCGCTTCTCCCTCGAGCCGCCACCAGCCCGCCGAGAGCGCGGTGAATTGAAAGACACCCAGGGCGTTCACGCTGACCTCTGTCACTCCGACGGGAGAGCTTCGGCGACGGGTGGAGCGATCGCCCAGGGGTGTCGCGCGAACCAACGCGGGGGCGACGGGCACGTCTTTGAAATCGACAGCGACGCCTCGCAGCACGTGCCCGGTTTCGAGGCTCACGCGCACGACCGTCACCGGCTCCCCCGCGGGTTTGGCGACGTCGACGATCGTCGTCGCGAACCCTTCCTTCACGACCGAGAGAACCCAGGCGCCCGCGCCCGCGTGGAATACGGCGGCACCGCGGGCATCGGTGCGCTCACTGAGCGGCGCATCCCACAAGGGTCGCCACGCAGCGGACTGTGGCCGTTGCCGCGAAGCGGTCAGCTGAGCGCCCGGCACAGGCAGGCCGCCAACCGTGACGAACACCTCGATGGTGTCGGTCGCGAGAAGAGCGTTCAGCCCCAAAGTCCCTCCGTCACTCGACGCCGAGGGGTTCGCGCCCTGAGCCCCACCGCCCGCCACCTGAACCTGGGTCGCCGAAAAGAGCGATTGATTCGTTCCTCCTTCCCCGCTTGGTCTCTGCCAGAGGAGCCAGACGGCCGACGTCAAGGACAGCCCGAAGACCAACCCCAGCAACCCAACCCGCGTGCGCCGTCGCATGCACTGCGTTGTACGTCACGACGACGCGCCGCTCTACGCTGGTGCCAGCCGACGCCCCTTCCAGAGTCGCAGCGGTGGCACGGCAGAGTCATCACCGGTGCTTGACGCTCGCCGCGGGGTCCGCCACGCGCGCGGCGTGTCAGCCGACTTGATCTCCGTCAACTGCGCTCGGGGTCGACGTTCGATTCGCAGTTGGCGGGCATAGAGGCGCGAGGTCCTCTGGGCTAGACCCAGCCTCCGTGCGACGTGCTTTCGCTCTGGTCCTGCTGCTGGCGGTGTCCGCGTTCGCGCAGACGCCCCCCAAGATGCCCACGCTCATCAAACAGGTGGAGCCCGTCTTCCCCGCTTCGCTGGCCGATGCAGGCGTGGGCGGCGTGGTGGTGATGGAGATCGACATCGGCGCCGACGGCAAGGTGATGGACGTCAAGGTGGTGGGCAGCGCAGGCCCAGGGTTCGACGAAGCGGCCATCGCCGCCGCGAAGCAGCTCGAGTTCACCCCCGCGGAGTTCGACGGCGTGCCCACGCCGGTGCGCATTCAGTACAGCAGCCAGTTCGTCGTTCAGCAGCAGCAGGTCGAAGTGCCCGTGGTGATGGACGCGGGCGTTCCGGTGGTGAACCTGAGAGGCCGGCTCACCGCTGCCGGCACGCGCGAACCCATTCCCGCTGCGACCGTGACCGCGGGTGAGCTGAGCACCGAGACCGATGCCGAAGGCGCCTTCGAGTTCACCGACGTGCCCGCCGGTTCAGTGGAGGTGAAGGTCACCGCGCCGCAGTTCGAGCGCTACACCGCGACCGAGGAGATCCGCGCGGGCGAACGCACCGAGGTCCGCTACGTGCTGCGCTCCACCGGAGATCCCAACGTCACCGTGGTGCGCGGCAACAAGGATCGCCGCGAGGCCTCGCAGGTCAAGCTCACCCAGAGCGAGTTCCGCATGGTCGCGGGAGCCCGCAACGACGCCTTCAAGGTGGTGCAGAACCTGCCCGGCGTGGCGCGTTCACCGTTCGGTGGCGCGGCGCTGGTGGTGCGCGGCAGCAAGGCGTGGGACTCGCGCATCTACGTCGACGAGATCCAGATCCCCCAGCTGTTCCACTTCGCCGGCCTCAACGCGACCTTCAACTCGGCGACGGTGGAGAGCATCTCGTTTCAGCCCGGCAACTTCGGCGTCGACTACGGCCGGAGCATCGGTGGCCTCATTCAAGCCGACGTGAAGACGCCTTCGAAGAAGGGCATTCACGGCGCGGTCGACCTGAACTTCTTCGACATCTCCGCCAACGTCGAGGCGCCCATCACCGACCTCTGGAGCGTGAGCGCTGCCGGCCGCTTCGGCCTCGCCCAGCTCACCGTGCCTTTTGCGATCGAGACCTTCGTGCCGGCGAACCTGCAGAACGCGCTGGGCTTCGCTCGAGCCCCGCAATTCTGGGACTACCAGGTGCGCGCCGAGCGCAAGGTGGCCAACAGCCGCAACCGCTTCTTCGTGATGATCTTCGGCTCATCGGATCAATGGGCGTTCCTGCGGCCCAACCCGTTCCTCGACAACGACGTCGAAGGCAACCGCGGCGCCGCCGGCAACTCGCAGCTCTACAACCGCCTGGTGGTGGGCATCGATCAGAAGCTCAGCGAGCGGGTGACGTTCACCTCGCGCAACTCCATCGGCTTCGACATCACCGAGCAGCAAGGCGCCACCACGGAGATCTTCTTCCGCGCCACCCAGGTGCCCATTCAGCTGCGCGAACGTTTCCGCATCGACCTTCCTGAAGCGAAGCTGGTGCTCGGTGCGGGGCTCGACGCGCTCATCACGCCCGCCTTCCTCGATGCGCAGCAGCCGCCGCCGTTCAAGGCGAACCAGCTGCCTGATCCCTACGTCACGCGGCGTTTGATCGCGCAGACCGAAGCGCGCACCTACGTCGAGCCGGGCGTGTTCGTCGACGCCACGTGGACTCCGTTCGAGTCGGTGCAGGTGCGCGGTGGTCTGCGGCTCGACGGCGAGCTGACCACCATGAAGAAGGTGTGGGTCAACCCGCGGCTCTCGGCGCGGTGGTCGATCATCCCGCAGTTCACCTTGAAGGGCGGCGCCGCGATGTACCAGCAGCCTCCGGACTACCGCACCGGCCAGCTCTCGCCGGTCTTCGGAAATCCCGACCTGCTCCCCGAAGGTGCGTGGCACTTCATGGCGGGCGCAGAGGCGAAGTTCTTCGACCTGCTCGAGCTCGACGTTCAGGGCTACTACAAGCCGCTCTTCAACCAGGCGCGCCAGACGCTCGCCAGCGGAGAAGGCAGCGACATCGCCATCGCCGGCAACGAGACGCGCTTCACCAGCAAGGGCTACGGGCGCGCGTACGGCGGCGAGGTGCTGCTCCGCGTGCGGCCCACCCGCTATTTCGTGGGCTGGGTCGCCTACAGCCTCACCCGCTTCGAGCGCGACTACTTCGGTGGCGTGCAGTTCGCGCCCGGCCCGCTCGACCAGCCGCACAACCTGGTGGCTGTCGCGAGCTTCAAGCTGCCGTGGGATTTGAGCCTCGGCCTGCGTTTCCGATTCTCTTCCGGCCCGCTGGTCACGCCGGTGCTCGGTTCGTTGTTCGACACCAACGGCAACTACACGGTGCCGCTGCCGGGCCTGCCGTGGAGCGAGCGGCTCCCCGACTTCTTCCAGCTCGACGCGCGCCTCGACAAACGGTTCGTCTTCGACTCGTGGACCTTCGTGGTCTACCTCGACGTGCAGAACGTCACGAACCAGCAGAACCCCGAGGCGTACTTCTACAACCACAACTACACGCAGTCGGCCTACGTGACGGGCATTCCGATTCTGCCCACGCTGGGTCTGAGAGGAGAGTGGTGATGCGCGCCCACCTGCTGATGGCATTGATGTTCGCGTCTTCGTGTGGAGCGCAGTTCACGCCGGAGACGCTGGTCGACTCGTTGCGAATTCTCTCGATCGTCTCCGATCCACCCGAGGTCGCGCCGGGCCAACCGAGCACCGTGAGCGTGCTCTTCGGCGATCCCACGCGCGTGGGCCAGCCCAGCACCATCATCTGGGTCGGCTGCGAGCCGGATCCGCAAGACCTCAACCGCAGCGCCTGCAACGACGCCTCGATCCTCGTGAAGCCCACGTTGATCACCGAGTACCCGGAAGGCCTCAAGCTGCTGGGCTTCGGCGCGAAGAACTCGGCCGTCTACTCGTCATCGGCCACCGTGTTCGACGTGCTCGCGCCCGAAGACGGCGTTCGCCAGAACGGCAGCGTGGGCCAGGTGATGGCGATCGTGATCGCCGAAGAAGTGAACCTGTCGGCGATGGGTGACGAGCTCACCAACGTGTTCCGCCGCATCGAGAACAAGGAGACGCCCGCGGCCATCGGCCTGACCCGCATCGTGGTGAGCCAGAAGGCGCAGAAGAATCAGAACCCCACCATCAGCAACCTCACCTTCGACGGAGCTCCATTGCCCCTCGGCGCTCGCCTGCAGGTGCGCCCGGGCCAGGAGGTCGCGCTCGGCGTGGAAGTGCCTGAAGCGTCGCGGGAGTTCTACACGGAGGTCCAACCGACGGGACCGGTGGAGAAGCAGGAGGTGGTGGTGGGCGCCTGGTACTCCAGCAATGGCCGCTTCAGCCGCGAACGGTTCGACGTGACCTCCACCGACTCGACGACCTTCTTCGCGCCGGGCTCGGCGAAGTTCCCCGAAGACCCCGTGCCCGAACGGCGCACCGGCCAGCTCTGGTTGGTGGTGCGAGACAACCGCGGCGCGCAGGCCTTCGAGCAGTTCCGTTTCTACGTCTGCGACGAGACGCTGCCCACGCCGCGGGTGACCTCGATCGTTCCGCCCGCGCTCGCTGGCGACCCCGTGCTGGTGATGGGCGAGAACATGCCGCGCGTGCTCGACATCTTGATCGGCGGCGTCGCGCTGGAGACCAGCACGTACAGCGCAGCGCGCGGCGCGTTCGTGGGCTTCCCCCCGGAGCTTCCTCCAGGGACCTACCCCGTCACGATGCGCGGGCAGAACTGCAGCTCGGAAGACACCGGGCTCACGTACACCGTCGCGCCCTGATCAGAACCGCGCGAGCACGAAGCCGCGCGCGGCCGCTCGTTCAGCACCGGGCTGCACCGCTCGCAGGTCACGCAAACGATCATCGGTGACGCCTCTCACGATGGCCGCGACGATCAGCATCACCACGCCGACTACCATCGCGACGGCCCCCGTAGGCACGAAGACGAGGCCCGCGATCAGGCCGACGGTGCCGGCAAACGAATTGAGCTCGATGAACGCCAGCCCGATGAACAGCACGCCGAGCAGCCCGGCGCCGGCCCCCGCGCTCAGCACGATCACGCCCGGCACCAAGCTCGGCCGGGTGCGGTCGAGCGCGTCGAGCTCACGCTGATCGGCAGACCTCCCCGCCTCGGGCGCCTGGGCCAGCAATCGGAACTTCGCCTCACGCGGTGCTTCGAAGTGACTGCCGAGCATCATCGCCACTGCCACCACGCCGGCTGAGACCATGCGCCGAAGCATGAGCGCCGCTGGGCCCGGTTTCAACAATGACCCCGATCGTGAAGACCGAGTCCGAGACGCCGAACGTGTTTCGTCAGGTGCTGCACTTCGTGCACAAGCTGATGACCACCACCGAGATCACCGCACCAAGTGGCATCTCGACTGCGCTCGATGTGAACGGTGTGCGGGGGCTGAGCTACGGTCCGCGCCCATGAACACGTCGGAACTGGCGGCCCTGGAAAAGCGGGTGCACGCGATCACGAGGCCCGAGCCTGCATTGTTGTGGCTGTACCTGCTGACCGCGTTGGCGCTCCTGTTCGCAGCGCCGATCGTCTTCATCCCGCTCTACTTCCGCTACCACACGCTCTGGTACCGCTTCGATCCGAACGGCGTCTCGATGGGCTACGGCATCCTCTTCCGCCGCGAGATGCAGCTGACCTACGCGCGCATGCAGGACATCCACCTCTCGCAGAACATCATCGAGCGCTGGCTGGGCATCGGCACCGTCACCGTGCAGACCGCCGGCTCAGGCGCAGGCGGAAATCTCACCATCGTGGGCGTGAAGGACTTCAACGCCATTCGCGACTACCTGTACGCGATGATGCGCGGGGTTCGCAGCGAAGCGCACGAGCCGCACCCGGGTGCCCAGAGCACCGACGCCGTGCTGGTGGAGATCCGGGATGCGCTCCAGCAGGCCGCTTCTGCCCTCATCGCCGCGAAGAAGGTGCCGTGATGGAGCTGCTCCTTCGCCTGCTCAAGCCGATCTTCCTGCCGCTGCTCAAGCTCGACCTCTCGCCGCCGCATCTGCCCGAAGGCACTTCGCTCGTGCGCAGCTTGAAGCCGTCGGACAAGTGGCTCGCCTATCGCTACCTGCAGACGCTCTTCGGGTTCTTGAACCAGTTCATCGGCGTGGGCATCGCGGTGATCGCCGCGGTCGCCAAGCTGCGCGGCTGGGGCGTGGTGATCGCGCTGGGTGTCTTCGCCCTCGAGGCCTTCCTCATCGGGCTCGCGCTGGTCACCACCCGGGTCGACTTCGAGCTGCGTCACTACCTGGTGGGCGACAGGTCACTGCGCGTCGCACAAGGCGCGTGGAATCGCGAAGAGGTCACCCTCTCGTACGCGAACGTGCAGAACATCGAGGTCAACCAGGGCCCGCTGGAGCGGCTGTTCGGGTTCAAGTCGCTCACCATCTCGACCGCGGGCGCCGACACCACGCCGGGCGCAGAGAACTCGCACCTCGTCACCATGGTGGGCCTGCCCGACGCCGATGAGCTGCGCTCGCTCATCCTCGGCATGCTCAAAGAGCAGCGCGACTCGGGCCTGGGTGAACCTCAAGCGAAGTCGACCCAGGTGGCAGCGGCTCTGCCGTTGGCCAGGCTGGAAGAAGTCAGGGCTGCCGCCTTCGCGCTGCGCGACGCCGTGCAGGTTGATTGAAATCAGGGGCGCCGCTCTTGCGTTCAGGCAGCTGCCTCCTCGGAAAGGCGGCCGAATTGGTTGACATTCGGCACCCCAACCACGAGATCAGCAGTCGTTTCCGGCCTTTCTCCGATCGCTTCCCCCACCAGGTTCCATGACCCCGTTTCTCTTGCTCGCGCAGGCCGCACCGAATCCGCAGCACCAGGGTTGGCTCACCATGCGACTCCTCGGAGTCCTCACCGGCAACGCCGAGTGGGTGCTCTGGCTTCTGGCCGCTCTGTCGATCATCTCGATCGCCGTGATGCTGGAGCGTGGCGTCTATCTGGCGATGCACCGGTTGCCCAACAGCGGCGACGTGGTGCTCAAGCTGGCCAAGGGTGATCTCGAAGGCGTGAAGGCAGAGATCGCCAAGCACCAGGGCATGGAAGCCGCGGTGCTGCGTGAGGGTCTGGACTGGGCCTCGAAGGGCCCCGACTCCGTCGAGCAGATCATCAACGCCACGATGGCCCGCGAGCGCCCGCGCTACGAGCGGTTCCTCTCGTTCCTCGGCACGCTGGGCAGCAGCACGCCCTTCATCGGGCTGTTCGGCACCGTGCTCGGCATCATCAAGGCCTTCAAGGATCTCGGCATGGCCGGTGGCAAGGGCGGCGCCGAGACCGTGATGACGGGTATCTCCGAGGCGCTGGTGGCCACCGCGGTCGGTCTGGCCGTCGCGATCCCCGCGGTGGTTGGTTACAACGTGCTGCAGCGCTCGGTGAAGAACACCGCCTGGCGCGCCACGGCGCTGGGCCACGCGCTGGTCGGTCACCTGCGTTCGACGGGGAAATAGGCGATGGCTGGCGGCGGAACTCCTGACGACGGCGACGAGATCACGGGCATCAACGTCACGCCCCTCGTCGACATCGTGCTCGTGCTGCTCATCATCTTCATGGTGACGGCCAACATGATCGTGCGCGAGACAGTGGAGGTCGATCTCCCCCGCGCGGCGAACACCCAGGAGAAGACCGTGCAGGGCCCCGTGATGCTGACCATGGATAAAGACGCCAAGGTCTACTTCGACGGCGTCGAGGTGACCCCGGACGGCCTGATGAGCAAGATGAAGGACGCCGTGGGCAAAGACAAAGAGGTGCGCGCCATCATCAGCGCCGACCAGTCGCTCAACTACGGCAAGGTGATGACCCTGATCGACCAGGTGAAGGAAGCTGGCATCGCCAAGTTCGCCCTCAATATTCAGAAGGAAGCGAAGCCGATGGGCTCGCCCTGACTTGAAGGATGGAACCGGCGAGGCGCGTTCGCGCGTTGAAACCGGGTCCGTGACCACGATGAGCGCCAGCGGGCAGCACCGTTCAGATGACCACAAGAGCCTCTGGTTCCTGGCGGGCGCCCTTGCGTTCTCGATGGTCGTGCACGTGGGCACGATGGCCACGCTGCCTGGGGTGATGTCGCGCGCGGCTCCGTCGAAGACCACCGAGATGGAGTTCTACGAGCCGCCCCCTCCCCCACCCAAGGTGGAGGAGCCCGAGCCGGAGCCGCCCAAGCCGCTCGAGAAGGTGAAGCTCAAGCCGCCGCCGGTGAAGCTGGCCGAAGTGGTGAAGCCGAAAGAAGACGTGCCGCCCCCTCCGAACGAGGAGCCCCCGCCCGAGACGCCGCAGAAGCCCGTGCCGATCGTGGTGGGCATCTCGATGTCGTCGACCACCCAGGCAGGTGGTTTCGCGGTGCAGGTGGGCAACACGACCTACGGCAAGGCCTCCGACAAGATCGTCGATGCGGCCGACGTGAAGCCGTACGCAGCGCCGCGCTACGCGCCTCCCGGCGGTGCCGACACCGAGCCGGTGATGCTGGGTGAGGTGAAGATTCCGTATCCCGACGAGGCGAAGAAGAATGAGATCGAAGGTTCGGTGCGCCTCAAGGTGACGCTGGATCCCGAAGGTCTGGTCACGGCGGTCGCGGTGATCTCAGGGCCCGGTTACGGGCTCAACGAAGCGGCTCGCGATGCGCTGCGGAAGTTCCGCTTCAAGCCGGCCACCAAGGGCGGCGAAACGGTCGGCTATACGTTCGTGTACACGTACACGTTCCTGCTCGACTGAGCCCTGACCGGTTGACCCGCGGCTGCCAGGGCGTACAGAATTCCGTACATGACCGTGTACAGCCGCGACATCGTGCCGTTGAGCGCCGCGCGCTCGCGCTTCTCCGAGTTGGTGGATGAGGCGCACGCGGGCGACGACAAGATCATCACCAAGAACGGCGAGGCCTACGTCGCGGTGATCGACATCGCCAAGCTCGACTACTACCGCCAGGCGGTTCGCGAACGGGGCCAGATGCTTCAGGCCCAGGACATCGAGCGATCGTTGGATGACCTGGATGCAGGCCGCGTGCTGACCGGAGCGCAGTTCGAGAAGTCGCTCAGGCAACGCATCGCCCGGGTGAAGAAGGCGAAGAAGTGAAACGACGGAAGGTCGTCGTCACCGAGAACTTCGAGCGCAATCTGGATGGGCTCGAAGCCTTCCGTGCGGATCATCCCGGCGGTTTCCAGCGCGCGCTCGAGAGACTTTACGGCGACGTGCTCCCACTCCTGCGGAAGCAAGCACACCTGGGGCGGCTTCACCGCACCGGCCAGCCGATCGTCGAGCGGATCAGGCTGCGTCTGGGAGGGGGCGTGCTGCGTGAAGTCCTGGTCGAGGAATACGTGATGCTCTACCTCGCTGGCGACGACGGGCTGGTTCTGCTGTCGATTCGCCACCAGCGTGAGCTCGACTTCGACTTCGGCGACTGACTCTCTGGCAGCGAGAGTCCATCTGGGAGCGTCCGCGCCCCATCGCTTGCCGAGCCTGCAGCAGCCCTTCATCCCGTTGATCCAGAGCAGGCCCGCACTGGCATGGCCGCTGCTCAGGCCCCCTGTACGTCGGCACTGACGCCGACGCTGCAAGGGAGGTTGGGCGTGTTGGCACCGGGAAAACGGCTGCAGGTCTTCTCCATCAAGGAGATGGCCGAGAAGCCAGGCGAAGAGAAACGAACGTTGTGGGTGAAGGCAGGCACCGCGTGGGTGAACCGCGACGGAAGCCTGAACGTGTACCTCGACGTGCTCCCGCTCGACGGGAAGCTGCACGTGCGGGAGCAGCTCGAGGAGAAGCGGGCAGAGGGCAACACCAGCAGGGCTGCCTCGACGAATGGTTCGTCGACGCAGGAGGCCACTTTGGCCGATTCGATGGGGGGACACTGAAATGAAGAACACGGGAACGAAGGTGATGGGGTGGGTGGCGGTGGTGGTTCTCGCGATGAGCGCGGGGTCGGCGTTCGCCGGCAAGCCGGTGATCAAGAAGGAAGTGAGCGGCGTGGTGAACCTGAACACCGCGTCGGCGCAGCAGCTCGATCTGCTGCCCGGCATCGGTGAGAAGGCGGCCAAGCGCATCATCGAGCACCGCAGCAAGACGCCGTTCGGCAAGGTGGAAGACCTGCGCAAGGTGAAGGGCTTCGGCGCGAAGAAGCTGGAGAAGCTCAAGAGCTTCCTCACCACTTCGGGGCCCACCACGGTGGCCGTGAAGAAGGTGAAGACCGACGCGAAGGCGGACGCTTCGCCGGCGCCGGCAGCCCAGGGCCGTCGACCGCAGAACCGCTGAGTCGTGGGTAGCGGGCGCCGGGCTGCCTTCACGGGCGGCCCGGCGTTCGTATGGGCAGATTGTCGAGGTGGGCGCACGTGGCTACATTGGTCCGATGAAGACCCGGACCGTCGAAACGAAACCGCGTCCTCCGCTGCGCATTCGCCCAGCCGTCAAGGACCACTCCGATCTCCGATGGTTGAAGAAGCGACCGGCTGCGCTCGAGTTCACCCGGGCTGACAAAGAGCTTCACTGAACCGGCTGTCCCGCCGCCTGTCATTTCATGCGAAATTCCGCGGCTGACGTGAGCGCGCGCAGCTTCTTCCGGAAGGTCGTGTACGTGATGGCCGCCGCCATGATCGGTGTCGCCGCTTTCGTGCTGCACGTGAACGGTCAGTTCCCTGCTTCGGTGCCCGCTGACGCGCCGGCCCACCAGATGAGTGACCTCGTCGATGCGCTGCGATCCGTCGATGCGCGTGGCCAGATCGATCTCATCGAGCTCAAGAAGCGGCACGGCAGCCTCGAGTCGTTCGTCGCCTCGCTCGCCGCGTTCTCACCCGATCACTCGCCGGAGCTGTTTCACACCGTCGAGGCGCGGCTGGCCTACTGGCTCAACGCGTACCATGCACTCGCGTTGCTCGAGCTGCTCGACACCCGCAGCACCACCACCTCGGCCTGGCGTGATGCGTTCGATGCCGCGTCGATCGGTGGGCGGAGATTGACGAGATTGGCGATCTACCGGCGCACGCTCAGTCAGTCGGGTGACGCGCGGGTGTTCTTGTCGATCTTCACCGGCGCGAAGGGGCGCGGAGTGCTCGATGGGGCTCCGTTCGATCCCGAGTCGCTCAACCTGCAGCTCGATGACGCGACCCGGCGCTTCGTGCAGCGGCGGGATCATTTTGCGATCGAGGGGAAGACGGTGAAGTTGTCAGAGCTGTTCCGCATTCATGCGGATGAGTTTCTCGCGGCGCTGCCGGAAGAGCGGAAGAACGTGCTGCAGATCGTCTGGGCGTATCTCCCGGAGACGTGCGCGGAAGACCGGCCGGGGTGCGACACGCGGGCGGATCTGGATCGCGCTTGCGGGACTCGGTTCGATGCTTGCGAGATCGACTGGGTGGCAGTCGATGAGACGCTCGCGGTGAAGAACTAGGGCGTTACGCCCTCTCCCCGACCCTCTCCCCCTCGGGGAGAGGGAGCAGTTTTCTCCTTCTTCCGGTCGGCGATGCACTTGCGGAAGGTCTTCTCCATGTATTCGTACGGCAGCCCCGCCTCGAGGCGGAAGTCGCTCCCCCCTTCGGCGCTGCGCACGTGGGCGAGGTCGAGCAGGTCGGCCTCTTCGGTCTTCCCCTTCGCCTGCGCCTGCATACGCGCGAGAGAGAGCGCGCTGCCGATGGTGCGCCGCAGCTCCTCAGTGGTCTGCGGGTTGCCCGACTCGATGTCCGCCACCAACCCGACGTCGTGCGAGACGTCCATGTGCAACTGCACCGACTTCGCCGACTGCCGAATCGTCTCACCCAGCCGCGCGTCTTCTTTGCCGATCAGATCCGCCAACATGCCCGAGGCGATCACCCCGTAGACCTCGCCGTACGCCATCGAGTCATCGAGCACCGAGCTGGCCTGCGGCGGCCCATTGCCTTCGAGCCTGTCGAGGATCATCTTCTGCGAGGCCTCGTTGCCACCGGCGATGAACATCTGCCCGCCCCACACCGCGAAGGTCTGCACGCCGCCGTCTTGACGTTGCACTTCGATCACCTCGCCCTGCCGCCCGTACCCCTTCCCCACCGCGTCGGCCGGGAGGAACTTCTTCCACTGCGAATTCTTGAAGTCGCCGGTGACCACCAGCGAGTCGTCGATCATCGCCACCCGGTCGACCTTGGTGATGGGATCCATGCCCGCGTCACGCAGCTCGCCCAGGAAATCGTCTTCACCGAAGAGACACTCGGTCATCAACCCACCCAACTCGGAGTTGATGATCGCGTTGAACTCCGCCACCACCGCCGCGCGTTTCACCTCGGCCGGCATCAACGCGAGAATGGG
Organism: Archangium sp.; assembly: GCA_030695565.1. GTDB lineage: Bacteria > Myxococcota > Myxococcia > Myxococcales > Myxococcaceae > Archangium_A. Next base: position 52,982 of record JAUYRZ010000015.1, read on the forward strand.
ATCCTTCGCAGGGGGCGGCTTCACGAAGCCCGCATCCGCCGCGGCCATCGGCACCCAGGTTCTCCGATCGTCAGCGCGCTGGTTCTCGCTCTTGTTCATGCGCGTCGGAAGTCGCACGGGGGGCGGCGGCGGACGGCTCGGCGGCTCTGCACCCCGCATCAACCACGCGCCCCCGGCCAGCAGCACTGCCGCGACGATCAACCACACCCACGGAGTCCGTCGCCGTTGAGCCATGTCTCAGAAATCCTTTCGCTCGAAGCGGTACGCCGCCACCGAGAGCAGCGCAGCGCTGAAGATGAAACACCCGGCCAGCAGCCGGCCCACCAGCTCGCCTTCGATGGGCTCCGACGCAGCCAGCCGCGCAGACACGGTCGCGAGCGTTCCCAGCCGGGGAATGGGCAACATCGCCCACGAGAAGAGCTCACGCCCGAAGCCCGCGGTCATCGCCACCGCGATCGACTCGCGGAAGCTCGCGATCACCCCGAGGATCAACGTCACCACGCCGAGCGCGCCCGAGAGCGCTGCGCTGCGCACGAAGAAGTTGCTGGTCAACATCACCGCGTAGAGCGCGCAGAAGCCCACCCACCCCACCCCGCTGCCGATGAGCAGCTTCACGTTCCACACGCCCGTCTTCACGCCGAGCAGCACGGTCAACCCACCTGCGCCGTACAACACGCCCAGCGCCGCGAGCGCGACCACGCCGAGGTACGTGCCGAAGAGCAGTTGCCACCGAGAGACGGGCAACGAGAGCAGATGCTCGATACGCCCGGGCGCCAGCAACTCAGGCGCGAAGTCGCTGCACGCGATCGCGAGGAAGAACGCGCCGCCGTAGAAGCTGACGTAGGCGGTCGCCATGTAGAGGCCGCCCATGACCTGGTGGGCCGAGACGATGTCGTCGAACAGCAACGAGCCGAACAACTTCGAGCCGGCGATCGCACCATCGACCACGTCGAGCTGCAGAGAGAACCCGAGCACCAGCAGCACGAGGGTGATCGCGCCGAACAGGCCGAGAAACCACTTGCGGCGCGCGGCCTCGAGCAGGAGATCGAACGCGACCCGGAAGAGCTGCCTCAATTGGTCTCCCTGGAGATCAACGAGTCGGCCAGCACGGCTTCGAGATCACGCGTCTGGGGCGTGACCGCGATCACTCTGAGTCCTCGAACCCGCGCGGTGTCGAGGGCCTGGTTGAGCCCTTCTACGTCACCCTCGTAGGACCAACCCGCTTCGGCGCGCGTGAAGCCGGCGTCTTCGGCGGTGACCTCGCCTTCGAAGCGCACCACCCAGCGGCTGGCGGCCCGGCGCACGTCGTCGAGCGTTCCTTCGAGACGCAGCTGACCGTGCTCGAGCACGCCGATGCGATCGCAGATGCGCTCGGTCTCGGAGAGCAGGTGCGAGTTGAGGAGGATCGTCGCGCCGCGTTTCTTCTCTTCCAGGAGCAACGCGCGCACTTCCACTCGCCCGACGGGATCGATGCCGTCGGTGGGCTCATCGAGAATGAGCAACTCCGGCTGGCCCAGCATCGCCGCGGCGAGGCCCAGTCGCTGGCGCATGCCCTTGCTGAAGGTGCCCACCCGCTGCGAACCGGTGCGCAGGCCGACACGCTCGAGCAGCCGATCGAGCTCCGTGTCGGAAGGCGACAGGCTCTTGAGCGTGGAGACCGAACGGAGAAAGTCGCGGCCGCGCAGCGCCGCCGGCAGGTGCATGCGCTCGGGCAGGTAGCCGATGCGCGCTCGAACCGCGGTGTCCTGCGGATCTCCGCCGAGCACCGTCACGTCACCCGAGGTCGGCCGCACGACGCCCAGCAGCACCTTGATGAAGGTGGTCTTTCCCGCTCCGTTGGGGCCGATCAACCCGAACGCAGCGCCCTTCGGTACGGAGAGCGTGAGGCCTCTCAGGGCGTGTTGGGCTGGCCCGAACAACCCCTTCCAGGTCTTGACCAGTTGGCTCACCGAGAGGGCTGCTGTCATGGGCGCGCCGACTGTACGCGCGGGGCCTCGAAGGCTTGCAGCGATTCCACCGAGCCGCCCGTTCGAAGGGGTGAATGGTCGGCGTGGATGTTGCTCATGCATCGAAGTGAAGCTGCAGCCCCGGCCGTGGTTCGATGACATCGCCCCGCCGCAAGAGCGCTGTCCTTCGCACCACCCCGTTCACCCTCAGCTCACCGCTGGTGGTGCTGAGCCTCCATCGTTCGTCTTCCCAGAAGATCCCGAATGGAGGACACCCCGGCCCGAGCTCGGTGCCGGCGTGAAGGGTCACCGCTGGATCGAGCGCGTGCGCCTTGCCTTCGAAGGTCAGCGTTGCAGCGCGCCAGGGACGGAAGAGCGAACGGGTAGTGGTGGAGAAGCGGGGATGAAGCTCGCGCCGCGCGCGGAGTTGAGGGGCGAGCAGGTCGGCGTCAGGCGGTGGCTCACCCGGCCCGAGGACGAGCGTCTCCAGCATGGGGAAGTCATTGCCCAGCAGCGCCAGCACCCGATCTGCCCAGCTGCTCTCGAGACTCGCGCGATGGAATGAAACGAGATCGAGCTCCAGCACCCGGAGAAATCGGAAGAGGGTCTCCGACCTGAGCAACGCCAACGGCCTCTCCCAACTCACCTGCCAGCCGGTGGGGGCCAGGTTTCGCAGCACCGCCTTCGCGGGCACGCCATGCGCCCAGCTCACCTGCAACACGCCCCGGCCCGCGAAACCCGCGAGGGGCCCGAGCCAACGGCGATGCTCGCCTTCGCGCGGATTGGCAAGACGTTCTCCCAGCGGTGCGCCGTGCTCCTGGAGCCAGTCTGCGTAGACCGACCAGCGCTGCGCATCGTCGGGGAGCTCGATGAGGGCCTGCTCCATCTGCTCGTCACGCAGGTCGATGGGTTCGCGAAGCAACAGGCGGAAGCAGACACTCGCGGGGAGTTCGAAGACGTCTCCATCGCGCAGCTCGGCGTCGTGGATTCGTTCGCCGAGGTGGAAGGTGCCGTGGGTGGTGCCGAGATCGCGCACCCACCAGCGGTCGTATTCGTGCACCACTTCGCAGTGCCGGGGCGCGACGTCGGCAGTCGGTACAGTGAGCGTGTTGTCTTTCGCGCTGCCGATGCGGAAGGGGCTGACGAGCGGAATGCGCGTCCCCACGAGGAGCTGGTGGGCTCCATTCGTGAGGACTTCCAGGGCGGGAAAGTCGGCCATCTGGGGAAGAGTCTAAGCCCTCTCCCCGACCCGCTCCCCCTCGGGGAGAGGGGGACAGTTGGTTTTTCCGTACTAGGGTCCGCGCCGCCCATGCGCCTGCTGCTCCTCTGCCTCCTCGTTGGGTCCTCGTTTTCCGCGCAGGCCCAGAACGTGCTCGGGCGCCGGATCCCTTCGCAGGCCAATGGCGTTCCGGGCCCCGATCGGGTGACCAACCAGCAGAGCCCCGTCGACGGTGACGGGTGGGATGGGCCGAGCGCCGCGGTGATGCCGCCGGGCGCGATGATCGAGTGGGATCTCGGCAACCCGCACACCATCACTGGCGCCGCTGTGCAGGCGGACAACAACGACGACTACCTGGTGTACTTCTCCGACGACGGCGAGAAGTGGCGTGAGGCCTGGCGCGCGGGGCCCATCGAAGGTGGCGGGCTGCGCACGCGCTCCATCACCGCGCCACTGGGCACCACGCGCTTCGTGCGCTTGATGGCCACGGGCGGTGACACCCGCTACAGCGTCTCGGAGCTCGAGCTGTTCGCAGGCGACGCCGACGACTCCACGTTGTTGCGCGCGCGGTGGATTCCCCGCAGGCCCCTCGAGCAGACCTTCATCAACTGGATCATCGCGGCCGCGGTGCTGCTGATGATCTCCAGCCGCAAGCTGCCGCTCATCCCGTTGCTGGTCCTGGCGGCGCTCGGGCTCGGTGGGAGCGCCTACCTCGTCTTCGAGCTCACCCCGAAGACGCCGGGCGCCCTCCAATCTCTTCCGTGGATTCGCGCGGCCGTGGCGCTGGTCGCGGCCGCCGCGGTGATTCGCGATCGGCTCTGGCGTGGCAGGTGGCCTGCGCACGACGGCTTCATCATCGGAACGCTCGGCCTCACGGGCGCGATGGCGATGTGGTGCTTCCTCAACCTGGGCACTCCGCAGTTTCACGACGCCACGGAGCGGCGGGGCACCTGGCTGCACCACTACGACATGCGGACGTACTTCCCCATCGCCAAGTACTTCCCCGAGCTGCGCTTCGATGGCGTCTACGCCGCGAGCGTGCTGGCGGTGGCCGACGGGAAGAACCTCGATCTGTTCGACGCCCAGCCCCTGCGCGACCTGCGCACGCACGTGCTCACCAACGTGCGCGACTCGAAGGCGCACCTGCTCGAGGTGCGTTCGCGCTTCACGCCCGAGCGGTGGGCGATGTTCATGGAAGACATGGGGTACTTCCGGCGCGCGATGGGCGACGGCGGGTTCCTGGGCTCGATGAACGATCACGGCGGCAACGCGACGCCCGTCTGGTTCCTGACTGCCCGCGCCTTGTTCGCTTCGGCACCTGCCAGCGACGCCACGTTGTGGACAGGCGTGGTGGCCGATCTGGCGCTGCTCGCGTTGGCTTTTCTCGCGCTGGGCTGGGCCTTCGGCGCACGCACCGCGCTGCTCGCGATGACCGTCTTCGGCGCGATGGATTTCTACCAGTTCGGCAGCAACTGGTTCGGCGCCACGCTGCGCCACGACTGGCTGTCGTTGTGGGCCATCGGGCTGGCGCTCTTGCAGAAACGCAAGCTGGCCTGGGCCGGCGCGGCGTTCGGCTGGAGCGCGTGGATTCGCGCGTTCCCCGCCCTCACGTTGATCACCTTGAGCTTCCCGGTGGTGTGGGTCGGCCTGAAGCTGATCTTCCAGGGCAAACGCGTGCAGGCCCTCGAGGTGATCAAGCCGCTGCTGCGCGTCGCGATGGGCGTGGTGATCGCCAGCGTGGTGCTGGTGGGCTTCTCGATCGCGGTGTTCGGCGCCGACGCGTGGGTGGAGTGGCTGCACAAGGTGCAAACGCTCGATCGCGACAACCACCTCAACAACGTGGCGTTCCGCACGTACATCACGAACGACAAGCAGGCCTGGGTGGCCGCGTGCGTGGGCTCGCTGGTGCTGCTGTTGCTCACCTTGCGCCGCGCTTCATTACCCCGGGCTGCGGCCTGGGGCGTCGCGCTCATCGGCATCGTGTTCAACCCGGCGAACTACTACCTGCACTCGGTCTTCTTGATGGTGACGCTCGCGGGTGAGCGGCACACCAGTCATGGCTCGACGGTGCGGCCGCGCGGGGTGTTGGTGTGGCTGGTGCTGCTGGCGATGTGCGTCGCGTCGTATCTGACCAACCTGTCGAACGATGCGGGCGCGCACTTTCGCATGGAGACCATCATTCTCTTCGTCACGTTGGGTGCGCTCTGGCTGCTCGAGCTGGGCCGACCGCGAGAAGACGTGCCCGTCGCGAAGTAGCTGCCACTGGGCCCCTCACTCCGACCCTCTCCCGAGGGGAGAGGGAGTTCATGGCACGCCGGCGTCGACGCTGATCAACTTGCCACCACGTTCATACTTCCACTCGCCGACCTTCTTGCCGTTCGCGTAGCGCCCCACCGACATCACGCCGCCATCGGTGAGCCAGCTCGTCCACAGCTGATCCGGCTGACCGTCGGTGTACGCGCCCTCGAAACGCGGCTGGCCGGTGCGATAGCCACCCGTCCACGGGCCGACCTCAACCCCGCCATCGAAGTGCCCGCGCATCATCACCTCGCCGTTGTCGTGGAAGAACTTCCACTCACCCGCGGGTTTTCCTTCCACCAGAAAGCCCTGCTTCTCGATGCCGCCGCTCGGGTGCCAGTACGTCCACAAGCCGATGCCCACGAGCTCGATCTGATCTTCCGGCCGCGCGCGGCAGACCACGCAGCCGAGGGTTCGCTGCTCACCATCCGGCGTCCACACGCCGCCCAGGCGTGAACACGCCCTCGCGGCTTCGTCCTGCTCGCGGCCGTGCACGAACTCAGCTTGCCGCCAGGCTTCGCCCGTCGACCAGAACATCTCCCACGGGCCTTCGTTGCTGGCGCCCATGCGGGTGCCCTTCGCGCTCGGTTTGCCGGTGGGGTGGTAGTCGGTCCACACGCCGTTCGGCACGTCGTCTTGCATCTCGCCTTCGGAGCGCAGCTGCCGGCCCCAGCGCCAGAAGCGCCACGTGCCCGCGCGAACGCCGTCTTCGTAGCGGCCCACGAAGTCGGGATCTCCGTTCATGTACCAGGCCTTCCACTCTCCCACTTCGCGGTTCTCCTTGAACTCGCCGACCAGCTTTCGCTGACCGTTGGTGTGGAACCAGGTGTACGTGCCGTCGCGGTTGCAGTTCGCGTAGTTCGCTTCGACCTGCAGACGGCCATCTTCGTTGTACGAGCGCCACACGCCATCGACGCAGCCGCGCACGTACTGGGCGTCTTCAGCGACCTTCCCGTTGGGGTGGAAGGACTGCCACGCACCGAAGCCCTTGGAGATGGTGGAGCCGCCGTAGAGCGAGCCGTCGGGACCCGAGAAGAGGTGTTGGCCGTCGGGGACGCCATTCACGTACTTGCCCTTCCGCATGACCGCTCCCGTGGGGTGGAAGTCGGTGTACGTGCCGTTGAGCGATCCCTTTTCGTACTGCGCGCGCCACCGCAACTTCCCGGTGCCATCGAAGCCAGTCCACGTGCCGTCTTCGAGGCCCTCGACGGTGCAGCCTTCACGACGGCCCTTGAAGTCGACGGTCCACTCGCCGCCCCGATCGTCACACTCGAGCTGGGCTGGGCCCACGCGCAAACCCTGGTGGAACTTCACCTCGCGCCACTTCTCGCCGTGCGGCAGGTACTCGGTGAACTGCCCCTCGGCGACGCCCTTCACGTACGGACCTTCGAGGTGTTTGAGGCCGGTGTCCGGGTGGTAGCTGATCCACGTGCCGGTCTCGCGGCCGAGGCTGAAGCTGCCTTCGCGCTCCTTCTTTCCCTCTGCGGTCCAGAAGATCCACGGGCCGTCGCGCGCGCCCTTCTTGTACGCGCCGCGTTCGGCGATGAGGCAGCCCTCTCCCCAGCGCTCGTACCTTCCCGAACGCGCGCCGTGCAGCCACTCGGAGCGCTCGACCACCTGGCCGCCGGGCAAGGTCAAGGTCCACACGCCCTCGCGATTCTTTCCGGCGAGGCACCCTTCCCAACCGTTGGCCCGGGTCCACCTGCCACCGACGCAGTGGCCTGTCTCTTCAGCAAACGCAGGAAGGCCCAGGAGCAACGCGGCTCCGAGCACGAACACCTTCTGGGAGTTCAGGGAGATCATTTTCCGAGCAGCTTCTTCATCGCCTGATCTGCACCCACGCGCACCGGGCTGCCATCGAGGCTCTTCAAGTCACTCTGGGTGAGCGACACCTTGGGCGAGAACGCCGCTGAGTGAAACGCATCGAGCGCCTTGTCGGCGCCTTCACCTGAAGCGCACGCCAGCTGCGAGCCGTTGTCGTCGAGCAGGCAGATGTCGATGGTCTTGGAGCCCGTCACGGTGATCTGAAACGGCGCCTTGTCCTCCACGTCGAGACGCGGCGAACGGCCCAGGCGGGTGGCCGTCTCTTTCGCCAGCGCACTGCCATCGTTCGAGATCTTCACCGGCACCGCGAGATCCAACATGCGAAAGGCCGTGGGCCAGCGCTGCAGCACCTCTTGATAGTCCGCGCGCGCTTCGTTCATGCGGCCGAGCCGCCGGAGCGCGTCGGCCCGCCACGCCATGATGCGCCAGCGCCAGAGGGCTTCGCGCTTGTTGAGGCCCGCGAGCGCCGAGGTGCCGAGCTTCACCGCGTCTGCCCAGGAGCGCTCCTGGAACGCCACTTCACCTTCCAATGAATCGAGGGGGCCAGTCGCTTCAGGGAACGCCGCATCGAGCACCCGCGCGCGGGAGATCGACGCCCGCATCACCCCGGTGCCCACGATGCCGATCAGATCGCCGGTGCGCCAGTTCGCCCAGTCGGAGGGATCCGCCAGCATGGGCCGGGTCATCATCAACAGGCGGTCGTCGCCCGAGAGCAGCTGCACCAGCGCACGGCGAATCTCCCAGCGAATGGTCACCACCCGCGCGAGCTCGGCTGCAATCGAAGCGGGCCCGGGCCGCGGCGCGTACGAGAGCTGCTCACCGAGCTGGGCGATGCGGCCATCGAGCGCGTGCAGGTAACGGAGCGTTCGGGTCAGCCGCTCCATCTCGGGCGCGCCGCTGGAGACGCCCATGCGTTGCTGCTGACCGTAGAGCTCGGTGGCGAGCTTGAGGGCTTCTTCGGGCTGGCCCACCGCCTCGAGCAGATCGACCAACACGCCGCGGCGCTCGAGCGCGAAGTGCGGGCGGTACCGCTTCTCGATGTACGTCGAGCGGGAGGACTCCAGCGCGGCCACCGCCTGCTGGAATTGCCCCATGATGATGCTCAAGCTGGCGATCTGGTTGTCGACCGGATCGATGCAGTCCTTGAGCTTGCGCGCCCGGTTGGAGAACTCCTCGGCCTGATCGAGCTTGAAGCGGATGTACGCGGCGCTCGAGGCGTTGCGGAGAATCGTGCAGTTCTTCCCCCCGGTCGCTTCCACGCCGGCCATCGACCACTTGTACGTGCCGGCGCGATCGCGCTCTTCGAAGGCGATGCTGAGCAGGCCGTTGTAGCCCTCGGCGCGATCGGCGTCGTCTTCACTCGCGGCGAGCCGGGCGGCGATCACCCGCGCCTCTTCACTGCGGCCCGACTTGAACATCGGCCACACCCGCAGGTAGGCGGGCGCCGGGCCGTACTTCTCCTCGAAACGGTCAAGCTGCTGGAGCGCCTCCACGTTGCGGTTCATCTCCGCGAGGATGAAGTGTTCTTCGAGCATCACCTTCATGCCCCACTCCTTGTCGGCGTCGCCCAGCAGCTCGTTCGCGCGGCGGATCCACGCAAGGGCGCGGGCGTGGTTGCCTTCTTCTTCGAGCTGCACCTTCGCCATCGCCCAGGTGGCGGGGAAAGAACGGGGCGACTGGGTGAGCACCTTCTCTGCGAGGTCGCGCGCCTTGATGAACTTGCCCTGGCCGACCTGCTCGAGCACTTCCTTCTCGGCGGCGGAGAAGGTGTCGGCGTAGTCAGCCCGCGCCGTCGAGCAGAGAAGAAGAGCAGCCAACACCAAAGGTCCTCCCGAGAGCAGTCGAGGGAGCACCGCGGCTGTGCGCGGCCAGTGGCCCCTCGACTGCCCTCGGGGCGAACGGTTGGTCACGCAGCACCCAACGTGGAGCGGGAGAGCTTTTCGATCGGCCCCTTGAGCGCGTCCTTCACCAACAGGTCGGCCTGCACGCCGGGCATCAACTCCATGCGGTGCGCGAACAGCGGGTACGCGAGCGCCTCGATGTCTTCCGACGAAACGAAGTCTCGCCCCAGCAGCATCGCGCGCGTCTGCAGCGCGGGAATCGCCTGCACCAACGAGCGGGTGGAGACGCCCTGCCGCGTGCGCGTGGTGTCACGCAGGCCAGTCGCGATGTCGACCAGGCACTGCTGCACCGACCTCGACACGGCCACGCGCTCCCGCAGCAACTGGCGGCCCGCGACCACTTCGGCGCGGTGCACCTTCGGCAACTCCATCGCGACGCGGGGCTTGCCCCACGCCTCCAGCACGCGCAGCTCGGAGGCCATGTCGATGTGCTTCATGGTCAGCTTGAACAAGAACCGATCGAGCTGCGCCAGCGGCAACGGATAGGTGCCCACCGAATCGAGGGGGTTCTGGGTGGCCATCACGAAGAAGAGCTCATCGAGGCGGTGACTCACGTTGTCGACGGTGACCTGCTTCTCCGCCATCGCCTCCAGCAGTGCCGACTGAACCTTGGGTGAGGTGCGGTTGATCTCGTCGACCAGCAGCACCGAAGCGAACACCGGCCCGCGCCGAAACGAGAAGAGGTTGGTGACGGTGTCGAAGATGGTCACGCCCGTGATGTCGGACGGCAGCAGGTCAGGCGTGAACTGCACGCGCCGGAAGGTGGCGATGCCCAGCGCGTCGGTGGGCGCCTCTTCGACGAACGCGCGGCCCAGCGCCTTGGCGAGCGTGGTCTTGCCCGAGCCCGGGTAGTCCTCGAGCAACACGTGACCATCGGCGAAGAGCGAAATGAGGACGAGCTCGACGATGTCGTCACGGCCGATCACGTCGTGGCGCACGTGGTCGCGGATGCGGGCGGCGATGCCGCGAACTTCGTCGAGGGTCGAGAGCACAGGAATCATGAGCCGTCTTTCGTCATCATCGGGTGAACCACCAGCCGACAGGGTTGAAGAGCCCGCCGATACGGGCGAGCAGAGAAGTGCGCGCGCGGAGCTCAGCGCGGGTGGCCTTCGCCAGCGCCTCGACCTGCGCGCGGCTTTCGGGATCGTCGTGGCCGAGCGTGAGGCGCAGGTGCGCCGAGGTCAGCGGCACGAAGCTGGGCGCGCGTTCAGCGAGGCGGTGCGCGTGGCGTTCCCGGCTCTCACCCGGGTGACGCGCTTGACCGAGATCGGAAAATACGTCGAGCACCGAGCGATACACCAGCCGGTGCGAACCACGGCCGAGTCGCCGCCAGAACTTCACGACGAAGGCGCCGGCCAGCGCGAGGCCCGCGAGCGTCACGGTGATGAAGCCGATGAGTTCCCACGGAATCACCAGCGGGGCCGTGTCTTCCAGCGTACCCGCGGGATCCTTGCGCGCGAGTTCTCCCAACGCCGACTCGAGATCCTGATCGACGTGCGGAGCCGGCGGCTCATCGGAGTGCTCCGGCATGATGTCGAAGGTCACCCAACCCACGCCGTCCACGTAGAGCTCGGGCCAGGCGTGCGCCTCGTTGGCGAAGATGAGCACCGCCGAGCCGGCGCCGCGTTGCTGCGTCTGCACGCCGTAGCCGATGGCCACCCGCGCCGGCAGGCCCTGGCTTCGCAACAGGAAGACGGCTGCGTGGGCGAAGTGCACGCAGTACCCGCGCAAATCACCGAAGAGGAACTGGGCGACCGGGTCGTCGCCGACGAGCGTCTTCTCCTCGAGCGAATAGAAGCCCTCCTTCTCGAGGTACTGCTTGATGGCGAGGGCCTTCATGATGTCGTCGCCCACGAAGCGGGGATCGACGTCACGCACGATGCGCTCGGAGAGTTCGGTGTAGCGGGGATCGGGCGGGATCGCGGTGTAGTGCGCGCGCTGCTCTTCGGGCCATTCGGGGGGCATCGACGAGCGGCCGAGCATGCGTTCCACCGGCCGGGTGAGAAACAACGAGTTCACGTCGTAGGCCGCCACGAAACGGCGCGGGTTGGGGTTCGACAGCGGCGCGATCTCTTCCGGGAAGCCGACCCCGAAGAGCTGCGCGTGATCGACCAGCAGGTACATCGAGGTGCGCAGGCGGCGATGAAACTCGGCAGCCTGGGTGAGCGTGACCTGCACCGGTGAGCCCGCGGGGAAACGCGTGGGCACGTCGGTGTCGAAGGCACCCGAGCCGTCTTCGACGAGTCGATCGCCGACCAGCTTCGAGCGCACCGCCTGGCGGAAGTAGAGCGCGTCGCTGTCGGGAAGATCGTCGTGCAGCACGGCCACCGCGATGGGCTCAGGCGGCTTGTTGCTCTTGTTGCTGTTGCTCCCGCCTTTGTTCTTGTTGTCCTTGTCGTCCTTGTTCTCGTTGCCACGAACGCCGAGCTCGTCTTCCTTCGGCACGTCGAGGCGCGGCGGCTCGCCCACCAGCAGCACCAGGATTCCGCCGAGGAACAACAAGGCCATCGAAACCAACCGGCGCGCGCGGCTGACCCGCAACAGGAGCAAGGCGGACAGCGCCATCGCGGTGACGCCCAACACCGCGAGCACCGGCTCTGGCTCGACGCCGTGCGACCACGCCCAGTCGCTCAGGAAGCGCGGCTGGTGAATGCGCATGTGCCGGTGATCGGCGAAAGCGTGCGCGACCGAGAAGACGACGAGCGCCAGCTCCACCACCGAGAAGGCGCGCCAGCGTGAAGAGCACAGCCGCAGCGCGAGGAAGAAGCCGAAGCAGGTGAAGCCGAGCACCAGGGCGTCGGCGAACATCAGCGTGAACCACGGCGGCAAGAACGAGCCGAACGCCGAGAGCAGGCGCGCGGCCAGCTGACCGGTGAGCGCGATGCCCACGCCGAGCACCACCCAGTTGAGAATGCGCAGCCGCGCCGCCTCGAGCCGATGCGCGAGGAAGGTGGCGAACAACGTTCCCGCGACCGCGGCGAGCAGGCCCGGGGGCGTGGCGATCGACCACAACGCGAGCAGCACCGAGGCGCTCAGCAACAGCGCCTTGAGCACGGTGACGCGGCCTGAGTCGCGGCCGAGCGTGCTCACGAGATCTGCCCCGTGGTTCTGTGCAGCACCTTGACCGGCAGGCCTTCGGCCTCCAGCGCAGCGCGCAGTGCCTTGAGAGAAGGCCTCGCCGTGTCGAGCGTGGCGTCAGGTTGAAACAAGAACGAGTTGAGCCGGGAAGGTGGCGCGGGTGCTTCACCGACTTCGTCGACGCCGATGATCACCGACGCGCTGAGTGAATGTTTCCGCACGAAGCCGACCACCCGCTCGCGCCACGCCCCATCGACCGGAGGTACGAAGAGCACACACGAGGTGAGCCGGCCCGGATCGATCTGCGCCGCGGCGGCGTCGAGCGCTTCCCCACCCCGCCCTCGTTGCGTGGCCGAGTCGACCAGTTGCTCCACCGCGTCGCGCGCCGAACGTGCGGGCACGACGGAGCCATCCGCGGTGAAGAGCAGATCGGCGCCGAGCAGACCCGCTTCGACGTACAGCCGCGCGGCGCCCGCGCTCGCTTCATCGTCAACACCTGCCACGAAGAAGGCGACGCTGATGGGGCCCGGCGCGAGCGCACGCTCGGGCATGCGCACCAGCAACTTGCGTGAACGTGCGTAGACCTTCCACAACACGTGGCGCATCGAGTCGCCGTAGGCGTACTGCCGCATCTCCACGAGATCGCCTTCGGCGCGCCCCGCCGGATTGGCCAGCGTCTCACCTTGCGAACGGCCTGCGGCGAGCTGGGCACCCTGCTTCGCCGACGCGGGGGTGATGGCGAGCGCGACGGTCCACTCCACGTCGAAGCTCGAGCGGGTCAGGCCGAACACGTCTTCCACCGTGAAGCGGCGCACGATGCGGGTGTACCGGCCTCGCTCCTTCGCGGTGACCACTTCAGCGAGCTGGCCGTCGAGCGGCTCGAGCCTCACCTCGAGACCCAACGGCTCGACCCAGCTCAAGCCGACGTCGAGCACCAGCCAGCGGCTCAACGAAGGAATGCGGAACCCCGTGCCCGTGGGGCGCGTCGTCTCCAGTCGTTCAGGCACCGAGACCGCGAGCGCCTTTACCGTGCGCCGCAGCGACCATGTGCCCAGCACCACCAGAACGGTGCAGACCACCACCAACAACAAGGCCACCAACCCGGCCGGGTAGAGCAGGAAATCGGCTTCTTTGGGCGCCCACAGAAAGACGAGGGCCGCCGCGGCGGCGAGCAGAATGAGCGCGCCAGCACGGAGCGGAAATACGCGGCGCAGCCGGTCGAAGAGCCGCCTCATCGGGGGTGCGATGTAACACGGCTGCCCTCCCGACCCTTCCCACCAATCATGTGGCCGGTCGTCTGCGCAGGCGCAGGCGAAAAGGCACCGGTCCTGCAATCCGCTGCTCCGTGCCAGTTCAATTGCTACCCCACAACCTTCACCGTCCGCCTGTGGCATCGCCTGAGCCATCAACGAGTGCGTGAGCCGGCCGCGCCGCCCAGTCGGGGCTTTGTGCCAAGGGCCGGTGCACGTCCTCCCTGTGCATCGCTCCGGGGATCGGAGTTAGAAAGACGTGATGGCTCGACTCAGCGAACTCGTGGTTTCCAACACGGCGCCGCCGCAGGAATTGCTTTTTCGGCAAACGGCCAGATCTGCCCGTCACCGATGGAAAGAGGGATGGAGCCCAGCGGCGATCCTGCAAGAGGTCGCGGCTCTGCTCGGAGAACGCGGGCACCTGGGCAGAGTGTCGCTCTTGATCGTCTGGCATTACGCCTTCTGGACGTCGGTCGGCGACATGAAGGAGGCAGCACTGCACGTCGACCTCACGACGTTTGGCCCCAAGACATCGTTCGACTCGTTTATGCGGCCACTGATTGAGGCTCGACTGGAGCAATGGCCGGACTTGGAACTGGAAGAAGCCGTGTAGCCACGGGCGACGTCGCCTCGAAACGTCGGCAGCCGTTCGGTTACGCCGCGAAGGCACTCAAAACTGCTCGCCCTCTTTGGGAACGCGGCAGGAGCCCCCCGGAAGCGAGAGGGTGAACGGCAACGTCTTGCGCTCGTTGCCGGGGTTCACGAACACCTCGAAGTGCAGATGGGGCGCCACCGGCGTGTCGTTGGTGGCGCCCGACTGCGCGATCACCGCGCCGCGCGAGATCGACTGCCCTTCTTTCACCACCACCGAGCCGCGTTTGAGGTGCGCGTACTGCGTCAACGTGCCGTCGCGATGCAGCACGCTCACCAGATTTCCGCCGGCGCGGGCGCCGTCTCGATCGTCGTCTTGAATCCAGGTCACCACCCCATCGCGGGCTGCCAGCACCGGAGTGCCTTCCGGCATCGCGAAGTCGATCGCGTGGCGCACGCGGTCTTTGTGCGTGAGTGCGCCGTCGAAGCCTTGAATCACCCGGAAGCGGCCGGTGGGCCGGAAGGGCAACCCCGCGGAGCAGTCTTCAGGCGCCGTGCGATCGAGGTCTCCGAGCTGCGTCTTGAAGGTGTACGCGCAGCGCCAGCGTTGGCCCGCGGTCGCCTGCTTCACCTCGAGGAGCTCGGTCTCACCGGCTCTGGTGATCAGCCGACGCATCGGCAGGGGCACCGAAGGCGTGCAGTTCTCGTACGCCGCGCCGGTCTCGAGGGTGATGGTCACCGGCAACGCCGGGCCTTCGACGGTCGCCACCACGGAGTAGCGGTTGCCTCCGAGGGAGACGTCTTTGACCTGCACCTTCGGTTCGATCGCCAGGGCGACTGAAGACACCAACGCGAAGAGCACGCCTGAGGAACGCTGCACGTCAGCGCCGCTTCAGCAGTCCATCGAGGAGCTGCCGGGTGGTCTCGGACCAGGCCTCGACTGCATTGGCCGTGGTCGGTTCACGTTCGGTGGTCGCTTCCGCCCAGTGCACGCGGGGGCGCGGGCCACTTGCGTCGATGATGGCATCGGGCGCAGCGTCACCTTCGAGCCCCGAAGGAATCTTGGTGGCGAACAGCATCACCCGAGCCCTGCCCCGATGCGCTTCACGTGCCTTCCGGATCGCAGACAGCGACGAGTCGGTGCGGTGCACGTCGACCTGCCCTCGCTCGCGGTATTCGCGCAGCAGCAACGAGAGCACGCCTTCTTCTTCACTGAGGGCCACGTCTTCCGCGTCGCTGATGAAGATGAGCTCGAAACGCAGCGCTTCGGTGTTGAGCCACTCCGAGAGCTTGCGCACCAGCGCGGTCACCGAACCGAGCAGCCACATCAGGCGCTGATACGACTCACCGGGGTCCTTCACCCGGCAGCGCTGCAGCGAGGCGTCGAACACCAGCACCAGCGTTCGTTTCTTGCGCACCGCCACCGACTCATCGCGCGCGTAATAGAGCAGCTCACCTTCGACGAAACGCACGTCGAAGAGGTCGGGCCGCGACTCGGGGTCGTCGCCCTGCTCCATGTAGATGAGCTCGCTGGTGACCAGGTTCTCCACGCTGCCTTGGGTGCTGATGCTGGAGAAACCGCCGACTGGATACGCCGAGTCTTCTTCGAGCGAGGTGGGCGCGTCGCCGTCTTCGAAGACCTGGCCGCGCAGTCGGGTCGGCAGGTGCTCGTCGACCGCCTGCGCCACTTCGGCCAGCTGGGCGAGCGAGACGCGCGCCGCCAGGCCCTTGAGCGCGGCGAGGTTCTCCATCAGGAACACTTCGGCGTCGCTGAGCAGCTCGCGGGTTCTGCGGGCGGCGCGGGAGAGCTGGTTCAAGCCTTCCACGATTCGCGCGGCGAGCTCTTCGTCGTAGAGCGCGGCGCGGCCGGCCTCGAGCACCTCTTCGGGCGGCCGGGTGGCGAAGCGGCGCACCAGGCCCGTGCTCACCCCGGTGCCGACGCCGAGCTTCAGGCGCGAGAGCAGCTGCGCGGTGACCAGGCCGACCGCGGGCGCGCGCAATTCTTTGGGCAGGCCGGCAACGGCTTCGGTCAGCCGGGTCCACCTTCGATCGGCGGTGAGCCGGGCCAGCACGTGATCTTCGTACCCGCGCATCGCTTCGCGCACGGGCTCGAGACCGGGCGGCGGTACCGGGAGCAGCCGCTCTCCGTGGAGCAAGGCGGTGAGATCGAACACCAGCGTGGGCGCGGCCAGCAGCGGGCGTTCGGAATAGGCCGCTTCCAGCGCTCGCACAGACAGCTCGAACCAGGTGGGTGAGGTGGCCGCTTCTCTGGCGAGCGACATCGCGGCCGAGAGGAAAGCTTCTGCGCGTGGACCATCGAGCCGCTCGTCAGACATCGAGCGGCAACTATACCTATTCCCTCACCCCGACCCTCTCCCGAAGGGAGAGGGAGACGAAGACCAGCGCCTGACCCGGGCCGATCTCCAGTGGCATGCCTTCGGTGAAAGGAAGCACCTGGCCGTCGAGCTCGACCTGGTACTTCGTCTCTTTTTCCTCGAGCGTCACGCGGGCGATCTGGGGCGAGAGCGGATTGCGGAACACGCCGTCACGCAATTCCACCGTCACCTGTGCAGCTTCAGCGGGATCACACTGAAGGCGGTTGTGCTTGATCACCGCCGGCAACAGGTCGGCCCGGTACTGCTCGGTGCGTTCACGGAAAAGCGCCGGATTGCGGTCGGCGCGCACGGTGCCCACGCCGACCACCGAGAGCGTGATGGGGCAGTCGATCTTCGGCACCGGCGCGGGGGTGAACTCCACCGTGTAGTGACCCGCTGGGAGGCGCTCCGGGTCGGTCATCACCACGCCGTTGCGCTTGAGCGTGAGGGCGCCGGTGGTCTTGTTCTGCGCGCTCGACCACGCCGCTCGTTCGATGACGACCTTGCCGCCGTCACTCCAGAGATCGGCCTTGAGCTGCACGTCGAGGGGCCGCACCTGATTGACCAGGTTGAGCGGCAGCCGGCTGAAGTCGAAGCCCACTCGCCGCACCTTCTCGGCCGGCGTCCACGCGCGGAAACAATCGGCGCCACTCTTCGTGAGGCGCGTGGCCGGGTGCCCGTTGAGCGTGAAGTCGAGGTCGAGCATCCAGGTGCCGTCGGTCAACGCGCGCATGTGCGGCTGGGCCGAGTTGGCAAAAAGAGCCACGCCTTCGGGGAGCTGCACGCAGATCTGGAGGGCCGCCGGCTTTTCGGCAGCGACCACCAGCGCGATGAGGAGAGCTGCGAGCACATCCCACCTCAAAGCATCCGGCGTGCCCGAACCATCAGCCCGCCATTCTTGCGCGGGGGGTGGGTCACTTGAGGCCACGCGGTTACCTTTACCCGCCGACGGACGTTGACTCTGGAATCAACTTTCTGCTCCAAAGCCACATCCACGCTGTTCACGAGGGTGTCCCCATGGGTTCTGAGCTTCGATTCGATGGAAAGGTCGTCGTCATCACCGGCGCAGGCGCGGGCCTCGGCAGGAGCCACGCGCTCTTCTTCGGCAAGCGTGGCGCGAAGGTGGTGGTCAACGACCTCGGCGGCACCTCGACGGGTGGCGGCAAGAGCTCGGCAGCGGCGGACAAGGTGGTCGAAGAGATCAAGGCCGCGGGCGGTACGGCGACGGCCAACTACGACTCGGTGGAAGACGGCGACAAGATCATCAAGACGGCCATCGACGCGTTCGGCCGCATCGACGTGTTGATCAACAACGCGGGCATTCTGCGCGACGTCAGCTTCAAGAAGATGACGAAGGAAGATTGGGATCTCATCTTCCGCGTGCACGTCAACGGCGCCTTCCGCTGCAGCCACGCGGCGTGGCCGTACATGCAGGAGCAGGGTTACGGCCGCATCCTCTTCACGGCGTCGGCGGCCGGCATCTACGGCAACTTCGGCCAGGCCAACTACTCGGCGGCGAAGCTGGCCCTGGTGGGTCTGTCGAACACGCTGGCCATCGAAGGCGAGAAGAAGAACGTGAGGGTGAACACCATCGCGCCCATCGCCGCGTCGCGCCTGACCGAGACCATTCTGCCGAAGGACGTCCTGGAGAACCTGAAGCCCGAGTACGTGACGCCGCTGGTGGCGTGGCTCGCGCACGAGGAGTGCCAGGAGAACGGCGGCCTGTACGAAGTGGGCGGCGGTTACTTCGGCAAGCTGCGCTGGGAGCGCACCGAAGGAAAACTCTTCAAGCTCGGCCGCGACATCTCGCCCGAGGCCGTGCGCAACGCGTGGGACGAGGTGACGGATTGGGAAAAGGTCACCCACCCCGCCAACATCACAGAGTCGCTGGGCACGGTGATGAGCAACCTCTCGACCAAGTCGAAGGGCGGCAACGAGTTCATCGATGTGGATCAGGCGCTCGGGTACGAGCTGCCCGAGCTGGAGTCATCTTACGACGAACGTGACCTGGCGCTCTACGCGCTGGGCGTCGGCGCGGGAAAGAACCCGGGCGACCCGAAGGATCTGCACCTCGTCTACGAGCGCAACGGCGAAGGGTTCTACGCGTTGCCCACCTACGGCGTGGTGCCCGCGCTCAACGCGATCTTCAAGATGGCCTCCGAAGGGCAGACCGCGCCCGGCCTCAACTACGGGCTCGATCGCATCCTGCACGGCGAGCAGTACCTCGAGGTGATGCGGCCGTTGCCCGAGAAGGCGACGCTCAAGCACAAGGCGCGCATCTCGGAGATCCTCGACAAGGGCAGGAACGCGATCGTCGTCACGCACCTCGACAGCTACGACGCGAAGACCGGCGAGCTGCTGGTGAAGAACGACGTGTCGATGGTGGTGCGCGGTGCCGGCGGCTGGGGCGGCGAGCGCGGGCCTGCGACGGATCTGAACCAGGCACCCGAGCGCGCGCCCGACGCGGTGATCACCGAGAAGACCTCGGAGAACCAGGCGCTGCTGTACCGCCTGTCGGGTGACTGGAACCCGCTCCACGTCGACCCTGAGTTCGCCACCATGTTCGGGTTCGAGAAGCCGATCCTCCACGGGTTGTGCACGTTCGGCTTCGCGGGCCGCGCGGTGGTCAGCGCCTTCGCCAAGGGTGATCCCCGCACGTTCAAGAGCATCAAGGTGCGCTTCGCGGACTCCGTGTTCCCCGGCGAGACCTTGAAGATCGAGATGTGGAAGGAGAACGAGCTGAAGGTGCTGCTGCGGGCCACCGTGGTGGAGCGCAACAAGGTGGTGCTCAGCAACGGCGTCGTCGAGTTCTACCCGGAGATCCCGAAGCCGAAGGCGAAGGCGAAGGCCTCCCTCTCCCCCGCGGGGGAGAGGGTCGGGGAGAGGGCTGACGCGCCTTCAATCACCGCCGCGATGACCTTCGACGGCATCGGAGCGTACGTCGCCAAGACGCCCGACCTGCTCAAGCAGGTGAACATGGTCTACCAGTTCAAGCTGTCGTCACCTGACTCCGCCTGGGTGCTCGATCTGAAGAAGGGCACCGTGAATGCGGGCACCATCGAAAAGGCCGACTGCACGCTCGCGCTCTCCAACGCCGACTGGCTCGACATGGTCTCGGGCAAAGCCGACCCGAAGAAGTTGTTCCAGGGCGGCAAGCTCAAGATCACTGGCAACGTGATGGCCTCGCAGAAGCTCGACTTCCTCAAGAAGATCGAGAGGCCTGCGTCAGCCCTCTCCCCGACCCTCTCCCCCGCGGGGGAGAGGGAGACAGCGGTCACCGCTGCGATGACCTTCGAGGGCATCGGCGCCTACGTGGCGATGACGCCCGACCTGCTCAAGCAGGTGAACATGGTCTACCAGTTCAAGCTCTCGGCTCCCGACTCCGCGTGGGTGCTCGACCTGAAGAAGGGCACCGTGAGCTCGGGCACCGTGGAGAAGGCCGACTGCACGCTGGCGCTCTCGAACGCCGACTGGCTCGACATGGTCTCGGGCAAGGCCGACCCGATGAAGCTGTTCCAGGGCGGCAAGCTGAAGATCACTGGCAACGTGATGGCCTCGCAGAAGCTCGACTTCCTCAAGAAGATCGATCGCGCCGCGATGCCCACGGCCTCCGCGGTTGCTGCCCCTGCTGCCGCTCCGGCCTCAGCCGAAGTGCTCGCTCCGAAGATCTTCAAGGCGCTGCAGGAGCGCCTCGCGAAGAACCCGGGGCTCGCCAAAGAAGTCGACGCCGTCATCGCCTTCAAGGTGAAGGACGCCGGCTTCGAGTTCACCGCGGAGCTGAAGGGTGGTTCGCCTTCGATCAAGCCGGGCTTCGACGCGAAGGCCGGCACGCGCATCGTGCTCACCGACGAAGCGCTCGGTGCGCTGGCGAAGGGCGAGAGCGCACAGAGCCTCTACCAGCACGGTCAGCTCCGCATCGATGGCGAGCTGATCGCCGCGCAACGACTTGGTTTCCTCAAGCAGCTCGTCTGAAAAAGGAGCACAACTCATGGGTCGCAAGGTCAATGTACTCGGCGTGGGAATGGTGAAGTTTCAGAAGCCCGGCGCTTCTGACGGCTATGAAGTGATGGCGAACGGAGCCATCAAGGACGCGCTCAAGGATGGCGGCGTCGACTTCAAAGACGTGGAGCAGGCGTACGCCGGCTACGTCTTCGGTGACAGCACGTGTGGTCAGCGCGCGGTCTACTCGGTGGGCACCACCGGCATTCCCGTCATCAACGTGAACAACAACTGCTCCACCGGTAGCACCGCGCTCTACCTCGCGCGGCAGGCCATCGAAGGAGGCCTCGCGGAGTGTGTGCTCGCCGTGGGCTTCGAGCAGATGCAGAAGGGCGCGCTCGCTAGCGGGTGGAACGACCGCACCAACCCGCTCGACAAACACGTCGACGTGATGAACGCAGAGCAAGGCGTCAACCAGGCGCCGTTCGCCGCGCAGATGTTCGGCGGCGCGGGCCGGGAGTACCGCTGGAAGTACGGCACCAAGCGGGAGACCTTCGCGAAGATCTCCGAGAAGGCGCGCAAGCACGCGGCGAAGAACCCGTTCGCGCTGTTCCGCGAGGTGCTCTCGGTGGAGCAGATCCTCGCCAGCGAAGACGTGTTCGATCCGCTCACCCGCTTCCAGTGTTGCCCGCCCACCTGCGGCGCGGCGGCGGCCATTCTGTGCAGCGATGACTTCGCCAAGCGGAAGGGCCTCAAGCCGATGGTGCACATCGCAGGTCAGGTGATGACCACCGACTTCGCCTCGAGCTTCGACGGCAAGTCGATGATGAAGATGATCGGCTACGACATGGCGAAGGCAGCGGCCACGCAGCTGTACGAGAAGACCGGCACGGGCCCGAAAGACGTGCAGGTGGTCGAGCTGCACGACTGCTTCACCGCGAACGAGCTGCTCACCTACGAGGCGATCGGCCTGTGCCCCGAAGGCGGCGCCGAGAAGTTCATCGAAGCGAACGACAACACCTACGGAGGGCAGGTGGTGGTCAACCCGTCGGGTGGGCTGCTCTCGAAGGGTCACCCGCTGGGTGCGACGGGGCTCGCGCAGTGCACCGAGCTGGTGTGGCACCTGCGCGGCACGGCGGGGGATCGCCAGGTGGAGAACGCGAAGGTCGCCGTGCAGCACAACCTGGGGCTCGGTGGTGCGTGCGTGATGACGATGTACAAGCGCAACTAAGTCACCGAGCTCCCTCTCCCTGCGAACGCGGGGAGAGCGGAGCCGGTCCAGCGGAACGCTGGGGTGAGGGGCCGACGAAGCTCAGCTGGTACGAGTCGAGCGCATGGCCGTAAACAAGCCGCACTCCATGCACTCGTATTCCCAGCGCTGGAAGTGGGTCGTCTCGAAGTGTGAGTACATCGACCAGTAATTCTTGAAGATGCGCCGGGTGTCTTCTCCCCCGCACCACCCGCATAGGCCGAACTCGTAGCTGCGGTGCTCGAAGCGCTCCCCCGGCCCATGCGCTTCGGCGTCGGTGCCGCCAGAATTCTGCGTGCCGCGGCTCGACTTCTCCACCCAACCCGGCAACTCGCGAAAACCCGTTCCACCGGGCGCGACCGCAACCTCGGCCGGACCGTGCGAGTCCTCGGGATCGGAGGGCCGCTCCGGTACCGGCATCAGCTTGAACTCCGCCAGCGGCAAGCTGCGTCGCAGCTCAGGCGTGACCTGCTGAAGCACAGCCTGTTCGCACAACGCCACGAGCCCGCGGCCCTGACGCTCGACGACCGGCCCGCAGCTCAACAACGCGCGCAACCCTTCCGCGGATTGCACCCGATGCGTCCACGTCTTCAGTGACGGCCACCACGAGGCAGCAGCCGCAACGCGCATCAGCGTCGTTTCATCCTTCGCGGCGCAGCGGGTGTGCAAGGCACGCAACGCAGGGAGCGCCACGGTCCTCAGCCTCTCCGGATCACTGCCCTGAAGATCGAGCGTGAGTCGCTCCACCTGCGGCAGGCGCACGTTGGTGAGCGATTCACCGAAGAAGACGAGTTCCTCGAGTGCTCGCGCCCGCTCGAGCCCCACCAACGAAGCGCGCGCAGACGGACCGAACGCGAGGCGACGAAGGAATTGCAACGTGGGGAGCTCGAGGAACGACGAGAGCTGCCACTGCGCCGGGAGCTTCTTGAAGGCAGCCTCGACGACGAAGCCGCTCTCCCATCTCAGCAGCGAGTCAGCGGGGACGATCGAGCCGAGCCAGAGGCTCCAGTGCGCATCGATGAGCGTCCTGGCCCGCTCAGCGCGTCCGTAGAGGTGCGCCCGCACCAGCTCGGAACGTGGGTCACCACGCTCCTCCAATTGATCCGCGTAAACAGCGACTGCGGCTCCGTCTTCAAGTCTGGGAAGCTCCATGCACTCTCCTGTGGGGTGAAGTAGGAGAGTGTAGGCAGCCAGACCGACATGTCCGGCAAGACGCAGTATTTTCAGACACTTACATCAGCCGCAAGCGGCCTGCACGGCGACCCGCGTGCGAGAGAGAAGCTCGCGCAGGTCTTCGCGCTCAGCGCAAACGCGCGGGCACGCTGGCCCGCGGTCAGAAGGATCTCGCCGAGGTGCAGAAGTGGCTGGTCAGCCACCGCTGAGCGTCAGGCCTGCCGCATGAAGAAGCGCAGCGCGGCCTTCACCGGCGGGAAGTCAACCAGCGGCCCCAGCGGCAACGCCTGCCGGGCCCACTTCGACCAGGACCAGTCATCACGCTGCGCGGTGATCTGCCCGTCCTTGATGGTCATGTTGCTGACCGCTTCGTTGTGCACCGGGCGCCCGAAGACCTTGTAGTCGGCCGTCCACGCGACCTTCGCGCCTTCGGGGCCAGCGTCGAGCACCTTGAAGGACAACTTGAGATCCTTGCCCGCGGCGAAGAGCGACTTCCACATGCCGAGCGTCTCGCTGCGGTTCTTCAGGTCGTAGATGGGATCGTGAAAGGTTGCGCCCGGTGCGTAGAGCTTCTCGAAGGCCGCGAGGTCCTTGTTCTGGAACGCGGTGAAGAAGGCGGTCGCCACTTCGGCCGAGGTGGCGGCGGGCGCAGAGGGCTTGATCGGCGCGGTGTTCTTGATGGCCCAGCCTGCGTTCGTGGCCGGCGAGGCGGCCGCCTGGGTCGCGGGCGCTGCTGCGGGCGGCCGGGGGGCGACGGGAGCGGGGGCGCTGTTCTTGGCGATTCGCGACATGGGAACTTTGTAGCGCAGGAATGACCTGGTCTGCTTTCGCAGCAATGAGAATTGTGGTCTCGAATTTGGGGCCCTCACCCCGACCACCCCGACCCTCTCCCGAAGGGAGAGGGAGAACACGTCAGCTGATTCCCAGGAGGCGGGGGACTTTCTCTTCGAGCAGGTCGATCTCCTCGCGCGTCTCACCCAGGTAGGCGAGCAGCTGGAGATCTTCCCGCTCCACCGCGCCGCCGTGAACGATCCACGCGCGGGTGCGCAGCAGGCGGTACAGCTTGATGAGCTTGCGGTCGGACACGAACACCTCGTCTTCACGCACCAGCGTCCGGATGACGCGGCGGAACTCGCGCATCACCTCGTCGCGGAAGAACAGCTCACGGTCTCTGGGCTCGCGACGTGACATCAGCAGCGTCAGGTAGCGGTGCGCCTTGAGCAGGTCTTCCAGGTTGGCGTGACCTTCCACCCAGGGCTTCTGGTTCAAGTCCTTGTTGGTCTGCGAATCGAGACCGGCGTCGAGCAGCTCGATGAAGTGGGTCTCCTGCACCGAGCGGCAGGCGGCCTTCAGCACGAACCGATCTTTGAGCGCGCCCAGCTCGCTGTGCTCGGGGATCTCGTTGGTCGCCGCGAAGAGCATCTTGAGCTTCACCGGCACGGCCACGCCGTCCTGGTAGAACTTGCGCTCGTTGATCACGGTGAGCAGCGAGTTCAAGATCGCCGAGCTCGCCTTGAAGATCTCGTCGAGGAACACCAGCCGCGCGGTGGGCAGCTTGCCGCGCTCCCGGCGGATGTAGCGGCCGCTGCGCAGCTCGTTGATGTCGATGGGCCCGAGCACTTCAGACGGCTCGGTGAACCGCGTGAGCAGGTACTCGAAGTAGTCCGAGCCCTCGATGCCCAGCGCGTCCTTGAACTTGATCACCAGGTCGCTCTTCGCCGTACCCGGAGGGCCGACCAACAGCAGCGGCTCCTGCGCCACCGCGGCCACCAGCATCAGATCGATGAGCGGCTGCTTGTCGACGAAGTGCCGGCCGAGCGCGAGCCGAAAACGGTTGAGGCGATCGCGCAGGGCCTGGGCTTCGGCCTGCAGTTTTTCGAGCGGCATCTCCGCCACGGTGTCGAGCGGATCTCGGGGCTTCGCGGGTTGCGTCATGTCTCTCCTCCCACGTCGCGGTGCACCCGGCGGCGAACGAGATACTCGTCCTCGTCGAGGAAGCGGCGGGTCGTCTCATTGAGCGTCAGGTCGTCGCCCACGTGCCCCAGCACGAGCGCGTCGGCGAAGTCGACCATCGACAAACAGAAGTGCGAGTTGGTGTTGAAGCTGTCGGTGATCCACGGGAGCTGCTGCGCCACCCGGAGCAAGCCGGGCAACGCCAGCTCGGTCGAAGCGTGCGAGAGCGCCTGCGCGGTGGCCCGGGTCAGCTTGATGCGCTCGGCGATGATCAACCCCGACTCGCGGCCCAACCGGCCCAGCGACTCGTCGATGATCGGCTGCGCCTGCGCGAAGGCGCCCAGGTACATGAAGCCCGACGCGAGCCCGAGCCGCGCCTGCAGGGTGGGTACGTCTTCGCCCTTGAGCACAGTGGAGGCGCGCGCCAGCAGCTCGCCCGCTTCTTCACGCAGACCGACGCGGCGCAGCGACCGCACGCCCGAGACCAACAGGCCGCCGATCTCACCCACGCCTTCGCCGCCCACCTCTTTGATCGCGTTGCCCAGCTGAAGCACCAGCTGCTTCACCAGCGCCGCGCGGCCGAAGTGACCTGCCACCTTGAGGGCGTCTTCCAGCACCACCGCGCGGTGTTTGGCCGCCAGCGCGTCACCGATGGTGAGGAAGCGTTGCAGCAAGGGGAGCGCCTGCGACTCGGGCAGCTGAGGAAGATAGTCGAGCAGGCCGTCGATCAACCGCACCCGCTCTTCCACGCCCAGCTGCGCGTCGGCCGCCACGCTCATGCGCGATTGAATGGCCTTGAGCAGCTCCGCAGGCTCTCGCAAGGAACGCAGCGCGCCCAGTTCTTCACCCCGCCCTTCACGCGTGTTGTTGCGCCAGAACGCGCTGATCGCCTCGAGGCGCTCCTGCGGCTCGAGCACCTGGCTGAACTGGCGCAGGCGATCGACCTTGTAGCGATCGAGCGACTCCAGCTGGGTGAGCAGGCCGTTGATCTCCGGCGCGAGCGGCGTGTACGGCGCCACGCCTTCGAGGGCCTGCTCGATGCGCGCCACGTACGCCCGGGTGAGGTACCCGTGCACGGCGTCCTTCCGATCCAGCGCCGCCAGCGCCGCGTCGCGCAGCTGCCGCGCGCGTTCAGCGTTGGCCAGTCGCGCGAAGCCCCACGCGAACTCGAGGCTGACGTAGGCCCGGGTGAGCTGCGGTGAAGACTCCACGGCAGACCGTTTGCGCGGGGTCTCTTCGAAGGCCTTGAGCAGCGCTTCGAGCTGCGCGCCGACGCGCATCGCGCGGCCCGTACCGACGCCCGCGGCGGTCGCCTGGCCCATCACCCGGAGCAGCCGGGGCACGTCGCGATCGAGCGAGAGCCCACCCTGCACGCGCGCCAACACGCGGTCCCGAGCGCGCGCGAGCCCCAACGCATCGCCGCCCGCCAGCCGGGAGACCGCGACCTTGCCCAGCCAGTAGCTGCGCACGTCGAGGTCTTCACTGAAACGATCGAGGAAGGTGACCCAATCGGTCACGCGCGCCGCGATGCTCGGGTTCGATTCGAGCGCCGCCGCCAGCAGGTGCGCGACGGCGCCGCGGGTCTGCTCGACGTTGGGCGCGGTGTGCGCGAGCAGCCCCTCCAACCGAACGCCCGAGGTGTCGGCCCAACGCCGCGCCATGCGCAGCGCATCATCGGGGCCCGCTTCCCAGAGCGCGTGCGCCCAGGCCATGCCCGAGTCACGCGGGCGTTGTACACGCGAGTACATCTCGGCCAGCCGCACCCACGCGTGACGCCGCGCGGCGGAATCAGCGCCTGCCTCGAGCTCGAGGAAGGCTTGCTCTTCGCGCGCCACCACCGCTTCCGCCTCGGAGAGGCTGCTGGGCAACTCGATGGCCACCACCGGCATCGAGGCCCGCGGCGCGCTCTCACTGGCCTGCGATTCGCGCGGGGTGGACGGCCGCGGTTCACGCCGGTTGCGCGGCCGGCCGCGTTGCACGTCTTCGTCGTCCTTGTTCTCACTGGCGGCGGGCTGCGCGTCTTCCAGCGCCACGAAGGGCTCGAAGTCGAAGCGGGCCGAACGCGCCCAGGTCTGCAGCGTCTCCGCCGCACCGTCGATGACGTAGTCGACCCACTCGGTCAGCGGGCGGAAGGCCGCCTCGAGCACCGAACGCCGGCCGAAACCACCCGCGGTGGGCTCGAGCCAGGTGATCAGATCCGGATCGGGCGCGAGCCACGTGCGCAGGCGATCGCGGCGCAGCGGCGGCTCGACGGTGAGCGCAGCCGGAGCGAACAGGTTCGGCATGTCGAGCACGCGCGAATACGCGTCACCCGGCAACGCGCCTGAGTTGGCCTCGCGACCCGGCCGGGCGCGCAGCACCACCAGCTCTCCTGCGACGACGAAGAGGATGTTCTCCAGCTGCGCTTCGGGCGTGGAGCGCACCAGCGCTTCGACGGCGCCCTGCCCCGCGGGGAGCACGAAGAGCGTGGCGGGCTCAGGGCGGGCAGCGCGGGCCAACGAGAGCGTGACCTTGACCTTGGGCGCATCGAGCTTCGGCTCGAGCCGGATGACCGCGCCCAGCCCCACCGGCACCACCAGCTGGTCGATGTCGAGCCACTCGCTGTCGGAGATCCGCCACCACGGACCCTCGCGCGTCATCAAGACCATGCCCACGTCGGGCGCCTCCAAAGTGGTGTCGAGCGGGTGCGACCAGCTCACCTCGGTCCACAACCGCTCCTGGCCCGGGGAGGTCGGCACGAAGGCGCGCAGCCCATCGAGGTGATCGAGCGCGCGAGACAACACGAACCAGGGCGGGTCGACCACGCGCACCAGGGCATGGGCGTGGGGCGACTTCACCATCGAGAGTTCCTGGCGATCGCAGCCCAACCGCAGCAGCTCGCCCGACAGCTCGAGCAACGAGCGGCTGCCCGTCACGGTGAAGAGCACCTGCTGCAGCGCACCCGACGGTTCGCCCACCCGGCGCGGGGCGAGCGCTTCGGCCCAGCACGAGACCTGGTTGAGCTGGACGGAGGACGCGCGGGCCTCCACGCCCGCGGCCAGCAGCGCCTTCCGGGCCCTGGCCGTCAGGCTGCCTTCGGGCACCACCTCCAAGAGCCCTTCGGGGGTGGTTCCGAAGCGCACCGGCTCCCGCTGCAGCTCCGCCGGAACGAGGCCTGATCGCATCGCGACCTGCAGCGCCTCTTCACTCGGAAAGACCAAAGCCTCCATGACCGGGGGCACTGTAGTGGAGCGATGCTGCACCGCCCACGCAAAGTGAGGGAGCCATTCGCCGGAATTCCTGAGACTTCCGCCTCAGCCCCCGGGTCGCCGACCTTGACGCACCTTTGACCCAATTGAAGTGAATGACTCAGCCTGACAGATTGGGTCGGTCAAGTTGCAGCCGCAGTAGAAAGCACGCGGCGCCCCTCGGCAAGGAGCCGTATCAACATGATCCATCGAGCCGTTGTGGTCTGCCTCTTTCTCCTGTCGTGCTCACCGGATCAAACGCAGCCGCAAGCGGTCGAAGTCGCGCACCAGAAGTCAGCCCTGGTGGCCAACTTCGCCAGCGGCACGCTGATCATCCCGATGGACACCACGAGCCAGAACAACGGCACGCTGCGGGCCTTCGGGCTGGTCGACCGCCTGCTGCGCGCGAACGTCAGCGTGCACCGCGTGGCGCTGACCGGCAAGCTGCAGACCGCGACTGACTTCTCTGCGACCGTCTCGCAGCGAGAGACGAACGCAGCCCTGGGCACGGTGAGCTACCGGGCCGGGCCCTTCATCGTCGCTTCGACCGACGTGACCCCCGCCGCGTTGACGCTGGTGGACACGTATCTGGCCAGCGACGCAGTCACCAACGTGCACGTCGCCACGGCGGCCTTCAGCGCTGACGTGCAGCGAACGCTCGTCGCGGCACCGCGCATCGCCGTGCTGCGTGATGGCAACGAGTCCATCGCGTACGGGTATCTCAACGCGGCCAACATTCAGGACTCCAACGGCAACACCTGGAGCGACACCAGCCCCGGTTCATTGAGCCTGACGGCGGCGGCCGGAGCCACCGGCGGCGCGTTCGACGGTGCGCTCTTCTCGGGTGGCCAGCCTGCCTTCGATCAGCTGACCTCGATGCACTACACGCCCCCCGCCGTTCCCGAAGTGGTGCGCGAGGTGCGTGGGTGGCTTTCGCTCGGCCCCACCACGCATGCATACATGCAGTGCGACGCCATCGCGGCGTTCGAGAACGACGTCAACGGCCGCTTCCTCACCACCCTGGGCGTGGTGGATGACGGCGCTGCGATCACCCCCATCCGGGTGGTCTCAGGCGACAGCCTCTTCAACCAGTTCGACGGCACGCTCACGGCTGACAACGGCTCGGTCGATTCGATCGGCCTGGCGCCGCTCTCGACGCTGCGGGTGAACAGCTCGTTGTTGATCGATCGTGCCGGTTCGCCCTCCACCACCCGCATGCTGTGGCTGACCGGGCACATCGACGGCGACACCACGAAAGGAAAGATCAGCTACCTCGGGGGCCACAACTACACGACGACGCTGCCCATCTCGACCAACCCTCAGACCAACGGCACCCGGCTGTTCTTGAACGGGCTCTACGAGACGCCCGGATTGTTCGGCAGCGATCAGCCGGTGCTCACGGTGACCAAGACGGCGCCCGCGACGACGAGCGCCACCAACTTCACCTTCACCATCAACTACACCAACGCGGGCCCGGGCGCGGTCTTCGCGGCGAGCCTCGTCGACGTGCTCCCCACCGGCACGACCTTCGTCTCTGCCACGGGCGGCGGCGTGCACGCAGCCGGCACGGTGACCTGGACGCTGGGCACCCTGGCGAAGAACGCGACCGGCAGCGTCACGGTGACGGTGACCTCAGCCGAGGGGACCTACGCGAACCAGGCGACGCTGAATTACCGGGTGGGCCTGACGCGAAAGAGCACGGTCTCGAACACCACCTCGACCATCGTCGATCGCACCGCGCCCAACACGACGTTGACCTCGACGCCGCCTGCGGCGAGCAGCTCGACCTCGGCGAACTTCGCGTTCACCAGCACCGAGGCGGGCACCTTCGAGTGCAGCCTGGATGGCGCCGCGTTCACGGTGTGCACCACGCCCTTCGCCGTGGCCGGGCTGTCCAACGGAAGCCACACGTTCGAAGTGCGCGCGCGTGACGCGGCCCTCAACGTGGATGCGACGCCCGCGAGCTTCACGTGGACGGTCGACACCATCGCGCCCGACACCACGCTGACTGCGACTCCGCCCGCGCTGAGCAGCACGGCGACGGCGAACTTCAGCTTCACCTCGACTGAAGCGGGCACGTTCGAGTGCAGCCTCGACGGGGCTGCTTTCGTGGCCTGCACCTCGCCTGCAGCGCTGAGCGGGCTGGCTGATGGCAGCCACACCTTCCGGGCCCGCGCGATCGACGCGGCTGGAAACACCGATGCGACGCCCGCCAGCTTCACGTGGACCATCGACACCACCGCGCCCGACACCACGCTGACGTCCACCCCGCCGGCGGTGAGCAACTCCTCGTCGGCCAACTTCGCGTTCACCTCGACCGAAGCGGGCACCTTCGAGTGCAGCCTCGACGGAGCGGCTTTCGCGGCCTGCACTTCGCCCAGAGCGCTCTCCGGTTTGACGGATGGCGCTCACACCTTCCGGGTCCGCGCGCGCGATGCGGCGGGCAACCTCGACGCGACGCCTGCCAGCTTCACGTGGACGGTCGACGCGACGGCGCCCGACACCACGCTCACCTCCACCCCGCCCACCCAGAGCAACTCGACCAGCGCGACCTTCACCTTCACCTCCAACGAGGCGGGCACGTTCGAGTGCAGCCTCGATGGCGCGGTCTTCGCGCTCTGCACTTCGCCTGCAGCGTTCGCTGCCTTGAGCGAAGGCAGCCACACCTTCGCGGTGCGCGCGCGTGACACCGCGGGCAACACCGACGCGACCCCGGCCCGCTTCAGTTGGAGCATCGACACCGCCGCGCCGGAGACCACCATCACCGGCGGCCCCGCTGCGTCGACCAACTCGACCAGCGCGAGCATCACCTTCACCTCGTCGGAAGCGGGCACCTTCGAGTGCAGCCTCGATGGAGCGGCCTTCACCACCTGCAGCTCGCCCTTCACCGCGACCGGCCTCGCCGAAGGCAGCCACACCGTGCTGGTGCGCGCGATCGATGCTTCTGGAAACGTCGACGCCACGCCCGCGAGCCGCACCTGGGTGGTCGACCTGACCGCGCCCACCACCACCATCACCACCGCGCCGCCTGCGCTTTCGAGCAGCACCGCGGCCACCTTCGAGTTCACCAGCGGCGAGTTCGGAGCGACCTTTCAGTGCAGCCTCGATGGCGCGCCCTTCACCACGTGCGTCTCTCCGTTGACGCTCACGGGCCTCGGCCAGGGCAGCCACACCTTCCTGGTGCAGGCGGTCGATGCCGCAGGGAACGTCGACGCCACGCCGGCGAGCCACACCTGGTCGGTCGATACGATCGAGCCCGACACCACGCTGGTCTCCGGGCCGAGCGGCTCGGTCAGCAGCACCAGCGCCACCTTCGTGGTCACCAGCGAAGCGACCGCGACGTTCGAGTGCTCACTCGATGGCGCTGCGTTCACGGCGTGCAACGCGATGTCGAGTTACTCGGGCTTGAGCGAAGGCTCGCACACGGTGGCAATCCGCGCGGTGGACACCACCGGAAACGTCGATTCGACGCCGGTGAGCCGCACCTGGACGGTGGACACCGTTCTGCCCGACACCACCATCGCGAGCGGGCCTTCGGGCGTCGTCTCATCGTCGACCGCCGCGTTCACGTTCACGTCGACTGAATCGCCGGTCACCTTCGAGTGCGCGCTCGACGGCGCCGCCTTCACCGCTTGCAGTGCTTCGACTTCGTTGACGGGCCTCGGCGAAGGCAGCCACACGCTCCGGGTGCGCGCGGTCGACGCAGCGCTCAACGCCGATGCTTCTCCCGCTTCACAGGTGTGGACGGTCGATACGCTCGCGCCCGACACCACGATCACCGGCGCTCCGAGTGGGACGACCAACGTCTCCACCGCCTCGATCACGTTCTCTTCGAACGAAGCGGGCGTGACGTTCGAGTGCAGCCTCGACGGCGCGGCCTTCGCTGCGTGTACTTCACCCGTCTCTCTTTCTGCCCTCACCGATGGAGCTCACACCTTCAGCGCCCGGGCGATCGACGCGGCAGGCAACGTCGACCCCACGCCGGCCACCGCTTCGTGGACCATCGATGCCGCGGTGCCCGACACCTCCCTGACCGCGGGTCCCTCTGGCGCGGTCAGCAGCGCGGATGCGCAGTTCACCTTCACCAGCACCAAGGCGAACTCGACCTTCGAGTGCAGCCTCGACGGAGCCGCGTTCGCCGCGTGCACCACGCCGAGTTCGTTCACGGGCCTGAGTGATGGCAGCCACACCTTCAGCGTGCGGGCGATCGACCCGGTCGGGAACGTGGATCCGACTCCGGCGACGCGCACCTGGAGCATCGACACGCAGGCGCCCGACACCACCATCACCGTGAGTCCGGACGCGCTCACCAACACCACCTCGGGCCGCTTCGAGTTCACCAGCCCCGAGAGTGGTGCGACCTTCGAGTGCAGCCTCGACGGCGCCGCGTGGGCGGTCTGCACCTCGCCGCTCGTCACCACCGGCACCCTCGCCGATGGGGTGCACGTGATGCTGGTGCGTTCGGTCGATGCGGCTGGCAACGTCGACGCCACGCCCGCGAGCGCGACCTGGCAGGTCGACACCGTTGCCCCGGCTGCACCTGCCATCACCGAGCCGGTGGCCGACGCGACCACGGGCGCCCTGCCCCGCTTCGGAGGGCTGGCCGAAGCCGGCAGCACCGTCACCGTGACCATCAACGGCATGGCGGTTTGTACGGCCACCGCATCGGCGAACGGGCAGTGGGCCTGCAGCGCCACTGTTGCCCTCACGAGCGGAGCGAACACCGCGACGGCCACCGCCACGGATGGTGCTGGCAACACCTCGGTTCCTTCTTTGCCGCGTGCGTTCACCGTCGGTGCTTCACCGCCCGACACCGTCATTCTCACCGGGCCTGCCGCGTTGACCCGCGTCGCGCAGGCAGACTTCACGCTGTCCTCCGACGTGAACGGCGCCACCTTCGAGTGCAGCCTCGACGGCGCAGCCTTCATGCCCTGCACGGCCGCGGTGTCCTTCACGGTGAGCGACGGCGCGCATGTGCTCGCGGTTCGCGCGGTCAGCAACGGAGCGACCGATGCTTCGCCTGCCACGCGTGCGTGGACGCTCGACAGCACCGCGCCCGCCGCTCCCGTGCTGACCTCGCCCACGGCGAGTAGCACCACCAGCACGACGCCGACGTTCAGCGGCACCGCCGAGCCCGGGAGCACGGTGGTGGTCTCCATCGATGGGCAGCCCGTGTGCACCGCGGTCTCCGACGCCGCGGGCACCTTCTCCTGCGCGGGTGCCACGGCGCTGCCGCCAGGTGCGCACTCCGCCACCGCTGTGGCAACCGACCCTGCCGGCAATGTCTCGCCGCCTTCGCCCGGAGTTCCCTTCACGGTGGGTGGCGTGACGCTCGACACGGCCATCATCGCGGGTCCGAGCGGAACGGTGAGCTCCACCAGCGCAGGCTTCGCGTTCACCTCGACGTTGGTCGGGGCGACGTTCGAGTGCAGCCTCGATGGCGCTGCGTTCGTCGCGTGTTCGACGCCCGTCACGTTCAGCGGGCTCGCTTCGGGCAGCCACACGCTCGAGGTCCGCGCGGTCGATGGAGCGAACGTCGACACCACCCCGGCCACTCGTACGTGGATCATCGACGCCACGGCGCCGATCGCGCCCACCGTCACCACGCCGATCGATCAGGCCACCATTCGCACGCGCACGCCGCGCTACAGCGGCACCGCCGAGCCGGGCAGCACGGTGATCGTCTCGGTCGACGATCGCCAGGTCTGCACCACGATCGCCGACGCCAACGGGGCGTGGAGCTGCACCAGCACGCTTCCCCTCTCCGATGGCGCGCACCGGGTCGCGGCGACCGCCGTGGATGGCGCGGGCAACAGGAGCGCGCAGTCGACCGTGAACCGCTTCGTGGTCGACATCCCCGCGATGACGGTGGCCATCACCTCGCCCGTCAGCGGCGCGCTCACCAACGACGCCACGCCGGGCCTCAGCGGCACGGCCACGCCGGGATCCACGGTGTCGGTCTTCGTCGACGGCGTGCTGTTGGGTACGGCGCTGGCCGACTCGAGCGGGGCCTGGTCGTTCACGCCCAGCGCACCCATCGCCGACGGCGTGCATGTGATCACCGCCCGCGCCGAGCTCGAGGGGCTCGTCTCGGCCACTTCAGACGCGGTGAACATCACCATCGACACACGCGCACCGGTGGTGACCTTGACGGTGACGCAGGAGAACACCGAGACCGTGCCCGACGTCACGTTCACCGCTGACGAGTCACCCGTGACGTACACGTGCAGCATCGACGGCGCTGCGTTCACCGCGTGCAGCAGCCCGCTCGACGTCAGCCTGGTGGGCGACGGCAATCACACGGTGGTGGTGCGAGCGACTGATGCGGCCGGCAATACCGGTGAAGCGACGAAGACGTACGTGGTCACGGCGCCCATCGTCACGCGTCCTGCCATCGCCGTGCGGGGTGGTGGTTGTGGGTGCGCGAGCACCGATGGGCTGAGCGGCGTGCTGTCGGCGTTCGCGCTCCTGTTCTTCGCGGCCCGCGGTGCGCGTCGAAGGTCACGCCGACTCGAACGCGTGAGCGTTCAAGTTCAGGGAGGTGAGGCTGTTCGACCCTCACCCTGACCCTCTCGCGAAGGGAGAGGGGATCACGGTCGTGCATGGGCTTCGAGCCACGACCAGACGTGGCCTGCGAACGCGTTGGTGAACTCGGGGTTGTGACGGCCTTCCCGCATCGTCCACAGCGAGACGCCCACACCCGCCGGGCACCCGTCGAAGTCCTCCACCATCGTCTCTGCGCCCGGGAGCCCCGCCTCGAGATCGATCGGCGCGCCTTCACGCCGCGGCGGCGCCGGCGCGTACGGCTTGCAGCCGTCGTCCAGCGCCCACCGCTCGACACTCTCGAGCGCGCCGAAGTAGTCGCCGCCGCCCTTCTTCAAGATGTTCGTGCCGCCCTCGTAGCGAACGCCCACGTCTCGATCGCCGTGGATCTGCAGCACGCTCACCGGCGACGTGGGATGGCAGTTCGGCGTGGCACCCGCGAGGCTCATGATCGCGGCGAGCTCACCCGACAGCTCACACGCGAGCCGGTACGCCATGAAGCCGCCATTCGAATGCCCCACCACGAAGATGCGGCGCGGGTCGACGTTGTAGACGCCGCGGAGCTCCGCCAGCAGCTCGCGCAGATATTTCACGTCGTCGACCGCGCTCCCTCCGAAGTTGCAGCACGCGTCGCTGCCGGCGTTCCAGAACCGTTGGCCCTTCGCGTCGACCGTGCCGTCGGGTGACACGAGGATGATTCCCTCCGACTCCACGAGACTGGGGAGCCCCAGATACGACTCGAAGGGTTTTCCCGAGTTCCCGTACCCATGAAGCGCGAGCAGCAGCGGCGTCGCGCGGCCCGCGTAGTTCTTCGGCACGGACACCTTCACCGGGCGAGAACCACCGAACATCCGCTCCGTGCCCGCGTCGACGGGCGTGACGGCCACACTCTTCGCGCACGAAAGGTTCAGCACGAGGGCCGCCGCGAAGAGGATTCTCATGCCGGTGTTTGTACATCGCGCGGGCACTGCAAAGCAGCGACACTCCGCCGCCATGAGCTCGAACTGGCAGCGGTATCAAGAGTTCCTCTGCGTGGTGGACTCGCTCGGCATCACCCTCGACGTCTCGCGCATGAACTTCACGAAGACGTGGCTCGAGGCAATGGCGCCGAAGCTGGCCCATGCCTTCGACGCGATGGAGGCTCTCGAGCAGGGGAAGATCGCCAACCCCGACGAGAAGCGGCGCGTGGGGCACTACTGGCTGCGTGCGCCAGAGCTCGCTTCGACCGCTGACGCCGCGGCGATCAACGACGCGTTGTCGAAGGTGAAGTCGTTCGCGGCCGACGTGCATGCGGGCCGGGTGGTGCCTCCGAATGCACCGCGCTTCACCCGGCAGTTGATCATCGGCATCGGGGGCTCCGCGCTCGGCCCTCAGCTCGCGGCGGATGCGCTGGGTGGTGAAGGGGATCGCCTGCAGCCGTTCTTCTTCGACAACACGGATCCCGATGGTTTCGATCGGGTGCTGGCGAAGTTGTCGGGGCACTTGAAAGAGACGCTGGTGCTGGTCATCTCGAAGTCCGGCGGCACCAAGGAGACCCGCAACGGAATGCTCGAGGCGCAGGCGGCCTGGGCGCGAGCGGGCCTGGACTTCTCGAAGCAGGCCGTGGCGGTGACCGGCGCGGGCAGTGAGCTCGAGCGCGCGGCGATGGGTTGGCTGGCGCGCTTTCCCATGTGGGATTGGGTTGGCGGCCGTACCTCGCAGACCTCGGCCGTGGGGCTGCTGCCGGCGGCGTTGCAGGGGCTCGATGTCGACGCGTTGCTCGCGGGCGCTCGCGAGATGGATCGGGTGACCCGCGTGCGAGATCCGCTCAAGAACCCGGCCGCGTTGATGGCGCTCATGTGGCACCACGCCAGCAAGGGCGTCGGCGCGAAAGACATGGTGGTGCTGCCGTACAAGGATCGCCTGCTGCTGATGAGCCGGTACCTGCAGCAGCTGGTGATGGAGTCGCTCGGGAAGGAGAAGGATCTCGAGGGCAAGGTCGTCGAGCAGGGGCTGAGCGTCTATGGAAACAAGGGGTCGACGGATCAGCACGCGTACGTGCAGCAGCTCCGTGACGGCGTGGCCAATCACTTCGTGTTGTTCATGGAGGTGCTCAAAGATCGCGCGGGCGCCACGTTCGAGGTCGAGCCGGGTGTGACCTCGGGTGACTATCTGCAGGGTTTTCTGCTCGGTACGCGCGCGGCACTCGCGGAGAAAGGGCGCGAGTCACTCACGCTCACGCTGCCCGAGGTGAACGCGAAGACGCTCGGCGCGTTGATCGCGTTGTTCGAACGCACGGTCGGGCTCTACGGGAGCTTGATCAACGTCAACGCGTACCATCAGCCAGGCGTCGAGGCCGGCAAGAAGGCGGCAGAGGCGGTGCTGGCGGTTCAGCGGGCGATCGTGAGTGCGCTCAGTGAGACGCCTCGTACGGTTGAAGAGCTGGCGAAGTCGGCTGGCGTTGAGGATGTCGAGACGGCGTTCATGTGCCTGCGGCATTTGGCGAGCAACGGCAGGGTGAAGCGTGAGGCGGGTGAGCGGATCACCGGTGAGCGGTTTTTCAGATAGCCCTCTCCCCGACCCTCTCCCCCTCGGGGAGAGGGAGACAGTTTTGTGATTTGAGTTTGGCGTTTCGGTTAGCGGGTTCGAACGAGGGCGTAGAGCGTCTCGGTGCGCAGGAACAAGAACGCAGTCTCGTCACCCAGCGTCACCACGTTCCCTTCCGCCAGCTCCTTCTCGTCGGCGGTGACCTGGTGGCCGTTGATCAACGTGCCGTTGGTCGAGCCGAGATCCGACAACCAGGCGATCCGCTTCCAGCCATCCCAGCGCACGCGCGCGTGTTTCGAGCTGACCGAGCCATCGAACAACCGCACGTCGGCCTCTTCACCCCGCCCCAGCACCAGCTCACCTTCGGGGTTCTCGCGGCCCAGGGGCACCACGAGCCCATCTTCCAAACCAAGCATCAACGAGAGCGCGTGCCGGGCGACTTGAGGCCGGCCTTCGGTCTCGATGGTGCGAGAGAGCTGCTTGTGGAGCGTGGCCTGCTCGTCCTTCGCGGCGAGGCGCTGCACGAGGGCCAGCGGCCCCACCTCTTGCAGCATCGCGTCGATCGGAAACGTCGAGAGCCGTTTGAGCGCTTCGATGGAAGTCGTCGTGATCCCCACGTCGGGGAGTGTACGTCTACGAACGCGGCAAGGTGCCCAGATACTTCGCGAGCTCTGCGTTCTGGGTGGCCGACAACAGCGGATCTTTCGCGCGCGCTTCGGCCCCCGCCAACCACTCGGGAACGAGCGCGGGCAACTCGAGCTTCTGCTCCCGCGCAAAGCGCATCAGCCGCTGCGCTTCGTCGTACCAGGCGCGCAGCGACATCGCGTCGCCGGTGCCCATGCGCAGCAACTCGGTGAGCTGGTTGCGCAGCGTGACGTAAGGGTCGCTCATCCCTTGGTGCTCACGGGTTCGCGGGCCGCGGGCGGGGCTTCGGTCTTCTTCTCCTGAACCACCGCGCCCTGCCCTTCACGCTCGATGGTGATGTGCCCGATGTCTTCGGCCTTGAGCCCGCCATTGGCGAGCAGGGCCTCGACGATGCGTTTGTGCTGCTCCTCGTGTTCCATCGGCAGCGCATCGGAGTCGCTGTCGAGCTTCACGAAGACGTTCTTCTTGCGCGTGGTGGGGTCGATCTCGAGACGGAGAATGAGGGTGGCCATGATCAGCGCTCCAGAGCGACGAGGTCTTTTTTCTCTGGCTTGGGCAACCACGCGGCGAGGGTCTCGGCGTCGAGCACCTTCTTCTCGACCAGGAGATCGCGCAGCGACTTCACCAGGGGCTTGTTGGCCGCGAGAATGTCCACGGCGCGTTTGCGCTGGGTCTCCAGAATGTCCTTCACCGAACGCTCCATCGCCGCCTGCAGCTCCTGCGAGACGGGATCGGTGGGCGAGACCTCGACGCGGCGAATGCCGACCTCTGCGCTGCCCATGCCGTAGTCCTCGACCAGCGAGCGGGCGAGATCGGTGGCGTTGCTCAGGTCACCGGCGATGCCCCACGAGAGGTCTTCGAAGAACAACAGCTCGGCTTCACGCCCGCCGAACAGCACGCAGATGGAGTCGCCCAGCTGCTTGAAGGTCTTCACCGTGTTGTGTTCGCCCTCGGCGTGCTTCACGTAGCCGGCGGCGAAGTCACCCAGGATGCTGATGCGATCGATGGGCGGCGAGGTCGGGCAGAACAACGAGACCACCGCGTGCCCCGCTTCGTGCGTGGCGATCACCAGCTCTTCGCGAGGGGTGAGCTTGCGGCGATCGGCCCAGCTCGAGAGCGCCTTCTCCACGTCTTCCACTTCGAGCGGGCCCACCCGCTTGTCACGCAGCCGCGCGCGCGCGAGCGCCCGGCAGAGCGCCTGCAGATGGTCACCGGAGAACCTGGTGTTCTGGCCTTCGACCTGATCGGCGGTGCGCTTGACCGCGTAGTCCAACGCGCGCGGTGACAGCTCGAGGCCCAGCTTCTGATCGTAGATGCCCAGGATGGCGCGGCGATCTTCGGCCGTGGGGAAAGGCACGTGCAGGTGGAACTCGAAGCGGCCCGGGCGCAGCAGCGCGGGGTCGAGTGACTCGACGAAGTTGGTGGTGCCCACCACGAAGACGAGCTCGTCCTTGCGGAAGCCGTCCATCTCGGTGAGCAGCTGGTTGACCATCGAGTGTTCCACGCCGCTGCCCTGGTACGTGCCGCGGGCCGTGGCGAAGCTGTCGAGCTCGTCGAAGACGATGATGGCGGGGGCCGCCTGCCGCGCGCGGGCGAACACCTGGCGCAGGTTCTCTTCAGACTCGCCGACCCACTTCGACTTGAGCTCAGGCCCCGAGACGATGGTGACGGCTGCGCCCAGCGCGGTGGCCATGGCCTTGGCGAAGAGCGTCTTGCCGGTGCCGGGAGGCCCCCAGAAGATCATGCCCCGGGGAATGAGCCCCTCGATCTTCTTCATCGCCTGCTCGTCGTCGCTCGTGTCCTTGATGGCGAGCACGTCGAGGATCTCTTTGCCCAGGCGCTCCTTGACCTTCTTGTAGCCGCCGATGTCCCGCTCGAGGTCCACGTCGGGCAAGGTCAGCTGGCCCACCAGGGTGGCCTGGCGAAGCTGGTGGTACGCGGGCTTGGTGTCGACCGGGTAGTCCTCACCGGTGAGCGTGCTGAGCAGACGGCGCATGCGCACCGCGTTGACGCCCGAGACGCTCTTGTAGAGCTGGTACGGCTTCAAGGTGCGATCGGCCGACAGCTTGCGGCTCTCGCGCTGGGTGACCAGCTGGCCGAGGCGATCGCGCGGCACACCCAGCAACGACTCGCGCCGGGGGAACAGGTTCTCGATCACCTTGGGCAGCGGGAACGACGGATCCTTGAAGCCCATGAAACAGAGCTCGGGGTTTTCATACAGGAGCGGGATCACCTCGCGCGCTTCGCTGGTCAGCCCACCGACCGAGGTGGTGAGCAGATCGAGGTGCGGCAACACGAGGATGCGATCGGCCACCGCGCCACGCACCGCTTCGCGCAGGTAATAGAGGATGGTCGCGACCAGGCCCATGCCCGGCTGCGGCGGGGGCATGTCGTTGATCGGCCGCCCGTCGAGGTAGAGGAACTGGCGCGGCGGGGTCTCCTTCTTCAGGCGATCGCGCACGCACTTGTAGAGATACGGGGTGAGCTCTTTCTCCGCCTCGACCAGCACGGGAAGGCCACGGCGCAGAGAGTCGGTGATGCGGGCGAGCTCAGCGGGGTAGGCCGCTTCGACGGCAGCAAACGCCGAGAGCTCTGCAGGGAGCTTGTCTTCAGGAATGGAGACGGACACGGAGTTAGACGCGGACCTTGATGGTGATGCTGCCGTTGGCCTCTTCGTGGATCTCTTCCACCTGGCCCAGCTCGGCAGCGCGTTGTTTGAGCGCGAGACCGGTGACGCGATTGACGGCGCCATCGAGCTCTTCCTTGAGATCGCGCAGCTTGGCTTCGAGCTGCTCGGTCACCTTGCGGCGCAGCGAGTCTTCTTCGGCCGTGGCTACACGCTCGAGCGATTGTTTGGCGGCGTCGCGTAGATGCCGCTCGCGATCGCCGGCCAGGGTGTTGTCGACCACCGCGGTGCGCTCGGTCTCGAGGTTGACCTGGGCGTGACCTTCGGCGGTGACCGACACGTCTCCGGTCTCCAGGTTCACTTCGACCAGGGTCTCGCCTTCTTTGCGTTGCGCCGTCTTGCCGTCACGTTTGAAGCCCCGCTGCTCGAGCTCGGCGCCCAGCAGCTCGGCCATGCGCTCCTTCGGCAGAATGGGCAGGAGCTCGAGCGACGAACACACCCCGTCCTCTACCTCGACATGGCGGGACAGGCTCTCTTTGACGCTGATCCGGTAGGCGCGTGACATGGGGCTAGACGAACACACCTAAGCCCTCCGCGTCATCAGCGCAGGAGAATCAGGCGGGGCACTGCTCGAACTGTGGGGAGACGGTTACGGAGACGAAAGCAACCGTCGGCTGCGGGCAAATTGCAGGATCTCGTTGACGCTCGGCTGCCTTCAGCGGCAGGGCGATAGCTTCACCCGGCCGACGCCCGAGTCGATCATTCCCAATTCGCGCGCGGCCGCCTCGGAGAGATCGATGATCCGGTTGCCGACAAAAGGGCCGCGGTCGTTGATGCGCACGTTCACCGAGCGACCCGTCGCTTGCGACTCCACGTGCACGCACGAGCCGAAGGGCAACGTGCGATGCGCGGCGGTCAGCTTGTTCTTGTCGAAGGTTTCGCCATTCGCGGTGGGCCGGCCGTGCAGACCGGCGCCGTAGTACGACGCGAGGCCTTCATCGTTGCGCACGTTCAAGGTGCCCGTGGTGCGGCAGCCCACCAACCCGAAGACAGCGGCGGCGACGAGCGCGCGCTTCACGCAGGCTCCACCGGGCGCAGGGTGGGAATGGCGTCGAGCTCGGTCACCAGGTGGGCCGCGCGGGTGAAGCCGCGTTCCCCCAGCCGCTCCCAGTCGACCACCAGGCGCTGGGCCAGGGCGTAGTCGTCTTCGATGAAGCGCACGCTGCGGTGTTGCTGATCCCACTCGCGCAGCCGGGCGAAGCTGCGCAGCATCGCCGCCGCACGCCGCCGCGCGTCGGTGCGTTCCCGCAGCGGCGCGTCGGCCGACATCGAACGGGTCAGCTCTTCTGCCGTGCGATCCGCCGCGAGCCAGCTCGAGCCCGCGTCGATGAGGAAGGTGGCCAGGTCTCTTCGCCCCGCCTGGTCGATCGCGGTGAGGAACGCCTCGAGCACGTCGGTCTGCGCCCGGCCCAGGCGGCTCAACATGTCGGGCGCGACCAGATCGCGTTTCGAGCGCTCAGCCGCCAGCCACGAACGCCCGAGCAGCACGCGCAGCCCCTCGAGGAACGGCGCCAGCACCGCCACGTCGAACGCAGGCATTTCGTCGAGCGAGAGTTCGCGCGCCATCAACGCGGCGTGCGCCAGGGTGGTCAGCGGCAAGCGGCGAATGGCCAGCTGACGCGCCAGCAACGCATCACAGCCGGTGCCGCGCAGGCGATCGATCAGCAGCGCGATGAGAAAGTCTTCGGCCACGGTGAGCGGGCCCCGGAAGAGCAGCGGCCCCGCATCGGCCTCGGCCAGCGGCGTGGTGAGCACCCACGAGAGCAGGCGCACCGTGTTGCCGGTGAAGCTCAGCGGCGGCGGCTGGTGACGCTCCCAGAGGCGAACGGCGCCGTCCTGGAGCCAACCACCCTGCCTCGCCAACGAGAGCACCGAGCCGCGCGAGAGCGTGTCACTGAGCGCCGCGCGTGCGGTCGGCCCCAGCTTCTGCGGCGGCGAGACCGAGGTGACCAACAACCGCATCGCATCCATCGGAGGCACGACGCCGACCGCGACGCGCGCGACGGTGAGCAGGTACGCCTCTGCCCTGGTGACGCTGATGCTCATGGCTTGCGCATCGCGTCTGCGGCCTGGGGCCAGCCGTTGATGGTGAGTTGACCGTTCACGAAACGCAGCTCGATGGTGTTCGGCGTACCGAAGCGCGGATCGGTGGCGGTGTAGCGGTCAGACAAGAAGTGCATCACCTGGTTGCTCGAGCCAATCCAGCGGCGGCTCTTCTCGGGCTTCGTTTGATCGTACCGGCCATCGACGAGGAGATCGGTGGTGGCCAGCAACGGCGCCGACGTGCCTTGCGCGCGCAGCTCTTCCATCGTGTACCCGGAGTAGATCATCACCGTCAGGCCACCGGCTCGAACGAGCGCGCACAGTTCAGCCAGCGCTTCGGGTTGCTGAAACGGCTCGCCACCCAGCACCGAGATGCCTTCGATGCCCGGCGTCTGGAGAATGGTCTTCGCGAACTGAGCGGTGTCGACCCACTGGCCGCCTTTGTCGGGCGCGAACATCTCGGGGTTGCAGCAGCCGGGGCAACGCAACGTGCAGCCCTGCACCCACAAGGCGAACCGCTTGCCCGGCCCTTCAGCTTCGGTGTCAGGCACGGTCTGGGCGATGCGGAGCTGCATTGTGTTTTCTTAAGGCTTCGCGAACTCGACCGTCGAGAACGAGGTGATGAACTTCTCCAGCGGCATCGTGAAGATACCGTCGTCGCGCCCATCATGCCCGGGCTCGCGTTCTCCCCAGGGGTTGCGCAGGGAAACGAGCTTCTGCCCGTTCTTCTCTTCCACGCCGAGCAGGGTGTACGCGTGATCCGCCACCACGCCGCTCTCTGACGGGTCCCACGGCTTACTCAGCGCCACCACGCAGCCGCCGCCGGCCGTCGCCTTCTTCAGCTCGGCAAACAGCTGGGCAGGTTTCGAGTCGGAGGTCACCACGAAGAACTCGGGCGTGACGCCGGTGAGCGCCTCGAGCGCGGTGG
This sequence comes from Archangium sp., assembly GCA_030695565.1. Lineage (GTDB taxonomy): Bacteria > Myxococcota > Myxococcia > Myxococcales > Myxococcaceae > Archangium_A. The sequence continues at coordinate 96,376 of JAUYRZ010000015.1, forward strand.
AGGACATGCCGGCTTCGATGGCGTCGAACCCACCCTTCCAGGTGGCGTAGGCCTTCTCGAAGATCATCGGCCACAGCTCTCTGGTCTCACGTGCCGACGCGTACTCGAGCCGGCCCGAACGGTTGGCGAAGGTGCCGTCGATGGTCACCGAGACCGGCCTCTTCACGCCCTTCTGGTTCTCGAAGAAGGTGACCGTGTACGTGCCGTCGCGGTTGGTCTTCACCGCTTTGGCGAGCAGCTCGGGGTGCGTCTTGGCGACCGAAGCGAGCGCGGCGATGAAGTAGCAATCACCGACCTGACCCTGCAGCGCGTCGTCGACGCCGAAGCCTTTGACCGTGAGCTCGCCGGGCCGCGCGTCGTACGTGACGCCGGCCTTCTTGCTGTCTTCGGTGAGCTTCGGTTGTTTGGGCTGGGTCTTGAGCCCGGTGTCGCCGGCGATCTTCGCGAGGCTCTCCATCTCGCCGTGCACGAACGCGACGAGCTTCGCGCGCGCGGCGGGATCGAAGGATCGTTTCTTTCGATCGACGAAGCCCGAGAGGTAGTGGGCTTCGACTTCGCTGAAGTGGCCGTTCTTCGCGTTCTTGATCAACGCGTCGGCTTCTTTGACCGTCACGCGCCCGTCCGACATCACGCCGTCGAGCTTCGCGCGGTAGCGGGTGGCTTCTTTGTCGATCTTGGAACCCATCGAGCGAGCCTAGCGCGGAGGGGTTTTCAAAGGCCAAATCGCTTTGTGGGCGAGGCCCTGACCCCGACCCTCTCCCAGAGGGAGTTGAGAGTCAGAGGGCGAGCACACCCGACGCCTGCGTCATCAGCGCCACGCGGCGTTTGGTCACCGGAGAGCTGCCATCGATCAACGCCCGCGTTTCTTCCAGCACGCGCTCGAGCGAGAAGCGCACCACCGAGCTGTCGGCCGTCGGCGTGCCACCCGAGACCGGAGGCAACCAACCCACCATCTCGTCGGTGGCGCCCTTGAGAATCGAGTTGAGCGCTCCGAAACCCAGCCGGCCCGCCACCGCACGATCCTGATAGCTCGGGTTGCCCCCGCGCACGACGTGCCCCAGCACCGTGCCGCGGATCTCCAGGCTCGGCAGCTCTTCCTTCATGCGCTCTTCCGTGTGCCGCACCAACCGGGTGCAGGGCACCGACACGCCTTCGGCCTTGATGATCAAGATGCGCCGCTTGCCGCGCGCGAAGCCGCTCAAGATCACCTGCCGCACGTCATCGACCAGCTGATCTTCCGTCTTGCCTGATTCACGAATGAGCACTGCATCGGCGGCCATGGCGATCGCGCTGGCCATGGCGAGGTAGCCACAATCGCGGCCCATCACCTCGACCACGAAGGCGCGGCGGTGTGCCCGGGCCGTGTCGCTGATGCGATCGCACGCCTCGACGATGGTGTTGAGCGCGGTGTCCACGCCCAGCGACGTCGAGGTACAGCCGATGTCGTTGTCGATGGAGCCCGGAATCCCCATCACCTTGATCCCCGACTCGGCCGCGAAGGCGTGCGCGCCAGTCAGGCTGCCGTTGCCGCCGATCACGATGAGCCCCTCGGCGTCGAGCTTGCGCAGCTGATCCGCGGCCACCGCCCGGCCCGCCTGTTCACGAAACCGCGCCGAACGCGCCGAGCCGATGATGGTGCCGCCCTGCCCGCCCGCGGCGTCGACCTCGATGTCCACCGAGACCGCACCGTCGCTGAGCACCCGGGTCAGCTCACGGAAGTGGCCGTCGATCAGCCCGTCGTAGCCATCGAGCGTGCCGAAGACCTGCAGCCCCTGCGCAGCGCCCAGCTTGGCGATGGCCCGCAAAGCGGCGTTCATTCCGGGCGAGTCGCCACCAGAGGTCAACACCACGATTCGTTTCATTCGAAGCAGGTTACCTGAGCCCAACGCTGGCGACTGCTATACCCAGCACATGACGCGGAAGGGCCGGGGGCCCCTGGAAGACGAGGATGACGATCACTCGACTCGGGCCACGAGCCTCGAGCTCAAGCCGCTGCCCGTGCCCGCGCCCCATTCCGCGCCCAAGAAGCCCGACGACAAGACGCTGCAGGTGGGCTCGGGCTACCGGCTGGCGCCTTCGGTGTTGGGCTTCGCGCTCACCTGGAGAGACGACCGGGTGCTGGTCACCGACGGCCGCGCCCAGTTGGGCAGTGGTGAAGGCAACACGCTGGTGATCGGCGATGCCACCGCGTCGCGGTTTCACTGCGAGCTGCGCATCGAAGACAACCGCGTGCTGGTGCGCGACCTCGGCAGCACCAACGGCACCTTCGTCGACGGCGTGCGCATTCGAGAGGCCTACCTCAAGGACGGCTCGCGGCTGAAGCTGGGCACCGCCGAGGTGAGCTTCGAGCTGGAGGGCACGCGGCACTTCCTCCCGGTCTCCGATGCGTCGACCTTCGGTGAGCTGGTGGGGCCCTCCTCGGTGATGCGGCAGCTGTTCAGCGTGCTGGAGAAAGCGGCGCGCAGCGACACCACGCTCATCCTCGATGGCGAGACCGGCACCGGGAAGACGCGGGCGGCCTCGGCGATTCACGAGAAGAGCGCGCGGGCCCACAAGCCGTTCCTGGTGGTCGACTGCGGTGCGCTGCCCCCCACGCTGCTCGAGGCCGAGCTGTTCGGTCATGAGAAGGGCGCCTTCACCGGGGCGGTCAATCGCCGCGTGGGCGTCTTCGAAGAAGCCGAAGGCGGCACGGTGCTGCTCGATGAGATCGGCGAGATGCCGCTCGAGCTGCAGCCGCGCCTGCTGCGCGTGCTCGAGGAGAAACAGATCAAGCGGCTGGGCCAGAACAAGTTCACGCCCATCGACGTGCGCATCCTCGCGGCCACGCACCGAGATCTGCGCGCCGAGGTGAACGCCGGCAAGTTCCGCGCAGACCTCTACTTCCGTCTCGCGGTGGTGCGCGTCACCGTGCCCTCGTTGAGAGACCGCCTGGCCGATCTTCCCGCCATCGCCCGCACCGTGCTCGCCCAGCTCGGCGCGACTCAACGCACGCACCCGCGGTTGTTCGAGGAGACGTTTCTCGCCTCGCTCTCGCGCGCTGACTGGCCGGGCAACGTGCGGGAGCTGCGCAACCACCTCGAGCGCTGCATGTTGTTCGACGAGGAGATGCCGCTGGGTGAACGCGCGGCCAGCGGCGCCGCGAGCACTCCGGAGTCGTGGAGTGGGCTGTCGCTCACCTCGGCGCGGCAGCGGATGATCGAGCAGTTCGAGCGCGCGTACCTGGCGCAGCTGCTGGAGCGGCATGAAGGCAAGGTCAGCCTGGCGGCGAAGGAGGCTGAGGTCGATCGGGTGTATTTGTACCGACTGCTTCGGAAGTACGGGTTGAAGGCGAAGTAGGGCCCTCACCCCGACCCTGCGCGACCGGCTTCGCAGGGCGAGGGGGTTCAGAGTTCGACCTGGGCGCCCAGCTCGACCACGCGGTTCGGCGGCAACCGGAAGTAGGCGGTGGCCGGCCTCGCGTTCTTCGACATCCAGCCGAACAGCGCCTTGCGCCATTGCGGCATGCCGCCGCGCGAGGTGGCCAGCAGCGTCTCGCGACCCAGGAAGTACGAGGTGTCCATCTCGCGCAGCTCCAGGCCCGCCTGCGCGAGCTTCTGCAGCAACACCGGGACCTCAGGCGTCTCCATGAAACCGAAGTTCGCTCGCACGCGAAAGAAGCCGTTGCTCATGGGCGTCGCGGTGAGGCGCTCCGCGTCAGGCACGTGCGGCTCGTCGGCCGTCTGCACGGTCAGCAGCACCACCCGCGCGTGAACCACCTTGTTGTGTTTGAAGTTGTGCAGCAGCGCAGGGGGCGTGCCGTCTGCGTTGCCGGTCATGAAGACCGCCGTGCCGGGCACTCTGACGACCCGGGTCTGCTCCAACGACTCGAGGAATGACTCGAGGGGCAGCGCACTCTCACGCAACCGATCCTCCAGGAGCGTGCGCCCGCGCCGCCACGTCTTCATGAGCGCGAAGATGGCGGCTGCCAGCAACATCGGGAACCAACCACCGTCGAAGAACTTCACCGCGTTCGCCGCGAGGAACGCGGCATCGATGACGATGAAGGTGCCAAACACCAGCAACGCCGCCGGCGCGCTCCAGCGCCACAGGTCGCGCGCCGTGAGGTACGCCAGCGCTGCCGTGATGACCATCGTGCTGGCGACCGCGATTCCGTACGCAGCCGCCAGACTGCTCGAGGTGCGAAAGCTGAGCACCAGACCCAGCACGGCCACCAGCAGCGCCCAGTTCACGGCCGGCACGTAGATTTGGCCTATCTCCGTCGCAGAGGTGTGCACGATCTCGAGGCGCGGGCAGAAGCCGAGCTGCACCGCCTGTCGCGTCAGAGAAAAGGCGCCCGAGATGACGGCCTGCGAAGCGATGCACGCGGCTGCCGTGGAGAGCCCCACCAGCGGCAGCACGGCCCAGGACGGCGCCAGGAGGTAGAACGGGTTCGTCACCGCCGAAGGGTCTCCGAGAATCAGCGCGCCCTGGCCGAAGTAGTTGAGCACCAGCGCCGGCAGCACGAGCGCGAACCACGCCAGCCGAATCGGCTTCGCGCCGAAGTGGCCCATGTCGGCGTAGAGCGCCTCGCTGCCCGTCACCACCAGGAAGACCGCGCCCAGCACGAAGAAGCCTTGCCAACCATGCAGGAGAAAGAACTCCACCGCATAGACCGGGTTGAGCGCAGCCAGCACCGAGGGGTTCTGCGCGATGCCCCTCACACCCAGTAGAGAAAGGGTGAAGAACCACAGCAGCGTGACCGGCCCGAAGATCGCCCCCACCGCGCCGGTGCCCTTGCGCTGAATGAGAAAGATCGCCACCAGGATGCCCAGCGAGATCGGCACGATGAAGGGGTGAAACCGCGGCTGGTACACCGCGATGCCCTCGAGCGCGCTGAGCACCGAGATGGCCGGCGTGATGATGCCGTCGCCGTAGAGCAGCGCCGCCCCGAAGATGCCCAGGGCCAACACCGCCAACCGCAGCTTCGGCCCGCGCTTCGAGACCTTCTGAACCAGGGCCATCAACGCCAGAATGCCGCCCTCGCCGCGGTTGTCAGCCCGTAGGATCAACGCGAGGTACTTGAGCGTCACCACCACCACGAGCACCCAGAAAATGAGCGAAAGCACACCCAGAACGTTCGCCGGGGTGACCGGCAGCGGCGCGTGGCCGGTGAAACACTCGCGCATCGCGTAGAGCGGGCTGGTGCCGATGTCGCCGTAGACGACGCCCAGCGCGCCCAGCGACATGGTGAGCAGGTAGCGGGTGGACGACTTGTCAGCGTCGGCCGAGTGGGAATGCGGAGGTTCGTCAGCGGGTGCGGCGTCTTGAGGCGCTTCAGCAGGCATGCGGCGGGCGTAGTGATACCCGCATCAAGAGGACGTATGAACCCGGCTGCTCCACATCAAGGAAACATCAAGACCGCGCCCTGAGGTCTTGTTGATGCGCGCGCGCCTTCATTTGAGAAAGCCTTGATTCGAGGCCCGGTACATCCCGCTGATGTCCCAGGCGACCGCAGGCGTGCTCGAGCTCTACCTGGCCATCGAGGAGGCCCGCGCCGAGCGTTCCCGCCGCGTTCACCTCACCGCGCTGCTGTCGGCGCCCCTCTTCGTGGCCGTGTGGTGGCCGACGCTGCTGTCCGACGTGGGTCGCCGGGCGGTGCTCACCTTCTGGGCTTTCAGTGCGCTCTCGGCGTGCTGGGCCCTCGCGCTGGAATGGCGCCTGCGCTTGCGCAGCACATGAACAGAGAGCGCTGTATGACGAGCGCATGCAAGTGCCCCGGAGTCTCATCGGCCGCAACGTGCTGCTGACGGTGGCGTTGATCGCGCTGGCCACGGCCATCGGCCACCTCGCGCGAGATCACTTCGCGGCGCCCGACTTCGTGATGCTCTACCTGCTGGTGGTCGTCGTCGCCGCGACCCGCTTCGGCCGCAAACCCGCGCTGCTCGCTTCGGGGCTGTCGGTGCTCGCCTACGACTTCTTCTTCGTCACGCCCAACTTCACCTTCGCCGTCGCCGATGAGCGGCACCTGCTCACCTTCGCCACGCTGTTCATCGTGAGCCTGTCCATCAGTGCGCTCGCGGAGACCGCACGTTCGTCGTCGCTCAAGGCCCAGACGGAAGAGATGCGCAGCTCGTTGTTGAGCGCGGTCTCGCACGATCTCCGCACGCCGCTGGCCGCCATCACGGGCGCGGCCACCACGCTCAAGGAGAACGCCGCCACCCTCGCTCCCGCGACCCGGGATGAGCTGATCGACGCCATCTGCGTGGAGGCCGAGCGGCTGGAGCGGCTGGTCGGCAACCTCCTCGACATGTCGCGGCTGCAGTCAGGCGTGCTCGAGGTGAAGCGCGAGTGGGTGCCGCTCGAAGAAGTGATCGGCGCCGCGCTGGGTTTCGTCGAAGGCGCGCTCGGAGCCCGGCCCATTCGCACCCGGCTGCCTGCCGACCTGCCGCTGATCCCGGTCGACCCCGTGCTGCTCGAGCAGGTGTTCCGCAACCTGCTCGACAACGTGGCCAAGTACACGCCCGCGGGGACCCCGGTGGAGCTCGCCGCGCGGGCCGTCGAAGGCGGCGTGGAGGTGGTGGTGGAAGACGAAGGCCCGGGCCTCGCACCGGGCACGGAGCAGAAGGTGTTCGAGAAGTTCTTTCGAGGGGCGCACCCCGGCACGCAGGGCGCGGGGCTGGGGCTCGCCATCTGCAAGGGCATCATCGACGCGCATGGGGGCACGCTGCGTGCGGGCACCTCGGCCCGAGGCGGAGCGCGCTTCACCCTGACGATCCCACTCGTCGGCGTGGCCCCTCAGGTTCCGCACGAAGTGGAGACAGCGACATGAGTTCGTCCGAGCCGACGGTGTTGCTGATCGACGACGAAGTGCAGATGCGGCGGTTTCTGCGCGCCTCCCTCAGCGCGAGCGGCTTCAAGCTGATCGAAGCGGGCACGGCCGCCGAGGGGCTCTCGTTGGCCGCCAGTCACAACCCCGAGCTGATCCTGCTCGACCTGGGGTTGCCTGATGAAGACGGGGTGAACGTGACGCGCACGCTCCGTGAGTGGACGCGCGTGCCCATCATCGTCATCTCGGCGCGCGGGCGGGAAGCGAGCAAGGTCGAGGCCCTCGATGCGGGCGCTGACGACTACCTCACCAAGCCCTTCGGCGTCAGCGAGCTGCTCGCGCGCATGCGGGTGGCGCTCCGGCACGCGGCGCACGCAGGGGGTGCACCCGAGCCGGTCTTCGAAGTCGGAGCCCTTCGCCTCGATCTCGCGCGACGCGAGGTCACGCTCAACGGCGAAGACGTGCACCTGACGCCGCTCGAATACCGGCTGTTGAGCCTGCTCGCCCAGCACGCAGGCAAGGTGCTCACCCACAGCCACATTCTCAAAGAGGTCTGGGGCCCGGGCCACGCGGCGCAGACGCACTACCTGCGGGTCTACATGGCTCAGCTGCGGCGCAAGCTGGAGCCCGATCCCGCGCGGCCCCGGCTGCTGATGACCGAGCCCGGCGTCGGCTACCGCCTGAAGGATGAACCGACCTCGAGACGCTGAGGCAGGGGTGACTCCCAGTTACAGGGAGGCCGACCAGAAAAAGCAGCATGGACACGCGCAGGGCCCCGCCCGATAAAAGGGAGCATGGCCGTACCGTTGAGCGATGCGTGGAGCGCGGTGGCGCTCGACTCCCTCGAGGATCCCATCAGCGTCTTCTCGCTCGAAGGGGTCTACGTCTCCATCAACGCCGCCGGCGAGACGCTGCTGGGGAAACGCGCGGCAGAGCTCGTCGGCCGCACGTACCTCGAGGTCTTTCCCGAGCTCGAAAGCCATCCGTTCCACGAGGTCTTCCGGCGCCTTTCGGCAGCGAAGACCGGCATCGAGCGGCTCGAGTTCTACTACCCGCCGATGGAGGTCTGGTCGAGCCAACGCATGCAAGCGGTCTCAGGCGTCATCGTCGTTGAGTGGCGCAACATCACCACCCTCAAACGCGCGGAGCAGGAGCAGGAACGAACCAGGTCATCGCTGGAGCGCGAGAAGGATCGGTACGCGGCGCTGGTGCGCGCCACCGGCCACATCGTGTGGACCAACACCTCAGAAGGAGAGATGTCAGGCGAGCAACCCGACTGGTGCGCGTTCACGGGGCAGACCCGCGACGAATGCGCAGGCTTCGGCTGGTCAAAGGCCGTGCACCCCGAAGACGCTCAACCCACCATCGACGCGTGGAAGAGGGCCGTCGAACGACGCACGACCTTCGAGTTCGAGCACCGGCTCCGCCGCGTCGATGGGCAATACCGGTGGTTCGCCATCCGCGCGGCGCCGATCATGCTCGCCGACGGCTCGGTGCGCGAGTGGGTCGGCTTGCACAGCGACATCGAGGAGCAGAAGCAGGCTGCCCAGAAGCTCGAAGAAGCACGCCTCGCTGCCGAAGCCGGAAATCGCACGAAAGACGAGTTCCTCGCGATGCTCGGTCACGAGCTGCGCAACCCCCTGGCGCCGATCACCACGGCCCTGCAGCTGATGCGGCTGCGCGGCGCCGGCATTCTCGAGCGCGAACGCGGCGTCATCGAGCGGCAGGTCAATCACCTCGTGCTGCTCGTCAACGACCTGCTCGACATCGCGCGCATCACCAGCGGCAAGGTCACCCTCACCCGGGAGCGGCTGGAGCTGGCAGACGTGATCGCCAAGGCGCTCGAGATCTCAGGCCCGTTGATCGACCAACGCCAGCAGCGCGTCTCGACCGAAGTGCCACGAGGGCTGATCATCGACGGCGACCCCCATCGCCTCGGGCAGATCTTCGCCAACATCCTCACCAACGCCGCGAAGTTCACGCCGCCGGGTGGCCGCATCGAGGTGCGGGGGGCGCGTGAAGGCAACGACACCGTGGTGCACGTCACCGACACCGGCGTGGGGATCGCAGCGCAGCTGCTCCCCCGGGTGTTCGACCGCTTCGTGCAAGGCCACCAGGAGATCGACCGCGAGCGGGGCGGGTTGGGCCTGGGGCTGGCCATCGTGCGCCACCTGGTGACGATGCATGGAGGCCAGGTCTCCGTGTTCAGCCCGGGCACGGGCAAGGGCACCACCTTCACCGTTCGGCTGCCTGCCGCCGGGCCCGATGGCACGGCCGAGGAAGCGCCAGCCATCAACCCCGCCCCGCGTTCGACGGGAAGGCGGGTGTTGGTGGTCGACGACAACGAAGACGCCGCGGATCTCCTTGCCTACGCACTGCAAAATATCGGCTACCAGACGCGCACGGCCTACGACGGGGCCTCGGCGCTGCGAGTCGTCGACAGCTTCCGGCCCGACGTCGCCCTGCTCGACATCGGCTTGCCGGTGATGAACGGCTACGAGCTCGCCCAGAAGCTGCGAGCGCTGGTGGAGCTGCGGCCGCTGCGGCTGGTGGCCCTGACCGGCTACGGCCAGGACCGGGATCGCGACCGGGCGAGAGAGGCCGGCTTCGATGCGCACGTGGTCAAGCCCGTCGATCTCACGCAGCTGGCAGCGCTGCTCGACGAGAAGAAGTAGTGCTCCCACTTCAAGGCAGCGCGTGGAACAACGGCAGCCCCGCGGGCGCAGGGTAGAACGCGAGGTTCGACGCCGAGCCGATGTCGCCGCTGGTCAACACGGTCGAAGGCGCCGTGGGCATGCCGGCGTTCGAGCTGACATCGAGCTGCGCCGGCGCGAGGCGAACGATCGTCCCGCCCGAACCCGCGCTCCACAGGCCGCCTTCACCATCGAAGGCAAACCCCTCGAGAAGCGCCAGCACGCCCAGGGTGATGCGCACCTGCGGCTGCTCATCCGACGTGCCCGTGCCGCGCAGGCGGGCTGCGCCGAAGCGGAAGAAGATGTTGCCGCCGAAGTCATTGGCCCACAGATCGCCGCGCGCATCGAAGGCGATCCAGTGGGGGGTGAGCAACGAGGTGTCCATCGGCATGCTGGTGGCCAGGCCGCCGAGCTTGAACGCAGGCGCCGCCACCGAACCTGCCGCCAGCTGCGCCGCGTCGTAGCGCCACACGTGATTGTCCATGCGCGAGGCGACCCAGAGGTTGCCCGCGCGATCGAAGGCAATGCCGCTCGGATCCGCGACGGCGATGGTGAGCGAAGGCATGACCGACCCACTGACGCTCAAGAGGGCCGCGTCGACCCGCACCACGGCATCGCGGCAAGGCGAGCTCACCCACAGATTGCCAGCGGCATCGAACGCCACGCCCGCCACCAGGGGAAGACACGCACTGCCGGCGAGGCCGATCTCGAGATCCGGCTCCACCGCGGCCGACGAAGCGAACCGCGCCGCCGGGAAACGCTGGAGCGCAGCGTCAGCGGTGGTACCGCCGGGCACCCAGGCGTTGCCGTCGCGATCGAAGGCGATGTCGGTGCCGAAGCCGCCGCGTGACACCACGTCGGCCGCGACGGTGGCGCTGGTGGCCAACGACGCCGAGCGGAAGCCGAGGAACTGGCCGGTGGCGTTCGCGTTGGTCACCCAGAGCTTGTTGCTGGTGGCGACCGGTGCCCAGGTGACGATGACGTCCTGGGTGCCGCCCGAGGTGAGGCAGAACGTCGAAGGCGTGACGGTGGGCAGGTACACGGTGCGCACGAAGGGATCAGCGGCGGTCGCTCGATCGGCGGCGACACTCCACGCGCCCGAGCCCACGGTGAGCGTGCGGCTGGAGGTGACGGTCTGCGCGGTCGGCCCGGTGAGGTGGAGGTTGCCCGTCACGCCCGACGGCAGCCCGGTGGAGGTGACCACGATGGTGCCCGTGCCGTCGTTGGTGCAGCCGGGGGGCGGGGGAACGGGGCACGGCGTACAGGAGACGACGAAGCTCAGCGAAGCGAAGGCGATGAGACGATTCATGGTGTGGCTCCTTGCGGCGCTCAAAGAGCACACCGGGGGCCAACCCTCAATCGGGGTGATTCCCCGCGCTTGCAGAGCTCGAGGTGTGGACTGGCAGGTCACTGCCGGGGAGCGTTGTGAACTCCCCGGCCACCCAGAGGTGGGGACTCCCGCGCGGTACCGAATCGGTTGCCCCGAGGTGAACGCGTTATGCGGATGGGATGGCGAACGAGTTGGCGGCGCGGCGGTTCCTGTTCGTCTTGTTGATCGGCGCACTCATTCTGGTGGCGGTGGCGTTCTACCCGCTGGCCAACGCGCTCTTCCTGGGCGCTGCCTTCGCGGCGGTGTTCTGGAGATGGAACCTGAAGCTCGCGAAGCGGTTGGGCCACAGACACGGCCGCTCGTTGGCCGCGGGGATCATCACGGGTGGCGTGGTGCTGGTGATTCTGGGGCCGGTGGTCGGGCTCTCTGCCTTCCTGATCAAGGAGGCGAACGATGGCCTCAAGTTCGTGGCAAAGACCGCGCGCAGTGAAGGCACCAGCGGGCTCATCGAGCGGCTGCCCGATCCCGTGGAGAAGGTGGTGCGTCAGCTCATCGAGCAGTTCGCAGGAGAGATCACCGAAGACGACGCGAAGCTCGACAAGGCGCTCGGCGCCCAGGTGGCTGCGCAGGGCGGCAAGGCGGCCAACGTGTTGGGCGCGGCGGTGAGCGCGACGGGCTCGTTGTTGTTCATGGCGGCGATGATGCTGATCGCGTTCTTCTGCCTGCTGGCTGAAGGCGAGAAGCTGGTCGACTGGATCGACTCGATCACGCCGCTGCGGCGAGGGCGCATTCTGGAGTTGATGGAGGCGGTGCGGCAGATGTCGTCGTCGGTGATCAAGTCGACGCTGATCACCTCGGCCGCGCAGGCCACGGTGGCGCTGGTCGGCTACCTGATCGCGCGCGTGCCGTACCCGGTCTTCTTCACCGCGCTCACCTTCTTCATCGCCTTCATTCCGGCCATCGGCGCCGGTTCCGTGTGCCTGGCGGCCGCGGCGGTGCTGCTGGTGACGGGCCACCCGTACATGGCGCTGTTCCTGGCGATCTGGGCGCTGAGCGCGGTGGGGTTGATCGACAACGTGATCAAACCGTTCCTGATCAAAGATGAGGTGCGACTGCATGGGGCCATCGTCTTCTTCGCGCTGCTGGGAGGGCTGGCCGCGTTCGGGCCCGTGGGTCTCCTGATCGGACCGATCGCCGTCGCGCTGCTGGTAGAGATCATCCGCGTGTACCGCAGCGACTTCTTGCGGGCGCCCGAAGTGCTGGTGACCTCCAGGCCGGAGGTGGAGGGTTGAGGTTGGTGAGCGGTAGGCCTTGCCCCGTGGGTTGACGGAAGGGGTTGGGCGATGGCGACGAAGCTGCAGGCCGTGCACACCCAGAGGACTCAGCCGCTGAGCAACTCGCCGGCAGCGCCCCACCAGAACCCACTGCCGTCGACCTCGACCTGCAGGTCGGCCCTGGTCAGCTCAGCGTCGACCCGCGTGCGTTCGTCGAACAATGACGCGAGCGCCGCGGCCACCACGTCCATCGGTGACGAGCCCTGCATCGGCCAACACGCCGAGGCCATCACCGCGCGGGGCCAGCCCCACGCCTTGAGTTGACGGCGAGCGCGTTCGACCAGCAGCCAGCTCTCGGCCGGCCCCGCGTGCCGCACCAGCAGGATGAACAACGAGTCACCCGCGTCGAGCACTTCGCTCCCGGGCACCAGCTGCGCCAGCTTGCGGCTCAACCAGGTGGTCTGAGCTCCACGCGCGTCGACCACCAGCACGGAGCCCTCGCGCGCCCGGGAGAAGCCGTCCTCCACGAGCTGTTCGAAGTTCGGCGTCGGCTCTTCCTGGGGCTGTGCTGCGCTCATGAAGGTTGCTTCGGCACGCGCGCGCCAAGCCTTGAGCGCGACATCTTTCTGACGGGGTGACACTGAGCTAAGCCACCGGTCGCTTGATTCGCCGTGCGTTGATCCTCAGCCTGCTCTTCACCTCGATCGCGCTCGCGGACACCGACGCGGGCAGCGGCGTGCTCACCAAAGCCCCCACCCTGCTGCACCAGGTCGAGCCCGTCTTCCCCGCGGCTCAGATGGACGCCGGCGTGGGTGGCACGGTCACGCTCGAGCTCGACATCGGGCCCGACGGCAAGGTGTTCGACGTGCGGGTGGCGAAGAGTGCGGGCGAGGCGTTCGACACCGAGGCGATGAAGGCGGCGCTCCAGTTCGTCTTCACCCCCGCGGAGATCGACGGCGTGCCGGCCGCGGTGCGCATCTCGTTCTCACTCGAGTTCCTCTACCGGCCGCAGGTCGTCGAGGTGGTCACCCTCGATGCCGGGGTGAAGGTGAACTTCACCGGCGTGGTGGTCGAACGCGGCACCCGAGATCCCGTCGAAGGCGCGCAGGTAGTGGTGGAAGGCCTCGAGACCATCACGGGAGAAGGCGGCCGCTTCGAGTTCAGCGAGGTGCCCGAAGGCACGTTCCCCGTGGTGGTGGTGAGCTCCGACTACCAGCGCTACGAGGTGAGCGAGACCTTCACCGCCGGCAAACGCACCGAGGTGAAGTACTTCATTCGCAAGAAGACCTACGGCGGCTACGAGACGGTCGTTCGCGCGCCGAAGGAACGGAAAGAAGTCGCGCAGGTCACCCTCTCGCAAGAAGAGATCAAGCTCATCCCCGGCACCAACGGCGACGCGTTTCGCGTGGTGCAGAACCTGCCGGGCGTGGCGCGGGCTCCGTTCGGCATCGGGCTGCTGGTGGTGCGCGGCGGAAAGTCGTGGGACACGCGCACCTACGTCGACGAAGCGCCGGTGCCGCAGCTGTTCCACTTCGGCGGTCTGTTCTCGACGTACAACGCGGGGTTGCTGGAGAACATCAACTTCCAGGCCGGCAACTTCAACGCCGACTACGGGCGCAACATCGGCGGCCTGGTGAGCGCCGAATCGCGCACGCCTTCGAAGAAGGGTTTCCACGGGTATCTCGACGTCAACCTGGTCGACGTCTCGGGAATTCTGCAGGGGCCGATCAACGAGAACTGGAGCTTCTCGGTCAGCGCCCGGCGCAGCTACATCGACGTGATCCTGCCTGCGGTGATGGGGCTCATTCCCGGCGCGAAAGACACCGTCAGCTTCACGCTCGCGCCCCGCTACTACGACTACCAGGCGCGCATCGAGTACCGGCCGAAGAGCGGCAAGGTGCGCTTCTTCGTGAGCTTCTTCGGTTCGTCAGACGAGCTGGTGCTCGCGCTTCCAAATCCATCGATCGATCCTGAAGGGCGCGGCACCTTCGGCACCAGCATTCTCTACAACCGCCTGCTCGTCGGCCTCGACTTCAAGCTGAGCCAGGGCTTCGACTTTCGCAGCCGCACCTCGTTCGGGCTCGATGAGCTCAGCTTCACGCTGGGCGACGACATCTTCGCCCGGGGCAAGCAGTACCCGGTGCGATCGCGCAACACGTTCACGTACGCGCTCCCGCAGCTCAACGCAGAGCTGAGCTTCGGTCTCGACCTCGGCGTGATGCCCTATTCGGTGGAGGTGCAGTCGCCCCCGCTGCCCAAGCTGAACCAGGTGCCCGACCCGTTCCAGAGCAAGTCGCTGCAGTACATCAACGAGTTCGTCACCGCGGTGGAGCCCGGGCTGTTCGCACAGATGTTGTGGAAGCCGCTCGACTCGTTGCGGATCATCGGAGGCGCGCGCATCGACTACAACTCGCAGATGAACAAGGCGTGGGCCGACCCGCGGCTCGCCGTGTTCTGGCAAGTGCACGAGCGGGTGGCGATCAAGGGCGCGGCGGGCATCTACCATCAGACCCCGGACTACCGGGGTGGCCTGCTCACCAGGGGCTTCGGCAACCCCAACCTCGAGGCCGAAGGCGCGCGGCAGTACATGCTCGGCACCGAAGCGCGCTTCACCGACGCGATCAGCCTCGACGTGCAGCTCTATTACAAAGACCTGTTCAACCAGGCGCGCTCGACGCTGGGTGAGACCGGCGGCTCGCTCGATCTCGACGCGGTCGATCTCAAGTACACCAGCATCGGCCGCGGCCGCAGTTACGGGGCTGAGATCCTGCTGCGCCATGCGCTGACCAAGAACTTCTTCGGGTGGATCGCGTACTCGCTCTCCCGCGTGGAGCGCGACTTCTACGGCGGCACCGTGTTCGGGCTCTCGCAGTACGACCAGCCGCACAACCTGATCGTGGTGGCCAGCTACAAGCTGCCCTTCGACTTCATCGTGGGCGCGAAGCTTCGCTACACCTCGGGGCCGCTCAACCGGCCGGTGCAGTCGGCCATCTACGACGCGAACGGGAACTACTTCTTCCCCATTCAGGATCAGCAGTACTCGCGCCGGCTGCCGGACTTCTTTCAGCTCGATCTGCGCATCGACAAACGTTTCGTGTTCCGCGACTTCATGATCGCGCTGTACCTCGACGTGCAGAACGTGACGTACCAGCGCAACGTGGAAGCGGTGATGAACAGCTACGACTACTCGGAGCAGGCATATTTGACCGGCTTGCCGATTCTGCCGGTGCTGGGTTTGAGGGCGGAGTTTTGATGAAGCGCGCACTTCCTCTGGTGATGTTGTTCACGGCGTGTGATCCCGGCTTCCGCCCCGAGACCCTCGTCGAGAACCTGCGGCTGATCGGCATCAGCGCCGACAACCCCAAGCTCATCCCCGGCGAGACCACGCGAATCCGTTCGCTGGTGCTCGACCCCTCACGCAACACCCCCAGCACCGTGCTGTGGCTGGGCTGTGAAGCCGACCCCTTCAACCTGAACCGCAGCGCCTGCGCGAACCCGGAGATCCTGCAAGATCCCTCCGCGCTCACCTCAGGCACCGGCACGCTCCCGCCCGGAGTCACGGTGATCGGCTTCAACGATCAAGCCTCCTACTCCGTGCCCGCGGGCCTCTTCGACGTGCTCGCACCCGAAGATCCCCGCCGCCAGACGGGCACGGTCGGCCAGTTGATCGCCTTCGCGGTCGCCGAGACGGTGAGCCCGCAGGCCCCGATGGAAGAACTGCAGGCGCTCTTCGATCGCGTGCAGCGCAAGGAGCTCAAGTCGATCATCGCCCTCTTCCGCGTGGCGATCAGTGAGTCGCTGGTGCGCAATACGAACCCCATCGTCGACGCGCTGGTGGTGGCCAACGAGCCGTGGCCGAAGGGCGCCCGCTTCTTCGTGAGAGAGCGAGAGCCCATCACCCTCGACATCAACGCGCCCGAGTCGACCTTCGAACCCTTCGTGCTCTCCACGCCGACGGGCGACGAGATGAAGACGGAGCGCGTGCTGACCGCCTGGTACTCCACGTCGGGCCGCTTCACCGAGACGAGCACCGCGCTGGGCGAGGGCGTGAAGACCATCTTCACCGCGCCCGGCTCGACGGCAGATCCGGTGCCCGAGCGCCGCACCGGCATGCTGTACACGGTCTTCCGCGACACCCGCGGCGGGCAGTCGTGGCGTGAGTGGCCCTTCTTCGTCTGCGACACCTCGCTCGCCGCGCCCGCCGTCACCAGCGTGGAGTGGCCCGCGACCGCGACCGATCCCGTGGTGCTGCGGGGCAGCGGGCTCGCGTCGGTGCTCGACCTCATCGTCGACGGCGTGGCCCTGGAGCGCGGCGCGTACAGCGAAGCGTCGGGCACCTGGCAGGGCTACCTGCCCTCCCCAGTTTCAGTGGGGCAGAAGCGCGGCACCCTTCACACCCGTCTCTGCACGCGCCTGCCGCTCTGAATCGTTGCCACGTTGCGCGGCGCGGTGTGTAACGCGAGGGCAATTCTTCCTCGGAGACCACCATGACTCGTCTCGCCACTGCCGCGCTCTCGATCGTCCTCGCAGGCTGCGCCACCACCAGCTCGGGCACCTCAACCTCGTCTTCCGCTGCACCCTCGGAGAAGGGCGGGTCTGGTGACTCGAAGAAGATGGCGATCACCAACGTGATCCCCTTCGACGTGGCCTCGTGCGGGCCGCGCACGTTGACGCTCTCCCCGCTCACGCCCGAGGTGCTCACCGGCGCGATGCTCTCGATGACGCCCGCCATGCAGGAGTGTTTCATCGACCTGCAGAACCGTGACGGTCAGCCCTTCGACCTGAAGGCGAAGCTCACCGTGGCGGAGAGCGGCGTGACCGTCGAGCTCACCGGCCTGGGCGCTTCACCCACGGGCAAGGCGTGCGTCGAGGCGGCGTACAAGAAGCTCCCGCTGCAGGCGCTGCCCGCGGGCAGTAAAGCAGTCGTCGCCGAGATTCCCATCGGCGCCAGCTCGCAGATGGTCAAGGTGGGCGACAACGCCGCCAACGACATCGCCGGCACGCTTCGCCTCGCGCAGCCTTCGATGTGTGACTGCTACGCGAAGCTCGGCGACAAGCAGGTGCCGGTGCTCAAGGCCGACGTCGAAGTCGCCGCGGATGGCAGCGCGAAGATCGACCTCAACTCCAGGGATGAGCTGGCCACCTGCCTGACCGCCAAGATGCAGGCGCTCAAGTTCGCCGAGGCCGCCACCAAGCTGAGCTGGCCGTTGCTGCTCAAGAACACCTACGCCGACGAGCTCGAGGCGTCGGCTCCGGCCGCGCTGCGTTTCCAGCAGCTCGACGGCATGCGCGCGCAGCGCACGGCGGACATCTTGATCGCCTCGGGCCAGCGCGTCGCAGCCGCGGTCGCGTACGACGACCTCGCGCAGAAGTACAAGAAGAAGCCGGCCAAGGGCCTGCTGGAAGAACTCAAGACGAAGTGCGCGGAGGTCGCCGCGGGTGACGACAAGCAGATGGCCGCGGTGAAGAGCCTGGTCTCAGTGCTCGAGGCCTCGCAGAAGCTGGTCTCGGGTGAGAAGGCGAAGGACGCACAGTGGGCGCCGGTGGAGCAGGCCCTCGCGCAGCAACTCACTGCGTCGACCGCCGAGGTGGTGCGAATCGAAGAGCAGAAGAAGAACGACCTCAACGCCTGCCCCAAGACGAAGTACTGACAAGTGGGCGCGTCGCTCTTCACCGAGATTGCGCAGCTGGAGGCCGAAGGCCGGCCCTTCGTGCTGTGCACGGTGACGGCGGCGCATGGCAGTACTCCGCAGAAGCCGGGTTCACGGCTGGTGGTGCTGGGCGACGGTTCGTTGCGCGGCACCATCGGCGGCGGGGCCATCGAGAAGCAGGTCATCGACGCGGCGCTCGCGCTGCTGAGTGACGCGACGCAAGACACGCGCACGCTCGAGACGCACCTGACGCACGACCTCGGCATGTGCTGCGGGGGAAAGATGACGGTGTTCCTGGAGAAGCACGGAGCACCCGCGACGTTGTTCGTGTTCGGCGCGGGGCACGTGGCCAAAGAACTGGCCGCGCTCGCGCAGCACGTGGGGTTCCAGGTCACGGTCGTCGATGAACGCGCCGAGTGGCTCAACGCCGAGCGGTTTCCCCACGCGGTGCGCAGGCTCGAGCAGCCCGACGTGGTGGCGAAGTCATTGAGTGAGGGCGAGCACACGTACTGCTGCGTGACGACGCACGATCACCCGCTCGACCAGGCGTGCATCGAGGCGCTGGTGAAGAAGAAGCTCGCCTACCTGGGGGTCATCGGCAGCCAGCGCAAGGCCCTGCGGTTCCGGCAGCGCATGGAAGCGGCGGGCTTCAGCGCGGAGGAAGTCGCTGGCTTCGAGAGCCCCATGGGCGTGGAGATCGACGCCCTCACGCCCGCGGAGATTGCAGTGTCGATCGTGGCGAGGTTGATCTCGGTGCGGAGAGCGCCCTCTCCCTTCGGGAGAAGGTCGGGGTGAGGGCCGAGTACAGTAGGTAAGTGCTCACTCTCGTCACACTGCTCGCATGCACGGCAGCCACCGAACCCGCTGACGTCAGACCCCTCGGAGCCGTCTTCGCAGGCGGCGTGCTCGACCTGATGACCGAGCCCAAACGCGACGTGACGCCCTCCTTCGCCGCGCTGATCGCCGCACCGTTGGGCTACCCGGTCGCAGGCCGCGCAGCCGAGTTCTCCATGCTGCACTTCGCGCTGCAACCCGCAGCGCGCACCTCGAACCCCGCGCTCACCGCCGACGCGCCTTCACTGGTGGGCATCTGCGCGCTCCCGGACGATGCCACCACGACGAACCTCGAGGCGCTGCTGCAGGGCAAGACGCGCCTGTGGAAGATCTCCATCAAGGCGAAGACGAGCGCCGAGCATCCACCCGCGTTCTTCTTCACGGGGTTGACGCCGCTCAAGGAGCCCCTCGAGCGGCACCTCCAGCCTGAGGTGTGCAAGCCGGTCCAGCGCGACGCCGTGGGTGACGTGTTCTTCGACGGAGAGAAGAAGCCCGTGCGCTTCGAGACCACCTGGGGCGAGCCGTGGCCTTCCGGCTCCGATCACCTGCTCGACTTCGTCGACGATCAAGATCGCGCCGTCGGAGGCCTGATGCCCCCTGAGGTCTTCGTCAGTCAGCACAAGTCTCTGCCCCGCCCACGCGCGGCCGCCGTGCTCAGCCTGGTCGCCGCCTCCGAAGCGATGTGGAAGGTGCTCAACACGCTGACCGTGGTGGCCACTCCGCCCGTGCCCACGCCCGACACCGCCGTCTTCCTCGCGAAGGATGAGAACGCAGTGCGGGTGAGCTTCAAGAACGGCTACTTCGCCAGTGCGCAGGTGGTCTCTCCGGCGGTCGCGCTCCCGGGGCAGTGGTCGAAGTGGTCGTGGTCGATGATCGAACCGAGCGTGCCCGCGCAGACGCTGCTCGACCTGACGCCGGCCGCTGCGAGCTGTCTGGACGCCTTGCCCAAGGTGCCGGATGCGGAGCTCTCCACGAAGGTGCAGAAGTGTTTCGACCTCTCGCTCGCCGATGCAGGCCCGGTCTTCCGGGTGCGCCGCGAACGCTGGCTCGAGGCGGTGCGGCAGCACGAGACCGCCGCTGCCAATCGGGTGGAGTCGTTCTGCGCTGATCAGAACGCGCTCGCGGCCCTCCCCGTCTTTCAGCGTCCTCCCGAGGGGAAGAAGCGCGACGCAGGGCCGCTGCTCAACGGCGTGTTGGGTTGGGAAGACCGAGGCCCGAAGAAGTTTCCGGGCTCGATGAAGTTGTCGCTCACGCTCGAAGAGAGGTTCTCCTCGAGCGGCTTCATGGAGGTCAGCGAGAAGGACCTCGCCGCCTTCAGCGGCACCGAGACGTCCTTCTTCACGAAGCTGGCGAACTTCGATCGCTGGGAGCTGACCGGGGGCAAGGGCCCGCTCACCGCGGCGTCCACGGCGAACGCAGCCCAGGCACCGTTGCCGGAGTTCAATCGGCTCACCCTGGCTGCGCGGCTTCACCTGCGTCGTGCGCTCAAGGGCGGGAAGCTGGTGCAGGCGGCTGGTGACGTACGGCACGCCGCTCGCCTCGCGTTCACCGTGGAGAACCTGGTCGGGCAGATCACCGCGCTGCGCCTGCTGACCATCGAGTGGCGTGCGTGGGAGTGGGCGCAGCGACACGGTGTGACCACCGCGGGGTGGGCCCCCATCGATGAAGAGACCGTCGAACGGGCGCGGCGGGTGGTGTTCACCGCGCCTGCGTTCTTCAGCCCCATGGCGAAGGGGGAGACGTTTGCGCGCGCGGTGGCGTGCGATCAGGTGACGCGCTGCTCCGCGTTGACCGAGGTGGTCGCAGTGAACGCGGGCCTCGAGTCACTGCTGCGTGCACCGTGGAGTGTTCGGTATGCGGGCGTGCTGAAGGCGGTCGCGAAGCCGGATGAGCGGTGTTCGTTCGACCTCGCCAGGTATTGGTCGACGCGCACGATGGTCGAGGTCGAGCAGGCGAAGCAGTCACGCCATCAAGAGGTGATCGCCGGAGCGATGATGAGCTCGGCGGCGAAGGCGTTCTATTTGCCGACGCTCGAGAAGTATTACCCCGCTCACAACTGAGGAGCGACCGGACCCTCACCCTGACCCGCTCCCAAAGGGCCCAAAGGGAGAGGGAAACAAATACTCAGCAGCCGCCGGGCCAGGCCGGGTTGCAGAAGCTGACATCACGGGTCACCACGCGCGTGGTCTCGCGCAACCACACGCGCCCATCGGTGCTGAACCTGAACCCGTACTCGAGCTTCTGCCACTTCGGCCCGTAGTACAGCTCGCTCTTGGGCACCTCGAAGTGGAACCGGTAGTCATTGCCGAACCGGCCCACGAACGTGAGATCGCTTCCCGCCATCGCCACGCCGTCGAGCTTGAGCTCGGCCTGCGCGAACACCGCACCTGGCTGCGTCTCACCCGAGTCCGTCAGCCCCGGCACGTAGACATCGACCTCCACGAACATGCACGCGCGCTGTTGAACGTACGAGTCGAGCGTGGTCGAAGCCGGCACGCCCTCCTGCCGCGCACACGCCCTGGTGAAGCTCGAGCCCGCGTTGCCCACCCACTGCACGCGCGCAGGCGCCGCTGCGAAGACGGGGAAGCGGTAGTTACTCCCGTTGTTCGAATCCCACGCTTCGCAGTTCATGCCGGCGCCGCTGGAGTTGCGGAACCAGACCTCCATCGAGGTGGTGCCCGAAGGAATGTTCACCTCGAGCGGCACGCTCTTCGCGCCCGCGTTCGAAGGCACGCCGTTGGGCGCGTCGAAACCACGCACCGTGCCTTCGGCCACCGACCCCGAGGGGAAGAACCGAACCGAGGCCTGCAGCTCCCACGCGGGGAACCCGTTGTGCGTACCGCGGCAGGTGGTGAGGCGATCGAGCGCGTAGTTCAGCGTCACGGGCTGGCCGGCCACCAACGTGCCGCGCTGCGTGATGCGGTAGCCGCTCTGGAAATCGAGCGTGCGTGAGGCGACCACGTCGCCGTTGCAGACCGCCGCGTCAGGCGCCACGCGCCAACCACCCGCCTGGCTCAGCACGTACGCGTCGAGCTCGCCGGGCACCCGGTTGTGATCGAACAGCCGCGCGCCGGTGGTGGTCATCAGGTACGGAGCGACCTGCACGTTCGCGCGCGCGTACGCGGTGGCCGACATGCCGTCGCGCAGCGTGTCGCGGGTCAGGCGAAAGCGGTACCGCGTGAAGCCCGCCGGAGCACCAGTGGTCCTGGTGGTGGAGACGCTCGACCACGGCGTGGCGTCGATGTTCTTGAAGAGCACCCTCGCGCGCGCACCTTCGGCTTCGGCCTGCTTCGAGATGTCGATGAGCCCGGTCCACGTCCACCAGCAGATGCCGTTGGTGCACGACGTGGCGCCCCGGTCGAGGCTGCGCAGCACGATCTGGCACGAGCGTTCGGCGGCATCTTTGCCATTGGCGCCCAGCAGCGGCGCGTCGACCACGGACTCGAAATCGGCGAGCTCACCTTCGTCGACGAACGCGTCTTGAACGCCACAACCCGACAGCACGACCAGCGCCAGCCAGTGGAGGTTCTTCATGGAGCCGGGCGGTAGCACACGTTGTCCTACATGCACCAGCCGGGAGGAACGGTCACCCCGGTGATAGCTTCCCGCGCCGTGCGTCAGGCCCTGCTCCCCAGCGTGTTGGCGTTCCTCGTCGCAGGCTGTCCACCCGCGCCCGTGCCCGACTCCGGATTGCCCGAAGTCGACGCAGGCACCGACGCAGGTCCCTCCGATGCCGGCCGCCCGCCGCGTGATGCCGGCACACCCGACGCGGGGTTTCTCGCAGCCCCCATCGAGTCGTGGTGCGCCCTGCGCGCGCTCGCCGAGTGCGGCCGCGATCTGCGCTGTGGCCGGCTGAGTCAGGCCGGTTTTTCCGGCTGCGTACTCACCCGCACCAACATCGCAGCCTGCGATCAAACCGCGCTTCAGCGCGGCGTGCGGGAGCTGCGCAGCCAGTACCTCGAGGCCGAAGCGGTGAGCTGCCTGAACGGGTTCGGCGCCGACAGCTGCGAAGAGCTGCCCCTGCCCTGCTCCACCGTCTTCACCGGCCTGACCTCACCCGACGCGGGCTGCCTCGGGCCGACCGACTGCAACGGCTCGGGCTTCTGCGACCTCTACGACGGCACCTGCCCTCACACCTGCCGGGCCTGGACCGCGCCGGGTCAGCCTTGCGACGGCTTCACCCGCCGCTGCGATCCCTTCAACGGCAGCTGCGATCTCAACGACGCGGGCACGCCGGTCTGCCAGCCGAAGAAGAACGACGGCGACCCCTGCCAGCGCTACGACGCGTGCGGCGACCGCAGCTCCTGCGTGGAGAACGTCTGCACCACCCGCCAGGCCGACCCCGGTCAGCCCTGCGCCACCCGCGGCAGTTTCCCCTTCTGCCGGGAGGAGTATTTCTGCCGGCAGGCGGCCCCGGTGAACGGCGTTCGCCCCCCCGGTACCTGCGAGCGCAAGTCGGGTCTGGGCGGCACCTGCACGGGCCCCGGCAGCTGCTTGCCCAGCCTGCGCTGCAGCACGTTGCTCACCACCGGCACCTGCCTGGTCAAGGCCGCGCTGCGTGAAGGCTGCATCAACTACGACGACTGCGAAGACGGGCTTTTCTGCGACGTGACCACCCAACGCTGCGAAGGGTTGCCGGATGCAGGGGGCGATTGCTCGTTCGAGCGCACCGGGTATCGCTGCTCCCCGGGAAATGCGTGTGCGTTTTCGGGTACCTCTGACGACAGATGCGTGGCCTGGAAGACGGTCGGCCAGGACTGCGGGTATGGTGCGGAGTGCCTGTCGAACGACTGCGAGTTCGTCACCTTGCCGGATGCTGGATTCGGTGGCAGATGCAACGCGAGTTGCTCGCAGAGGGCCGACGGCGGGCTGTAAACGAGTCTTGAAGCTGCCTCCCAACCTCAGAGCCGTTCTTTTTCTTTGCTGCCTCGCCACCGCGTTGGCGTGTTCTTTCGCGCCCAGCATTCCCCCGCCAGACGCTGGAAAATCCGACAGCGGCACTCCGGTGATCGTCGACGGAGGCAAGCCGGTCGACGCCGGGCTCACCGCGGCCGATGCCTGCGGCGTGCTCAACCTGCAGCGCTGCAACTACCTCGCGCGGTGTGGCCTCATCGAAACGAGCGCCTCCGTGGAGTGCCAACGCTTCCTCGAGGCGACCTGGTGCGGGCCGATGACCTGGCCCAGCCACGTGGCCGCGGGCGCCCTGAAATACGAGCCCTCGCGCGCCGAAGCGTGCGGCCAGGCCTTCCTCACCCAGGCCTGTGGTGAATGGGAGACGCTGCCCGACTCCTGCACCCGCTTCCTGCTCCCGCGCGTGCCGTTGGGAGAAGAGTGTTACGACGGTTTTGCCGAGTGCACCGACGGCGTGTGCCGCGGCTCGTCTTGTCCGCGCACCTGCCAGCCGCGCGCGTTGCTCGACGATCCCTGCACGGCCGATGGCGATTGCCGCAGCGGGTTGTACTGCAAGCTCTCTCCGTTCCAGCCCGGCGCCGGCCAGTGCGCGCCGTTCGGCACCAACGGCACCGCGTGTGACCTCGACGCCCACTGCCTCCAGGGTCTGCAGTGCCTCGCGCAGCAGTGCCGCGTGTTGCCGCCCCCGGGTTCTTCGTGCGTCGAAGGGCAGTGCTCCGAGACCGGCTTCTGCGAAGGCGGCGGCGATGCGGGGGTCTGCTTCGCGCGCAAGCAGGAAGGCGCCACGTGCACCGAAGGCCAGTGCCAGACCAGCTTCGTGTGCGATCCGATTCGCGCGGTGTGCGTGCGCATTCGCCTCTCGTCGGGAGACTCCTGCTCGCTGGCGCAACGATGTCCGGCCGGCGAAGTCTGCCTGGGCGGCTCGTCGCAGAAAGCAGGCGTGTGCAGCCCGGCGCAGTTGGAAGGTGAACGCTGCGAGTCACACCTCGACTGTGAAGCGCACCTCGCCTGCGGTGAAGCCGATGGTGGCCGCGCCTGTCAGCGCCGGGCCGCAGCCGGCGCGCGGTGTGATTCGGTGCAGGTGTGTCAGGCGGGCTCGTTGTGCTCGAACGCCCAATGCACCGCGCTGCCGCTACCCGGGGAGAGCTGTTCGGCGACCCGGGCCTGCCGCTGGGGCCTGTGCCGCGATCTCGCGAACACCGATGGTGGCGCCGTGTGTGGCCCGCTGTTGAGCGCCGCGCAGCCCTGCAACAAGGGCGAAGACTGCGCCTCGGGCTCGTGCGTCAGCGGCGCCTGCGTGGCCCGCTGCGTTCCTTAGAGACGAGCGCGAAGTCAGCTCTCGCCGGGCAGCTCGAGCAAGTCCATGAAGGGGCCCCGCGAGACACCGCACATCGCGGACACCATCTGCTTGCGCACCCAGGGCACTTTTGCGGCCCAGGTCATGCCCACGTCGCGCAGCGGCTGCAGCCAGAGGTGATCCGACTGGAAGAACGGGGTCAGCCAGCGGGTGATGAACTGGTACCAGCTCAAGTGCCAACGGCGCGTGCGTGAGTAGTGAAAGAGCGCGTCGGGCACGCTCTCGCTGTGGCGCAGCGACTGGGCGAGATACCAGGCGTCGAGCAGCGCGAGGTTACAGCCCTGCCCCAGCTGCGGGCTCATCGCGTGCGCCGCGTCGCCCAGGTACACCACGCGCTCGGTGTTCCACGGCCACATCACCACGTCGTGGTAGCTGCTGAAGAGCAGGTTCTCGTGTGACGTGAGCTGGTCGAGCACCGGCGCCGATTCGGGGACGTCGGCCAGCACCCCGGCTTTCCACCCCTCGAAGTTGCCTGCGTGAAACGCCTCGAGCTGATCGGCGCGCAGGCTGAAGAAGAAGCTCACCTGCCGCTGGCCGCCCTGGGGTCCCACACCGGTGGGCAACAACCCAATCAAGCGCCGCGTGCCGCGCACCACCTGGAACAACCGGCCGGTGAAGCGGTGATCATGATCAGGCACGATCGCCCACAACGCTCCCCACGGGTACGGCTCGACGCTCTTCACGAAGGCGGTGTCATCTCGAAGCGAGCTGCGCGCGCCGTTCGCCACCACCACGAGATCGTGCAGCCCGTGACGTTTCCGCGTGCCGCGTTCGACCACCGACTGACGGCCATCACGCGCGGTGTGCAGATCCTCCACGTCGATGCCGGTGCACACGGTCACGCCGTGCTCCTTGCGCGCGGCCTTGAAGAGCACGTCGAACAAGACGCCACGATGCAGACCCACGCCGAAGAGCGACGAGTGCAGCTGCGCGTACTCGAGCTCCATCACCTTGTGGCCGGCCGCCGTCTGCACCCACAGCCGATCGATGCGATCGCCGCGGGGCACCACGTCTTGCTCGAGCCCCAACGCGCGCAAGACCGCCATGCCGGTGGGCTGCAGCATGATGCCCGCGCCCAGGGTCTGCGGCTCGGCGACCTTCTCGTAGAGGGTGACGCGGTGGCCCTGCCGGGCGAGGAACAACGCGGTGGCGCTGCCGACGGTTCCGGTGCCCACCACGGCGACATCGAGCTGGCGCATCAGGCCGCCGGTGTATCGCGTCAGCTGGCGTCCCGGTTTCGGAAACGACGTCGAAGGCCACCGCTCATCGGTCAGGGCGTTCGGGGCGCATCACCGAGGGCCTCGCGAAGGACGGCATCCATGATCGCGTTCGCAGCCTCTGCGTAGGTGCATTCGAGCGGCGGCGAGGCACCCGTCGTTCTGAGGCGCAGCCGCGACCCCGCTGGTTCCAGCTCCGACACGTCAGCCAGACCGAGCGACAGGACGAACGAGCCCTGGCGTCCAACAGAGAAGAATTGCCTGGAGAAATGCGGCGCCGAATCGACCTCCACCTCGATGGACCCGGGCTCCGCGTTGAGCTCTTTCCCGTGCTCCGGGCTCCGAGAGACTCGAACCCGTTGGCTTCCAGCCTGCTGATTCGTCCGTTCCGCCCAGTCGCTGAGCTCAGCGGTGAGGTGGGTCAATGCGTCTCGCCATGCTTGCAGGGCGCCCTTCGAGTCGGGCGTCCTGAGCCGCTCGGCGAAGTAGTGAACCGAACGCTCGCGCACTTCGATGGCACCGTTGAGCCGTTCGTACTCAGCGAGGGTCGCCTCGACACACTCCGCGGAAAGCTCGATGAAGGGGCTCAGGTCACCGGTGCAATGCGCGTGATCGAGCGCATCGTAATACCGGGGGCGACTTTCGAGCCCCAACAGGCTGATGGGATACGTGCGGCGCAGCAGCACGAGGTTGGAGAGCAATCGCGCGGTCCGTCCGTTGCCATCACGAAACGGGTGAACACCGACCAGCCACGCGTGCGCGATCGCCGAAGAGATGAGGGGGTCTGGATCCATGTCGCTGGAAAGGAAGGCGCCCAGCTTCGCCATCAGGTCCCCCACATGGGCGTGATTCGGCGTGCGATGCCTGGCACCAGACACCATGTTGCCTTCGCGCCGGTAGGAGCCAGGCAACACGTCATCCTCCCCGCGGGTCACGAGTTGGTGGACTTCGCGGATGAGCCGCTCCGACAGGGGCTCGTCGCGCCGAGCAACGAGGTGAACCCAGTCCAGCGCGTCGGCCAGATTCTTCGCCGCCAGGAGGTCACGCAGCGGCCGGCCACCGACCGTGAGCCCGTCCCCAATGACGACCTGTGTCTCGGACAGCGTCAGCGCGCTGCCTTCGATGGCATTGGAGTCGTAGACGTGTTGCGTCCTGAACCAACTCTGCAGGCTTTTGAGTGTCACACCCGGCAGCGGGTGCGCCCACGCCCTCTCGACCCGCCTCGCCAACTGCGTCAGCCTGACGCTTGCGTCCGTCCACGTGAACGGATGCTGAGTCCCGGCGGGGGGAAACAGCGAGCGATCAGCATCCGGGAGACTCATGGTCAGGAACGTAACGCGAGGCAGCAGGCAGCGGCGTTCTTCAACTGACTGGGTAGGAAGGTGTGGGCCCCTTTATATAGTGCGCGCGACGTCCCTCCCGGGTGTGATCCACGACCACATGAGCACGACGGACCGCAGCCTCTTTCTCGGCATCGACCTGGGCACCACCAACTCGGCGGCGGCCGTGTTCGACGGCACGCAGGTGCACCTGGTGCGCAACCCCCAGGGTGCCACGCTCACGCCGTCCATCATCCGCCTCGACGCCAAAGGCAACGCGCTGGTGGGGGCCAAGGCCCGGCGCATGCTCGACGCCGATCCCGACAACACGCGCGGTGAGTTCAAGCGCCTGATGGGCACCGGCCAGGAGCTCGAGTTCCCCGCGGCGAAGAAGAAGCTCAAGCCCGAAGAGCTGTCGGCCGAGGTCCTGAAGTCGCTGCGCGCCGACGTGCAAGAGCAGTTCGGCATCGCGCCCTCCCGCGCCGTCATCTCGGTGCCCGCGCTCTTCGAGCTGCCGCAGTCCTCGGCCACCAGTGAGGCCGCGCGGCTGGCGGGCTTCGAGCGCGTGGAGCTCATTCAAGAACCCATCGCCAGCGCGCTCGCCGCCGGGTGGACCACCGACAACGCGGCCGGCTCGTGGATGGTCTACGACCTGGGCGGCGGCACCTTCGACGCGTCGTTGCTGGAGACCCGCGATGGCCTGCTCCGCGTCATCGGCCACGACGGCGACAACTTTCTGGGCGGGCGTGACTTCGACTTCACCCTGGTCGACTTCGTGCTGCAGAAGCTCTCGGCCGACACCGGCACCTTGCTGCTGCGCGCGGACCCCGAATTGGCGGCGGGGCTGCGCAAGCTCAAGCTCGGGGTGGAAGACGTGAAGATCGAGCTCACCCGCGCCCTGAGCGCGAACCTGCTCATCCCCGCGCTCAAGCTGGGCGACCACGTGATCGACGTCGACCTCACGCTGACCCGCGACGACGTGACCCGGCTGTGCACGCCGCTGGTGGATCGCTCCATCGGCGTCTGCGTGCGGCTCTTGAGGACGCACGGCCTCGACCCCGGTCAGCTCAGCCGGCTGGTGCTGGTGGGAGGACCCACGGTGATGCCGGTGCTGCGGCAACGCCTGAGCGAGCTCTTCGGCGTGAAGCTGGCCGACGGGCTCGATCCGATGACCCTGGTCGCTCAGGGTGCGGCGCTCTACGCGGCGTCGGCCAACCTCGACGCGCGTCCCGCTCCGAAGGTGGAAGAACAGGGCCGCCGCATCTGGCTGCAGTACCCCGCGATGACCAGCGATCTCTCGCCGCACGTGGTGGGCCGGCTGGTGGAGGAGCCGGGCGTCAAGCCGGTGAGCATTCAGCTCGAGCGCCACGACGGGTGGAAGAGCGCCGAAGCACAGCTCAATGAAGAAGGCGCCTTCGTGCTCGCGGTCGACGTGCAGCCGCGCCGCCCCAACGAGTTCACCCTGCGAGGCAAGAGCGCCGACGGCAAGCCGGTCGCGCTCAGGCCTTCGAAGTTCAACATCGTGCAGGGCGTCACCCTCACCGATCCACCGCTCTCTCGCACCATCGGCGTGGCCATGGCCAACGACATGGTGAACATCTACTTCGAGCGCGGTGCGCCGCTGCCCGCCCGTCGCAGCTTTCGCCACGAGACGGTGGAGGCGCTGGTGAAGGGCGAGCGCGAGAGCCTGCTGCGAATTCCCATCGTGCAGGGTGAATATGATCAAGCGCACCTGTGCCGCCTGGTGGGGGCGCTGCAGATTCGCGGCGATCAGCTCAACGCCACGTTGCCCGCGGCCAGCCAGGTCGAGCTCACGTTGGAGCTGGATCGGGGCGGCCGGTTGTCTGCGCGCGCGATGATCATCTCCACCCAACAGGTGTTCGAAGAGATCGCCCAGCTGCTGGTGCCCGATGCCACGCCCGAAGCGCTGCAAGGCGGTCTGGTGGCCACGCGTGAACGGCTGGCCCAACTGCGCACCGCCGCGTTCCGGCACGGCCTGACCCGCAGCATCGAGCAGCTCAGCACCGTGGAGCAGACCCTGCACGAGGTGGAGGCCGACATCGCCGCCTCGCGGGGTGGTGACGCCGACGCAGGGCAGAAAGCCAAACGCGGCCTGCTCGAGGTCGACGCCAACCTGGAGCAACTCGAAGGCGACTCCAAGTTTCCCGAGCTCGAGGAAGAAGCGGTCAGCGCTGTGTCGTGGGCTTCGCGTTGGGTGGCGCAGTTCGCCTCACCCCAGGAGCAGCGGCTCTTCGACGAAGCGGTCGCAGGCGTGGAGAAAGCCCGGCGCGCGCGGCAGGTGCACGAGCTGCAACGGCGCATCCGCCAGGTTCGGCAGCTCGGCTACGCCGCGTATTACAAACACCCCGACGCGTGGCAGTGGCAGTTCGAGGGCGCGGCCTCCGACGTCTCTTCGATGACGGATCTGCCGAAGGCGGAGAAGCTGGTGGCCGAAGGGCGCTCGGCGATCGATCGCGGCGACAACAGCGCCCTCAAACGCGTCACCGAGCAGCTGTGGCGGTTGATGCCGGCCGATGCGCAGACGCGCAAACTCGGTCATGACTCCAGCCTGAGGTGAGCCGTGGCGCAGGGACTGTTCGAGCGCATCGCTGAGAATCCGTTCTACGTGCTGGGCGTCTCGCCCACCGCGTCGCGCACCGAGCTGGAGCGTGAGGGCAACAAGCTGCTCTCGATGCTGCAGCTGGGGCTGAAAGAGTCGAAGGTCTACCGCTCGCCGATCGGTGAACACCCGCGCACCGAAGAGGCCGTGCGCGCGGCGATGGCTGAGCTGCGAGATCCCAAACGGAGGCTGGTGCACGAGCTGCTCGCGTCGTTGCCCGTCTCCATCACGGTGCCCAGGCCCGTGGCGTCGCGTGACGAGGTGAAGTGGCCGCGTGCTCCCGTGGTGTTCGGTTACGGGCCCGAGCGGGAGGGCTGATGGGCGCGGCTGCCGGTCTCTTCGCCGCGGTGGTGCTGGTGCTCAGGCTGATCAACTCCGCGCAGAATCGCCAGGCCACGCCTTCGACCGATTCCGCGGCGGCGGTGCCCATCTCGCGTGGCAGCTCGACCTTCTGGCAAGACAGCGGAGCGGCCGGCACCATCGTCTTTCAGTTGATCGTCAGCGGCGTGGCGGTGGCGTGCATCGGCGGCGGGGTGGAGGAACGCAACGGCCTCGTGCTCACCCTCGGCCTGGGCGCGTTCTACCTGCTCTTCCCCGCGTGGATCGCGCGCAGCGTCTTCGCGGCGCTGGGCTTCGTGCGGCTGGCGTATTTCACGGCCTGGTTCTCGCGCGTCGAATGGAGGCGCGACAAACCCGGCGGCCCTGCGCTCATCGCGGCGTGGTCCCTCGCGCAGCAAGACCAGCCGTGGCCCTCCACCATCGCGTGGGTGGAGCGCCGGCTCAGCTCTTCGAAGAAGGCGCTGCAGGGCTCGGGCGTCGTCGCGTTCGGGCTCCTCGAAGCCGCCAAGGGCCGGCACGCACAGGCGCGGGACTGGCTCGACTCGGTGTTGATGTTCGACCCGCGCGTGGCGCCGCCGCAGGTGCGGGTGGTGGCCGCCGAGTGGCTCGCCACCGATGCCGCCGCACGGGGTGATTGGAAACGCGTCAAGGCGATCTCCGAGAACCGGAAGTGGCCGGGCAGCAGCACGCTCACGCTGCTCGGTGCGTTGGCCGGGAGAATGCTCGGCGAGGCGATGCCCACCAACGCAGGGCTGTGGTTCTGGTGGCTGCTCGCGCCACGCCGGTGGTGGACGCGCAGTTTCGTGAAGCAGGCCACCGCACAGACGGTCAAACGCACCGTGGCGGAGAAGGCCCTGCCGGCCCCACCCGAAACGCTCGATGCGGTGGGCCGCGCGACCTTTCTGACCCTCGCGCTCCAGGGTCACGAAACGCCGGCCGCGAGCTCGGTGGTCGAAGTCGCCCGCGCCTGGGAAGCGGCGCTCGGCACCGACCTGCGTTCGAAGTTGTTCATGCGCGCCACGTTGGTGGGCGGCGGTGAACCGGACGCCGCGGTCGAAGAGGTGCGTCAGCTGGTCGAAAAAGCGCTGGGCCCGCTGCTTCCCTCCAAGCTGGGCAGCGTTCACGGTGATCTGCCGAGCCTGCTCCAATCAGCGGCGAGCGCGCGCAACGACGGGGTCTACGCCGAGCTCGAAGAGCGCATGACGCGCATGGATTCGCGCAAGGTCGCCAACAAGGAGTTGCCGCCATTGGAGGAGTGGCGCGAGGTGCTCGCCTTGCGCGCGCTCTACAAACAGTCCTGCGAAGGCGACCACGCGCTCGCGCACTCGGTCATTCGCGACAAGCTCGTGAACTTCGGCGTGTGGCTCTACAACCAGCGCGAAGAGAAACCTGTAGCCAACGCGATCTTCCGCATGCTGGAAAGCGAAGCGGTCGCGCTGGGTGACTCCGATTCGGAGAAGCTGAACAAGAAGAACGGCGCGTGCGATTTGTGAGCTGAGGGGGCGTGATGGGCATCTTTCCGTCGTTCAAGGTGCAGTTCGACAGTCCGTTGAGCCCCGCGCAGGTCATCGAGCGGCTCAACGCGGGCTTCAAGCACCCCAAGCCACAGCTTGCGGGCACGTTCACCGCGCACGAGTTCTATCTCGCGCCCACGGCCCAGGGGGTGAGAGGCAGCCTCACCGGCAAGCTCACCGCGATCGCCACGGGGACCCGCATCGAGGGCACCGTCGGACTCCACGTGGGCATGCAGGCCTTCTTTGGCGTCGTGGGCATCCTCTTCACCCTCTGCGGAGTGCTGATGTATTCGCTCAGCCGCCAATACTGGACCCTGTTGTTTCCCGGGATCGTGCTCATGCTCTGGGCCTTCTTCAGCTCCATCGTCTACAGCGACGCTCAGGCGATCCCCTCGTTGGTACGGCGCACGCTCGAAGAGTGACGTCAGGCCGCCTGCACGAAGTTGAGCCGGTACCCATCGGGGTCCGTCACCACCAGCTCGCGCGTGTTCCACGGCTTCACTTCAGGGCCGTTGGTCGGCGCAGTGAGCGTGGCGGCGCGTTCGGCGATCGCCGTCAACTCGGTGGAAGACGTGAACGAGAGCAAGACGCCCCAGCCGCGTTTGCCATCGACGCGCACGCCGGTCGGCGCGCTCACCAGCAACACGTCGCCGCGATCTTCCCAGCGCAGGTGAATGAAGGTGGCGTCGGCGCCCACGCGCACGAAGCCCAGCTGCTCGTAGAACTTCGCCGAGGCCTCGCGATCGAGCACGAGCAGCTTCACGAAGAAGCCCAGCTTCGGTTGAGCACTCATCGCGCCAACGCCGCCGCGAAGAAGGAAGAGTCTTTGGCCAGCTCTTTCATGTAGCCCTCCACGTCACGCCGGGCAGATTCAGACAGCGCCCGGAACGGCTGCACGTGCTCATCAGGCACGTACCGGAAAGTGAAATTGACCCGGCGCGCCTGAAAGCCGGGCACGTGAAGGTCGAACGTGTGACCGCCCTTCGTGTCGACGCGCTGCACGCGGTGGAAGGTTCGGTTCTTCCACTGCTCGCCTCCGAAGATCTGCAGGCTGCCGTCATCGAGCCACTGCTGCTCGACCACGCTGTCGCGCGAGCCCGGCTTTCGGCTGGCCACGAACTGAAACATCGCGCGTTCACCCAGCGACACCGACGCCACCGGGCCCGGCTCGAAGTCTTTGTGCTCACCCACGCGCGCGGTGTCGACCCACTTCCCGTTCTCCAGGGTGCTTCCGTAGAAGTTCACCAGGCAGGTGTTGAGGTGCCACTTCACCGGCATGTCTTCGCCCCGGAACATGCGGCGGGTGCGCTGTTCGATGATCGCCACCAGCTTCGCCAGCACCGGGGGGAACGGCTCGGCCTGCACGCAGCGATCGAGCAGGCCGATGGGAGGCCGGTAGTAGTCGAGGCAGGCGAACTGCCAGTTGCCCAGCCAGTACACCGGGCGGAGCAGGCGGCGTTGCTCTTCCCCTTCGGGGAGCGGCCGGAAATCCGAGTAGCGGTTCTCCCAGATGGGCCTGAGGGTGGTGAGCCAGGAGACGATCTCGGCGCGGTCGGTGCGGGACAGAAAACCAGCGTCGTAGTGCAGGCCTTGCACACGTTGCGGCTTGGTACGGAGGGACCAACGGGGATGCATGGGCCTGCCATACCAGCTACATCGCCTCGAATGAGCGAACGAAACCTCCTCATGATTCCGGGGCCCATCGAGTTCGAGCCCTCCGTCCTCCGCGCGCTGGGTGAGAAGACCCGCAGCCACCTCGATCCGGTGTTCATGAAGGCGTACGGGCGGGCGATCAAACGCCTGCGCGAGGTCTTCCTGGCCCCCACGGCCCAGCCGTTCGTGGTGGCCGGCAGCGGAACCCTGGCCATGGAGATGGCGGTCGCGAACCTGGTTCAGCCCGGTGACAAGGCGCTGGTGGTCAACAGCGGCTACTTCTCGGATCGCATCGGCACGATGCTCGAGCGGCACGGCGCGGCGGTCACGCATGCCCGCGCCGACGTGGGTTCAGTGCCCAGCGCGGCCGAAGTGGACACCGTGCTGGCGACGGGTGGGTTCAAGCTGATGACGATCACCCACGTCGACACCTCGACGGCGGTGCTCGCGCCGGTGAAGGAGCTCGCCGCGGTGGCGAAGAAACACGGCGTGTTGGTGGTGGTCGACGGCGTGTGCAGCGTGGGTGGTGAAGCGCTGGAGATGGATGCGTGGGGCATCGATGTCGCGTTCACCGCGTCGCAGAAGGCGCTCGGGTGCCCGCCCGGTCTGGCCATCTTGTTGGCGAGCCCGAAAGCGCTGGCCACGTCGAAGGCGCGCACCAGGCCGGTCGCGGCGATGTACCTCGACTTCGCGGAGTGGCTGCCGATCCACGAGGCGTACGAAGCGGAGAGACCGTCGTACTTTGCGACGCCTCCGGTGAACTTGATCATGGCGCTCGACGTGAGCCTGGGTCACCTGGTCGACGAAGGCATGGGCGCGCGCATCGAACGGCACGCGAAGCTGGCGAACTCGGTGCGTGCGGCGTGGCAGGCGCTCGGCTTGCGGCCGCTGCCGATGGACACTGCCGTGAGCGCGAACACGCTCTCCGCGCTGTACTACCCCCCTGGCGTCGACGCGGCGCTGGTGAAGGCGGTCGCAGCGGAAGGCGTGGTGATCGCCGGTGGCCTGCACCCCGCGCTCAAGCCGAAATACTTCCGCGTGGGCCACATGGGCGCCGTCTCCCGCGCCGACCTGGTCACCACGGTCAGCGCCATCGAACGGGCCCTGCGAGCCTGCGGTCACCCGGTGGAAGCCGGTCGCGGCGTGGCAGCGCTGGGCTGACGAAACGAGGTCCCTCTCCCTTCGGGCCCTTCGGGACAGGGTCAGGGTGAGGGGCAAGTCACACTGACCTATCGAACACTGAACGCCACGACCGGCCCCGACGTGCGCAGGTACCGCTCCGCGCCGGGCAACCTGAGCAACACCGCGCGAGCCGCCGCCTCCTCCCGCTGACACTGCGCATCGACCTCATCGAAGAGCTTGAGCGCGTGCGTCAGGTGCTCTTTCGCGTGCGCCTCGCGTTCAGCTGCGCTCTGCCGGAGCGTGGCGAGCTCCTCCAACCGATCCTTCAACCATGCACGCCGTTGCCGTGAGTCGAGCGCGAGCCAACTCCCCAGCAGGCCCGAGAAGATCACCCCCGCCAGGGTCACCCTGCTGAGCAGCGGCGACGCGTCGAACTCCATTCGCAACGCCAGCACACCGAAGCTGCAGATCGCGATCACCACGCCGAGCACCCGGGCCCACTTCGGTCTTCTGGATGACTCGAGCTTCACGAAGTCGGCGCGGCGCCGTTCGGTGTCGCGCTGCAGTCGACTGAGCACCGCGCGCTGCGTCAGTTGATCCTGGGTCGCCGCCTTTCGCAGCACGTCGGCCGCGTGACGTTCATCGAGCCGTCGTTCGAAGGTGAGCAGCACCTCGAGATCACTGCGAGCCTGGGCATCGAGCGCACCCAGCGTGGCGTGCTCTTTCGCGCGCGCCGAGTCGACCAGGCTCTTCGCCCACGCCTGTTCCTCGGGGTCACTCAGGTTCTGAGGGGCGACCGCGGCCTCGTTCAGCTCACGGCGGACGGTGCGAAACCCAAGGTGTCTGGTGAGCGGATCCGGCTCCGTCTCCACGCGGCCCAACGCGGCGGCGAACTGATGCAGCGCTGCACGCAGCGCCTCTTCCAGCGGAGAAGTCGCCGTGCGCCAGGTGGCCGGCGCGAGCACCACGGGCGTCGGCTGTATGGGGGGCGTTTCGGCGATCCCGAGCAACCGGGTCACACGATCGACGCCGGCGATTGGCTTGATCATCCAGCCGGAGGAGTAACGCCCACCGGCCTCGCGCGCGGCGGGTATTCGCTCACCCACCGGGTCATCGTTCTGGCAGCGAGCACGATCGCGTCACCCACCAACGGCGCGCAGAGATACCGGCCGTTCCAGCTCACGCCCACCAACTCGGAGGTGCGCAGAATTCCCCGATGCTGCGCTGGTCTTGCGCGCAGCGTGGCGTCGGCGAGCGCGAAGCCCGTGGCCGAAGGTGACACGCCCATCACCAGCGGGCCGGAGTCGACGTCGCCCCAGCGCTCCTCCCCGATTGGCCATTCACGGATGCCGTGCAGCCAGCCGCCGAGCGCGGTGTCTCCGAAGGTCTTCCACATGAGCTCGGATTGTTGGGCGGCGAACGGCTCGTCGATGAGCGGCAGGTAGAACGAGTTCCACGCAGCACCACTGCCGCGGGCGGGCTGCCCGGGTGCGAAGACGAGCAGGCCGTTGTCGGGGTCGAGCCAGTGGGCCTTCACTTTGGCGATCCACTGAGCGGTCAACTCGGCGTGGCGCGGTTCTCCGATGCAGGCGTCGAACTGCACCAGCGCGGCCATCACCACCAGGTTGTCGGGCACGTAGAGCTCGCCCGGGTAGGTCTCGATGAGCCCGCTGGGCGACTCGGAGACTCTGCGCGCGAGGGCGTTGACCAGGTGCTCGTGCAGGTCGGCGTCGCGCGGGCCTCCGAGCAGGCAGGCCGCGTCGAGGGCGAGCACCACGTGACCCAGATAACCGGCGTGCGCTTCGGAACGATCGAGCGTGGTGAAGGCGTCGGTGCCCCACTGCTTCGTGTCGTAGGCGCTGACTTCCTTCGAGGTCAGCTGTGTCGCCCACGCGGAGACCTGGCGCGCGCGTTCGGCGCGGGTCTCGGGATGGCGCAGGGCCAGGTTGGTCGCAGCGACCGTGGCCATCGAGAGCGTGGTGAGCCTCCACTCACCGTCGAAGGGATGACCGGGCGCGACGCCGAAGTCGTCGTGTTCGATTCGAGCGGCGAGGTAGTTCAGGCGTTCCTCGTCGTCGCGACGCGTCGCGCAGGCCTGCACTCGGCTCAGGTGGGTGACGAGGAGGACCAGGGCCAGCAGCGCGACGCGTTTCATTCCCCCGAGTGTGAACGGGGGTTCGAGGCGTTCGGGCTTCCTGGTGATGAACGGTCTTTTCTGCGTGGTGAGCGGTTCGGCCCTCACGCCGACCCTCTCCCGAAGAGGCTGTTGATCTAGTCGGGAGTGGTTGACCACCCGCACCCTGTCGTGATCTTGGGTGCGCGTGAAGCAATCACGACGGTCG
>JAUYRZ010000074.1 GCA_030695565.1 Archangium sp.
CCGCAGCGGCCGGCGGGGGAGCGGGCCGTTTGTCGCCATCAACTGCGGCGCGATCCCCGAGAACCTGCTCGAGAGCGAACTGTTCGGCCACGAGAAGGGGGCCTTCACCGGCGCCCACATCCAGCGCAAAGGGCGCGTCGAGTCGGCCGGCGGCGGCACGCTCTTTCTCGACGAGATCGGCGATCTCTCCACGCCGCTGCAGGTCAAGCTGCTGCGCTTTTTACAGGAGCACCAGATCGAGCGCATCGGCGGGCGCGAGCAGATCGAGGTCGACGTCCGGGTCATCGCGGCCACCAACCGCGACCTGAAGCAGGAGGTGGCGGAGAAGCGGTTCCGCGAAGATCTCTACTACCGCCTGCACGTGTTGCCGGTGCAGATGCCCCCGCTGCGAGAACGGCGCGACGACGTGCCGCTGCTGGCCGAGCTGTTCCTCAAACGGGCGGCGGCGCGCAGCAACGTGCCCGCGCCGCACCTGAGCGCACGAGGACGCGCGGTGTTGATGGCGCACTCCTGGCCCGGCAACGTGCGCGAGCTGGAGAACGTGATGGAGGCGGCCGTGCTGTTGTGCCGGAGCGGCGAGGTCGACGTGGATCACCTGCCCGGCGTGGGCACCATCAGCACGCCCTCCCCCGAGGGCAACGGAGAGCTCGCGCGGGGCGCTACCACCCTGCTGGCGCCGTGGTTGTTGCCCGACGCGCCGGTGCCGCCTCCGATGCGAGAGGCCCGCGAAGTGTTCGACAAGGCCTACCTCGACCTGGTGCTCACGCGCACCGGCGGCAACGTCACCGCGGCCGCGAAGTTGGCGGGGCGAAACCGCACGGACTTCTACGATTTGCTGCGCCGTCACGGGCGGTCGCCCAACCGCGACGGCTGACCGTCGGCGATCTCCGACAGGCGCACATCCGGCCCCGTGCGGATCTCCACTGGCACCGGCGTTGCTCTCCCGCGCGGGATGGATCCAACGAAGGCAAGTCTCCTCGCCGCGCTCATGCTCCTGGGGCTGTGGCTGGTCGCCCAGGGACAAGGCGCGCGCGCCACTCCGCTCATTCTCCGGCACGAGCCCCCGCGGCCGGTCGCGCCGCAACAGCCGGTCGAGCACGCGACTCAGGGAGCGACGCGATGACGGTCGCTGTTCAGGAACTCTCCGTACGCGAGCGGCTCAAGCTGTTCTTCACCTTCTTCGACGCCCGCTTCGAAGACCTCAATCGCAAGAACTGGAAGACCACGGTCTACCGCGACTTCAGCGCAGGTCTGGTGGTGGCGCTCACCGCGATCCCCATGGCGATGGGTTTTGCGATGGCCATGGGTCTTCGCCCCGAGCAGGGCATCATCGCCGGCGCGCTCGCCTGCGCAGTGGGCCGCACCTTCGGTGGCTCGAAGTACCAGGTGTACGGCCCGACCGCGGCGTTCATCCCGTTGATCGCCAGCTTGATCACCAAGTACGGCCCTGCCAACGGCGGCAGCTTCGAGGCCGCACACGGCATGCTGGTGTTCGTCTCGATCATCGCGGGTCTGGTGTTGATGGCGAGCGGCGTGGCGGGGCTGGGTAAGGTGGCCGCGAAGGTGCCGTCGTCGATCGTGGTGGGTTTCACCGTGGGCATCGCGGTGGCCATCGCGCTGTCGAACTCGGGCGACGCGCTGGGGTTGCCGGCCATGACCGGTTCGCTTCGGGAGAAGGTGCTGGTGACCGTCAGCAGCCTGGGCAACGCCAACGGCTGGGCGCTGCTCCTGGCGCTGCTGACGTTCGTGATGACCAAGGGGTTGCTGCGCATCTCGATCTTCATTCCGGCGCCGTTGATCTCGCTGGCGGTGTGCACGGGCCTGTCGCTGACCGTGCTGTCGGGTCGCGGCATCCTCTCGGTCAACGATCGGTTCGGGGCGATCCCCAACAACTTCTTCGTCTTCACGCCGCCGATTCTTCCTCCAGCCACGTGGCCGGTGATCGTCGACTGCGTCTACTACGTGGTGGCGATCGTCTTCATCTCAGGCGTGGAGAGCCTGCTGTGCTCGTCGATGGCCGACCGGCTCGCCAACAACAAGAAGACGCCGTTCAACCCCGACAAGGAGTTCTGGGGCCAGGGCCTGGTGCAGATCATCACCCCGCTGGTCAACGGCTTCCCCTGCACCGGAGCGCTCGCACGCACCGCCACCAGCATCAAGGCCGGCGCGGTCACGCCGCTGGCGGGTTACTTCAAGTTCGCGCTCAAGCTGCTCATCGCGTACTTCCTGGCCGCGCAGCTCGCGCACGTGCCGTTGGCGTGCATCGCGGGCATCTTGTTGTGGGTCGCCACCAACATGGTGAAGAAGGCGGAGATCCTCGAGGTGTGGAAACACGAGGGCCGTTTTCACACGGGGCTGATGGTCTACACGGCGGTGATGGTGCCGCTGACCGACTTCCTCACGGCGGTGGTCTCGTCGCTCATCATCTACGGCATCTACGCGCGCTTCTTCTCGAAGCGTGGGCCCGCAGTGCCCGCGTTGGAGCCGGCGCTCGACAAGTAGCTCCCTGTCCCTTCGGGACAGGGTTGGGGTGAGGGCCCCATCACCTCAGTTGATGCAGCCGCAGCAGACCGTCTCGCTGAAGGTCCTCAGCGAGGCGGCCAGCTCGCTGGCGTTGGTGGCGGTGAAGAAGAGCGCGTCCATTCCGCCAGCGTCGGGGTTCACCGCGCGGTAGCTGCCGGTCGGTGCGTCGGTACGGCAAGTCACCGCGAAGTTCTTCGCAGTGCGGCCAGCGCAGGCCAGGTCGTTCAAGAAGGCGGCGCCGACTCCGTTCTGCAACGAGGTCTCGGCGCTGAAGCCGACCACCAGCGTCTTGATACCGGCGTCGGCGAGCCCATCGACCACCAGCAACGGATTGGGCGAGGGGCAGCTGAAGTCCCAATCGGCGCCATCGGTCACCAGCACCACGTATTGAGCCTGACCACCGTCCTGGTGCGCCTCGAGGAAGTTGCGCGCACCGATCAACGCGGCGCCGGTGGGGGTGGTGGTGCAGATGAGCGTGGTCTCCGGGTCGAGCAGCGCACTGATGGCCGAGCCGGTGCTGAGCCCGGGCTCGATGACGATCTCCGGGCCCTGGCACATGGCGTTGGTGGCGTTCATGCCCTGAATGCGCTGCGCCAAGGTCACGCAACCTGCTTCTGCGCGCGGCCACAACTCGAGCCCAAAACGTACGGTGCCATCGAGCGGCGCGGCGGTGAGCTGCTCGATGCCGTTGATGGCCATCGTCCACTTCGAAGTGGCGCGGCCGGCCGCCGTGTCTGCGGGCGTGAGGCCTTCAGCGGTGCGGTGCATGGTGAGCGTGCGATCGAGCGCGATGAGCACGTCGGGCGGCACACAGTCAGGGCCCGCGTCGAGGGCGCCCGCATCACCGGGGCCCGCGTCGATCACGCCCGCATCCGAAATCGTCGCGCCCGCATCGGAGCCCGCGTCTTGATTCCCGCGGATGGTGCCCTGGGTGGGGTCGCACTGACACGAAGCCAACGTCAACGAAGCGCAGAGCAGGAGTCGGTTCACGGTGACCGCTTCATACCTCCGGGTTCACGGCTCGCCGAAACGATCGCTGAACAACATCACCTCGTAGAAGTGAGACAGGGCGACGGCGATCGAAAGCGCCAGGGCCTGGAGCGCCGGGGAACGGCGGGTGAGGTCGGCGACCATCAACGCGAGGGGGAACAGCGTCGAGGCATATCGGGTGAAGGGGAAGGGCCGGTACAGGTACACCGCGAACGAGAGGAGGAAGACGACGATGAGCACCGCCTCGACCTGCAATCGCCTGAACCAGCAGTAGCCGGTCGCGAGGATCAGCCCCCAGAAGAAGACGAACTCGTTGTGGTTACCGGGCGGCAACGCGATGAAGCGCAGCACCCAGAGCTTCGCGTTCTCGCCGGGTGGCACGTGCTGCTCGAGCAGCTCGAGTTGCCAGCCGAGCGTCGCCTCCACGGGGTTGGTGGAGGCGACCTCCGAGAGCCACACGTTCCAGCCGACGAAGAAGGGCAGCCACAACGAGACTGCCGCCAACCTGCGCCCATTGAAGCGCCGGTCACGGATGATCCGCCCCACTTCGACGGCGATGAGCGCGACGCCGAGGAAGACGCCCATGTTGCGCGCGAGGAGCGACAGCCCACACAGCATCCCCGCTAGCCACAACAGGTCACGTTGATACGCAACGCAGGCGCCCAGCAGCAGCGCGAGGAACAACGACTCCGAGTAGGCCGCGAAGAAGACGTTGTGGCCGGGGAAGAACAGAATCAACGACGCGAACAACCAACCCGGCACTTCTTGAAGCCGCGCGTTGTTGCGCACGTACGCGTAGGCGAGCCACACGATGGCTGCATGCGCGAGCAGGTTCACCAACACCGCCGCGCCTTCGACGCTCGTCCCGAACGAGGCGAACGCTCGCAACGCCATCGGGTAGAGCGGCGGCCACGCGTAGCTGTCGTAGTTCTGGGCGAGGCGGAGGTAGTGAACGCCGTCCCAACTGGTGAAGAGCCACGCCGCCAGTCCCTTGAACGGTCGCGTGACGGCCAGCGTGGGCACGGTGGCGACTGCGACGCGCGTGATCAAGAACTGCACGGCGTAGATGCCCACGAGCGCGAGTAAGGGCTCCAGCGGTCTCGGTCGTCGTGTGGGCCCCAACATCGGCCCCACCTAGCGGATGGAAGCCCGTCAAGACAGCAGCGTGCGCGGGCCCACGCTCGGGCGTCCCGCTTTGAACTTCTTGACCCAACGCGGCCCCCACCAATTGGCCTTACCGAACAAGCGCATGGTGGCGGGCACCAGCAGCACGCGAATCAAGGTCGCGTCGAGCGCCACCGCGATGGCCATGCCGACGCCGACCGCTTGAATGAGCACCACTTTGGCGAGGCCGAACGCGACGAAGACGGCGATCATGATGGCCGCGGCCGAGGTCACCAGGCCCGCGGTCTTCTCGAGCCCTTCACCCACCGCCTGCGCGTTGTCGCCGGTGCGCTCATACGCCTCGCGCATGCGGGTGAGGATCAGCACCTCGTAGTCCATCGACAAACCGAACAAGACGCAGAACAGGAGCACCGGCAGCGCCGGCTCCAGCGCGTGCGGCTCAATGTGCAGCAGCCCTCCGTGACCTTCCTGGAAGATGAACACCAACGCGCCGAACGAGCCTCCGATGGACAGGAAGTTCATCAGCACCGCCTTGATCGGCAGCAGCACGGAGCCGAGCAGCAGGAAGAGCACCAGCAACGTGGCGCTCACCACGAAGCCCACCGCGCGGGGCGCGCGCGAGAGCAGGTAGCTCGTGTTGTCCACGTCGAGCGCGCTCTCTCCACCGACGAGCAACGTGCCGTCACCCACCGTGCGGTTGGAGCGGATGGCTTTGACGATCTCCCGCGCCGCGTCGCTGTCGGGGGTCGCCGCGGAGATGCCCTGCAGGAACACCACCGACCCTTTGGAGAACGCCTGCTTCGCGCCTTCGATCAGCGGCGCCTGCTGCGGCGGCGGATTGCTGAACAGCCCCTGGTACATCTCGCGCGACAGCCGCGGATCTCCGAACACCGGGCTGTTCACCTTGCGCACGCCCGGCAGCTCGCTGATGCGCCTGGAGAGATCATGCAGCGCCCCGATGCGCTCCGGCGTGAACGGCGTCCCTGAAGGGAAGAACACCGGAACGTTGAAGTGCGTCTGCGCTTCGTCGGGGAACTGTTCACCCAGCAGCTGAAAGCCGCGCGCGGCCTCGAGCCCCGCAGGCAACACGCGCACGTCAGAGGCGGCCAGGCGAAGCCGCGTGAACGGAGAGGCGAGCAGCAACAACACGCCCAGCGTCGGCACCAACACCAGCACCGGCCTGCGCATCACGGCCATCGCGATGCCGTGCCAGACGCCTTCACGCGACTTCAGCTTCGGCAGCGGCAACGCG
Source organism: Archangium sp. (assembly GCA_030695565.1). Classification (GTDB taxonomy): domain Bacteria; phylum Myxococcota; class Myxococcia; order Myxococcales; family Myxococcaceae; genus Archangium_A. The sequence continues at coordinate 5,891 of JAUYRZ010000074.1, forward strand.
AGCGCGTGGATTCGTTTGCCCAGCACGGCCAGCAGCGCGGGCAAGGTGGTGAGCGCGAAGAGCGCCGCGAGCGCGACGACGATCGCTCCCCCCACACCCATGGTCATCAGGTACGAGCCGTCGAAGAAGAGCAGGCCGGCGAGACCCGAGCAGACCGCCAGCGCGGAGAAGGCGACCACCCGCCCCGCGTGATCCACCGCGAGCACCAACGCTTCGCGGAAGTCGTGACCGGCGGCGAGTTCCTCTCGATAGCGGGCCACGGTGAACAACGAGTAGTCGATGGCCACACCGAGCCCGATGAGGGAGCAGACGTTGATGGTGTATTGCGAGATGTCGGTGACGTGCGAGAGCGCGAGCACCACGGCGATGCCCCCGAGCACCGCGAGCCCGCCCACCACCACGGGAAGCAGCGCCGCCACGACCGTGCGGAAGACCAGCAACAACACGATGAGCGCGAGCGGAAATGAGACGAGCTCTGCGAGCAGCAGATCCTTCTCGAGCTGGGCGTTGAGGTCGGTTTGAAAGGCGGCCTGCCCCGTGGCCAGCACCTCGAGCTCATCGCTGCGCACCAACTGACGGACGCGGGGAAACTCGGCCAGCGCCTGCTTGAGGTCGCCCGCCATGGTGATCAGCGCGTAGGCGGTGCGGCCCTCTTCATTGACGCGCGTGGCAGCCAGGCGCGGATCGAGCTCCGAGGGGGTCTCCACGCCGGAGATCGCGGCGTCTCCCCGAAGCGGTTCGAGCGCGGCATTCATCGCGCGGGAGAACTCTGGCGAGTTGGGCGCCAGGGTCTTCGAGCGAAAGAGGAACACCACCGTGTTCTCCGCGCGCCGCCCCACCACGCTCTCGATGAGCGCGTCGGCCTGACCCGCTTCCAGCCCCGTGATGGTGGCGCCGCTCATCCGCCCGCCGATCAACAACGAGGCGACGGACGCCAGGAGCAACACGGCAGTCCCCGCCAGCACCAACCAGTGACGGCGGAACGCAAAATCTCCCAGTGCACGGAACATGGGGGGTGCACAGGCAAGAACGGGTCCGCCCGCAGGAACGCCTCACTGCTACGGATTCGCCTCGAGACTTCGATAGAAGGGCGCGGTGTCCCTGCCCTTGATCGTCTTGCTGTCAGTCGTTGGCGCCGAGCTGACGCACGCCGAGCTGAAGTTGACGATCGATCTCCCGGAGGGCTGGAAGGCCGATGCGTGTGGCCCGTTCGTGCCGCCCCTCGCCGAGTGCCGCGTCGACGGAAAGTTGAGCCCCTGCCCCGCCACCATCTGTCCCGAGCGGGTGGGCGTGTTGTGGCTCACCTCGCCCGTTTCTCTCGAGAGCAAAGAAGACGTGAAGGCGGAGCTGCTCGCCAATGATGCGGGCGCAGTGTTCGTGAACTCCTCGACGTTGGCTGACGGTTGGGTGCTCGCGTGGGGCGGCGCAGCGTGGGCCGACACGTATCCGTTCAAGGTGAGCCGGAAGATCGGTGCGCGGGTCATCGAGTGTTTCGGTGAAGCGACCACGCTGGCCGGACAGAAGCAGTTGATCGACGCGTGCAAGAGCGTGCGGGGAGTGAAGAAGCCGTGACTCCGGGTGAAGGACAGCTCGTGGTGGTGAACGCACGTGAAGACAAACGGCGGCGCAGCCAGCTGTCGGTGATGCTCGGCGTGTCGGTGGTGCTCGCGATGATCCTGGTGCGGCAGCCTTTGCTCGCGGGCGTGCCTGGCTCCGTCTGGTCGACGGGCGTGCTGGTGGGCGCGTTCCTTCTGGCCTGGCGCGGTCAGATCTTCCGGCGGGCTCACGCGATGTTGCGCCTCGCTCAGCTTCGTCGAGACGGGCTGGCCGCCACCGCGAAGCTGAACGCGGGCGACTTCGCGGGCGCTCACGATGCCTTCGCGAAGCTGCTCTCGGAAGCGCAGCCGCTGGGCGCGTTTCACGCGGTGCACGTGCTCATGTATGGCGTCACCCGCTTCTTCGAAGGCGCCCCGAAAGAAGGGCTCACGCTCGCGTCGCGCGCGCTCGATTCGCAGTGGTTGGATCTGCGGCACACCCGCGAGGTGAAGGACTCAGCGGAGGCGTGGCGGGTGCTGATGCTGCTCGAGGTGGGTGAGCTCACCGAGGCGCGCCGGCTGGTCGAGAAGAGCAAGGTGCTGGTCACCGGAAAGTTGGCGGTCAGCGCGTACGAAGAGAAGTGGGAAGAGGTGTTGGAAGGCGCAAAGGCGGCGCTGGCCGACTCGAGCTTTCCCGCAGGCGGCCGACCCACGCTCGCCGTGCTGGGGAAGTATGCGGCCTCGAAGCTCGGGCGGGAGTCAGCCGTGTTTCAGAAGGTCCTGAAAACCGAGAAGCCGGCGCCCTTGCTGTTGCAGAACCCAGCGTTGCGCCGGTTCCTCTGATCAGGTGCAGCGGTTGCGCTACGGCTTCGGCGGCGCGACGTGTTCCGTGTAGGCGGGGTCGCGGTGGTTGAAGTCGGGGTTGTGCGCGTCCCAGCACTGGTGCGTGCAGAACGTCAGCGTCAGGCGCTTGCGGTTGCAGGTGGAGACCGTGCACTTCACGTACGGCGCTCCAAAGGCGATGGGCTTTTTGCAGACGTTGCACTTGCCCCAGTTGCTCGGGTCGACCGTCATGAGGGGAGCGTAGCAGCCTCTCAGGGGGCCATCATCGCGCGCAGCTTTTCGGTGAGCGGCACCCGCACCGGGGTGCGCTGCCCGTCGATGCAGACCATCTCGATGCTCGCGTCGACCAGCAGCCGGCCATCGCTCTTGCGAATCGCCTTCTGGTCGAACACCACCCGGTACTCGCTCTCCAGCCGGGCCACGGAGTGGATCTCCACGATGTCGCCGAAGACCGCGCCTTCTTTGAACTGCTGCGTGGCCTTGTAGACGACGAAGCCCTTCTGCTCCTCGCGCCACATGCGCACCAGCTCACCCGCGCCGAGCACGTGTTCCCGCGCCCGCTCGAAAAATCGCAGGTAGTTCGCGTGGTACACGACGCCGGAGAAGTCGGTGTCTTCGTAATAAATCTGCACTTCGAACAGGTGGGCCATCGAGCCGACGCTCTAGCACCGGGCACACCGCTTGCTCGTCTCGTGAACATGAATTGGTTCCACGAAAGTGCCCAGATGAACTGGCTGGTGCTCTTCTGGATCGCGAGCTTCGTCTTCTTCCTGGCCGCGTTCTGGTTGATGAGCCGCTCGAACCAGCCGCGCAGAGCCAGGCGCCTGAGGCGCGACGACCTCGGTCACCCGGGAGGCACGCCGAAACCTTCGATGTGACGGGGCGGCTTGCGTTCGACAGGCTGTCCGCTATAACGGACGCCTGACCGATATCACGGAACGCCTGCCCCCCATGAACGCGCTTCACCCTGAACTGACCGCTCCTGCCCCATCTGCTCCAGCGGATGAAGTCCTCGTTTGGGCGGAAGCGCACTTCGGAGAGCGCGCCGCCATCGCCTCCAGCTTCGGGCCGGAAGACGTGGTGCTGATCCACCTCGCCTCGATCCACTCGCCGAGCGTGCGCATCTTCACGCTCGATACGGGCCGGCTGCCGCCGGAGACCTACGAGCTCATCGGCGTGCTGCAAAGGCGCCTCGCCCTGCGCATCGAGACCTTCTTCCCCCAGCACGAACAGGTGGAGCAGTTGGTCAGCACCGGGGGCCACTTCTCCTTCCGCGAGAGCCTGGCAGCCCGGAAGGAGTGCTGCGCCATTCGCAAGGTCGAGCCGCTCCGTCGGGCCCTGGCGGGCCGCCGCGCGTGGATCACCGGGCTGCGGCGTGAACAGGCGAACACCCGCACCGCCGTCGAGTTGATCGAGCACGACACCACGCACGGGCTGGCCAAGTTGAACCCGCTCGCCAGCTGGAGCGCGGCGCAGGTCTGGGACTACCTGCGCGAGAACCACCTTCCGTACAACGCGCTTCACGATCGCGGCTACGCGTCGATCGGCTGTGCTCCCTGCACGCGGGCCATCAAGAGCCACGAGCCCGAACGCGCGGGGCGGTGGTGGTGGGAAAACGCGGACGCCAAAGAATGTGGCCTGCACGTCACCGGCGGCGGGCTCTGACCATGAAGGACTTTCCTGTCTGCTTCCGCCTGGAGGGACACCGCGTGCTCGTGGTCGGCGGGGGCGCGGTCGCAGAGGGGAAGATTCGCAGTCTCGTGGCCGCGGGCGCAGTGATTCGGGTCATCGCTCCTGAGGTGACAGGCTCGATCACTGCGCTCGCCGCCGCGGGGATGTTGGAGTTGCTCCAGCGACCCTTTCAAGCGGGCGACGTGGCGGGCCACCGGCTCGTCTTCACCGCCACCGATGATCGAAACGTCACGCAAGCAGCCGCGCTCGAAGCGAAGCAGGCCAACGTGTTCTTGAACGCAGCCGATGAACCTGACTTCTGCGACTTCACGCTGCCCTCCGTCGGGCGACAGGGACTCTTCACCGTCGCGGTATCGACCGATGGCGCTGCACCCGCCGTGGCCGCACGCGTGCGTCGTCGCTTGATGAAAGAGCTGTCGGTGGTCGATCTCGGCCGCGTGCGCCTGAGCGACACCTTGCGTCGTCACCTGAAGCGAACGCCTTTGCGGACGGCCGTGCTCCGCTGGGTCGCCACCTTCGCTTCGTCGTCGAGAGGCATCCCGTGAATCGCAGCAAGCGAGTTGGAACCGTCTTCATCGTCGGCGCAGGTCCCGGAGATCCCCGGCTGCTCACCTTGCGCGCCGCGCAGCTGCTCTCGCAGGCCGACGTGGTGGTGCACGACCGGCTCATTCACCCCGACGTACTCGGCCACGCGAGGCGGGGCGCGCGGTTGATCTACGCGGGCAAAGAAGGCGGCGGGGAGTCGACCCGCCAGGACGACATTCACCGCGAGCTCATCGAACACGCGCGGCTCGGGCGCATGGTGGTGCGCCTCAAGGGCGGTGACCCGTTCGTGTTCGGGCGTGGTGGTGAAGAAGCATTGGCGCTCGCGGCCGCGGGTGTCCCCTGGGAAATCGTGCCCGGCGTCTCGAGTGGTGCAGCGGCCCCCGCTGCGGCTGGCATTCCCGTCACCCTGCGCGGCATCGCGGCGTCGGTGACCTTTGCGACCGCGCACCTCGATACGGGTGAGCCTGATTGGAGACACCTCGCCTCCTCGCCGACGCTGGTGCTGTTCATGGGCGTGACGCGACTGACTCAGGTGAGCGCCTCGCTGCAGGCCCATGGCCGCGCTGCAGGCAGCCTCGCTGCGGTGGTCGAAGCTGGAACGTGGGCTCATCAGCGGGTGATCGACGGCACGCTGGGCGACATCGCAGTGAAGGTGGCCGCTGCAGAACTCGGCTCGCCGGCTCTCCTGGTGGTGGGAGAAGTGGTGGGCGTTCGCCACGCGCTCGAGTCGTTCGTGAGTGAGCCCGTGCTCGCGCGGTTGGGCCAGTCATGATCTGGGTCGCTTCACCTCGGCCAGCCGTCCGCTTCGCTCCCGTCTGTCTCGCGCAGCGTTCCGCTGCTACCGGTTCCGCTCAATGACTCGTTCCCGTGATTCGCATCTGGCCCGGCTCGAGGCCGAGAGCATCTACATCCTCCGCGAGACGCTGGCCGAGTTCGCGAACCCGGTGCTGATGTACAGCATCGGCAAGGACTCCCAGGTGCTGCTGCACCTCGCGCGCAAGGCGTTCCACCCCGCGCCGGTGCCCTTCCCGCTGCTGCACATCGACACCACGTGGAAGTTCCGCGAGATGTACGCGTTCCGCGACCGGTTCGTGGCGCAGCACGGGCTCAAGCTCATCGTGCATCGCAACGAACGCGCGCTGGCCGAAGGCATCAACCCGTTCGACCACGGCAGCCAGAAGTACACCCACGCGATGAAGACGCAGGGGTTGCTCGACGCGCTCGCGCTCCATGGCTTCGATGCGGCGCTGGGTGGTGCCCGGCGTGACGAAGAGAAGTCGCGCGCGAAAGAGCGGGTGTTCTCGTTCCGCGATCGCAATGGCCAGTGGGAACCGCGCCGCCAACGCCCGGAGTTGTGGTCGCTCTTCAACGGCCGCATCGACGCCGGCGAGAGCATGCGCGTGTTCCCGCTCTCGAACTGGACCGAGTTCGACGTGTGGAACTACATCCTGGAAGAGCGCATCCCCGTGGTGCCCTTGTACTTCGCGGCCGAGCGGCCGGTGGTCGAGCGCAACGGCATGCTGTTGATGGTCGACGACGAGCGCATGCGCCTGCTGCCCGGTGAAGTGCCGAAGCCGCGCCGGGTGCGCTTCCGCACGCTGGGCTGCTACCCGCTCAGTGGCGCCGTCGAGTCGAGCGCCACCACCCTCGAGACGATCATCGAAGAGATGCGCGGCGCGCGCGTGTCGGAGCGCCAGGGCCGGATGATCGATCACGACGAAGAAGGTTCGATGGAGTCGAAGAAACGAGAGGGCTACTTCTGATGACGGCCCTGCCCCTCAAACCGCTCCTGCGCCTCGCGGTGGTCGGCTCGGTCGACGACGGCAAGAGCACGCTCATCGGCCGGCTGCTCTACGAATGCGACGCGTTGTTCGACGATCAGATCGCCTCGGTGAAGAAGGCGACCTCGAAACGCGCAGCGGATACTGGCGAGCTCGACTTCTCGCTCTTCACCGATGGCCTGCTCGCCGAGCGTGAGCAGGGCATCACCTTCGACGTGGCGTACCGGTACTTCTCCACCAACCGGCGCACCATCATCGTCGCCGACACCCCGGGGCACGTTCAGTACACGCGCAACATGGCGACCGGCGCATCGACGGCCGACGCCGCGGTGATCCTGATCGACGCACGCCTCGGCGTGCTGCCGCAGACCCGCCGCCACGCGTACATCGCCTCGCTGCTTCGGGTGCCGTACCTCGCGGTGGCCGTGAACAAGATGGACCTGGTCGACTTCGACCCCGCCACCTTCACGCGCATCGGCGCGGAGCTGCTCGCCTTCACCAGCACGCTCGGCTTCAAGGAAGTGCGCCTCTTCCCGGTGAGCGCGCGCTCAGGCGACAACCTCACCCAGTTCAGCCAGAAGACCCCGTGGCATCAGGGCGGCACGTTGCTGGGCTGGCTCGAGTCGTTGCCGCACGAAGAGCAGATCGTCGATGCGCCGCTGCGTTTCCCGGTGCAGACCGTGCTGCGACCTCATCTCGACTACCGCGCCTTCGCAGGCCAGGTGGCGAGCGGTGAGGTGAAGGTCGGTGACGAGCTGGTGGCGCTGCCGTCAGGTGCACGCTCGATCGTCACGGGCATCGATACGTTCGACGGCGAGCTGACTTCAGCCTCGGCGCCCGCTTCGGTGGCCATTCGCTTGAAGCACGACATCGATCTCTCGCGCGGTGACGTGCTGGTGCACCCGGCGCGGCTGCCGCTGTCGTTGCAGCACTTCGAAGCGAACCTGGTGTGGTTCGGCGAGAAGTCGCTCGAGGTCGGCCGCCGGTACCTCATCAAGCACACCACCCGCACCGTCTCTGCGCAGGTGGACCGGGTGATCTCGCGCAAGGAGCTGGAGGATCTCTCCGACGCGCCCGCGGAGACGCTCGCGCTCAACGACATCGGCCGGGTTCGCATCACCAGCCGCAGGCCGCTGCTCGGCGATCGCTACGTCGATGACCGGCGCACCGGTGCCTTCATCGTCATCGATCCGCTCACCAACGACACCGTCGCCACCGGGATGATTCTCGGGCCGAGCGCGGATCAGTCGGCGGTCGTGGGTGGTTCGACAATCTCATCCGAGCAGCGCAAGTCGCGCCTCGGCCACCCGGGCGCGATCGTGCTGGCGCCTTCAGAAGCAGACGCGGTGGCGCTCGAACGGCAGCTCTTCGAAGCCGGTGTGGTCGCGTCGTTGGCGCGTGATGGAGCCGTCGCCGTCGCGCTCGCCGAAGCGGGACTCTGCGCGATTGCCTGGGCGGGGACACCTCAAGCGCGCCGCACCATCGGCGATCACGCGCGCGATGCAGGCGTCACGTTCCGCCAGCTCGACGCGAAGGCAGACACGGCGGCGCTGTTGGGGTTGCTCCTCCCGCCGAAGCTCGAGCAACCTGCGAGCGGCGATCGCGTGACGATTCTGTACGGCTCGCAGACGGGAAACAGCCGGGCCCTCGCCGAACGTCTGCACCAGCAGCTCGAGGCCGCGGGCGTCGAGGCGCGGGTGTTGCGTACCGGCGAGTACCCGGTTCGTGAGCTGGCCAGAGAGACCTTGCTGTACGTGGTGATCAGCACCCAGGGTGACGGTGATCCACCGGACGACGCGAAGAGCTTCGTCGACTTCGTAGTCGGCAAACGCGCACCGCAGCTGCCGCAACTTCAGTTCGGCGTGCTCGGGCTGGGTGACACCAGCTACACGAAGTTCTGCGAGATCGGCCGCGTGCTCGACGCGCGGTTCGCAGCCCTGGGCGCCACGCGCGTCGTCGATGCGGGCGAGTGCGACGTCGACTTCGAGACCGTCGGTGCTCCCTGGGTCGTTCGTGCGTTGACGCATGCGCAGAAGCGCCCGGGCACGGTGACGGCCACGAAGGTTCACGTCACGAAGGCGATCGAGCCCCGCTTCCATCGTGAGGCTCCGTTCGCCGCGGAGATCTACGTCAACCAACGCATCGTCAGCCGCGACGCGCTCAAAGACGTGCGGCACCTCGAAGTGTCGCTCGGCGCATCCGGTCTGACCTACGAGCCGGGCGACTCCCTGGGGATTTGGCCGCGCAACGCGCCGGAGCTGGTGAAGGCCGTGCTCTCCACGCAGCACTTCGATGCCGACCTGCAGCTCAGCCGCGATGAACAACGGCATCCGCTGAGCACGTGGCTCGCGTCGAAGCTCGAGCTCACCCGGCTCACCAAGCCCTTCCTCGTCGCGCATGCGGCGCTGGCGAAGAGCGCCGAGCTCGACCACGCCATCGGGACCGAGGAGCTGCGAGAGCTGCTCGACACCCATCAAGTCATCGACGTGCTGCGCCGCTATCCCGCTGCGTGGGAACCCGAGGCGTTCGTTCACGCGCTGCGCAAGATGTCGCCGCGGCTGTATTCGATCGCCTCGAGTCAGAAGCGCGTTGGCGCGGAGGCGCACCTCACCGTCGCGCACGTCGCGTACCAGGCGTTCGGCGATGCGCACTTCGGGGCGGCTTCTCATCACCTCGCCACCCGGGCCGTGGAAGATCTGGTGCCCGTGTTCGTGGAGTCCAACCCGCGCTTCCGCGTGCCGGCCGACCCTTCACGTGACTGCATCATGATCGGCCCGGGGACCGGTGTGGCGCCGTTCCGCGCGTTCGTGCAGGAGCGCGCCGAGGTCGGAGCCAAGGGCCGCAACTGGCTCTTCTTCGGTGAACAACACTTCCGCGCGCAGTTCCTCTACCAGGTGGAGTGGCAGGAGGCGCTCAAGCGCGGCCACCTCTCCCGGCTGTCGCTCGCGTTCTCGCGTGACCAGGCGCAGAAGATCTACGTGCAGCACCGCATGCGCGAGGCAGGCAAGGACCTCTTCGCGTGGCTCGAAGGCGGCGCTCATCTCTCTGTCTGCGGCGAAGCGACGCGCATGGCCAACGACGTCAACGAAGCGCTGCTGGCGATCGTGGAAGAGCACGGTGGCAAGAGCCGCGAAGACGCCGAAGCGTACGTGGCCCAGCTGCGCGACTCACAGCGCTATCAGCGCGATGTCTATTGAGGGTGCATGACTGACAAGAAGCCGCTGACCGAAGTCGAGAAGGTGAAGGCCGCGAGCCACCTGCTGCGCGGCACCATCGCGCAGAGCTTCGAGGTGCCTGAGACGCTGGGCATCCCCCCCAGCGATGGGCACTTGATGAAGTTTCACGGCAGCTACCTGCAAGACGACCGTGACCTTCGCGACGAACGCGCGCAGCAGAAGCTGGAGCCCGCGTACTCGTTCATGCTCCGCACCCGGCTGCCCGGCGGCGTGTGCAGCCCCACGCAGTGGCTCGCGATGGATGCGATCTCGCAGAAGCTCGCCAATGGAACGTTGCGGCTCACCACCCGGCAGGCCTTTCAGCTCCACGGCATCCTGCGCGGAGACATGAAGGGCGTCATCGGTGAGATGCAGCAGGTGATGCTCGACAGCATCGCGGCCTGCGGTGACGTGAACCGCAACGTGATGTGCAACCCCAACCCGGTCGACTCGAGCCTGCACCACGAGGCCTCCCAGTGGGCGGTGCGGCTCTCGGAGCACCTGCTCCCGAAGTCGCGCGCGTACTACGAGCTGTGGCTCGATGGAGAGAAGGTGTCGGGCGGTGAAGAGGAGCCGCTCTACGGCGCGACGTACCTCCCGCGGAAGTTCAAGGTCGGCCTCGCGATTCCGCCGCACAACGACGTCGACGTCTTCTCGCAAGACCTCGGCTTCATCGCGATCATCGAAGCGGGCCAGCTGGCGGGCTTCAACGTGACCGTGGGTGGCGGCATGGGCGCGTCACATGGTGATCCGGCCACCTTTCCCCGGCTGGGTGATGTGATCGGCTTCGTCACTCCGGAGCAGGTGTTGGAGGCGGCGGCGGGCGTGCTCACCGTGCAGCGCGACTTCGGCGATCGCACCAATCGAAAACACGCGCGGCTCAAGTACACCATCGCGGATCGCGGCATCGCGTGGTTCGTGAAGGAGCTGGAGGCGCGGCTCAGCTTCACGCTCGGCCCAGCGCGCGCGTTTGCGTTCGACCATTCAGGCGACACGTTCGGGTGGAAGGAAGGTCACGACGGGCGGTGGCATCTGACCTTGCACGTCGAGAGCGGCCGGCTCGCGGGTCAGGCGCTGGTGGGGCTGAGGGAGATCGCTCGGGTGCATCAGGGCGACTTCCGGCTCACCTCGAACCAGAACTTGATCATCGCGTCGGTGCCCGCCGGTGAGCGTGCGGCGATCGATTCGTTGGTGAAGCAGCACGGGCTCGATGGGTATGCGCGTGCGACGCCGCTCAAGCAGAGAGCCTTGGCGTGCGTGGCCATGCCCACCTGCGGGCTCGCGATGGCCGAGGCCGAACGCTACCTGCCGGCGCTCACCGAGAAGGTCGAGGAGCTGCTCAGCAAGTTCGGGCTCGAAGAAGAGCCCATCTCGATGCGCATCACCGGCTGTCCGAATGGATGCGCTCGGCCGTACCTGGCGGAGATCGCCTTGGTCGGCAAGGCGCCGGGCCGGTACGCGCTGTACCTGGGTGGTGACTTGAAGGGTCAGCGGCTCAATCGGCTGGTCGAGGAGAACGTCGACGAAGCCGGAGTGATGGCGACGCTCGAGCCCTTGTTCGCGGCGTACGCCAGGTCCAGGCAGCCTCAGGAACCCTTCGGAGACTTCTTCGTCCGCACCGCCTGATCTCCCTCGCCCTGCAAAGCGGGGAGCGGGTCGGGGGCTACTTCGTTTCCTCGAAGACCAACGCGGCGCTCTTCGCCGTGGCGCTCTTCACCAACCACCCCTCGAGCTTCTCGAGATCATCCGAAGCAAGCACCTCCGCCTTCTTCTTCGCATCAACGGCAAGACCGCGAGCAGACAACAACGAGATCAGGCTCTCCGCAGTGGCCTTCGCCTTCTCCTTCTTCACCTTCTCCGCCGCCTCTTCCGCCGGCGTCTTGTGCGTGCGCAGCTTCTCCCCCGTCGCCGCGGCGAGCGCCTTGTACCAACCCTCGGGATACCCGGGATGCGTCACCCTTCCCTGCGCATCCTTCACGTTGCCGTCGAGGTACTTGTAGAGCAGCTCCTTCGAGAGCTCCTTCCACCGCGCGACCACCTCGTCGCCCGCCGCCATCGAGTACCGCGTGAGGTATTCGCGCGCGAGCCGCGGTGACTGCTTGTGCAGCGCCAGCGCCGCCGAATCGACGTCAGCCTGCGCGCCGAGATACTTCGACTCGAGCTGCTGCTGCGCCTTCGTCACTTCGCGGATCATCTCGCTGTACCGCAGGTACGAGAAGTTCGAGACCTGGTTGAACACCCAGAACGCCGAGTCCCACGTGACGTTGTGGAACGACCCGGTGCCCACCGCGAAGGGCTTCGAGACCTCCGTGCTGCCCGCGTAGACCGGGAAGTAGACGGTGGCCGAGGTGTCATCGACGCCGAACCACAACACGCCGCCGATCGCGTTCGGCAACCAGCTGCGCGACTGCGAGACGAACGAGAAGCCCGTCTGTTGCGTGGAGACCGCGCGCTCGTTGAAGAACTCCTTGTCGTCGACCTTCCAGGTGAGGGGGCGCCAGCGGTAGGGCAAGCCGTACGGGCCTGCGCCGACATCTTTACTCATGTCCAGCGGCGTGCCTTCGAAGTGATCGCGCATGAAGCCCATCACGTCGCTGACGGTGAGCTTGCGGTCAGGTTTGATCCACAACGGCAGCGGCGCGGAGTTCTTGTCGGAGCCTTCCACCCACCCCAGCGGCAGGTCGTTCTTCGGCGCCGCGCGGCGGAACATGCACCACACGCGGCTGTCGCAGAACCGGCGCGCTCCGAAGTCGGTGGGGTTGTACGTCTCGGCGAAGGAGAAGTCGGCGTCTTTGCCGGTGAACCACCCCTTCGCACGCGCGAAAGAGATCACGTCGGGCGCGTACAGCGTGTCGGAGGGTGAGTTGAGCGGGAACTGGCGGATGCGCGCGGCGTTCGCGTGGCCGGTGATGAACCCGTCGGGCACCTTGCGCGCGACCCACAACACGCCCTTCTGGCCCGGGCCCTTGCCGATGAACTCGAACAGCCACACCTCGTTCGGGTCGGCGATGGAGAACGACTCCCCGCTGCTGTGGTACCCGTACTTCGAGGCCAGGTCGGTGATCACCTTGATCGCTTCGCGCGCCGTCTTCGCGCGCTGCAGCGCGAGGTACATGAGGCTGCCGTAGTCGACGATGCCGTCGGGGTTCTCCAGCTCGCTGCGCCCGCCGAAGGTGGTCTCGGCGATGGCGAGCTGGTGCTCGTTCATGTTGCCCACCACGCTCCAGGTCTGCGGCACTTCATCGATTTGGCCGAGGAGCTTGCCGGTGTCCCACTCGATGATGTCGCGCTTCGAGCCGGGCGCGTGGAGGGCGGCAGGGAAGAAGTAGAGCTCGCCGTAGAGTTCGTGCGCGTCGGCGGCGTAGGTGATGATCGTCGAGCCGTCAGCGCTGGCGCCTTTGGAGACGAGGAAGTTGGTGCAGGCGTCTGCGGGCCGCGCGGCCGCGAGGGTGATCGCGACCAATGCGGAGATCAGGGTCTTCATGGTGGGGGCATTACCTCAAAACCTCTCCCTGCGACGCGGGGAGAGGGAGTTCGTCGTCAGCGCTTGCTCGCACCCGGCTTCGTTTCGTGGGCGTACTCGGACACCACCTCGGGGAGCGCGCCTTTCACCCCGTTCGCGAACGAGCCGGCAAACACCGACGCCTTGCCCGCGAGCATGGCCTGAAATCCATCCTCCGCCACCTGGGAGGCCGCGTCACCACTGCCCCGCTGCGCGTCCTCCAGCGTGGTCACCGTCACGCCAGTTCCCTCGAGCTCTTCCCGAAGCGCCTCGCCGAACGAATACACGAAGGCCTTGGTCGCGCCGTAGATCGCCTGGAACGGCGTGGGCGCGGTGCCGGCGATCGAACCGGTGATCAGCACGCGACCTGAGTGCATGGCCACCATGTCGCTGAGCACCCGCTTGGCCAGATGCACGGTGTGGCCGCAGTTGAGGGCGATCATGCGCAGCTCACGATCGAGGGGCGTATCGAGAAACGCGCCGCCCAGCCCCACGCCCGCATTGAGCAACAACGCGTCGACGTGCCGGCCGGTGTCGACGATGCGTTGGTAGAGCCGCTCCACGCCTTCGGGCGTGCTGAGGTCTTCCAACACCGCGTAGACCTGAGCGCCCGAGGTCTCCAGGCGCTGGCGGGCGGTCTCGAGCCTCTCGCTGTCGGCGCAGATCATCACGTCGAAGCCGTTCTTCACGCACTGCTCTGCCAGCGCATAGCCGATGCCGCTCGAGGCGCCGGTGACGACGGCGAGCTTCCTGTTCGAAACGGTAGCCATGGGTGCTCCTCGCGATGGGTCGCTGCTGGAAGTCGTGCATCGCGTGAGCCATTCCGCTCCCCCGCGCCGATGGGCAGCCTGCAAAACACTCGTGCGGCGGCACCCAGCGCCTATGTTGCGTCGCCGTGAGTACCGAAGCAGAGCCTGTCCGTGCAGCGCAGGAAGTCATCATGCGCGATGTGCTCGGGTGGGCGCTCCCCACCAGCGCGGCGCTCTCGCTCATCACCCTGATCACCTCGCTGGTCAGCGGCATGTTTCCCCAGCTGTGGTCGCGTGGAGTGCCCAGCCTGGTGTTGTTGGGCTTCAGCGTGGCCGGGCTGGTGTTGCTGCGGCGCAACCGGCTGCTGCCAGCGGTGAGCGCGTTGATCGCGGGCCTGAGCACGGTCATCTTCATCGCGTTGACCTTCAACGGCGGCGTGCGCTCGCCCTCCGCGATGTTTCTCTTCTTTCTGGTGGCCTTGTGTGGCTGGGCGTTCGGGCGGCGGGGCGCGACGGTGATGGCGGCGGTCTCGGTGGTGGTGATCACCACCTACTTCGTGCTCGGCCTCGCAGGCGTGCTCACCGAACCACCGCTGGTGCCGCTGGTGGGCGAGTACGTGATGTTGCTGGTGCTCACCGCGCTCATCTGGGGCACTTCAGCCTTTCCACCCAGCCAGCTGCGCAAGGCGTTGTTGAGCGGCCAGCTCCGCGAGCGGGAGCTGAGGCAAGAGCAGGCCGCGAGGTTGGAGGCCGCCCACCGGTTTCAAGCGGTGTTCGATCAAACGCCTCACCTCATGGGGTTGATCACGCCCGAAGGCATCGTGGTGAGCGTCAACCGCGCGGCCCTGGAGTTCGCTTCGTTGCGACCCGAGCAGGTGCTGGGCAAACCTTTTGGGCAGTCGAGTCTGTGGCCCGAAGCCGCCCGCGCCAGCGTGTTGGAGGCGCTCACGCGCGCGAGAGACGGCGTGGTGCGTTTCGAGACCTCGTACCTCGACAGCAAGCAGCGCCCACGCAACATCGAGCTGTCGTTCTCGCCCTTTCGCGACGAAGCGGGCCAGCTGCGGTTCATCATCGCCGAGGCGCGCGACGTCACCGAGCTGATGCAGGCGCGGGAGCGCAAGAGCACCACCCAGCGCCTCGAGCTCGTCGGCCAGCTCGCCGGCGGCGTGGCGCACGACTTCAACAACGTGCTGATGGCGATCCTCGCGTCGACCGAAGCGTTGCGCCTCGACCTCGCCTCGCCGTCTCACGACCCCGCAGAGGTGCAGGAGAGCCTCGACATCATCCTCGAGTCGGGCCGGCGCGCAGGCGAGCTGACCCGGCGGCTGCTCACCTTCGGAAGGCGGGGCAGCCTCGAGCGGCGCACGGTGTCGATGCATGGCGTGCTCGATTCTTCGGCGAAGCTGTTGGCGCGCACCCTGCCGCCCAACATCCGCGTGGTCATGGAGCCCCGGGCCGAGAACGACCGGGTGATGGGCGACTTCGCCTCGCTGGAGAGCGCGCTGATCAACCTCGCCTTGAACGCCCGCGACGCGATGCCCGAAGGCGGCACCCTGACCTTCAGCGCGGAGAACGTGGTGCTCGACGCCACGTGGTGTGAAGCCAGCGGCTTCGAGCTGGTGCCCGGGCCCTTCGTCCGCATCTCGGTGCGCGACACGGGCACCGGCATCACGCCCGAGCACGCCGCACACGTCTTCGAGCCCTTCTTCACCACCAAGGAAGAGGGCAAAGGTACGGGCCTGGGCCTCGCTTCGGTGTTCGGAGTGGTGCGCGAACACGGCGGCGCGGTGCACCTGTATTCCGAGCTGGGCCGCGGCACGGTCTTTCACCTCACCTTGCCCAGCTCAGCGGCGCTCGTGGAGTTGGCTCCCTCGCCGGAGATCCTTCGCCGCTTCGAGGGCCAGCGCGTGCTGGTCATCGACGACGAAGCGCCGGTTCGAAGGATGCTGATGCGCCTGCTGGGCCGCCTGGGGCTGCAGTGCACGCTGGCCGCCAGCGCCGAAGAAGGGCTCGCTCGCTCCGAGGAAGGGTTCGACCTGTTGATCACCGACATCGTGCTGCCGGGCAGGCGCGGCAACGAGCTCGCCGCCGAGCTGCTGGGCCGGCAACCTTCGTTGCGCGCGTTGTTGATCTCCGGCTTCCCCAAAGACAGTGAGCTCTCGTCACTGCCCGCGGATCGTGTGCGCCTGCTCGCCAAGCCCTTCACCTTCGAAGCGCTTCAGCGCGAAGTGGGGCAGCTGCTGGGCTGAAGGAAAGTGGGGGTGCGTTTGCACGACCTGCTGCGCGCGGCGCTACGCCGAGATGTGCCCGCCGCCGTTCACGTGGATCAGCTGGCCAGTGATGAAGCTCGCGTCCTGGCTGGCGAGGAACACGTAGGCCGGCCCCACCTCAGAAGGTTGACCGGGGCGATGCAGCAGCGTGTCCATGCCGAACTGCGCGACGCGTTCGCGATCGAACGACGCGGGGATCAACGGTGTCCAGATGGGGCCGGGCGCCACGGCGTTCACCCGAATGCCTCGATCCGCCAACGACTTCGCCAACGAGAAGGTCAGCGCATGAATCGCGCCCTTGGTGGAGGCGTAGTCGATCAACGTGTCTGAACCGCGCACTCCGGTGACCGAGCCCGAGTTGATGATGCAGCTGCCTTGGGGCAGGTGTTTGAGGGCGGCGTCGACCAGGTAAAAGAACGAGAAGAGATTGTTCTCGAAGGTCTTCTTCACCCGCGCCGGTGTGAGCTCTTCGGCGGCCTTCACGGGAAACTGCTGCGCGTGGTTGTTGACCAGAATGTCGAGGGCTCCCCACTTCGCCACGACCCGCTCGACCGCTCTGTGGCAGTTCGCCGCTGAGGCGAGATCGGTGCGGATCGCGAGAAACGGCACGCCTTCCTCCTCCACCATGCGACGTGTCTCCTGGGCGTCAGCATCTTCAGACAGGTACACGATCGCCACGTGCGCGCCTTCCCGCGCGAAATGCACGGCCACCGAGCGCCCGATGCCGCTGTCGCCTCCGGTGATCAGCGCCACTTTGCCCGCGAGCTTGCCGCTGCCGCGATACGTGCGCCGAATGCTCTCGGGCTCGGGCTG
Organism: Archangium sp.; assembly: GCA_030695565.1. GTDB lineage: Bacteria > Myxococcota > Myxococcia > Myxococcales > Myxococcaceae > Archangium_A. Next base: position 22,837 of record JAUYRZ010000074.1, read on the forward strand.
CATCAGCGCCTGGTGCCCAGGCTGGCGACGCTGTGACTGGGCTGGCATCGTCTTCTTCTTGTGCGGCATGTGATTCCCCCTCGAATCTGGGATGAAATTGCATGGTCCATTCCACGAGGCGCTCACCTGCCCATGCGAGGGAGCAGGTGGTTGCTGGCACGCTGAATGCTCACTTTCGGCTGGAGGTGGCGTCGATCGAGGCACTGGGCCTGACGACTGCCACCCGCACTCGAAATCAACCCGGAGCAAAAACCATGAAACGTTCATCAGCGCTGAAAATGAGTTTGGTGGGGGCCGTTGTGGCTCTCGGTGTCTTTGCGGCCGACGACAGCCGGACGAAGGACATGAACAAGGGCAAGGCTGACGCTTCGTTCGTCCATGAAGCCGCCTTGTCCAGCGCGAACGAGATCAAGATCTCGCAACTCGCCGTGAGCCAGAGCACCAACCCTTCGGTCAAAGAGTTGGCTCAACAGATGATCGACGATCACACGAAGGCGTTCGACTCGCTCAAGGAGATCGCGACGAACAAGGGCATCATGCTTCCGATCGAGTCTGTCGGCTCGAGCGACAGCAAGGGCTCGAGTGGATCCCTGGGCTCGACGGGCAGCAGCGGGTCGACGGGGAGCACCGACTCTGACCGGGGCACGACCCTGGGCGGCGGGCTCGGCAGCGCCGAAGCGACCGGTAACACGGGTTCGACGGGCAGCAGCGACTCCATGGGCACGGGCGCCAGCGGCTCGGTCGGTACCGGAAAGACCGGCGCCAGCGGCTCGGCCGGTGCCGGCAGCACGGGCACGGGGGCCACGGGCTCGGTCGGTTCGACCACGGGCAGCGGCACGGGCAGCGGTGCGACTGGTTCCATCGGCGCGCCTGGCAGCACCACCGGCGCTGATCCGACCGTGACGGCCACGCCTCCGAGCGTGAGCGACCCCGCGGCGAGTGGTGAGCGCATGGGCGCCGGTGACCGCATGAACACCGCGGCGGCGAGCACCTACGGGTCGCTGCCTCGGCCCATGCAGAAGAAGTACGACGATCTCGCCAAGCTGACCGGCGACCGCTTCGACCGCCAGTACCTCGGCAACATCATCGAGGACCACAAGAAGTCGGTGAAGCTCTTCGAGCGTGAGTCGAAGAGTGGTGAAGACGCGGAGCTCAAGTCGTGGGCCACCAACACCCTGCCGACCCTCAAGCACCACCTCGACATGGCGCAGTCGGTCGAGCGTGAAGTGAAGAACCGCCGCACTGGCAGCATGTAAGCAGTGAGGCATTCGGGCCCGGGGTGTGAGCCATCGAGGCACGATGGCAGCACTCCGGGCCTTCTCCTGTTTCAGCGAGGGCAGGGAGGAGCGCGGGGTCATGGCCAAAACTGCATCCACGCTCTCGAAGTACCGGGCGAAGCGGAACTTCGGCGTCACCAGTGAGCCTGCCCCTTCTGCGAAAGCGGCCCCTTCGACGCAGCTTCGTTTCATGATCCACAAACACGACGCGACCCGCCTTCACTACGACTTGAGGTTGGAGAGTGAAGGCGTGCTCGGCAGCTGGGCGTGCCCCAAGGGGCCCAGCTACGACCCTGCGCAGAAGCGCCTGGCGGTCGAGACGGAAGATCACCCGCTCGCGTACGGCGACTTCGAAGGGCGCATTCCCGACGGCGAGTACGGCGCGGGCGACTCCCTCATCTGGGACCGCGGCACCTTCGACACCGTTCCCGCAGGGCAGTTCAAGCAGCAGAAGGAGAAGGGCCACCTGCACGTTCAGTTCACCGGCGAAAAACTGCGGGGCGGCTGGCACCTGGTGCGCACGAGACCACAAGGCGACAAGGCGCAGTGGTTGTTCTTCAAGGCGAAGGACGGCACCGAGAAGCCCGGCTTCGACGTGATCGCCGAGCGGCCGGAGTCGGTGAAGAGCGGCCGGCGGATCACCCGCGGCCCGCTGCGCAAGAACGTGGCGGCGCGCCAGCCCGAGCCCGCGGTGCTGCTCGAGAAGGTGTGGCCTCCGATGCTGGCCACCTCGTCGGGTGCGCAGACGGCCCCCGAGACGAACTTCGTCTTCGAGGTGAAGTACGACGGCTACCGCGCGCTCGCGGCGATCTCGGGTGGCCACACGGCGGTGCGTTCACGCAACCAGCTCGACTTCTCTGCGCGCTTTCCGTTTCTCGAGCGCGCCTTCGCCTCCGTGGTGGTGGGCAGCGCGGTGCTCGATGGAGAGATCATCGCGCTCGACGAACAAGCGCGGTCGAGCTTTCAGACGTTGGGCGACGCGTCGGCCACGCATCGTTTCGTCGCGTTCGATCTGCTCTGGCTCGACGGAGAAGACCTGCGGGCGCGACCTCTGGAAGAGCGCCGAGAGCTCCTCGAGTCGGTGCTCGCCAACGCGAAGCCGCCCCTGATCATCTCGGAGCGGGTGCCCGGCACCACTGCCGAGGCGCTGGCGGTGGCCGAGAAGCACCTTTGGGAAGGGCTGATCGCCAAACGCAAAGGCTCGCACTACACGGGCACGCGCGGCGCCGACTGGCTCAAGCTCAAGCGGGTGGGCACCACCGAGCTGGCGATCGTCGGGTGGACTCCGCACTCGGCGGGCGCGGAGGCCATCGGTGCGCTGCTCCTCGCGCTGCACGACCACGGGCGCTTCGTCTTCGCCGGCAAGGTGGGAACGGGCTTCGATGCGAAGACGCGCGCGAACCTGCTGAAGCTGCTGGCGCCCGATGAGATCGCGCAGACCGTGGTGGAAGGCGCGCCCCGCCTGAGGAAAGCGCACTGGGTCACGCCGCGGCACGTGGCGCAGGTGCGCTTCTCGGAGTGGACGCGCGACCGGAAGCTGCGGCATCCGTCTTTCCTGGGGCTGCGAGAAGACAAAGGTCCCCAGGAGACGAACCCTGACGCGGGCTTCTTCGGCACCCAGCCGACCGGCACGAGCTTCGGCGTGTGGCACTCGAAGCAGGAGAACGTGCCGCTGACCCACGGCGAGCGGGTGATGTTCCCGAAGGCGGGGTTCACCAAGGCCGACGTGCGCGCGTACTACGAGCTGGTGACCGAGGTGATGCTGCCCGCGCTCGCCGGCCGGCCGCTCTCGATGCAGCAGTGGCCAGAGGGCATCACCAAGCCAGGCTTCTTTCGTCACGACGCCGGGGCCACGCCGGAGTGGATCAGCACCGCGCAGGTTCAACACGCGGACAAGACCATTCGGCAGATCATCGTCGACCGCCCCGAGGCGCTGCATTGGTTGGCCAACCAGTCGGCGCTCACCCTGCACATCCCCTCCAGCCGCATCACCTCGCTCGACGAGCCGGAGTGGGTGGCCTTCGATTTCGATCCACCCGATGGAAGCTGGGAGGTGCTGGTGCCGGTGGCGCAGGCGCTGCGAGGGCTGCTCGCTGAGCTGAAGCTGGTGGGCGTGCCGAAGACCTCGGGCAAGCGGGGGCTCCACGTGCTGGTACCCCTCGCGCGCGGCTCCACCCACGACCAAGTGCACGACTTCGCGCAGAGCGTGACCGAGGTGCTCGCGGCGCGGTTTCCCGAGCAGGCCACCACGGTGCGCGCGATCAAGGGGCGGCGCGAGCGGATGTATCTCGACGCCGGGCAGAACGGCCGGCTCAAGACCCTGGTGGCGCCGTATTCGATTCGCGCGGTCGAGGCGGGTTCCGTCTCCACGCCGCTGCATTGGGACGAGGTGGCCCTCTCGCTCGACCCTTCCCGTTTCACCCTCAAGACCTTCGAGAAGCGCCTCGCCCAGGTGGGTGACCTCTTCGCGCCCGCGTTGGCGAGAAGTGGGCGGCTCCCGAAGCTCGACGACAAGGAGTGACCCGATGCCAGCACGCGCCATGTGGAAAGGTTCGATCGGCTTCAGCCTGGTGAACATCCCGGTGAGCTTGAGCCCCGCGGTCCGCGAACAGGATCTGCATTTTCATCTCCTGCACGACGCCGACGCCGGGCGCATTCGCGAGAAACGCTTCTGCGAGAAAGACGGCAAGGAGGTGGCGTACGAACACACCGTCAAGGGCTACGAGCTCGACAAACACCGCACCGTCACGGTCACGCGTGAAGAGCTGAAGGCGCTCGACCCGAAGGCCGACAAGACCATCGGCATCGAGAACTTCGTGAAGCTCGAAGAGGTCGACCCGCTGTACTTCGAGCGCTCGTATTACGTGTACCCGGAGAAGTCGGGCCTCAAGGCGTATGCGCTGCTGGTGACGGCGCTGAAAGAAACGGGGCGCGTGGGCATTGCCCGGGTGGTGCTGAGTACGAAGCAGCACCTCTGCTTGATCCGCGTGATGGACGACGTGCTGGTGCTCACCACGCTCGCGTACGACGACGAGGTGGCGATCAAGCCGAAGATGGAGCACCCAGCGACGTCACCCAAAGAACTCACCATGGCCAAGGCGCTGGTGGCGCAGCTGGAGACGCCCTTCGAGCCGAAGGCGTACCGCGATGAACACCGTGAGCGCGTGCTGGAGCTGCTGCAGCAGAAGGCGAAGGGCCAGCCGCTGGAGTTCGCTGAGGAGCCTGTTCAGGAGGCGCTGGGCGGGAGTCTGGCAGAGGTGCTCGAGCGGAGCCTGGCTCGGTCGAAGGGGGAGAAGGACAAGAAGGTGGAGGACAAGAAGGGAGAGAAGCCCAAGCCGCATCGCCGTACGCGGGCACGCTCGAGACTCCCTCTCCCTGCGCAGCGGGCGCACCGGGGAGAGGGAGAACGTCAGTGAGGTGCGGACGGCGCGGGGGCCATCGGCCGCCGGGGCGCCGACTCGCGAGGCAGCTCGATCTTCTCCAGATCTTTCACCGCCGGCCCCTGCAGCACCACCCCCTGCACATCGAAGCGCGAGCCATGACACGGGCAGTCCCACGTCTTTTCTGCGTTGTTGAAGTGCACATGACACCCCATGTGCGGACACACCGAGCTGACCGCGTGCACCTGGTTGTCCGGCGCGCGGTACACCGCGACCCGTTTGCCATCGACGCGCACCAGCTTCCCTTCACCGCGGCCGACCTGCCCCACCGACTTCGCCTCGGCCGGCGCCACCGCACCGCGCACCAGGTGCACGGGGAAGTCGACGTTCTCGCTGAGGAACGACTTGAGCGATTCGAGCGGCGTGAAGCGGGTGGCCTCGAACTGCGCCGCCAGCGTCGACGTCTGGCCCATGCAGGCCTCGGCGAGCAGCCTGCCGGCGACGGTGCCCAGGGTGAGCCCATTGCCATCGAAGCCCGTCGCCACGAACACCCGCTTCGACGCAGCGTTGCGGCCGATCATCGGCAGGCCATCCGCGGGCTTGATGATCTGCGACGACCACGCGTGCTTGACCTCGACCCCCAGGCGCTTCGCGTACGCCGAGAGGCGATCGAACGCGCCTTCGGTGTCCGACTCCTGACCTGTCTTGTGATCTTCACCGCCGACGATCAGCTGCCGCTGCCCATCGACCTCGATGTTGCGGATGTAGTGATACGGCTCATCCATGTCCCAGAAGAGCCCCTCGAGCGGGAGCGCGCTGGGCCCGGCCACCACGTACGACTGGTAGCGCGCGAGCCGCGTCTGAAACCACAACCAGTTCAGCGGTGAGTGCGTGGCCATCACCACCCGATCCGCGGTGGCCCAGCTGCCGTTCGCGAAGGTGAGCCGGCAGGGTTTGCCGTCCTCGATGTGGGTGACCCGGCTCTCTTCGAAGATCCGGCAGTGCTCCGTGGGGATCGCCGCCGCCAGCCCCAGCAGCCAGGCGCGCGGGTGAAACCGCGCCTGCAGGGGAAACTCGAGCGCACCGGCCACCACGAAAGGCAACGAGAGCGGCTGCTGCGCCCAGCGCACCGGCATGCCCGCCCGCGCGCACGCCAGCTGCTCTTCGGAGAGCTCTTCGGCCTGCTCGTCGGTCTGCGCGAACAGGTAGCCAGGCACCCGCTTGAAGTCGCAGGCGATCTGCTCCTCTTGTGAGGTGCGTTCGATGAAGTCGATCGCCTCGCGGTTGGCCTGAGCGATCTCCCGCGTCGCTTCTTCCCCGCGGTGGTTGAGGATCTGGTGGTAGCGCAGGTCGAGCACTTCGGTGAGGTGAGCGCTGGTTCGGCCGGTGGCGCCGCTGCCCACCTGATGGGCCTCGAAGACCGCGACCGACACGCCTGCACGCGCCAGGAGCCACGCACAGGTGATGCCCGTGATGCCCGCGCCAATCACGGCCACGTCCCAGTGCCGGCCCTGGCCCATGTGCCGGGCATAGAAGTCTCTTCGAGGTACGTTCATCCACAGCGGTTCGGTGGCTTCCATGCTCCGCTCCCGTGCAGTCCGCAGGCCACCGGGGGCGCCGCGCGCTGCAGGCCGCGACGCGGGATTTGCCACCTGCTCACGGTGAGTGAGGCAGGTGATCACACCGCCAGTCGGGGGAAGGCCCCATCGCGGTTTCTCGCCACAGCTCGAGCCGCTCGAGACCGAACTCACGCGGGAGGGCAGGTGTTGGCACTCACCTTGCTCACCAACCTCCGGAGTTCACCCCTCGTCATCGGAGGTTTTATGAGCCTGATCGCAATTATCGTGGTTGGTTTTCTCGCTGGTCTGATCGCACGTGCCCTGATGCCAGGGGATCAGTCGATGAGTCTGATCCTCACGACTGTCCTGGGCATCGTCGGCTCGTTCGTCGGCGGCTTCGTCGGCAACTTCATCTACAACCGCGGGGGCAACTTCCTCGACTTCCACCCGACCGGGCTGTTGTTCTCAGTCATCGGCTCGTTGGTGGTGCTGGGTGTGGTGATGATGACGCGAGGCCGAGGCGGCCGGCCACTCACTCGCTGAGCAGACCGGTTGTTCGACCACCCCGGGTGAGGGCCTTCAGCGGCCTCGCCCGGGGTGTTCTGCGTTGGTGCCCGTGGCCTTGAACACCTTCTCGATCGACAGCCCCAGCTTCCGCACCGTCTCGCGATCAGGAAAACCGGTGCGCGCGACCTCTTCTTCGCCCTGGAACTTGCGCAGCGCCGCCGAGGTCTCGGGGTCGAGCTTGCCCGTCTTGTGATCGGCCGCCAGATAGCCCCGCTGCGCCAGGGCGTCTTGAATCAGGCGCGGCCCCTCAGGGTTCATCAGCGCGTCGGCCGAGGTGGAGAGCTCGGGGCGCCCTGCTTCTGCAGGTGGGCGCGTATCGGCCTCGTCCTTCTGGGCCTTCTGCCTCTGGGGGCTCTTCGGTGCGGCGTCTGCCGGAGGTCTGCCCTGCTTCGGCGTCTGGTCGGTGCTCTCCTCTTTCTCCGTGGTGTGAACGCAACCGGCAACCACCAGCGCCGCCGCCAGAATGATCTTCTTCATGAGGTTCCCCCGTGTTCGTCAGTTGCGCCCCGGCTCTGCCTTGGGCGTGTCCTTCTTGTTCAACCCTTCGATGACCTGTTTCACCGGGCCGTCCTTCGGGTCGCCCTCCACCGGAGGCAGCCGCGCGTAGCTCTCAGAGACACCGATGACGAAGGCGTTGCGGAGCACACCGATCACCGCGGGCCACAGCTGAAGTTCGGGGTTGTTGATGTCACCCCGCAGCGGAATGACCGTGGCCACCGCGTCGCGTTGACCCACCCGGTCGCTGAGCACCTTCACCGCGGCGTCGGCGAGCACGGCCTTCACCGCGTTGCCCAGGCCCGGCTTCCCCTTCACCACCTTCACGTTCTTGAGCACCGGCTTCACACCGCCCTCGAGCTGACCGGCGCGGCAGTCGAACTCGGCGAAGAGATCGAGCGTGCCTTCAGAGACGCTCAACCCGGTCTCCGAGGCCATCGTCTTGCTCAGCTCCTTGAGCTCGAAGTTCTGAATGCTGGCGCGGCCGGCGAAGAACAGGCCCCTGGCCAGGGGGTCGGCGGTGAGGAAGGCCGAGAGTTCACCCGACTCCTGAATGGTGCCCGACAGCGCCACCGAGGTCGGCTCACCACGCGAGAGCGCAGCCCGGGTGGCCAGGTTCTCCACCGTGGCGTCGACCTTGTGGATCCAGATGTTCGGAAACTCGGGCTTGGTCTTGTCGGTGAAGAGCAAGGCGGCCTCGCGCACCTGCACCCGGTCGACCTTGAGCGGCATGATCTTCTCCAGCTTGGCCGACAGATCCGGAATCCTGGGGTCGAGCTGCTGCTCCTTCTCGGCCTGGGCGGCGATCAGGTTGAGGCGCGGCTTGTCGACCTCAATGGTGGCCACCAGGTGCCCGTGCAGCAACTCCCGGGCGTAGACCCCCAGCTGCGTGCGCTCCACTTCGACGTAGGGCAGCGCTTCACCACCGGCCGACGTGCGCATGATCTTGAGCCCCTCGAGCACGTACTGGAGCTTGAAGGGGTTCACCGACGCGTCTTTGAAGGTCACCTGGTAGCGGGGCTCGAAGATCTTCAGGCGCTCACGCGTCTGCCACTCCACGAGGGGATCGAGCGCGAAGAAGAGAATGAAGAAGAGCGAGAGCAGGATCACCGGCGGCAGCCAGAATCGTTTCTTCTGAAACCACCTGCGGCGCGACAAGGGCACTGATGGCGCGTCACGACGCATGGGCTGCTCCTGGCTGAGGTGAATCACCACCGGTGCAGAATCAGGGCCACGCATGCCGGGCTGAAACGCAAGCGCCGCGCGAGGCGTTTGGGTGGCCGTGCTGCGAACTGCCTCACTCACGTCACAGTGCGCGGCGGTCCCATTCGGGCGGGGGTGTGCGCGTGGATGGGCCCGTGTGACGCTGGCGTACGTCATGCAGCGTCAGCTCTGAACTTCAGCGACAGGAGCAACCCATGACCGAGCGACCGAACCTCTCCAACATCACCACGTTGCGTGAACGCGCGCGCAAGCACATCGAAGGAGGTGCGGTGATCGACGAGTACAAGGCGGATCGCGCGATGGTGATCAAGCTGCTCGACGAAGCGCTGGCCACGGAGATCGTCTGCTCGCTTCGGTACAAGCGGCACTATTTCACTGCGCATGGGCTGGCTTCCTTGAGCGTGGCGGAAGAGTTTCTCGAGCACGCGCGCCAGGAGGATCAACACGCCGAACGGTTCGCGGCCCGCATCTGTGAGCTGGGAGGGGCGCCCAACTTCTCGCCGCATGGCCTGGCCGAACGCAGCCACGCTGAATACGTCGAAGGCCACACATTGATGGACATGATTCGCGAAGACCTGGTGGCCGAGCGCATCGCGATCGAGAGCTACCGCGAGATCATCACGTACCTCGGCAATGACGACCCGACCACGCGGCGGTTGTTCGAAGACATTCTCGCGGTGGAAGAGGAGCACGCCGAAGATCTGGCCTCGCTCACCTCGCGGCTGGGCAAAGAAGAGCACAGCCGACCCTCAACGCCACCGGTTCAGGGCTGAGGGCCCGCCAGCACCGCTGACGTTCGTTCTTCAGCTCGAACAATCCGGTGGAGGTGGGCCCTGCGTACAGGGCTTGTTCACCCTTTCCCCGGAGTTTCTTTGCGAAACGCTTTGATGGCAGCTTGTACCCTCTTTTTCACCGTGGGCTGTGGCCCCATGACCGGCACCGACGCAGGCGTCGATGCGGGCCCGCAGACGATGTTCGCCAAGTACGGCGCGGCCGGCTTCACCGCGGTCAACAACAAGATCATCGAGAAGGCGCTCGCGGCCCCCACGGCCTCGGTGGGCACCTCGTTCCAGGGCCTCACCGACGCTCAGAAGATGACCCTGAGCAACAACCTCGCCGCGTTCCTCATTCAGGCCTACGGCGGCCCTGCGAACTACACCGGTAAGACGATGACCGCCGCGCACACCGGCCTCAACATCACCGAAGCGCAGTACGACTACTTCATCAGCGACGTGGTCGTTCCCGCGCTCAGCGAGTCGGGCGTCACCATGGCCGACATCACCACTGGCTTCGCGCCGGCGGTCACCGAGAAGAAGGCCGGCAGCGTGAAGTGCGCCACCGTGCAGTCGGGCACCAAGCCCACGGGTTGCCCGTAAGATGCGCCGCGCGCTGATGGGAATCGTCTCGTTGGGCCTGGCGGCTTTCGCGCTGATTGGCGTAATGCACACCCCGGCTTTTCGCGCCCTCCTTCATCGGGGGCCTTCGTGCCCGGTGGGGGGTGACGCGAGCGCGACCTCCGTTCAGCGTGAGCAAACTCGCCGTGCGGCACTTGCTGCGCGGCGAGGTACCGCGCCTGCTCCAGCCCGGGAAGCGTTCGGCTTCAAGCTGGGGCAGGACAACGCGGAGCAGTTCGCCGCATGGAAACAGCAGTCTCAGGCCAGCTGCAGGCTCGAGAAGGCAGGGCTCGTTCAGGAGTGCGACGTGGCGTCGCTTACGCGCTTCGGCAGTGAAGCCGCGGGCACCGTCTTCTTCCGCACTGATGAGCAGACGCGCCTGGTGGCCGTCCTGGTGACCACGCGTTTGCCTGATGGCCAGGCGGCGGCGTTGAGCGCGGCGTGGTCGGCCCAGCTCGAAAACACCCTGGGCAAGGCGCATGTCGAAGCAGGCCAGACCACCGCGGCCCTGCTCAGCCAGCAACGTCATGAGCACCACTTCAGCGACCTGCTCGCTTCGGTCAGCTCGACGCAGATGGGTGATGGCGTGCGGGTGAACCTCGAAGTGCAGTGGTTGTGAGTCAGTCGCTCGGCTTGCCGTAGAGCGCCCGCTCCCCCTCGAGCACCGAAGTGCGCGAAGACGCCTGGCTCCGGCGTCATCGCGTCGCTCGTCTACGTCGACAGTGAAGACCCATGTTCTGGCTTCTTCTTGCTCCGCCGGGTCCGTGCACCCTTCTTCGCCGCGGCAGACCGGCTGGCAGCGGATCGCCGCTGGGCCGACCGCTGGGCCTGGGTGCTGAGCGCGCGGTGTGTGGCGGCGCTGCGTGGCTCCTTCTGAAGCGCCCGTTTCGATGCGCGTGAACGCCGTGGAGAAACGGTACGCCCGGGGTGCCGGCCGCGGGCGCGGTCTTTCGCAGCCTGCTTCTTCAGCTTGGCCGAGCCCCGCTTGGGAGCGCCCAGCTTCACGCCTGCGCGCCGCGCCTTCGACAAACCGATGGCGATGGCCTGCTTCGCCGAGCGCGCGCCGTGTTTGCCCTCACGAACGTGGCGGACCTCTTCACGAACGAACTCCCCGGCCTGGGTCGAGGCGGCCTTGCCTTGGCGGCGATCCTGGGCCGCGCGCTTCAGGGTTTCTTTTTCGGGCATGTCGGCTCCTTTGCAGGGATTCGTGCAACCGCGGTTCCTGCGCACGAACTGCGTGCCCGCCCGCACGCCCCCAAGGGCGAGCGGCATTCTTGTTGCTCTGAACGGCTCGAGCCCGCTGCACCGGGCACCACACACAAGGAGCCACCATGCGCCGTCTCTTCTTCACGCTGACCACGATCGCCGCGCTCTCCTCGAGCGTCGCGTTCGCGGACGCCGACATCCTCTTCAATGACCGCGAGCCGCGCCGGAACATGCTGCTCATCAACCCCGGCGACCTCTTTCACGGCGTGTTGTCACTGGAATACGAGCGTGGGGTCGCCCCGTGGTTCGGCGTCACCTTCGGCCTGGCGGTGACGACCTTCAGGAGCGTCTTCGAAGACGATCGCCCGTACGACATCGCGATCGCCCCCGAGCTCGGCTTTCGCTTTCACTTCATCCGTCACGCACCGGGCGGCTTGTGGATCGGGCCCTACATCAACGCGGGCGCCATCCTCGATGGCAACGACGACACCTCGCGCGACTTCACCTGGGGCATGGGCGCAGCGCTCGGCTACAACTTCGTCATCGGCAAACACTTCACGTTTCAGCTCGGCGCGGGTGGTGGCTTCAACGACTACGGCGATCGCATCCGCTGGGATCCGCGCCTCAAGCTGGGCATCGGCGCGAGCTGGTGACGTTTCTTCAGTTGCAGGTCTGGTTGGCCTGGCATGAACCGGGCTGACCGTTGTTCCGACGGCAAGCGGTGCCTTGGGGGCAATCGGGGAAGTCGGCGCAGTCTGCTCGCCCATCGCCGTCGTTGTCGGAGCGGTCGGCGCAGTTCCTCTCCGCCTTGCTCGCATTGGCACATTGGCAGTCAGCGCCACCGTCGCTCTGGCAAGAGAGGCCATCACAGTCGGCATCGACGCAGTCGGCTTGCGAGTCGCCGTCGTTGTCAGCACCGTCGAAGCAGAACTCCACGGCGCACGTGCCCGCGGCGGAGCAGCGGCCAGTGCGGGTGAGCGCTCCGAGCACCGCGGTGCAAGGCGACAGCTCGGGGCAATCGGTGCGATCCGCGCAGTCGACCAACGCATCACCATCGTCATCGATCAGGTTGCCGCACGTGCGCTCGGTCTTCGTCATGCCCGTACAGGCACAATCGGCGCCGCCATCGGGGCTGCACGACTGGGTGTCACACGCGGCCTCGCGGCAGTCGGTGAGGTTGTCGCAGTCGTTGTCGACGGAATCACCGCAGAGCGCAGCCACCTCATCCACCACCGGGCCGCCGTTGCAGAGGCACGCGCTCCCCGTGCAGCGCTGCGTGCTGTTGGCCAGGCAGAACTGACCACTGCAGCCGGGATCCGCACAGTCGGCGCCGCCGTCTTGGTCGTTGTCGACCTGGTCTGCGCAGTTCGTCTCGCGCCGCATGCCGTTGAGACAGGTGCAGCCCGTGCCACAGACCTGGTTGGCGCAGTCGGGATCGGCACAATCGAGGGCGCCGTCCGCATCGGAGTCGACGCCGTCATCGCACACCTGCTCGACCTTGCGCCCGCCCTGGCACAGACACGCCGTGCCGCAGGTGATCAGGTTGCAGCCGGGGTCGGCGCAGTCGGCTTGTCCGTTCTGATCATCATCGAGCCCATTGCCGCAGTCGCTCTCTTCGCGCGGGCCACAGGTGCCCGAGACACAGCGCTGCGTGGCGAGCTCGCAGCTGAAGCCGCACGCGCCGCAGTTCGTGGGGCTCTGCTGGAGATCGAACCCCTCGTCGAACAGCCCGTCGCAGTCGTCATCGCGGCCGTTGCAGACCTCCATCACGCGGCCTTCGTCACCATCGACGCGGCCGTCACAGTCATTGTCGACGCCATCGCCGCACACCTCGTCGCCGCTCGAAAAACAGCAGGCGCCCGCGACGCACACGAAACCTCCGCGGCCACAATCAGCGGTGGTCTTGCAGGAATAGACGAGGTCGTCGCGGAAGGTGAACTGGCAGGACATGCCGATGAGCACCCCCAGACAGAGCGCGACGGCGAGGCGGGAAATGGGGCGCATCAGAACGTTCCTCCGACCGACAACATCCACCCTGAAGGCCCGGCGCTCTCGGTCGGCTCTGCCGCGTTGGTGTCCACGCGCGTGGCAGGCGTGAGCAACACCCAGGTGATGCCACCGACGGCCAGCGCGGCGCCACCTGCGACCAGCACGTTGGCCAACACGGCGTGGGTCGACGCGTCGAGGGCTTCGGCGCGGGTGACCGCCACCGGTCTTCCCCCTGCATCGATGCGCTGCTGCACACCCTGCGTGGAGACCCCCAGCCCCACGCCGACGCCCGCGGCAATCGCGCCGGCGATCGCCAGGTACAAACCGGGGCGACCGCCGAGGGGCACGCTCGACGAGCCCTGCGCCACCACGCGCTCGAGGGGCCTTGCGACCAGGCGCACCTCGACCCGGGCGGTCTCGAGGGGCTTCACGTCGACGGTCTGGGAGAACGGCTGGTAGGTCGAGCCTCCGATGGAGACCGTGCGTGGGCCGCGTTGCGCCGCCGTCTCGACGCGGCCGGTGCCGACGGGAACACCGTCGACGAGCACGGTCACCGCGGGATCCCGGTTGTCGATGATGAGCTTCCCGTTCGCGGTGCTCAGCTTGCGCAGCGCGGGGCGCAGCCCCGGCAACACCTTGCGCAGGAAGTCTCGATCTCGCTGCGCCTGCGTGCGGCCGGCGACCCCCATGAAGGCCTTCTCTGCACGTTCAGCGCTGTCGAAGGAGAAGCGCGCCAGCTCGGGCGCCGAGGGATCGAAACCCACCATCGTCACCAACGAGCCTGCCCCCGCCCGCTGCACGGTGAAGCGCGCGACGCGGTGCACCTTCAGCTTCTCGCGGGCGGCCTTGAAACACGCGAGCTCCGCGCAGCTCGCCGGCAGCGCCCCCAGCTGGGTCTTCACCTCGGCGGAGGAGAGCACTGTTTGAAACTGCCCACTTTTGCTCAACGTCTCCAGGAGCTCTGCTTCGAGCTGCCGGGCGCGCCCAGCGCTCACCTCATCGCCTCCGGCCGCCACCACCTCGAGCAACGCCAGCGTGGGCTGAAACGTGGTGGGCACCGCGGGCGTGGTGTCTTCGGTGAGATCGAGCTCGAACTCCTGCGCGCTGGCCAGGGACGCCCAGAGCAGGAAGCAGCAGAGGCGGCGCATGGTGAAGAGCGTACCTCGGGAGAACGGGCGGTGAAGCACGGCGACGAATCAGGCCACCGGTTAGCGACCATCAAGAGAGGTACGCCATGGCCACTGCCCTGCCCCGAAAGATGTTCGTGAACCTGCCGGTGAAAGATCTCGACCGGTCCATCGGGTTCTTCAAGAAGCTCGGCTTCAGCTTCGATCCCCAGTTCACCGACGAACATGCGACCTGCATGATCATCGGCGACGACGCCTCCGTGATGCTGCTCGACGAGGGCCGCTTCAAGGACTTCGCGCGAAAGCCCATCACCGACGCGACCCGCGGCACCGAAGGCATCTTCGCCCTCTCAGCGATCAGCCGGGATGAGGTCGACGAACTCGTCGACACGGCGCTGAGCTCGGGCGGCAAGCCAGCCGCGGAGAACCAGGAGGAGCCCTTCGCTTACAGCCGCAGCTTCTACGACCTCGACGGTCATCACTGGGAGGCCGTCTACATGGTGCCGCAGGGCACCGATGCGAAGCAGCCGTTCGAGGTGCAAGCCGACTCGTGAGCCGGTCAGGGCAAGTTGAGCGAGTCGACCGAGAAGCTGACGCGCTCGTTGCCTGGCTGGGGCGGAAACTCACCCGTGAACTCGAGCTTCATGCCGGTGAGGCTCTCCGCGTGGGGCAGCGTGTGGAGCGTCGTGAAGTCGGTCGCGTGCCTGGAGCGCCAGACGACCTGTCCACCGCTCTCCTCGAGCCGCAGCCACCTCGGAGGTGGTGTGCCGGCAGGCACCACCACCTGCTCACCCACCCCGCCGTCGGCAAGAGCCCAGCTCGCCACCAAGCCGCGTGTATCGAACTCCCACGCGAACGCAGGTACCCGCGCGAGGTTGTCAGCCCGCAGCACCACGCGGCCCGTGTACCCCGCCACCACCGCGGGCGCGGCCGTGAGCTCGAAGGTCACGTCGCAGCCGACGAGCGGCAACGTCTCCGTCGAGGTCGCGCTGCTCCGGCTGCTCATGCCATTGCGGCTGGTGACCGCGATGGAGAGCTGCCCGCCTCCGATGACCGCGCCCGAGAGAGCCCACGCGGGATCGCCGGCCTGGTTGAACTCACTCTTCACCGACGACCAGCACCGGCCACACGTCGGCGCCACGCAGGCGAAGCCGGTGTTGCAGCCCGTCACCTTCGTGCAGGTGGTGGCGCACGAAGTGGAGACCCCATCGCACGCGTACGCGTTGCACGAGGCCGCCTCCGTTCCCGCTGGCAGCGGCACGCAGGTGCCCTGGGCGCACGAAGCACACGGACCCTCGCAGGCGCTGGTGCAACACACGCCATCGATGCAGCGCAAGGTGCCTTCACAGGGATTGGCTGCACTGCACGCTGAGCCCGCGCCTCCATCAAGGGGCTCCACGCCGGCGTCAGGCACGTCACCCCTGAGGCACTCGCCGCCGCGGCACTCGAAACCGTCAGCGCATTCCGCCGACGTGCTGCAGGCGAACCGTTCGGTGGAGAAGACCGTCTTGCCGCACGCGAACGCGAACACCACCAGCGAGGCGATGCCAGCCCGCTTCATCGAGCACCTCCCGCGATCGCAAACGAGGCATCGAGCGGAACGCTGATCAACGCACCGCCCGGCGTCGGCACCACGCGCAGGCGATCGAACAACACCAGGCCCACGCCCGCGGTCGCGAACGCAGCGGCGGTCACGAAGAACACGGTGGCCGTGCCCGCTTCGCGCTGCACCCGCGCATCGAGCGCGAAGGCGTCACGTTGGGAGATCGAGGTGATGCGCCCGTCGCCGTCGCGGGTGGCGTTCGAGCGGGTGCGTTCGGCCTCCTGCGAGCTGAGCGCGAAACCGGTGCCGACGCCTGTGCTGATCAACGCAGCGCCGCCCGCGGCGAGGCCCACGATGCCCAACCCACCCAGCCCCCGTGAAGGCGTGCCGCCTTCCACGTTCACCACCGCCATCGGCTCCAGGCGGATGGGCGCGTTCTCGGAGCCCCACTCGGAGAGCGTGGACTTCTGCAGGCCGAGCACGCGACCCCACACCTCGAGGCGCCGTTCGCGCGGCCAGGGCGCGGGCTGCAGCTCTTGCAGCGGCAAGGAGGCCTGCTGGGTCGCCCCGTTGGGCTCGCGCCAGAAGACCTCGAGCTCGCGCGCATACCCGAACGAATCTCCACGCGCGCGCAACAGGCCCCCTTCGAACCGAAGGGAGACGGTGCCACTGCGCACCGCGTCGGCGCGCGCCGCCGAGACGAAGGTGCGCACCCGCGGACCGTACTGATCAGGCAGGGCCCATTCGGGCGCGAGGGAGAAGAGCCACTCAAACCCCTGCCGCGCTTCGACCTCCCGTTTGAGGCCCAACAACGCGAGCGCCCGGGTGGAGAACCACTCCAGCACCTCTTCGCGCCGCCATTCCTTGATCGACCCCTGACCCGGCAACCGGTCCAGGGCCGCCTGGTACTGGAGGTCGTCGAGCGCCTGGGTCGCGGCGCGCAGGTCCACGGGCGCGGCACTCAACAGGCACATCCCCAACAACGTGGCTTGAATCACGCGCGCAGCCTACTCGGCCGCTGGAGTAACGTCGGCGTCGATGACTGCGGTGCCGTTTCAAGCCCAACAGCGGTTCGGTCAATACACCTTGATTCGACCGATCGCCGTCGGCGGGATGGCCGAGGTCTGGCTGGCGAAGCTCGATGGGCCGCAGGGTTTCCAGAAGAAGGTCGCCCTCAAGCGCATGACCGGCACCATCGCCGAGCAGCCGCAGTTCGTGACCATGTTCCTCGACGAGGCGCGGCTCATGTCGGGGCTGACGCACCCGAACATCTGCCAGGTGTTCGAGCTGGGTGAACGCGACGACAACTTCTACGTGGCCATGGAGTTCATCGACGGCCAGACGGTGCAGCACGTGATGCGGGCGGTGACGCGCGCGCAGGCGCGCTTGCCCATCGAGCTGGCCCTCAAGATCGCGCGCGACGTGGCGGACGCGCTCTTTTACGCGCACACCAAGCGGGGCGAAGACGGCAGGCCGCTCAACGTCATCCACCGCGACGTGTCTCCGCAGAACCTGATGGTCACGTACGAAGGGGTGCCCAAGCTGCTCGACTTCGGCATCGCCAAGGCGGCCACGCGCACCAACGCGACCGAGGTGGGCCAGCTCAAGGGCAAGCTCTCGTACATGCCGCCAGAGCAGGCGCGTGGTGAGCTGCTCGATGCACGGGCTGATCAGTTTTCACTGGGTGTCTTGCTGTTCGAGATGCTCACGCACACCCGGCTCTATCCCCCGCTCAAGGAGATGGATCTCTTTCGCAGGGTGGCGATGGACACCGTGCCTTACGAGACGCCGCGGGAGCGCGAGCCTTCGGTGCCCGAGGCGTTGAGCGAGCTGGTGGCGAAGATGATGTCGCGTGAGCCGGATAAGCGGTTTCCTTCGCTGGCCGAGGTCAGAGACGCGTTGACCGCGTACCTGCACGACAACGCGAACAGCATTCCGTCGAATGAAGCGCTCGCGCACTTCATGGGCTCGTGCTTTCCGCCGGCCACCCGGGAGCAAGCGGCAGAGGCAGATTCACAGCCGCCGTTGTTGGTGGGAGAACTCAGCCGCAGCTTCATGACGTCGCGCACGAGCCGTCGGTGGGGGTTCGCCACGCTGGGGCTGCTCGCGTTCTTCGGGGCCGTCACACTCGCGGCGTTGTGGCCCGCGGCGCCGGCGCCAGTGCTCGAAGCGGAGCCGGTACCTGCGGTGGTGGTGATCGCCAGGCCGACCGTTCCCCAGCCTGAGCCCGAGATCGACTTCGTTCCCTTCGTGGCGCCGGTGCCTCCGTTGCCTGCGCCTGAGAAGGTGAACAGGCGGGTGCTGGTGAAGCCGCCGAAGGGGAAAGGGTTGTTGTCGCTGCAGACCTCGCCCTGGTCGAACGTCCTCTTCGGGAAGAAGAACCTGGGCGAGACACCGCTGGTGGGTGTGCCGTTTCCGGTGGGGCGTCACCGGCTGGTGCTGGTCAATGATGAGCGCAAGTTGAGGACGACCATCGAGGTCGACATCAAGGCGGACCAGACGACCACGCTGAAGTTGAAGTTGTAGGGCTCGAGACCCTCTCCCGGAGGGAGAGGGGACTTCGCTTCTCAGGTGCCGAACTCGGACCACCTCGGCGCGGCGGCGAACGCGGCGTGAATCAAACCCACGTGCGAGTACGCCTGCGGGAAGTTACCCCACATCACACCCGTGACCGGATCGAGATCCTCCGAGAGCAGCCCCAGCGGTGACTTCACGTCGCGCACCTTGTCGAGCAACGCGCGCGCCTCTTCGGGGTGCCCCAGCCGGGCCATCGCTTCGATGAGCCAGAACGTGCACAAGCTGAAGGCCACGCTCGGCACCCCCAGGCCGTCATCGGTGCGGTAGCGCCGCAACCAGCCGTTGTGCTCCAGGTCAGCGCGCACCGCCGCCACCGTCGCGTGCATGCGTGGATCTTCGGGCGTGAGCAGCCGCAAGGTGACCGCCTGCAGCAGCGCCGCGTCGACCTCGGTGCCGCCGTAATCCGCCACCAGGTTGCCGCGTTTGGCATCGACCGCCTGCGAGAGCAGCTCGTCGCGAATCCGGGTCGCCGCCGCGGCGAACTCCGGCGCGTCGATGGGCCGGTGCTGCTGCGCGATGCGGGTCATGCGATCTGCCGCGGCCCAGCACATCATCGCGCTGAAGGTCTGGGGCCTCCATTCCGAGCGGATCTCCCAGATGCCGGCGTCGGGCTGGCCGGCCACCGCGATGGCCCTGCGGGTCAGCCGGGTGACCAGGTCGAGCACGGGGGCCGTGACCTGCTCTCGAAAGCGCGCGTCGAGGAACATGGGCGTCAGCGCGAGCACCATCTCGCCGAACACGTCGTTCTGGGTGTGCAGCGCCGCACCGTTGCCCACGCGCACCGGCCCCTCGTTCAGGAAGCCGGGCCAGTCGGGCAGAATCTTCTCGTGGAGATCCGCCTTGCCGTCGATGCGGTACAGCGGCGCCAACGCGAGATCGGGCGCGGAGGAGGCGACGTTGAGCAGGTAGTGAATGAACTGCTCGCGCTCCTCGAAGTGACCGAGCAGGCGGAACGCGCCCAGCGTGTAGAAGGCGTCGCGCAGCCAGCAATACCGGTAGTCCCAGTTGCGGCCGGTGCCGGGCGCTTCGGGGATCGAAGTGGTCACCGCGGCGACGATGGCGCCCGTGTCTTCGAAACAGTGGAGCTTGAGCGCGAGCGCCGAACGAATGACCTCCTCCTGGTACGCCGGAGGGATCTCGCAGTTCTTCACCCAGTTGTGCCAGTAGCGCACGGTCTCGCGGAGGAACCGTTCGCACAACGCCTCGAGCGGCTGCTCCACCGGCTCGCCCCAGGAGAAGACGAAGTGTTTGCGCTCGGTCAGCGCGAAGGGCTCGTCGTTCAGGTACGAGAGCGGCGCGTCGGTGGTCAGGCGCACCTCCGAGTCGTAGCCCTTGAACGAGAGGTGGTGAGAGCCGAACTCGCGGCGCGGGCGCTTCTTGCTCCAGCCCAGAATGGGGTCGCACAACACGCGCACGCGCGGCGTGCCGGAGAGCGGCTCGACGATGCGAAGCAGCTTGGTCGGCCGGAAGCTGCGGTCGTACTGAACGAAGCGGGGCGCAAAATCGAGAACACGAAACGCGCCGTCGATGGTGACGAATCGTGTCTCGAGCACGTTCGTGTTCGGCAGGTAACGCTGCGTGCCCTGGGTCGGGAGGGCGGGCCCGATGGAGAAGCGGCCCCCATCGGCTTCATCGAGGATCGCCCCGAAGATGGGCTCCGAGTCAAAGCGTGGCATGCACGCCCAGACGATGGCGCCATCACGGCGTACGAGAGCATTCAGCTGGCAGTTTCCGATCAAGCCGAGGTCGGCGAGCGTCATCGGTACGCATTAACGCGCCAACGCGGTGGGTGCAGCAAGCACCGTGTCGGCAATGCGCTTGAGCAACGAACGAACTGCGGCCACCCCTGACACGCGGTAGCGTGCGAGGGTCTGGCCTCCGCCGACGTGCACCCCGACTGCCCCGGGTGGCAGGGCCGCAAACAGCGACTCATCGGTTCGATCATCACCGATGGCCAGCACGGTGGCGCCCGGCGCCATGGCCAGCACTTCGGGCAACACCGTTCCTTTGTTCACGCCGCGGGGCCGCACCTCGAACACGCGGGAGCCTTCGAGCACCTCGAACTCAGTGGCCTGTGGATCCGAGCGGAGCGCGAGCCGCAGCTCCTCCAGGCGGCGCCGGGCCAGCTGCGGCTCGGTGGCGCGGTAGTGAAAGGCGAGCGCGCCCGACTTCACCTCCAGCACCGAACCATCGGTGCGTTGCACCACCCGCTCCATTCTCCTGCGCACGGGCTCGAGCCACCCGGGCGGCAGCGGTCTGCGGGCGCCCCACTCGCCCTTCCGTTCGAAACGCGACCACAAACCGTGCTCCGCGTGCAGCCCGAGGTCGAGCTCGCCGAGGAACGACTCCAGGGAATCGCGCGAGCGGCCCGACACCACGTGCACCGAGGTGCCGGGGCGCAGGCTCAACCTGCGCAACACCTCGACCAGCTCGCGGTCGGGCGTCGCCGCGCGCGGGCTGTTCGAAAACTCGACCAGGGTGCCGTCGTAGTCGAGCACCAGCAGCAGCCGCGCGGCGGAGGTCACGATGGCCATCGCCTGCTCCAGCGCGACCGAAGGCACCGCTTGCGTGTCGCTGGGCTTCTGCTGCTCGAGCGCGTCGACGAAGCTGCGCGCCCATTGATCGACGTCGCCGGCGTGCACCGTCTTGCGCAGCCCGCTCATGCGCAACTTCTGCTCGAAGGGCTGCATCTCGATGGCCTGGAGCATCGCGTGCGCCATGCCCTCGAGATCGTAGGGGTTGACCAACAACGCCTCGTGCAATTCGGTCGCGGCGCCCGCGAACTCCGAGAGCACCAGCACGCCGGTGTCGTCGATGCGCGAGGCGACGTACTCCTTGGCCACCAGGTTCATCCCGTCGCGCAGCGGCGTCACCAGCATCACGTCGGCGGCGGCGTAGAGCGCGCAGAGCTCGTCGAAGTCGACCGCGCGGTGGAGCATGTGCACCAGCGCGTGCGTGGGTGAACCGAAGGTGCCGTTGATGCGCCCCACCAGCTCGTTCACCACGCTGCGGTAGTCGGCGTACGCGTCGACCTGCTCGCGGGTGGGCACCACCAGCTGGATCACGTGGAGCTGCTCTTTGAGCTCGGGCCGCAGCTGGAGCAGCTTCTCGAACGCGAGGATGCGTTTGACGTGACCCTTGGTGTAGTCGAACCGATCCACCGAGAGGATGAGCGTCCTGCCCTGTGAGTCTTGATGCAGCGCTTCGACGCGCGCCTTGACCTCGGGCGTGGCGGCGCGCTTGGCGAACTCGTCGGCGTCGATGCCGATGGGAAACGCGGCGACCCGCACCGGGCGGCCGTCGTCATACATCACGTCACCGGTCAGCTCGAGGCCGAGCAGCTGCGAGCACGAATAGGCGAAGCTGTAGGCGTAGCCAGCGGTGTGAAACCCGATCACGTCGGCGCCGAGCAGGCCGCGCAAGACCTCAGCGCGGCGCGGGAGAATGCGGAAGATCTCCGGGCCGGGAAACGGCACGTGCAGGAAGAAGCCGATGCGCGCGCCGGGGCACCGCTGACGCAACATCGCGGGCACCAGGGTCAGGTGGTAGTCGTGCACCCAGATGAGATCACCCGGGCGCCACTGCGCGGCGACGGCGTCGGCAAATCGTTCGTTGACCGCGCGATACGACGGCCAGTCATCGCTCTGATCCAGCTGCACCTTCTCGAGCAGGTAGTGGCTCAACGGCCAGAGCACGCCGTTGCAGAACCCGTCGTAGTAGGCCTTCACCTCGGCGGCGGTGATGTGAATGGGCACCGCGCGGTGAGGGGCCAACGCCGCGGCGACTTCAGGTTCTGGGGCGTCGCTCACCAAGCCTGACCAGCCGAACCAGAGCGAGTCGCCGCCGCCATGCACGGTCTTCAGCGCCGTCGCGAGGCCACCCACCGACGGGTTCACCTCCAGACCCTGTTCACGGCGGGTCAGCGTGACGGGCAGCCGATTGGAGACGAGCAAGACTCGCGACTGCATGCGAAGGCACTACCCACCTCCACGGCCCGCCGCTCTCCGAGAACCAGCAGGGGGCGCGGCCATTTTCTGGTGAGAAATTCAAGAACGTCTCCCTGCGAGCGGGGAGACGTCGGCGCACATCGCCGGGTGACCGAAGACCTCCGGCCATGAGTGCGAAGGGAAGCTCAGCGAAAGACGTAGCGCGTGGTCACCGGATAGTGATCGCTGGTGGTGTTCGCGTAGTTGGTGATCGACGGCACGGCCGCCGACGCCGAGCGGGTGACGTACGCCGAGAACATCGGCGCGTTGAACAACTGGTGATCGATCGTCGAGTTGTTGAACGCGGTGGTGCGCCGGTTCGCGTCAGAGAGTTCCTTGGTGGGAAAGCGGTAGCGCGTGACGTCATTGACGAAGTTCGCGTACGGCGACGCATTGGGGGTGACGTTCGAGTCGTCGACGTCGTCGTTCCAGTCGCCGATCACCATCACGTTGTCCGAGGCGTGCGTCGAGTCGAGGTACTGCTTGAGTGAAGCGCTCGCAGCGAGGCGGCGATCGTAGCTGTCGACGTCTCCGAAGGCCTTCATGTGCAGCACGATCACAAAGAGCTCTTTCGTCAGGCCATTGCCTGCGACGCGCAGCCGCACCTCGAGCGGCGGCCGGCCCGCGAAGTCGAAGTTCGAGGTGGTGAGGATCAACTGAGCCGAGATCACCGACACCTTCGAGGTGCGGTAGACCAGCGCCAGCTTCTGCTCGGCCGCGCCGTAATAGAAGGTCCCGCTCGGCACCTGGGTCGTCACCACCGAACCGAAACCCGTCAGCCCCGTGACCACGTCGTCGAACTCGCTGGTGCCCACGACCTCTTCGAAGCCCCAGACGTCGACCTCGGGCCGCGCGCGCATCACCGCCAGCACGTTCGACGCTTGAAGCGCGTTGTCGCGGGGCCCCAGGTACCCGCCGTCAGGCTGCAGGGGATCTCCGAACCACTCGATGTTCCAGCAGGCGACCGTGAACGGGAGCCCGGCATCCACGCCGGCATCGACTCCGCCACCACCACCACCGGTCGCACCACCACCACCACCACCCGTCGAGCCACCACCACCACCCGTCGAGCCACCACCGCCGCCCATCGACCCACCGCCGCCACCAACCGCCCCCCCGCCACCGCCGACTGCACCACCACCGCCACCACCCGGCCCGATGAGCGGCAGCGCGCAGAACCCGCCCCGGCATTCCTGGCCCAGCGAGCACGCGACGCACTCTTGCCCGCTGTGCCCGCACGCGAACGCGGTCCGCTCACCGATGCAAGTGTCCTTCGAGTCACAACACCCGCCGCACGTGTCAGGAGAACACTGCGGCGGGACAGGACACCCGAGCAGGAGCGCGGCGAACGAAGCCAGGACCAGCGACCGCACGAACGTCATCCCGCAGTCCTAGCACTCAGCGGCCGACCAACAACGCCTCCACGCGGTGCCGGGCGCCCCGAAACCCTTGCGAGAAGAACGCAACCACCAGCTCGCCATCACGCGCGCCTTCGACCCGAATGCCCTCACCGCGCACGCGCACGATGTCTTTCATCTTCACGTTGAGCCTGGAGGCCTCGAACACGTCGACGGTCCCCAGCGCACCGAGTCGTTCCCACACCTCGGCCCCGAAGGGCCCGCCGGTGTACAGAATCTTGAGCTCATCGCGACACGCCTTGCGCACCTCGGCGTCGATCGCGTTCTCCACGCGATACTTGAAGCCGACGAGCCGCTCGCGGCGATTCACCTCTCAGAGTCTCTCGGCGACGAACCGGCACGCCTTCGCGCCCATGGTGCGGCACTCGACCTCCCGCGCGACGAAGAAGCGGCCATCGCGGAAGGTCTGCTCGTACAGCGCCGGCGTCAACGCGGGGCGAGACATGATGTCGGCGTGGTAGATGAGGTTCATCAAGCCCGAGGTGGCGCCCGTGTCGAGGTAACAACGCGGCGTGGTGGAGGCGCCGAACGCCGCCAGGTAGCCGTTCGATTCGTAGCTGCCATCGACCACCAACTCCAGGCGTTCACCTGGCGTGAGCGCGGCGACCGACCAGCGACCCCAGCCCAGCGCGTTGACCACCGAGACCATGCCGTAGACCCAGTCTTCCTGCGTCTTGATCATCGGCTTGATCAGCCCTTCCCACTCGGCGCTCTCCATGATGCCGCCGAAGGTGTGGAAGGCGCAGACCTGGCCGGCCTCGACCAGCAGCAGGCGGGCGGCCGTCGCGGCAGCGGGGCCGGCGATCGACTCCATCTGCTGATCGAAGCGGTAGCTCAGGAGGTTGTAGTAGTTGGCGTAGTGCCGGGTGAGCGACACGCCGAACGCGTCGATCTTCCCCTCCACCGTGCCGCCCAGCGGGAGCCCGCCGCACGCGGTGACGATCGCCGCTTCATCGACCGGGGTCCTGGTGGCGAAGGCGGGCCGCGGGGGAAACGGGGTGCGCGTGCCCATGCCCGGTGAAGCCGGCAACGACGGGCGGCCACCGGGAGTGACCACGAAGGTGCACTCACGCGCGCCAGAGGCGACGCAGGCCGTCTCCTTGACCGTGAAGTTCGACTTGAAGCGGTGACGTGCGACCGCCTCGATGAAGCCCGCGTTGAAGAAACACACCGGCTCTGAAGCAGCCCCGAACTTCGAGATCCACCCCAGCGCGTAGTGGCTGCCCTTCACCGTCGCGCTGCCACCGCTCGCCGCGAGCTTCGTGGAGTCGATCACCCCGAAGCCCAGGTGACGGAACAGCTCGTCGGTATCCACCGTGCCCAACGCGCTCAGCTCGGAGAACACCACCTCGGCGGCGGCATCGGTGAGCAAGGGCTTCGCGTCGATCAACGCGCCCTGATCAGCGATCGATTTCTGCAAGAAGCAGTTGTAGTGGTGGCAATGAAAGACGTGCGGCTCGCCGCCAATGCTCGCGAGATGCGCCTCGGGGTGCAGCTGAACGGGGATGGTCATGCGGCCTTTTCGCCCTTGAAGGTACGATTGTAGATGGGAAAGACGGCGCTCTCTTCGGTGCCGAACCGTTGACGGATCACGGTGGCGACGGTGCGGAAGGACGAGGCTCTCACCGCGGGGGTGGCGTTCTCCAGGCCTTCGAAGAAGCGCTTCACGGCGGCGGACTGCACCGTCATGTTCGACTCGAAGATGCGCGTGAGGTGCGCACCCGCGGCGTCAGCCACCTTGGTGCACTGGGCGGACAACGCGGGGTACAGCGCGTCCTTCTTGTTGAAGTGAACCAGCACGTCGGCGCGCATCGCCTGGAGCTGCGCCAACAGCTTCATTGGATCGGCCGAGACGGCCTCGGCGGCAACCAACCCTGCTTCGATGCGCACGTGCTCTGCGCGGAAATCATCGACGAGACTCACGCCTCAAGGAATGCCCCGGGCGGAGTTTTCGCGCAAGGTATGCAATATCGCACTTGCCCCGCTGGCATGTGTTTCAGCGGTGAAATTCCAGTGGTTTGCCGAGGGAGGACAGTCACCCGTCTGGGGTACGACCGGGTCTTAAAAAAAACTCGCCGACAGACGTCCGCCAACTGATTTCAGATGGGCGCGAAGATCTTGAGGCCGCTGCGGCCACCCGACGCGGTGTTGGTGTCGATGAAGTCGCTGTAGCTGGTGCGCCCGTCGCCCGCGGTGATGGCGGTGTGGCCGTAGATGCTGCCGAGGCGGGTGGAGGTCTTCTCCCAGGTGAGGACGAGGCCCGGCGTCCTGAGCGCCTCGGCCAACGAGATGTTCACCTGCTTGAACTTGCTGCGGGGAAGGTTGTCGTCGATCTGGTTGCCGTTGCCCCAGACCTTGATGCCGTACGCGCTCTGAATCGCGCGGCTGACGCCGGTGGCGCACAGGCCCTGCGAGTTGTAGCCGCCCATGCCCAGCGCCGCGGCGCGGCCGGCAGCAGCGAGCCTCGAAGAACCACTACCCACGCCGCCCGAGCCGACCGGCGCAGCAGGGCCCGGGCGCGAAGGCGTCTTGGGGCGGGCCGGCTGGAAGGTCGACTTGCCGCTGTGACCGGGGAGGCGGAGGGAGGCGCCCGCGTAGATCAAGTTCACGTTCTTGATGCCGTTGAGCTTGGCGAGGGCCGAGACGCTGGTGCCGTGACGCGCCGCGATACGGGTGAGGGTGTCGCCGCGTTTGATCAGGTAGTTCGCCATGTGAGGCCTCCTGCTGAGTTGTCGAAGAGCGCCCCCTGAGCGACTTTCCCCGTAGACGTAAAAGGCATTGACGAAGTGCACCGAATGACCGCTCTTGCCGTAGGCTGCGCGCCCGATGCTCGATCAGATCAGACCTTGCCTGCTCCCCAGCGCAGAGATCCGCCGACGGTCTGATGGCACCGAGGGCATCTACGACGCCCAGAGCGGCCACAGCTTCGAGACCGTGCCGGAGCAGGCCAACCTGGTGCAGCTCTTCGACGGCAAACGTTCGTTGCTGGAGATCTCCGCCGAGTACATGAACCGCTACGGCTTCGTGCCGTTCGCGGCGATCGACGACCTCATGTGGGGCCTGGCCGACGCGAACCTGCTGGTCGACCCCCCCGAGAACCTCGAGCGTACGGGCATGCTCGATCGCAGCTCGTGGGTCGAGCTGATCACCCCCACCCCGCGCGCGCGGTTCAGGTCGCTCTGGCCCACCGCCTTCCGCGCCCTCGAGCTGCTGCTCTGGCCGGCGCTGGCCATCTACGTGACGCTCAACGTGCGCCCCGTGGCGCTGGGGCCGCTCGACGTGGCCTTGTTCTACCCGGGCCTGGTGCTGGCCCTGGTGCTGCGTGATCGGTTCAAGGGCGCCGTCTGCGCGCTGTTGGGTTTCCCTCCGAAGAACTCGCAGCTCATCTCGGTGCTCGGGCTCCTCTATTACTGGGCGCCCGACGACGAGGTGGTGGTGCTGATGGACAAGCGGGCCCGCGTGCTCGCGCACCTGGGCGCGTTGTTGGGCGGAGTGATTGCGTTGGCGATCGCCTCACCGTGGCCCGGCGTGTGGGCGGGCGCGGCGATCATCCTGGTGATGGATCTGTGCCCGCTGATCCACTCGTCGGCCAGCTCGATCCTCACCACGCTCACCCGCCAGGCGAACCTGCGTGAACACCTGCGTCTCTACGTGGGCATTCCGCTGATCAGAGATCTCTTCACCTTCAACGTGCCCAGGTCGGATCGCGCGCTCTTCGCCGCCGGCCTCTACGCCTCGGCGTGGATGGCGCTGCTCTTCTTCGTCATTCTCGGGCTGGGTCTGTCCACCGGCGTGCGGTTGATCGAGCTGGGCGGCAAGGAGAGCGGGCCCATGCAGGTGCTCACCGGCATCGGCGCGATGGGCCTGTTCGCCATCTGCCCGCTGCCGATCCTCCTGGGGGTCACGCAGTTGATCGAGTCGGCCTTCACCGCCTTGTGGCCGCGCGACACCGGCGGCAGGCAGGCCAGGGGCGCGGCTGAGCTCGAGGCCTTCCGCTCGATTCCCCTCTTCTCCAAGCTGGCCGACGCCGATCTCGCGGCCATCGCAGCGCAGTCGCGTGAAGTGACCTACGGCGCGGGCGAGCTGATCGTCGAAGAAGGCGCTGCGGGCGACACGTTCTATTCCATTCGCAGTGGCTCGGTGCTGGTGGCCCGCGGCGGCTCGAGCGATCGCGCGCGCGTGGTGGCGCGGCTGGGCACCGGCGATTGTTTCGGCGAGACCGCGATGCTCAAAGACGGCGTGCGCACGGCCAGCGTTCGCGCGGCGACGCGCACCGTGGTCATCGAGCTGGCCAGCGCAGCGTTCGAGAAGATGGTGGCCACCATCGGCGAGGTCGACTTCGCCGCCGTGCTGCGCGCCGCGAACGCGATCGGCAAGAGCAAACTCTTCAAGGAGCTGCCGGCGGAACGGCTCTCGTCACTGGCCAGCCGCTTCGTGCCGCGCTCGGTGCCAGCCGGGACCGACGTGGTGAAGTTCGGTGATGAAGGCCACGAGTTCTTCCTCATCGCCAGGGGCCAGGTCGAGGTGCTCTCGGGTGAAGGCAAGCTGCTGGTGAAGCTGGGCGATGGTGATCATTTCGGAGAGATCGCCTTGTTGCGCAGCGTGCCCCGCACCGCGACGGTGCGCACCACCACGGCCACGCTGATGCTGGTGCTGGGCCGTGATGTGTTTCTCCAGGCGCTGCACGCGGATCTCTCGTCGTCGGCGCGCGTCGAACAGCTCGCCGCCCGGCGCATCACCGCGGAAGCCCCGGTGGTGCTGCCGAACGAAGGCTGAAACCCTCGGAGTCGAGGCACCTCTTTCACCAGGCTCCTTCGCTGGGCGAGGGAGACTTTTGCGCAAGCTTCGCGATCGGAATGCAGGGGTCCTCGCTTCCGGCGCGCAAGCCAGGTGAGCGAGACGACTGGAAATGGATCAGCTCGTTGCGAATTCCGTGCGCCCCAGGGCTGGGGATGACGCAAAGCCCTTCGTGGTGCGGCCGATGCAGCGTCTCCCTCCCAAAGGAGGCGACGATGCCCAAGCTTCGGTTCAAAGACAGAGAAGATGCAGGACAGCAGTTGGGTGCTGAGCTGCGCAGCTACGCGAAGGAACGGCCGATCGTGATCGCGCTCCCTCACGGCGGCGTGCCGATCGGCTTCGAGGTCTCCAGGGCGCTGGCAGCGCCTTTGGATGTCTGGGTGGTGAAGAAGATCGGCGTGCCCTGGTTCCCCGTGCTGGGCGCCGGTGCGATCGCCGAAGGGGGCCAGCTGTCGATCTCGCGCGGGCTGATCGACGAGATCGGGCTGACGGGCATGGAGCTGGCGCAAGCCACCGAGACCGCGCGCAGAGACGTGACGGAGTCGGTGCGCAGGTTGCGGGGCGATCGGCTGCGCGCGGTGGTGCGCGGGAGAATGGTGCTGCTGGTCGACGACGGCATCGCCACCGGCGGCACCATGCAGGCGGCGGTGGAAGCCATTCGGGGCGAGAACCCCAAGCTGATCGTGCTCGCGGTGCCGGTGGCGCCTCCGCACGTGCTCAGTCAGCTCGGCCCCAAGGTCGATCGCGTGGTGTGCCTGCACACGCCGACCGAGCTGCACGCCCTCGGGCTCTGGTACGACGACTTCACGCACGTACCCGAAGAAGAGGTGACCCGGTTGCTCGAGCGGGCGCGCCGCGCGCATTCCTCCGGTGACCCGGTGGGCGGCCCGCTCCCGCTGCGGCCTCAGCTGGTGCGCTGATCATGCGGCGGCCTGAACATGAAGAGACGATGATCATCCCCGCTGGCAGAAGGGAGCTCGAGGGCCAGCTGAGTCTTCCTGCCGACGCGAGGGGGCTGGTGCTCTTCGCGCACGGCAGCGGGAGCAGCCGCTTCAGCCACCGCAACCAGCAGGTCGCCGCGGCCCTGCGAGCGCGCGGGCTGGGCACGGTGTTGCTCGACCTGCTCACCACCGACGAAGAACACCAGGCCGCGCGCGCGCCTCAGCCCCACTTCGACGTGCCGCTGCTCGCCAGCCGCCTGGTCGAGGTCACGGAGTGGATCCAGGGCCGGCGAGCGGCGCACGACCTGCCGCTGGCGTATTTCGGGGCGGGCACCGGCGCGGCGGCAGCGTTGATCGCCGCGGCGCGCAGGCCGCAGAGCATCTTCGCGGTGGTCTCGCGGGGAGGCCGGCCTGATCTGGCGCGCGACGCGTTGGAGCGGGTGCAGGCGCCCACCCTCTTCATCGTGGGTGGTGAAGACGCCGCCGTGCTCGAGCTCAACGAAGACGCGTTGGACCGCATCCCCGCGCACACACATCTGGTGGTGGTGCCAGGCGCCACGCGGCTCTTCGAAGAGCCGGGCGCGCTGTACGAAGTGGGCCGGCTGGCCAACGACTGGTTTCTGGATGCGCTCGGAGCACGACGCCTCTCCAGCGCGCACGCTCCGGGCTGATCAGCGGCTCTTGCCGATGTAGTCGAAACAACCGCCCACCGTCGCGAGCAGGGGGTAGTCCTTCGGCGGAATGTCGACGTCGAGCCGCTCACCGAATCTGATGACGAAGCGCTGGAAAAGGGAGGACCTGATGTCGACCGGCTCGGTCAGGGCGAGCTCTTGGCGGATCGCGATGGGGTCGGCCGTAACGCGGATTTCGGTGCTGATCATGTGGAGCCCTCGGGGTTGGGGGGCTCCGTTTGAGCAAGCTGCGTTCCAGCCCTGGAGGCGGTTTTCGAGCGCTTTTCCCGCAACGCTTTCGTTCGAGCCGATTGCCGTGCATGCGATGCAGCAGTGAGGGCCCAAACGTGGCACGGTCGCCGAATGTCATTCCGCGCGCTGACCTTCACGCTCTTCTCCTCATTCCTGGTGAGTTGCGCCTGCGAGGGCCCGGTCGTCGACACTTGTGATCCGGCTCGATGTGCAGGCTGCTGCATCGACGGCCGCTGTACCTCGTGCGGCACCGGGGGCGGAAACACCACCGGCGGCGGCGGAGGAAGCACCACCACCGGCGGCGGAGGGGGCACCACCACCACGGGCGGCGGCGGCGGAAGCACCCCCACCGGCGGCGGTGGAGGGAACACCTCGACGGGAGGAGGCGGCGGAAGCACGGCGACCGGAGGCGGCGGAGGAAGCACCCCGACCGGCGGCGGCGGCGGAAACACCGCGACCGGAGGCGGCAGCGGCGTGATCGACTTCGACGGAGGCTGGCGGCTCCCCGTGTACGGCCGCAATCCCGCGCTCATCGGCGACGGAGGCACCACCGTGGTCGGCACCGGAGCCACGAACTTCACCGGGCCCACCACGGGCCCCGCGATCAGCGTGGTCTACCCGCCCACCGGCGTGATGCTCCCGCCGAACACCAACTCGATGGAGTTCCACTTCATCCCCGGCGCAGGCCAGACGCTCTTCCGCTTCACCTTCCAGGCGCCCACCACCACGCTGGTGGTCTACACGGCCTGCACGCCCGTCGGCGCCGGCTGCATCTACACGCCTGATCCGA
Source organism: Archangium sp. (assembly GCA_030695565.1). Lineage (GTDB taxonomy): Bacteria > Myxococcota > Myxococcia > Myxococcales > Myxococcaceae > Archangium_A. The sequence goes on from JAUYRZ010000074.1 coordinate 54,030, forward strand.
GCTTCTGGTCGAACCTCGCTGCGTTTGCGCGCGGCACCGCGCCGGTCACCTGGACGGTGGCGGGCGTGAACGGGAGCAGCCCGGGCAACGCCATCGGCAGTTCGACGGTGCAGTCGATGAGCTTCTCGGAGCAGGATCTCCGCGGCGGCCTCTACTATTGGAACACCGGCGGCTCGCTGGAGCGCTTCGACTACGGCTTCCCCAACTCGCCGCGGCAGACGTACCTGAGCCCGGCCAACGTGGGCGCGGTCTGCGTGGGGTGCCACGTCATCTCGCGGCAGGGCAATCAAATCGCGGTGGGCAAGAACGCGCCGCTCCCGGTCGCCTCGTACGACGTGCGCAGTGTGCCGACGAAGGCGGTGCTCTCGTCGATGGCTGGCCCGCTCAGCGGCTCGGCGAACTTCTTCTCGTTCTCGCCCGACGAAGCGCACCTGCTGACCTCGAGCGGGCAGAGCATCAACTGGCTGCGGCTGCTGGCCGGCAACAGCACGCAGGTCACCAACAACGGCTCGATGCCCGACTGGTCACCCGACGGCCGCCACATGGTCTTCGCGCGGGCGGGCTTCACGATTCCGTTCGGTGGATCGATCGGCGTGAGCTCGGCGTCATTGCAGACCATGCGCTTCAACGGCACGGGCTTCGACGCGCCGGTGCAGCTCGTCGCAGCCGCAGGTCAGAACAACTATTACCCCACGTACTCGCCGGACAATCAGTGGGTGCTCTTCAACCGCTCGCCGAGCAACAAGGAGTCTTCGAGCAACGCGACGGTGGATCAGAACGACGGCGGCTTGCCCGACGGCGAGCTGTGGACGGTGCCGGCGACGGGCGGCACGCCGCTGCGGCTGAGCCAGGCGACGAACCCTGGCGCGACCTCGTGGCCCAAGTGGGCTCCGGTGAAGCACCACTATGCAGGCGGCCAGGTGATGTGGCTGACCTTCTCCAGCGGCCGGCCGTACGGTCTGCGGCTGGGCCTCAACGAGAAGGTGCAGCTGTGGATGGTCGCGTTCGATCCCGCGCGTGCGGCCTCGGCGCAAGACCCCAGCTTCCCCGCGTTCTGGTTACCGTTTCAGGACCTCGGCAGCGGGAATCACATCGGGCAGTGGAGCACCGAGGTCCCGCGCGCGCCGTGTACGGGCACAGGCCCGAGCACGTGCAGCCAGGGCGAGGTGTGCGTCAACAGCAGGTGCCGGCCCGGCTGACAAGGCGCCGTTCGCACCCGAGCGCCGTCAGTGGGTCGAATAAGGCGTGCGCGGCCTCGAGCTCTTGACGCTCTCCGACAGCGTCCGCAACGCCAACAACCCGACGAGCACCATCAAGTCGACGGGCTCGGGCGACGACGCGCACCCTGCCATCATCACCGGCTCGGCCCGTTGCACGCGCTCCGTGGGTCTGCTGTTCGAGACCACCACCACCGCTGCGGCTGCGAAGAGAAATCGCATCATCTGACCACCCCCGCCTGTTCCCCATGCACGGAGTGTTCTCCGCGGCCGTGCTGAGCGGCACCCGCTGAACGCCGCAGCTCTTGCGGAGCCGCGCCGGACTCGTTGATGCAGAGGCCGTGGGTGTGCCTTTGGAACCCACCCTCCCGCGCGGCCTGAGCGAACGGCTGGCGACGCTCTTCCCCGGCGCGGTGCTCACCGCGATGGCACCGCTGCGCCCCGACACGGGCACGGGCGAAATGACCAAGAGTCTCGGGTACGGACGGCCGCTGAAGTTGCAGCTCACGTTCCCCGATGGCACCACCCGCGCCCTCGTCTTCCACCTCGAAGGTGCGGATGATCACGGCCACGACCGGCGCGCAGATCGCGCGGCGAACGTGCTGCTCGCGTGGGATTCTTTTTCGCTGGTGCCGCACCATTCGCGCGCGCTCGACGTAGGTGCGATCACCACCGGCGGCCACCTGCTGCCACTGCAGGAGGCAGGCGAGCTGTACCTGCTCACCGAGTGGGCCGAAGGCGAGCCGTACGCCGACGATCTCCGCCGCATCGCGAGCACCGGTGAGGTGGGCGTGCTCGATCTCGCGCGCGTCGACTCGTTGGCCGACGTGCTGCTCGAGCTGCACGAGCTGCCGGGCACCCACCCGGGCGCCTACGTGCGGGCGCTGCGTGACCTGGTGGGCAGCGGCGAAGGCGTTGCCGGCATCGTCGACAGTTACCCGCTCGATACGCCGTCGGCGCCGTCAGCGCGCTTGAGCTTCATCGAACAGCAATGCCTCACCTGGCGGCAACGCCTCAAGACGGCCCCTTCCCGGCTGCGGCGCACGCACGGCGACTTTCACCCGTTCAATCTCATCTTCGCGCCCGGGCGCGCGATGCCCACCCTGCTCGACACCAGCCGGGGCTCACAGGGCGACCCGGCCGACGACGTCACCTGCCTGGCCATCAACTTCGTCCTCTTCGGCCTGGAGCACCGTTCGAGCTGGAGCTTTGGCCTGGGCCAACTGTGGACCCGCTTCTGGGATCGCTACCTGAGCGATGGCGACGAGGCGCTGCTCGACGTGTGCGCGCCCTTCTTCGCCTGGCGCACGCTCGTGCTGTGCAACCCCGTCTGGTACCCGAAGCTGCGCGAAGACGATCGGGATCGCCTGCTCGGCTTCGCAGAGCGCGTGCTGGCGGCGCCCCGTTTCGACCCCGCGTGGGCCTGGGCGGTGCTGCGATGACCGGCGTGGTGGTGTGGTTCACCGGGCCACCTTCGTCGGGCAAGTCGACGCTCGCGCTCAGGGTGGCCGCCGAGCTCGACCGGCCCGTGTTGCTCGATGGCGATGAAGTGCGCGAGGCATTGCGGCCTCCGCTGGGCTTCACCGAAGAAGAGCGCGACGCGTTCTATGAGACGTTGGCGAGGCTGGCCGCGCTGCTCGCGCAGCAGGGCTTCGTGGTGTTGGTGGCGGCCACGGCGCATCGGCGGTTCTTCAGGCAACGTGCGCGCGCGTTCGCGCCGAAGTTCGTCGAGGTGTTCGTCGATACGCCCCTCGAAGAGTGCGTGCGCCGCGATGCGAAAGGGCTCTACGCGCGGTCGACCCCGGAGCTGCCCGGAGGGGACGTGAGCTACGAGCGCCCGGTCGCTCCGGAGGTGGTGGTGGCGCCTGAGGACGAGCTGGCGGCGGTGCTCACCGCCATTGGCCTCGCTGGACCATCGCACCTCGTCAGTTCAAACAGCCGCGGTTGATCGTCACCGCGGGCGTGGTGCGCAGCGACGAGCGCCGGCGCGACGTGTTGTGCGCCGACTCGACGTTTCAGGGTGAAACGTAGGGAGGCGCCGCTGTTGGTGGGGAGCCGACGCGGCCCTCTCATCCCCCCCTCTTGGCCGAGCCCAGGGGCTTTCCGGCTCGGTGTGTGCAGGAGCCCACCCGAACAATGAACCGATCGGCGTGGGTCAGGCTGGGACTCTTCCTCGTGGCGCTCGCTGTCGCAGTGACGCTGTGGTTTCGCGTGCTGAAACTACAGGGCGACTCCCAGGTGGTGCCGTACAGCGAATTCCTCGTGGCGCTCGACGAGGGGAAGGTGAACGAGGTGCTGCTCGAGAACGAGCGCATCCTCGCGAAGCTGAAGGAGAAATCGAAGACCGGGAGCGAGCAGTCGATGGTGGCCTCGCGGCTCCCGAACATGGACGAGCGAGACTTGATCGCCCGGCTGGAACAGAAGGGCGTGAAGTTCTCCGGGCACATCGAGCGCGACAGCTTCTGGCCCGCGGTGCTCTCGTCGATTCTCCCGCTGGTGATGTTGTTCTTTCTCTTCCGCGCCGTGGGCGGAATGCTCGGCGGCGTGGGCCGCGGCGCGAGACCGATGAGCTTCGGCAAGAGCCAGGCGAAGATCTTCGATCGCTCGAGCGAGAACCGCACCACCTTCGTCGACGTCGCCGGCGTGGAAGAAGCGAAGAACGAGCTGATCGAGGTGGTGAACTACCTCAAGGATCCCGAGAAATACAAAGCGGTCGGCGCCCGCGTTCCCAAGGGTGTGCTGCTGGTGGGCGCTCCGGGCACGGGCAAGACCCTGCTGGCGCGCGCGGTGGCCGGCGAAGCCCAGGTGCCCTTCTTCTCGATGTCGGGTTCGGAGTTCGTGGAGATGTTCGTGGGCGTCGGCGCCAGCCGCGTGCGCGATCTCTTCACCCAGGCCAAGGAGCGCGCACCGTGCATCGTGTTCATCGATGAGCTCGACGCCGTCGGCAAGACGCGCGCGGGTGGGGGCGTGTTCGCGGCCAACGAAGAACGCGAGCAGACCTTGAACCAGCTGCTGGTGGAGATGGACGGCTTCGACGCCAGCGTGGGCATCGTGATCATGGCGGCCACCAACCGGCCCGAGGTGCTCGACAAGGCGCTCATGCGCGCGGGCCGCTTCGACCGCCAGGTCCTGGTGGATCGCCCCGACGTGCGCGGGCGCGAAGCGATTCTGCGGGTGCACTCACGGCGCCTCAAGCTCGACGCCGTCGACCTGAAGCTGGTGGCCCAACGCACCCCGGGCATGGTGGGGGCGGATCTCGCCAACGTGGTCAACGAAGCGGCGCTCGCCTGTGCCCGGCGCGACGCCATGACCGTGCAGCAGCGCGACTTCGAAGAGGCGATCGATCGCATGCAGCTGGGCCTGCGCAAAGATGGCCGGGTGATGAGCGAGCCCGAACGCCGCCGGGTGGCCTGGCACGAGTCGGGGCACGCCCTGCTGGCGCTCTCGGTCAAACACGCCGACCCCGTGCACCGGGTCACCATCATCCCGCGCAGCATCGGGGCGCTGGGGGCGACGCTGCAGCTCCCGACGGAGGATCGCTACCTGATGACCGAAGACGAGCTGCGCGACACGCTGGCGGTGTTGATGGGCGGCCGGGTGGCAGAAGAGCTGGTCTTCGACGGCGTCTCCACCGGCGCGCAGAATGATCTCGAGCGCGCCAGCGAGCTGGCCCGGCAGATGGTGTGCCGCTTCGGCATGTCGTCGTTGGGGCCGCAGACCTTCGGCAAGGCGTCAGGCTCGCAGTTCCTCGGGGGCAGCGCGGTGTCGTTCGAAGAGCGCAACTTCAGCGAGGCGACGGCGCAGGCGATCGATCAAGAAGTGCGGCGTCTGCTCGACACCGCGCACCAACGCGCCCACGAAGTGCTCAGCGCGCGCCGCACGGTGCTCGACGCGATCGCCCGCGAGCTGTTGGAGAAGGAGACCCTGGAGCGCGAGGCGCTCGAAGCGCTCGTGCGAACGCCGATCGCCATCACCGGCTAACCTCCCTCTCCCTCTGGGCGCTCTGGGAGAGGGTCGGGGTGAGGGCCAGGTTCCGCTCGACGGTCCCCGTGCTCACCACCTCTGCCGCGCTGCGCGGCTCACAGATGGCCCCCAGGGTGGCGATCACCTCGTCACCCGCCACCTCAGGCACCCGGCGCCCGCGCTGCAGCTGCGCCACCCGGGCGAGGTCGTTGAGCGAGAGCAACCCGGCCACCCGCCCCTTTCCATCGACGACCGGCAACCGCCGCACGCGTTTGCTGCGCATCAACGCCTCGGCGAGGCCCAGCCGATCGTCGGGCCTGACGGTCGCCACGGAGCGCGTCATCACCTCACCCACGGTGAGCTCACCCAGCGGCACGCCACGCAGAAACGCCGCCATGCACACGTCGCGATCCGTGATCACCCCGGCGAGGTGCTCCTCGGCATCGACCACGATCACGCATCCAATGTCCGCGTCCCACATCAGCTGCACCGCTCGCGTAGCGGGGTCGTGCACGCCGCAGGTCAAGGCGGGGCGCGACATGATCTGTTCGACCTTCATGATCAGGACTCCTTGAAGATGGGGAGAAACACTTCAGTAAACAGGGAAGCGCAGACTGACGACCGACACCGAGGCCGGGCACCGCCTGCACTTCTGATCCAACGTGCATGATGTGCGTCAGTGCATCAGCCCTTCGCGAAACGCGCGCACCGCAGCCAGAGCCCCCTCGACCGTGCGGTGCGCGGCGGGCGTGGCCTTGCGGCCCACCAGCTCGGCGATGGACGCCCGGGTTTCGAGCTCAGCCCACTCGACCGGTTTCACCGGGGAAATGGCCAGTGCGGTGCGCACCTGATCGCGCTCGTGGCCCAACTCCCGGAGGCTGTGTTCCAGCTGCTGCTCGAGCATCGTCGCGCTGCCGACCGAATGTCTCATGTGGTGCCCCCGGTTGGTGAGGCGGGCCACGTGAGCAATCTGCGTTCCACCAGGCGCTCCGAGCGGGCGATTCGTGCGCCAGGCGAAGGTTCTGCGCGTTCAGTTTGCGCGCTCCGCAGGGAAAGCGGTCGGCATGAAAATGGCTGTGCGCCCTTCCGGAAATCGTCCCCAATCGGTAACACCTGAGGTGACTTCGCAGTCAGCATGCAGAGCGTTGGACACACGCACCACAGCGTGGGAAATGAGCGCGGTCACCAAGCGCATCACGGGTGATCAGCGGGGGGTTCACACAGATGAATGAAGTTGCTTCGAAGCCAGATCGGGCAGGGCCCTTGTCCGCAGCGCCCCTGGTGGTGGGCGTGGGTGCGTCGGCCGGCGGCCTCGAGGCACTCAGCGCGCTGCTGCGCGAACTCCCCGAAGACGCGCCGCTGGGCGTGGTGGTGGTGCAGCACCTCGACCCCAGACACCAGAGCAGCCTGGCCGAGCTGCTCGCGCGCAACACCACCTTCAAGGTGCTGCCCGCTGCCGAAGGAGCGCTGGTCGAAGCGGGCCAGGTGCACGTCATTCCCCCCAACACCGATCTGCGGATCAGCAACAGCCGGCTCCAGCTGCTGCCGCGCGAGGCGGGCCGCACGCACCTGCCCATCGACGCCTTCTTCGATTCGCTCGCGCGTGATCGCGGCCGCGCGGCGGCGGGCGTGGTGCTCTCAGGCACCGGCGCCGATGGAGCCCAGGGCGTGTGCGCGCTGCGCCGCGTGGGCGCCACCACCTTCGCGCAAGACGCGACCGCGCAGCACACCGGCATGCCCGAAGCGGCCGCCGCCACTGGCTGCATCGATCTGGTGCTCACGCCCGCGGCGATCGCCCAGAAGCTGATCGAGCAGACCGAAGACGCGATGGTCGACGCGCACCAGGACGTCGACTCGCTCCCGCAGGTCTTCGCGTTGTTGCGGCGGGCCAGCGGCGTCGACTTCTCCAGCTACAAACCCTCCACCCTGCGCCGCCGCATTCAGCGCCGCGCGGCGTTGGGCCATCACCCGAACATCGAGAAGTACATCGAGGCGCTCGAGCGCGATCACGCCGAGCTCGCGCTGCTCGCCCAGGACATGCTCATTCACGTCACGAGCTTCTTCCGTGACGCTGGGGTGTTCGCCGCTTTGTCGGGCAAGGTGTTGCCCAAGCTGCTGGCAGAGAAGCCCGCGGGCGAACCGTTTCGGGTGTGGGTGCCCGGCTGCTCCACCGGCGAAGAGGTCTACTCGCTGGTCATCACCCTCAGCGAGCTGCTGTCAGACCTGGGCCGCGAGACGCCGCTGAAGATCTTCGGCACCGACCTGAGCGAGAAGGCGATCGATCGCGCGCGCGCCGGCATCTACCCGGAGACCATCGAGAGCTCGGTGACCCCGGGCCGGCTGCAGCGCTTCTTCATTCGCACCGAGGCCGGCTACCAGATTCGCAAAGACGTGCGCGACCTGTGCGTCTTCGCCCGGCAAGACATCACCCGCGACCCGCCGTTCTCGAACATCGATCTGGTCAGCTGCCGAAACCTGATGATCTACCTCTCTGCGCCCGTTCAGCGCAGGGTGGTGCCCCTCTTCCACTACGCGCTGCGGGTGGGGGGCGCTTTGCTGCTGGGCACCTCCGAGAGCCCGGGCAGTCACCCCGGCTTCGAAGCGGTCGATGGCACCCACCGCATCTACCGGCGAACCGCTCAGGCGACCCGCGCCGAGACCATCATGAGCACGTACCCGCAATGGCCCACGGCGCCGCGGGTGGCCCGGCCCGCGCCCCCGCCTTCAGGCCACCTCGACGTGCAGCGTGAAGCCGATCGCGCGGTGCTCTCGAGCTACGCGCCCCCCGGCGTGGTGGTGACCGACGACCTGGTCATCGTTCAGTTCCGCGGCCAGACCGGCGCCTACCTCGAGCCAGCGCCCGGCACGGCCACCCTCGACCTGCTGCGCCTGACGCGGGAAGAGCTGAGGGTCGATGTGCGCGCCGCCCTCGAGCACGCCCGCCAGATCAACACCTTCACCCGCTCCGAGCCTCGCGCGTTGCGCGCCGGTGACAACCAGCGCCGGGTGAGCGTCGAGGTCATTCCCCTGCTGCCGCCCATCGTCGCCGAGCGGCACTTCGTGGTGCTCTTCCGCGAAGAAGCGCCCGTGCCGGCAGGCGAAGTGACCGTGGTCTCCACGGTCAGCGCCGAAACCACCCACCGGGAGATGGAAGAAGGCCTGCGCAGCGAGCTTACTTCGACGCGCACCTACCTGCAGTCGGTCATCGAGCAGCTCGAGGCAGGCAACGAAGAGCTGCGCGCCTCCAACGAAGAGGTGGTCAGCAGCAACGAAGAACTGCAGAGCACCAACGAAGAGATGCAGACCGCTCGCGAAGAGCTGCAGGCGACCAACGAAGAGCTCTCGACCGTCAACGACGAGATGGTGCAGCGCAACGCCGAGGCGATGCGCATCAACGACGACCTCACCAACGTGCTGCACGGCGTGGGCATCGCCATCGTCATCCTCGGGCGTGACTCACGCATTCGCCGCTTCACGCCCGTGGCCGCGAAGCTGCTCAACCTCATCGCCACCGACGTGGGCCGGCCCATCAGCGACATCAAGTCGAACCTGCGCGCGCCCGACCTGCTGGCCCTGGTGGCCGACGCGCTCGAGCACCTTGCCCCCTGCGAGCGCACCGTCACCGATGAGACGGGCCGCTGGTACCAGCTCACCGTGCGGCCGTACCTGACCACCGAGCGCAAGGTCGACGGCACGGTGGTGACCATCGTCGACGTCGACGCGATTCAGCGCGGCAAGTCGATGCTCGCCGAGGCGCTCGCCTACGCCGAAGGCATCGTCGACACCGTGCGCGACCCGCTGCTGGTGCTCGATGAGCACCGCAAGGTGCGTTCGGCGAACCGCTCGTTCTACCGGAAGTTCCAGGTCAGCCGCGAAGAGCTCGAGGGCAAGCCGTTCGAGCAGCTGGGCAACCCGCGCTGGGTGCCGCCGGTGTTGATCTCCGCGCTCGATCGCCTCGCCGCGAACGCCGGCCTCGAAGACGCCCGCCTCGAAGACACCCCCAGCCGCTTCGCGGGGCGCTCGATGCTGGTGTCGGGCCGGCCGCTGCTCCGCTCGGGGCAGGCGCCGTGGGTGCTGCTGGCCTTCGAAGATCTCACCGAGCAGATGCGCAGTGACGCGGCGGTGCGCCGCAGTGAACGCGCGCTGCGCGAGATGCTGGGGGCGGCGTCAGAGGCGATCCTCATCGCCAACGGCAACGGCCTCATCACCTACGCCAACGAGATGGCGGCCCGCACGTTCGCCTACCCGCTCGAAGAGCTGACCGGCCTGTCGATCGAACGGCTGGTGCCCGAGGAGCGGCGCGACGAGAAGTACGACAACTTCTCGCCCTCGTCGCAGGGCGTGATGAGCGGCAACCGTGAAGTGCGCGGCCGCCGCAAAGACGGCACCCTCTTCCCCGCCGAGGTGGGGCTGAGCGTGATGGAAGGCGAGCAGGGCCCGCTGGTGGTGGCCTTCGTGTCAGACGTCACCGCGCGCCACGAGGCGGAAGCGCGCATCAGCGCCTACAAGAAGAACCTGCAGGAGATGGCCTTCGACGCGGCGCTGGTGGAAGAGCGCAGCCGCCGCAAGCTCGCCGCCGACCTGCACGACAACATCGGCCAGACGCTCGCGCTCGCGCAGATTCGTTTGAAGGCCGCGCAGAGCCGGCTGGAGACCGGGGGGGCCGCGAAGGATCTGGGCGAGGGCATCAAGCTCATCGGCGTCGCCCTGACCGACACCCGCGAGCTCACCTTCGAGCTGAGCCCTCCGGTGCTCTACGACCTGGGGTTGCCCGCGGCCGTGTCGTGGCTGGGCGAGCAGCTCGAGGCGCAGCACGGGCTGCACGTCGAGGTGGAAGCCGACGTGCCCTTCGGCAAGCTCGAAGACGAGACCGCCGGCCTGCTCTTCCGCGCGGTGCGCGAGATGCTCACCAACGTGGTCAAGCACGCGAAGACCTCCAAGGCGTCGGTCTCGGTGCACCGCATCGATGGCTCGTTGCAGGTGGTGGTGGCCGACGAGGGCACCGGCTTCGATTCCAACCGGCTCAAGAGCTACGAGGCGGCCAAGGGCTTCGGGCTCTTCAGCGTGCGCGAGCAGATCACCCGCCTGGGCGGCACCTTCGAGGCGGTCTCCAGCCCGGCCGCCGGCACCCGCATCACCCTGCAGATTCCGTTGAATGACCGCAAAGCAGTTCAACCCGCTGTTGGAGAAGTCAAATGAACATCCTCCTCGTTGATGACCACCAGATGATGCGTGATGGGCTCAGAGCAGTGCTGGAGCGCGAGAGCGATCTCCACGTGAGCGGCGAGGCGGCTGACGGCCGCACCGCGCTCGAGCTGTGCTCCACCCTTCACCCCGACGTGGTGGTGATGGACATCGGCATGCCGGGCCTCAACGGCATCGAGGCCACCCGTCAGGTGACCACGCACCACCCCCGCACCCGCGTGGTGGCGCTCTCGATGAACGCCGATCGCCGCTACGTGCACGCCATGTTCGAAGCGGGCGCCTGGGCGTACCTGGTGAAGAGCTCGGCGTCTGACGAGCTGATCAGGGCGATCCGCGCGGTGTCGCATGACGAGAAGTACGTCAGCCCCACCGTGGCCAGCGCCGTGCTCGACGCCTTCGTGGTGGGCCCCAAGGCCACCCAGCGCGACCCGCGCAGCGAGCTCTCGCCCCGCGAGCGTGAAGTGCTGCAACTGCTCGCCGAGGGCATGACCTCGAAGGAGATCGCCGGCAAGTTGGACCTGGCCGTGTCGACCATCGAGACCCACCGCAAACAGATCATGGCGAAGCTCGAGCTGCGTTCCGTGGCGGAGCTGACCAAGTTCGCCATCCGCACCGGGATCACCACGCTCGAGTGAGCGTGACGGGCGGAAGGCAAACGCCCTCATGAAGAGAACGGGGTTCAACGGTTCCATCCCCCCCGGAGCCGGACCCCGCTGTCCCCGAATGTGGGGACCCGGTTCAGCAGGAGTTATGGCGTGTCGAGAATCATGCGCCGGCCGCTGCCGACAGAAATGAGTTCCCAACTGCACCCGATGGCCGCCCCAGCCGGGGCAGTTGTGCGTTTCAGTTCTCGTGATTGTGAGCCCTTGCATCGAGCTCACTCACTAACGCGCGATGACCATCGGCGTTTCTGATGAACAACGTGACTGAAAGCGGATGCCGTCATTTGGCGCGCGCCTCTCCCTGCTTCGTGGGATGCGGTTGTGGCTTGACTGGGCGACATTGGGTCGACGCTGCAGCGAGCGCATTTCGGGGGGGATTCGTTGAACGCCACGGTGGTTTTGATTGACCAGGATGCTGTCGCCCGTGCGTGGGCTGCCCAGGCGTTGGGGGCGAGCGGGTTGACCATTCTGGGGTTCGATTCGGCCAAGACGTTCTTCGCGCTGATGGGCCCTCCGGGGCCGCCCTGCCTGGTGGTCGACTCCAACCTGCCCGACATGACCTGTCACCAACTGCAGGCCGAGTTGGTGCGCCGCGGGCTGCGGGTGCCGCTGGTGTTCCTGATCGGCCACGAGCAGATCGAGCTGGCCATCGCCTTGATGAAGGCGGGCGCGGTCGACGTGCTGGTCAAGCCGGTCGACGTCGACGAGCTCAAGCGGCGCATTCACGCGGTGCTGGCGGCCGGTGAACGCGCCAGGGCGCACGTCAACGCAGCGCGGGAGCGGTTGGGCCGCCTCACGCAGCGGGAGCTCGAGGTGGTGATGCTGGCCACCAGCGGCTTGAGCAACAAGGACATCGCCGATCACCTGTCGATCAGCTTCCGCACCGTCGAGGTGCATCGCCGCAACGCCATGCGCAAGACGGGCACCTCGAACATCGTCGAGCTGACGCACTTCGTGGGCAGCGCGTGGAGCGCCGATGCCGCGGGCGCCGACGGTACCCACCGCCTGGAGGTGCTCACCGAGCGGGAACGCGAGATCCTGCAACTGGGGAGCGACGGGCTCACCAATAAAGCGATCGCCACGCGCCTCTCCATCAGCGCGCGCACCGTGGAAACCCACCGGGGAAATGCGTCCCGCAAGGTCGAGCCGGGGCTTGAAACGGCCTCTCCCGAACCCGCGAAGGATCAGCTCTCACTGTGGGGTACGGGCGAACCCTTACGTGCAGTTGGAGATTCCTAAACTCGACGCAGATCTCTACTTTGAGAATGCGGGTGTGGTGGGGGCCCGCAATCAACTTCGGAGCGCCAAAATATGAAACGTAGAGACGCGAGGTTTCTCGTGGTCGACGATGTTCCTTTGTCCCGGGTGGCCACGCACCACGCGCTGCGGGCCCTGGGGTGCCGGGTGATCGACGAAGCATCGCAGTGCCCTCGCGCCCTCGAGCTGCTCTCCGCGCAGCACTACGACCTGGTGATCACCAACTGGAACATGGCCGACATGGGGGGCCGCGAGTTGCTGCAGCTGATCCGGAGCACTCCGCTCGCGGCTGGGACTCCGGTCGTCATTGCCACCCCGGTCACGGCGGAGGTCGTCGCCGAAGCAGCGGAGGCCGGCGTCAGCGCCTTCCTCCCGCGCCCGTTCGGGTTTCAGACCCTCGAAGAGGTGCTGCGCATCTTCATCGGCAAGCCCTCCGACGAACCGACTCGTTCGCCCGCACAACGCACCTTCGTCTCCTGAGCACTTCGTCACTTCAACATCGAGGAACCAAGACCCATGAACCGAACCAATACCCGCCTCCTGGTCGTCGACGACAGCATCTCCATGCGGCACATCATCTGCGACCTGTTGCACGAACTGGGTTTCCCCAACGTCGACGAGGCGGGTGACGGCGCCGCGGCGCTCGAGCTGTTCCAACGCACCGCGTACGACGTGGTGATCACAGATTGGTACATGCCGCGCGCGAGCGGCATCGATCTGCTGCGCGCCATTCGCCACAGCCCCGAGCGCAACGAGACGCCGGTGCTGGTGCTCACCGGGCACGTGACCACCGCGCGCGTGGTCGAAGCGATCGAAGCAGGCGCCAACGGCTTCGTGGCCAAGCCCTTCGTGGCCCCGTCGTTGTGCGAGAAGGTGTTGCGCCTGGTGGCGGCGTTGCCCCCCGTGGCTGAAGCGAGCAACGCCTTCGCGCAGGCCTCTTCGGCGTCGATGGGTGCTCGCCCATGAACACCTGGAGTGTCGAGCAGCCCCGAGCCCTCAAGAATCACCAGCGGCACATCGACGATCGTTCGGTGGAGGTGCCCGCGTCGCGTTGCAACTTGGGGGGGCTGCTGTACGTGCCGCCCAAGCCGCGCGCGGCGGTGATCATCGCTCACCCCAGCGGCATCAGCCGGCTCTCGCGCCGTGAACGGTTCGTGGCGGGCAGCCTGGCCCGGGCGGGCTTCACCACCCTGCTCATCGACCTGCTCACCGAAGAGGAAGACGAGGTGCGTGAAGGCGCGCACTGCGACATTCCCCTGCTGGCCGACCGCCTCTTGTGCGCGGCGCGTTGGTTGAGCACCACCGGCGGCGCCGACGCGTTGCCCCTGGGCTACTTCGGGGTGGGCAATGGCTCGGCGGCGGCCCTGGTGGCCACGGCCATCGAGCCTACCCGCGTGCTGGGGCTGGTCTCGCGCGGCGGCCGGCCCGACTACGCGGGCGCTTCGCTCTTACTCACGCGGGTGCCTTCACTCTTCATCGTCAACGGCAACGATCCGCACGAGCTGGCGGCCAATCGGGCCGCGTGTGGCCTGTCGCCGCACCGCCGCCTCGACGTGGTGCCTTCAGCGGGTGGTTCGTTCCTCGAAGGGGAAGCCCTCGATCGCGTCACCACGGTGAGCGCTGCGTGGTTCACGCACTGGCTCGACCCGGTGTTCGCGTTGCCTGACTGGGTTTGACGCTCTCTGTCTGAAGTGGAGACGCGTCGCGATGTCCGGGGGGGCATCGCGACGCGTTTTTGCGTTCAGGTTCCGAAGGGCCAGGTATCGGGTACCTGGTCGAAGGCCGGTTGATTGAGGAGCGGGCTGAGCGCCTTCGTCTCGTCGAACCACACGTATTCATCGAACTGCAGCGCGAGGCTCGCCTCGAAGTAGTGGCTCATCAGCTCGGCCGCGGGCCGGTACACCACGCCGATGGCGCGCTCGAGGCGCCGGGGCATCAGCTCTTCACGCAGCGCCAGGCGCTTCGGCGACCGCAGCGGCAGCATGAAGGCCGGCGTGCCCGTGGCGTGGAACAACGCCTCGTAGCTGCCCGCCTGGGCCGGTTTGAGGCGCATCTTCTCAGCCTCCTCGCCCCAGCCTTTGGCGGCCAGCACCGAGCCGGTGTTGGTGCCGAAGCCCACGCTGTAGGCCTTGGCGCCGTAGTGCCGCCGGCACAGGTGGCCCAGGTTGAGCTCGCCGCGATCGACGTGCTCCGTGGCCGCCGCGTCACCCACGTGGGAGTTGTGCGCCCACACGATGGCCTTCGACTGCGAGCCGCCGGCGTGCAGCAACGCCTGCAGGGTGTCGAACATGTGCTGCTCGCGCAGGTTCCACGACTCGACCGAGCCGTAATACATCACGCGGTAGTAGCGCTCGGCGTTGGCCACCACGCGCGCGTTGCAGACCGCGTCGAAGTAGCGGTCGCGATCGTGGCGGCCGTACTCGATGCGGCGCTCGAGCAGCTCCTCGAGTTGTTTGACCACCGCGCCTTCGGCTTCTTCGTATTGCCGGTTCAGCGGCGCGTGACCGTAGGCGGCGGGGTCGAACTGCCACTGGGTGAGCAGGCCATACCGCGTGCGCGCCACCTCGGCGGCCGCGGGATCCAACCTGCCCAGCGCGTCGATCACCTCGGAGGCCGAGATGAACTGGCTGTAGAGATCGAGCCCGAAGAAGCCGGTGCGCTGCGAAGGCGCGCGCACTTCTGCGTTGTGCGCGCGCAACCACTCCATCAGGTCGACCGTCTCGTAGTTGCGCCACAACCACTGCGGGAACCGGTCGAAGGCCTTCCAGGTGCGCTGATCTTTCGGCAGGTGGCGCACGTGGCGATCGACGCGCGAGGCGTCAGGCCAGTCGGCTTCTGCCGCGAGGATGGTGAAGCCGTGGTGTTTGACCAGCTCGCGCGTCAGGCGTGCGCGCCAACGATAAAATTCCGACGTCCCGTGCGTGGCGGCGCCGAACAGCACCACCTTCGCGTCACCCACCCGCTCGAGAAAGCCGCGCACGTCCGCCGTCTCGATTCCATTGATGGGCTCGTGCACTTCTCGAACGAGTTTCTCGAGCCCATCGTTCAGCTGAAGAGTTTCCATCCTGCCCGAACGCTGCATGTCACATGCCCCCCTCACCGTTCGCCCCGGTTGTTCTTTCGCTTCATGGCGCGTGCAGTGCACGACGCTCCTGGATGAATCTCTTGGGTGCTCAGCGCACAGGCTTGGAGCTCCGCACGCAACGCGCCGCGCAGCTGATGCAACGCTGGGCCCGGCGCACGGGGCTGCTCTCCGGGCAGGCGCACCAGCGTTACCTCTTCACCGACGCGATGGCGGTGTGCACCCTGCTGTCCCTGGCCCGTCAGACCGGAGAAGAGCAGTACCTCGAGCTCGCCACCCGTCTGGTGAACGCGGTGCACTTCACCCTGGGCCGGCACCGTGAAGACGATTGGCGGGAAGGCTGGCTGAGCGGGTTGTCGGAGCGCGGGGCGAGCGCTCACCCCACCTGGGGTGGCCTGCGCATCGGTAAACCGCTGGCCGAACGCAGGTGGGACGACGCGCCCGATGAGCAGCTGGAGTGGGAGCGGGATGGCCAGTACCTCCACTATCTGACCCGGTGGATGCACGCCCTCGATCAGCTCGCCCGGCTCACCCAGCAGCCCCGCTACAACGTGTGGGCGCGCGAGCTGGCGGCGGTGGCCTGGGCGGCGTTCAACGTGCAACCGGGCCGCACCGGGGGCCGGCAGCTGGTGTGGAAGATGAGCATCGATCTCTCCCGCCCCCTGGTCGAGACGATGGGGCAGAGCGACGCCGTCGACGGCCTCATCACCTGTGTTCAGCTGCAGGCGACCGCCGTGGCCCTGCACGCGAGCGCTGAAGGGCCTTCGCTCACCGAAGAACGTGCGGGCTTCGCGGCCCTCGCCCAGACGCCTTCGACCCACGACCCGCTCGAGCTGGGCAGCCTGCTCACCCACGCGTGGCGCGTCACCCAGTTGCAGAAAGCAGGCGCGCGGTTCGACCCCGGGCTGTTGCCCAGCCTGCTCTCGTCGGCGCTGGAGGGACTGGCGCACTACGCCCAGCAGAATGCCCTGCACCGGCCCGCGCTCTCCCGAATGGCGTTCCGCGAGTTGGGCCTCGCCATCGGGCTGCACGCGCTGGAGCGGCTCTCGGCCCGGGAACCGTCGCGCGACACCGCCCCGTTGGTGGAGGCGCTCAGCCCGGCCACCCTGCTCGGCTCGGAGATCGACGCGTTCTGGCTCGACGCTGCGCACCGCGAAGCAGCCTCCTGGCGCGAGCAACTCGACTTGAACGAGGTCACGCTGGCCACCAGCCTGTGCCCGCAGGGGTACCTCGAGCTGGCTGAGGTCAGCTGAAGAGCAAGCGTTGCAGCGTGGAGCGCAAGCCGTGTCACTTCGCCGCGCTGTTTCGATGCGTTCCCCTCGGGTTCCCTGCTTCTGCGCAGGGCATGCTCGATGCAGCGCTCGCAACGATGCGTGAAGACGGGCCGGCCATCGAGCCACGCCGCCTCCGGGTAGCCCTCGCGGAAGATGATGATGATCAGCGGTGGGCGTTGGAGTCGGCGCTGATCGCAGAAGGCTTCGAGGTGTTGTCCTTCGAGGATGGCGCGGAGCTGCTCGACTTCTTCGAACTGGCAGGCCCCCGCGCGGCGGATGTGATCATCGCCGACCTCAACATGCCCGGACGTTCTGGACTGGACGGGCTGGAGCGCGCGCGCGCCCGGGGGTTGAGCGCCCCCATCTTCGTGGTCACCGGTGAAGGTTCTTCGGAGCTGAGGAGCCGGGTGGCCCACCTGGGCAACGCGCTCTTTCTGCAGAAGCCCATCGACGCTTCACGCCTGGCCCAGGCCATCTACCGGGTCGCTTCGTTGGCAGGCAACGAGCCGGGCAGCCAGGGGTAACGGGCACGCTCGCTGCTACATCCTCCTCGGAAGAGAGGCGCGCATGACTTCTGTCCGAGCCGAGAAGTCCTTCATCCGGGTGCTCAACGCGTTGGCCGAGCTCGAGGCGTTGAGCTCGAACGATTCGTTCGCGGGCACGGGGGCCTGGGTGGCGAGGCTGCAGCGGCGGCTCGATCGCTACCTCACCTTGACCGGTCACCTCTCGTCGCGGCAACCCGAGCTGACGGCAGACCTGATGCGCACGCTGCAGCTGCGCGTCAAAGAGGCCGTCGCGTCGGGTGACCGCACGGCGGTGTTCGCCGCGGCCGCCGACCTGCGCGAGGAGATCGCTGCGCACTTCCGTTCTCTCCAGAGGGTTGCCCACGCGCCATCACCCTGAAGGGCGTGTGGCTTGCACGCTTGCCGCGAACCAACCTGGGAGAACGGTCATGAAATGCGAAGACGTCATGCTGACGCTGGTTTTCAAGTGCGATGAGAGCAGCACGGTGGCCGAGTGTGCGCAGCTGATGCGCGACGAGCAGCTCGGGTTCGTACCGGTGCTCGATGCGCAGCTCACCGTGGTGGGGGTGGTCACCGATCGCGACATCGTGGTGCGGGTGGTCGCCGAGGGCCGCGCGTTCTCCACGCCGGTGAGCGAGGTGATGAGCACGGGGCCGTTTCTGTCGTGCGACCCGGACGACGATCTGCACGAGCTCGAGCAGCGCATGGCGCGCGAGAAGAAGACGCGCGTGCTGGTGAAGGCGACCGATGGCTCGTTGCTGGGGGTGATCAGTCTCTCCGACATCGCCCAGTGCGAGCGGTCGGCGGCGCGCACCGGGAAGTTGCTCAAAGAAGTCACGCGCCGCGAATCGGTGTCCCTGGTCGTGTCTCCCGCTCCCTTCGGGAGAGGGTTGGGGTGAGGGTCGCGTTGTTCAGTGATGAGCTTGCTTGGCGACAGGGAGCGGGCGGCCGCGCTGCAGCATGAGCACCTGCACCAACGCGGCGCCGAACGCCCTCGCGTAGCTGGGCCCGCTGGCGGTCACCAGCTTGCCGTCGATGACCACCTCCTGGTGCCGGGCCAACGCGTGCCGCGCGCTGAGCGACGCCAGCTCCGAAGGAGAGGCGGTGGCCCTGCGGCCGACCAGCACGCCGGCGCGCGCGAGGATGACCGGAGCGATGCAGATGGCCCCCAGCACCTTGCTCGCGCGGCTCATCTCGACGGCGATGCGATGCGCCGCGGGGTCATCGAAGAACGTGCGGGCGCCCTCCCCGCCCACGAAGACGGCGCCGTCGAAGCGATCGACGCGCACGTCGACCAGGGCGACCGACGCGATGATGGTCGACCCTTTCACGCCGGTGCAGGCGCCCGTCTCCTTGCTGCAGATCACCACGCGGTGTCCCGCTGCTTCGAGCGCGTGCCGGGGTTCGATGAACTCTTCGTCCCGAAAGTCCTGCTGCGCCACCACCATCAAGATGTCCATTGGGCCCCGCTCCGTTGTTGGAGGGGAGCAACTTTCCCGAAAGCCAGAGCCGCACCGCGCCGGCGGATTCTTCACCGGCGCGGCGGGCTCCCCCGGTCCCCTCCACCCACGGCACGATGAATTGCACTGCGGGTGCCAGCCACCGCCGCGCGTGAGTGGGAGGCGCTGAACCGCAAGCGCTGCTTCTCCCGCAAAAAGCCTTGCGTACGCGCGCCAGGGAACGCGTTCTTTCCGAGCGGAACTCTGCGGTGAGCCGCTTGCAGCCGTTGCCCTCGCACCAACGCGAGGACAAGCGATGCGCAAGACCATCATCACCGAGGTCAGAGGGCAGTGGGTCGTGTCGGTCGAGGTGAAAGACGGCCGCCGGCAGGAGTACGTCTGCGAGACCCTCGTGCTCGCGAAACGCTGGGCCCTGCTCTTCGGCGCGCCGGCGCGGGCTCAGGCGAGATCAGCGATCAGGGCGCAACCGGAAGCGTGAAGAAGAAGCTGGCGCCTTCGTTGGCAGGGCTGTCGGCCCACACCTTCCCGCCGTGGGCTTCGATGATGCCCTTCACGATGAACAGCCCCAGGCCCGCGCCCGAAGAACTGCCCGGCGCTGCCTGCCAGTAGCGATCGAACACCGAAGCGAGCTGCGCGGCTGGAATGCCCGGCCCGGTATCGGAGACCCGGAAGCAGATGAAGGCGCCATCGCGCATGGCGGTGACCCGAATCGAGCCGCCGCGCGGCGTGACGTGCATGGCGTTGCCACACAGATTGCCGAACACCTGCAGCACCCGATCGCGATCGCACGTCACCGCGGGCAGGTCGGGCGGAAAGTCAGTCACCAGCGTGGTGCCCTGCTCCGTGGCCATGGGAGCGAGGGTCTGCACCAGGTCACCCACCAGCACGTCGAGCGACTCGGGGCAGGCGCGCACCGAGAAGTGCCCGGCCTGAATGGTCGAAGCGGCGAGCAGGTCTTCCACCATGCGGCCGACGCGCTGCACCGAACGCTTGATGGACTCGAGCTGGCTGCGGCCGCTTCTCCGGTCGATGCCGTCTCGTTCGTCGCCGAAGGGCCGGGTGAGCAGGCTCAGGTTGAGCGCGATGGCGTTGAGCGGGTTGCGCAGGTCGTGCGAGACGATGGCCATCACGTTGTCGCGCGAGCGCACGGCGGCCTGGGCTTCCTGGTAGAGCCGCGCGTTGTCGAGCGCGAGCGCAGTGCGAAACGCCAGCTCTTGCGCGAGCGAGACGTCACGCGCGTCGTACTTGCGGCTCGAGGTTCCGTACTGAAAGAAGATGGTGCCCATCAGCCGCTGGCCGATCACCACTGGCACGCCCAGGCACGAGCCCACCTCCAACCCCTTCAGGTCGTCTTCGAAAGGCGCGTCGCTCGCGCCTTCCACCGGGTGCAGGCGGCTCGATTCGGTGAGCAGCACCGGCGCGCGGGTGTTCGCCACCTGGGCAAGCAAGCCCGTGGGGCCGTGCAGCAAAGGCTCGAACTTCGCGTGAAAGTGGTGGAGCTGCTGCTCGCCTTCGGGGTCGCGGTGCGCGGCAGAAGCAAACCGAAGCCGCTCGCCATCCCACCGGTGGAGCACGACCCAGTCGGCCAACTGAGGCACGGCGATGCGGGCCACCCGCGACAGCGTCTCGGCCGGATCGAGGGTGCTGGCCAGCGCCCGGCTGGTGTCGGAGAGCAGCTGGAGCCGCTCGCGATCATGGCGTTGCTCATCGTTCAAGCGCGCCAGCTGAATGGCGTGACAGACGCGCTCCGCGAGCATCTCGAGGCAATGTTGATCGTCTTCCGTGAACCCGCCGGGACCCCGCTTGTTGGCCACGTAGAGCGTGCCGAGGCGCGCTTCGCCGAAATGGAGCGGCACGCCCAGCAGGCTGGCCGGCGGTGGAGCGGTGAACGGCAAACCAGCGAGGCGGCGGTCTTCGAGGTCGCCGAGCACCGCTTCGAGGCCCGGGCAGGGCGGCACCACGACGAGCCGATCGCCCAGCGCGAGCGCGCCGTAGTCGGCCCCGGTGAGCAGCGTGGCCTGCTCGGTGATGGTCTGCAGCACCGCTTCGGTCGGTTCGTGCGGCGTGGCCAGCGCGTGGGTGATGCGCAGGGTGGCGCCGTCGACCGCTTCGAGCCGGGCGCGCAGCTGCTCTTCGGCGTTGCGCGCTTCACGTTCTTCGCTCTCGGCCCGGCGGTGCGCGGTGATGTCGGTGAAGGCGGTGCGAAAGGCGATCACCCGGCCGGCCGCGCTGAGCACCGGCGTGCTCAGGGTCTGCAGGGTGACCCGCCCGCCTTCGGGCGTGGCGAGCGAGAGTTCGCTCTTGCTGGGTGAACGCGACTCAGCGCACTCGCGCAGGTGCGACCAGAAGCCAGAGGCCTCCTCCAGGTGCACCAACGAAGCGAAGGGGGCGCCGATGAGGCGGCTGCGATCACCGCCCACCAGGGCCGCGCCCGCCACGTTGACCTCGAGCACGCAGCCGTTCTCGTCGAAGGTGAAACAGGGCAAGGGCGCGGAGTCGAAGAGCTCGGCGTAGCGGGCGCGCGACTGCTCCAGCGTGCGCTGCATTTCTTTGAGGCCGCGGTTCTGCAGCTCGAGCTCGACCTCATGCACCTGGAGGGAGTTGAGCAGGCGTTGTTGGGCGGTCTCTGGTTTGTGTTCGACGGGGGTTTCGCCGCCTTCGACCCGAGCGTGACTGGTGGCGCCGCCTTCGAGCAGCTTGAGCCGCTCGACCAACTCTTCTTTCGACATCTGCTCGAAGTTCATCGTCGACTCCCCCAGTGGAACGAGTCGGGAGGATCGGAGCCCCTTCACTTGCCGGCAATCGTCAGAAGTAGGGTGAGAAGCGTTCGCTACTCTGCTGGCTGATCGACCTGGCGCTCACCCCGAACGGGGATGCGCCTGGTCATCGACTCGCCTGTCTTCGGCAGCTGAATCTGCAGCAGGCCGTTCATCAGCTCGGCGCTCACCCTGTCGGCGTCGATCTCGGTGGGCAGCGTGAAGCTGCGGGAGAACGAGCCCCCCGAACGCTCCATTCGACAGTGCGTCTCGCCGTGCGTCTCCTCTTCGTGCTCGCGGCGGCCGGTCACCGTCAGCCGGTTGCTGGTCAACGAGATGTCGAGGTCCTTCTCCTGAACGCCGGGCACGTCAGCCTCGAGAATGAAGGCGTCGTTGGTTTCCCGCACATCGAACAGGGGGTTGAAGAGCTGCGCGCTGCGCTCCGGGGGCATGCCGCGGTACAGGTCGGTGAACGGATCCCAGCGCAGCATTTCGCGCATGGTCTGGATCGGGTCGAGCTGAAGACTCAGCTCTGGAAACAGAGCGGTAGGGTCACTGCGAGTACTCATGTTCGGCATGGCGTTCCTCAGGTGGGTTGAACGGCGACTCGCTGGAGTCGTCGCGGCCCACGAGCAATTCACATGCCCGACCGTGTCCACTCGGTAGCACTTCGACGGCGCGCGAAGTTCTTGCGCCAGCGGTTTAATGGCGTCCCAACGGAGTGCCCCCGGAGAACCCATCGCCTTCGACACGACCTCTGCGACGCAAGAATCGCAGCAGGCTGCGCGGAAGCTCGGGCCTGGCGATCAAGAGCACCGCCGCAAAACCGAGGACCATGACGACCAGCGTGATCCACTGCGTGCGGGAGAGTTCATCGACGTGGGGTGGGGCCTCGAGCGGAGCAGCGGTGAGCTTGGTGAACAGCGCGTCGATGGCACTGGAGATCGCGACGTTGGGCTCGCCTGCCTTCAGCAGCGGCGCGATGCGTTCATCGATGAGGCGCTGACGCACCTCGGGGGTCAGCACGTGTTGAAGGCTCGACCCCACCTCCATGCGCACGCGTCGATCCTCGGTGAACACGAAGAGCACCACGCCGTTGTCGAGCCGCGGGCGCCCCGGCTTCCAGAGTTGAAACGTGCGCTGCGTGAACGACTCGAGGGGCTCGCCGCCGGTGGTCTTGCCGATCCACACCAACACCTCGGTGCCCGTGGCGTGCTCGTGGTTCTGCAATCGGCGCTCGAGCGAGGGGCGCACCTGGGGTGAGAGCACCTGCGCCTCATCGGTGAGCCATCGTGAGGGCGAAGGGGGTAAAGGCGCGGCGGCGAGAAGGGCAGTGAGCAGGAGAGAGAGCATTAGAAGCGCACCGAGGGTTGACGGGCTGGAGAGGGAGACGGCGCGAAGGCCGGCTTCTCGTCGAAACGATCGCCGAAGCCGCGCGCGATCAGCATGGTGGGCAGGGCGTTGCGCAGCAGGTTGAACTGCCGAGAGGCTTCGTTGAAGCGCATGCGCTCGATGGAGACCCGGTTCTCGACGCCCTCGAGCTGCGACTGGAGATCCCGAAATCGCTCGGCCGATTGCAGCTCGGGGTTCGCGCCCGCGTCGGCGAGCAGCTGCTGCAGTGACGTGCTGAGCGCCTGCTGCGCCGTCTGAAACTTTTGGAAGGCCTTGAGATCTCCGAGCGCGTTCTGCAGCCGTGCACCCGAGTTCTCCGAGACCTGAGCGCGGGCCTGGGCCAACTCGGTGAACGGCTCGGCCTCGAAGGCCGGCGCCGCGCGCACCGTCTCGACGAGGTTCGGCACCAGCTCGGCGCGGCGTTGATAGACGGTCTGCACCTGCGTCCAGCGTGCGCGGACTTCTTGATCAGCGCGTACGAGCTGCTTGTAGGTGCTGAAGGCCCAACCGACCGCGAGGAGCGCCACGCCTACAACGATCAACCTCGAGAACAAGGGCCCCGCCGAGCTTCTCCGGCGAGACGATGACACCTGGGCAGTCGTGGCCATGCCGGTCTCCTTGAAAGAAAGGAGACAGCAAGGACGATGCCGATCCCTTCATTCGGCCGAAGCGCTTCTCCGTTCACGTGCAAAGGGTTCGCTGCCCGGGCCATGGCTGGCGAGGTCGCGCAGAGGGCAGTTCATGCAGGTGAAGCCGGCCCAGCCTTCGCGCACGGACACGTCGAGGCAATTGCCGTAGTGCCCGCAGTAGAGCCGGCGGTGCATGGCGATGTCTTCTTCGCCCCGCAGGGGCGCCTCCATCGACGTCGGCATGGGCTTCAAGCTGAAGTTGGGGTTGTTCACTTCGAGTACGACCTTCTGGTTCCTCACGAATCGTTCCTTTCACCGCGACACAACGCCGCAGCAGGCGTGCCGAGTGCGGCAAGAAGGGAGGTACGCCCCGCGGGTCTTCACTGAACAGTGAGTCGAACAGCCGGGATCCGTCGAAGCAGGCAGGCGGTTTGCACCACTTCGCACGATGAAGACGCTCAGCTTCGTCGTCGCCCTCGGGCTCGCCCTGCCCACGTTCGCGGACGCTCCAGATGGCGGCGTGGTGACCCCGCCGACGGTGCAACCTCATGAGGCGAAAGCGCTTTCGCGTGCCTTCGCAGCGACGGCCAAGGCGGTGCGGCCCAGCGTGGTGCGCATCGACGTCGAAGAAGCGCGGGGTGGCGGTCGGCGCGCTCAGCAGCAAAGTGAGCTACCCGAATTCTTCGAACGCTTCTTCGGCGACCCCGAGCGGCGCGATCTCCCGCTGCGCGGCACGGGTTCGGGCGTGGTGTTCGACACCGCGGGGCACATCGTGACCAACCGTCACGTGGTCGCCAACGCCGACAAGATGACGGTGACGCTGGTCGATGGCCGCGAGCTCACCGCGAAGGTGGTGGGCAAAGATTCACGCACCGACGTGGCGGTGCTCAAGCTCGATCAACCGCCGAAGGATCTGGTGGCCGCGCGCCTGGGAAACTCGGATGCGTGTGAGGTCGGTGAGTGGATGCTGGCGGTGGGCAGCCCGCTGGGCATGGAGCAGACGGTGACCGCGGGCATCTTGAGTGGCAAGGGCCGGGCGCGCGGGCGGGTGCAGATGTCGGGCGATCGCGTGCGCAGCTATCTGCAGACCGACGCGAAGATCA
Source organism: Archangium sp. (assembly GCA_030695565.1). Taxonomy (GTDB): domain Bacteria; phylum Myxococcota; class Myxococcia; order Myxococcales; family Myxococcaceae; genus Archangium_A. The sequence goes on from JAUYRZ010000074.1 coordinate 78,554, forward strand.
ACCCGGGCAACTCAGGCGGGCCGCTGGTGGATCTCAACGGCGAGGTCATCGGCATCAACACGTTGATCAACGCGGGCCCCGGCGGGAGCTACGGCTTCGCCATTCCCATCAACGAGGTGCGCGAGGTGGCCAGCCAGCTGATCAAATCAGGCAAGGTGGCCTACGCGTACCTGGGGGTGATGGTGGGCGACCTCGACGCGCTGGGCCCGGAGCAACGCGAGAAGCTCGGCAAGGGCACGCCCGCGAAGGGGGGCCTGGTGAGCGACGTCAGCCGCGACAGCCCTGCGGAGAAGGCGGGCATCAAGCCAGGCGACGTCATCACCAGCGTCGATCGACAGCCGGTGGAGGTCGGCGCCGACGTGGTGGACTCCGTCTCGGCGCGGCCGATCGGCTCGAAGGTCGCGGTGCAGCTGATCCGGGAAGGCAAGCCGAAGACGGTGCAGGTGACGTTGGGTGAGCTGCCTGCCGACGACGAAGAGTTGGCAGCAGGCGGCGGTCCGGAAAACCTGGAGCGGTTTGGCATGTGGGTGCAGACGCTCACACCCGAGCTGGCGGCGGCGCTGGGTCTCGAGCCCGGCACCCAGGGCGCGGTGGTGAGCGAGGTGGTGAGAGGCAGTCCCGCGGCGCGCGGGGGGATTCAGCAGGGCGACGTGATCTCTGAGGTGGATCGCAAGCCGGTCAACGGCAGCGCCGAGCTCCGCCGCGCGCTGGAGCAGCCGAAACGAGGCGGGTTCTTACTTCGGGTGAAGACCGCACGAGGCAGCCGCTTCATCACCCTCAAAGACCGCTGAGCTCCCTCTCCCTGCGAAGCGGGGAGAGGGTTGGGGTGAGGGGCCGTGCTGGGCACCATCACCACGGCGGGGGCCTCGACCACCAACGCCACCACCGCCAGCCCCTTCACGGTGGACGGCGGCTCGGTGTCGGCCACCGCCGGCACCCCAGAGAGTCAGAGCCCCCGCACGAGCAACTTCAACCGCCGCACCACACGAGGCTCGAGGCAGTAGCAGGTGCTGGGCCCTGAAATCGTGCCCCGAATGAGCCCCGCCTCTTTGAGCACCTTGAGATGTTGCGACACGGTCGACTGAGCGAGCGGAAGTTCATCCACCAGCTCACCGCAGACGCAGCTGTTCCTGGCCGCGAGCAACCGAAGAATCTTCACCCGCGCTGGATGACCGAGGGCCTTGGCGAGTACCGCCAGCTCCTCGTCGGCTGGTGCACGCGCCGCTTCCGCTGAAGACTTCTTCATCGTAATGCGACGATTAGCATGAACTCCCCCAAGCTGCCGCGGCTCAACTCCATCGACGCGGTGCGTGGGCTCATCATGGTGGTGATGGCCCTCGACCACGCGCGCGACTTCCTGGGGCTCAAGGCCTTCAACGTCACCGACCTCACCAAGACCGACGCGCCCTATTTCTTCACCCGCTGGGTGACGCACTTCTGCGCGCCGGGGTTCATGTTCCTCGCCGGCACCGCCGCCTTCCTCGCGCGACGCCCCAGGCCCGAGCTCTCGCGTTTCCTGCTCACCCGCGGCCTGTGGCTGGTGTTCGCCGAGCTCACCCTGATCAACTTCGCGTGGAGCTTTTCGTTCCGCCCCCCACTGCTGATGGTCATCTGGGCGCTGGGTTGGTCGATGGTGCTGCTGGCGGCGCTGGTGTGGCTCCCTGCGAAGTGGCTGGCGGTGCTCTCGCTCATCACCATCGGCGTGCACAACGCCTTCGACGGGCTGCACGCGGGGCCGCTCGCCGACGCGACGGGCACGCTGGTGGGGACTGGGAGCGACTGGGCGCTGAGCCTGCTGCACCAGAAGAATGCACCGGTGATCTACCCGCTCATCCCCTGGGTGGCGGTGATGGCGCTCGGCTTCTCGATGGGCCCGCTGTTCTTGCTCGAGGCGCAGCGGCGGACTCGCGTGCTGGTGATCGTCGGCGTGAGCTGCATCGCCGCCTTCTTCGTCTTGCGCGGGCTCAACCTCTACGGAGACCTGGTGCCGTGGACCCCGCAGGCCTCGAGCACCTTCACCGTGCTCTCGTTCTTGAACGTGACGAAGTACCCGCCTTCGCTCATGTACCTGCTGATGACGCTGGGGCCGCTCTTCCTGCTGCTCGCGCTCGCCGAGCGGATGTCAGGACCGGCGATTCGGCTCCTCGTCGTGTTCGGCCGGGTGCCCTTCTTCTATTACCTGCTCCACCTGGTGTTGCTGCACGCCATGGCGGTGGGGCTCGGGCTCGCCCAGGGCTTCAGCGCCGCGGAGTTCATGAGCCCCTTCTGGAAGTTTCCGAAGGCGTTCGGGCTGAATCTCGGCGGGGTCTACGTGGTGTGGGCCGCGGCGGTGCTGCTGCTCTATCTGCCCAGCCGCTGGTTCGCCGCGCTCAAGGCGCGCCGCAAAGACTGGTGGCTCAGCTACTTGTGAATGAGGTCGAGCGCCCAGTTGTGAACGCCGATGGCGCGCGCATACCCCTCGTCCCCTCGGCCGCTGCTCGTCGCGCCGCCGACACCGGGCGCCAGGCCCTCTCGCCCGTTGCAGTCGTGACTGACGAGCTGGAGTGTCTCGACGCGGCGTTTCCCTTCCAGCTCGCAGCTCACCTTGAGCTTCGCCTGGTACTCGGTGGTGGAAGTGCACTGCGACGGCACTTCGCCGCGGGTCGCCAGCTCGGCCAATTCGTTCAACCGCTGCCTGGTCTGCCCAGGATTCAGCGTCAGAGAGCCGGCTGCGCCCTTACGCAGTTCATCCAGCGTGGTCCTGCCGGTCGCTCCACGCTCATTCCAGGTGAGGCGAAGCACGTTCTCATTTCCGCCGAAGCAACCCTGCGCACCGAAACGCACCGACACTTCGCCGCGAGGGCTCTCACGTAAGCAGCGCAGCGGTTCGTCGGCCTTCTGCTTCGTCGCGCGCGCGAGATCGTAGCGATCGAGCGGATCAGTGCTCGCGCGCCAGCTTCGGCCGGCATCTCCGGAGCGAAGGAGCGCGCCCTCCTTCGTGCGTGCGAGGGCGGTGCGCTCACTGAGGAAGACCAACTCACTGAAGGTGGCGTCGTTGGGCAAAGGGGCGAGCTCCAGCCAACTGGCGCCACCATCGTCCGACAAGAAGCCGCGCTTCACATCGAAACCGGAGCGCGAGCTACCGCCCGCGGGCCTGAAGGTTTCGAGCCGAGGAGACTCACCACTCGGGGTGCCCGTGATCCGGCCCACCCGGCTCAGTCCCGAAGCGTCGTAGTAGTGGATCGACTCGCCCTGCAGAGTCACCACGCCGGCCTTGCCGCGTTCGCTCGGAATCGCAGCCAGCACGGGTTCCCATTCTTCCGCTCTCGACTTCGCGGAACGCGCGGTGATCAACGCGCGTCGTCCATCAGCCAGTGTGACGGAAACGGTTGGCGCGTCGGCCGGAACGTCGAGAAGCGTCCACGTCTTGCCACCATCGATCGTGCGGAAGAGACCGGGCTCTCCGGAGACGAAACCGACTTTTGCGTCGACTCGCCAGACCGCTGTGAGTGTCTGTTCCTGCGCTCCCGTCTGCCTGAAAGCCGGGGGCAATGAGAGCGGAGTCCACGTCGAGCCTCCGTCGTTGGTCTCGAACACGTGTCCGTACCACCCGCCGACCCAGCCGCGCTTCCCGTCGAGAAATGAGAGTGAAATGCACCGATCATCCGAGTCGGTGGGGCTCTTCTTCGCCGCAGCCCAGCTCTTCCCCGAATCGGCGCTGGCGAGAACCGCACCGCTCGATCCGCACAACCAAGCGTGAGGACCCACGTGCGACAGAGAATAGAACCACTGTCCTTCAGGTACGGGCACCGAACTCCACGTGCGCCCGTCGTCTGCGCTTCGAAAGACTTGGGCGCCGACGTACCCGGCGAGCAGAACCGAGCCATCGGCGAGCCGCGCACCAAGGGAGAGACTCGTCGAAAACTCGTTCTTCTGATTGACCGGCGAGGCGCCCGGCGTCCAGGTCGCCCCGCCGTCTTTCGTCACGAAGACCGAGCCGCACAGATCGAAGGCCATGCCCGCCGAATCTGAGGTGAAGACCACCCCGCCCAGCCGGCAGTGCTGCAGCTGGGGCCCTGAAACGAGCAGTCCCCCGAGTAGGAAAGAAGTGAGCGCGCCCATGGGCCCTTAGTGTCCCATGAAGCGGTTCAGGTTCCTTCGTCTCAGGGTCTGATCAGCCCGGAGACCACGTTGCCCGCGTGGTACGGCAGCCGCCACGTGAAGAGGTTGGGGTCGACCACCCCGCCCGTCGAATACGCGGTCAACGACATGACGTAGGTCTGACCCGCCACGAGCAGGCCCGGCGGGAAGGTGAACGTGGTGTTCGGCGTGTCGATGGTGAACGTCGCCGCGGTGCGCGTGGCCCCGTTGCTCACCGTGAGGCGATCGACCACCAGGCGATAGCGTTGCGCCGTACCGAGCGTGGGCGCGCCCCAGGTCACCGTCGGCGTCAGCCCCACGCCCACCTGGTCGAGCATGAAGTCGGCGTTGTTGAGGCGCGCGGTCACCGGAGGCCCGAGCACCGGCTGAACGGGCGCCGAGGTGAACGTCTGCAAGCTGAAGAGCGAGATGAACTGCGAGCTGTAGGCCTGCGCGGTCGAGCCGGGCAACGTGCGCTGCAACGGCACCCGGTAGGCCACGTACGCCACCGTGCTCCAGGTGGCGCCATAGGGCAGCGCGGTGTTCATGGTGGTCGACGGCACCTCTGGCTCGTACGCGTACCAGTTGAGCGCTTCGGCGAAGGCGTCGCCCGTGTTCTGCCGGGGGAAAGGCGTCTGGTAAAGCGAAGCGAGGAAGAGCCGGTACGTGCCGGGATTGAGCTGGGCCGCGGCCGCCGAGTAGTCCGCGCCGCGATAGTCGTAGGTGAACGAGGTCTGCGGCGGCACCACCATGTTGCCCGCCACCGTGCGCGACTGGCCGTCGGCCATCGAGAGCGAGGTGACCTCCATCACCCGGGTCACGCTGGCGCTGCCCGTGCCTCCGTCGACCACGTACGAGTGCTGCGTGAGGAACGCGGTGTCGCCCTGCGCCGAGTCGATCATCTGAGAGCCGAACGCGTTCGAGTACAGGAAGTAGTTGAGCGTGCCGATGTAGCTGGTGACGCCGGCCGTCGGCACGTTGGTGCCGTAACGCTCGAAGCCCACGAGCTCCGACTGGCCCGCGTTGAACGAGATGAAGGAGAGATAGTCGTTGGTGCCCCAGGTGTTGAGCCCGGTCACGCTGAAGGTGAGGTTGGTCGGGTCGATGCTGGCAGGCGCCGAGTCGGGCCGGCCCACCAGGTCGTAGTCGAGCACCAACGCGCGCGAGCTCGTCGCGTAGAACGTGTTGTTGAGGCGCAGCAGGTACGGGCCCTGCGGCACGTTGGGCACCACGAAGGTGCCATTCGTCTGGCCGCTGCCCGCCCGGTACACGAGGCCACCGTCATCGGTGATCCACGCGCCCACCGTCGAAGTGGAGAGGTTCGGGAGGTCGGTGATGGTGCCGCCGTCGGCCAGCAAGAAGGTGCGCGTGCCGGAGGCCGTCACATCATTGGGGCCCACCGTGCCGCCACCGGTGCCGCCGCCCGTCACGCCACCGCCACTGCCGCCGCCCGTCACGCCACCGCCGCTGCCACCGCCCGTCACGCCACCACCGCTGCCGCCACCCGTCGCGCCGCCACCGCTGCCGCCGCCCGTCGTCGCGCCGCCGCCGGTGCCGCTGCCACCTCCGACACTGGAGGTGCTGCAGACGCCCGCGGTGCAAGCCTGACCGATGAAACACGCCTGGCAGACGTTGCCAGGGTTGCCGCACGCCTCAGCCGCGGTGCCGCCCTGACACTTTCCCGTCGAGTCACAACAGCCCGCGCAGTTGCTGGGGCTGCACTTCGCCGGTCCACAACCAGGGCTCAGCGCGAGGAGTGCTCCGAAAGCGAGGCCGGTGAAGAGAGACTTGAGGGTCGACATGGGGCCGGAAGGAACCACTTTGCAGCCGCTCACGCCAGCCATCTCCGAGATCACCGCGATGACTGTAAATACGCATTCCAGACCTGCCGGGGAACGCGCACCCACTCGCGCGAGATACCTCTGCATGACTTCGACGCTCACCGTTGGCACGCGCTCCTCCGCAGTGACGCAGCTCCAGCAGCAGCTCTCGAAGCTGGGCCACTACAAGGCCAAAGTCGATGGCTCCTACGGGCCGGTCACCAAGAAGGCGGTCTCGTCGTTCGAGAAGCAGCACAACCTCAAGGCCGATGGCATCGCCGACGGGAAAACGCGCGACGCGCTGGCGGCTGCGGCCACCACCCCCGCTGCCCCCGTGAAGCAGGGCATGTCGGGCGCGAAGGTGAAGACGCTGCAAACCCAGCTGCAGCGCCTGGGCTTCTACAAGGCGCCCGTCGACGGCAGCTTTGGCCCCGTGACGAAGGCAGCGGTGCAAGCCTACGAGCGCAAGAACGGCTGGAAGCCCGACGGCATCGCCGGCGCCCGCGTGCAGGCCTCTCTCGCGAAAGACGTGAAGGCGCTGCCCAAAGCCGACTGGAAGACCGTGGCTGCGCCGCCTGCCGACTACCGCATCGTCAATTTCCGCGGCGTGAAGGTGAACGTCCGCACGCGCGTGATGATCGAGCGGGCCGAGTCGTACATGAAGCAGATGGGCATCAACACGAAGCTGAGCATCAGCCAGGGCAGCTACAACACCAGCGTCTCGGCCAGCGCAGGCACGCACGATGGCGGCGGCGCGCTCGACATTCGCACCACGGGTTACTCGTCGGCTACCGCGGACAACGTGGTCAAGGCGCTGCGCATGGCGGGCTTCGCGGGTTGGCGCCGCGGCGTGAACGACTCCTTCTCGCCGCACATTCACGCGATCGCCATCGGTGACGCGCGCGCCACGCAGGTCGCGAAGAATCAGGTCGCCGAATACTTCCGCGGCGGCGACGGCCTGGTCGGCTCAGCCCGCGACATGCACCTCACATCGACCGGGCACAACATCGGCCGGCCCGTGCCGAACTGGGCGCGCTGAAGGAGCGCGACCCCGATGAGGTGCTGGCGTGAACCGTTCACGCCAGCGACCCACCAGAGGTCTCACACCAGCGAGTTGGCGACCACGCCCTTCGCCAACGTCGCGTCACCGAAGTCGTCGGTGGGCGCGCCCGTGCTCTTGCGAATGCCCATGCCGTTGATCAGCGTGTTGAGCATCTGATTGACCGGGCCCTTCTGGTGGTCGATCACCTGGCCGGTGCGCAGCGTGCCGCCACCACCACCCGCGACGATCCACGGCGTGGTCGACGCGTCGTGACCCGGGCCGTTGCCCAGATCGTTGGTCCACACCGCCGCGCAGTCGTCGAGCAGCGGGCCCCCGTTGGGCGAGCTGTACGCCGCCAACCGGTCGACCAGGTGCTTGAAGAAAGTCAGCTGCAGGCGATCGATCTGCGAGTGCAGCTCGACCGCGTCGGGGATGGCCTGGCCTTCCGAGCCGTCCGACGAGATGCGGTGGCTGATCCAGTGGAAGCTGGGCACCTTCACCCCGTTGAGCATGTACTGGGTGCCGTCGTTGCCATGCCCGACCTGCAGCGTGGCGACGTGGTTCAACTGGCAGTTGAACGCCCAGGCCGCCAGATCCATGAAGCTCTTCACCGCCTGCGGCCGCACGTCGTTGGCTTCGGGCGACGTGAGCGCCTGCGCCGATGAGACCTGCATGGGGTCGAGATCGCAGGTGGTCATCTGCAGCTCCATGTCGCGCACGGCGTCGAGGTGCTGCTGCAGGCGCAGCTTGTCTCGCGGCGAGAGCTGGGGCTTGGCCGTCAGCTCGCGCAGCTCGGCACGCACCAGGTCGTTGACGCTCTTGCGGCGGTTGGCCACCAGCTGCTGCGTCGCAGGCGGCGCCGACGAGAGCCCGGTCAGGCGCATGTACGCGCTCAACGGTGAACGTTCGGCGGCGGCCCGCTGCTGCGCCGCGCTCCACGACAAGCCGTTGCCGATGTACGTGTTGGTCGGGCCGGCCATGAACACCAGCGGCGCGCGCCCGGTGCCGTTGAGCAGATCGCTCAAGTGCCAGTCGACCGAGCGGCCGCGAGCCAGCGGCGCGTTGCCCATGCCCCCGGTGTGGTTCTGCGCGGTGAGCACCTGCGGCAACGCCTCGGAGTGACCACACGAGTTGCGCGCGAAAGGCAGCCGCACGTTCTTCACCATCAGCAGCTTGCTGGCGTAGTCACCCAGGACGCTGGTGGCGCGATCGGCGTTGGTGGTCTTCAGGTCGGCCACCGTGAGCGCACCGAGGGCGCGAGGCCAGAAGCGTTCACCCACCTCGCTGCCTTGCTGCACGATGCCGTTGCCTGCTCTGACCACCATGAGGAAACGGTGGCGCGTGATGGCCTGGGCCGCTGCGGACCGCGGCAACAACGACTCGAAGAACGGAAGGGCCAGCGTGACGCCGCCAAGACCCGTGAGAAAACGACGTCGGCTCCAGTTGCTCATTTTTCCTCCACTGCGCGCGTCTTGAAGGACTCGCTCTCGACCAGCAGCCGCAACACCTGCGTCACCGGTACTTTCTGTGTCCACGAAACCTTGCCCACCCGGTTGATCATCGTCTTGTCTGCTTCGCCCAGGCCGCGGCCATGGAGGAACTCCACCCAGTGCTGCGCGTAGCAGCGGTGCGCCATGGGCTCTTCGATCATCACCTTGGAGAACCCGGCAGCGCCGTCGAACGCGCGCGGCTTGCCCTCGAAGGTGTAGCTGTCTGCGGCGTTGACCGGCAGGCCGTTGTCCAGGTCTCTCCAGCGGCCGAGCGCGTCGTAGTGCTCGAAGGCGAAGCCCGCGGGGTTGATCATCGTGCTGTGGCAACCCGAACCGCAGGTGCCCACGCCGGTGAACTCGGTGATGCGGGTGCGCAGCGTCTTGGGCACCGACGGATCAGGCCGGGGCAACATCGGCACGCCGTTGGGCGGCGCAGGCAGCGGCGCGCACAGCAGCTTGTGATTCAAGAACACGCCGCGGTGAATGGGGTCGCTCTCGGTGGAGGTGGCGTTCGCCGCGAGGAAGCCGATCTGCGTGAAGAGGCCACCGCGCTTGCCATCGTTGAAGGTGATCTTCTGGAAGGTCGAGTCGAAGGTGCCGCTCAGCCCGTAGACGCGCGCCAGGTTGGCGTCGACGTACGAGGTGGGCGAGGTGAAGAGCCCTTCGAGGCCGGCGTTCTCGGTGAAGATCTGCGCGTCGACGAAGCGCTCCTGCTCCTGTTTCATGGAGTCGCGCAGGCCGACGGAGAACTCGGGGAACAGCGTCGTCGAGCGGGTGATGTCGGCGTAGCGCGTGGTGCCCAGCAGCTGGCTGTGGAACGCGTTGACCGCGCTGCGCGCCTTCGGGTCGGCCACCATGCGGGTGACCTGCGCGGTGTAGCCCTCGACGGTGAGCAACGAGGCCTCTTCTCCCGCGCGCAGCAGCTCGTCGTCAGGCATCGACTGCCACAACGCGTACGAGAGGCGGTTGGCGAGCTCAGCGCCGCTGACCACGATGACGCCGGAGGTCACGTCGGTGGACAGCTCGATGCGGTAAAGAAAGTGCGGCGACTGCAGCATCGCCTCGAGCACCATGCGCGCGCCGCCCTGTTTGGCCGGCATCGCGGCGTAGAAGGTGGGGGCCAGCGCGAAGATCGCGGTGTAGGTGGCCAGCTCAGCGGTGGTGAGCGCGCGGCGAAAGGCCCGGCGGCCGATGGCCCGAATGAGCCCTGCGTCGTCCGCGGGCAAGGTGCCCCCGGCGATCGCGGTGAGCGACTGGGTGGTCAACGTCGCCTGGCGCGCGAGCTCTTCAGCCGCGGTCTGGAAGTCCTGCCACTCGGCGCTGGTGACGACCAGGTTGCCACCGTTGTTGTTGAAGGTGGTCGAGCTCGAGTCGGCCACGAACGAGGTGGTGATGCCCAACGACTGCTGCGCACCGAGCAGGTCGCGCGCGGTGTTCTCGTACTCTCCGTGCGACAAGCGGCCCACGCGTGACGACGGGGTGGGCATTTCGCGCGGCGCGTCGACGGGGAGGTTGGGATCGACCGGGAGATTTGGATCGATCGGCCGCGGCGTGAGGTCCGGGTCGGTGACGTTGGGGCCTTGACCGACCTGCTGCTGCTCATCGGGCGACGGGCTGCCCAGCATCGTCAGAGCGCCCTCACAACCCAGCGTGCCCAGCCCCAGCCCCAGAAGTCCGACAAGGAGTGAAGTCCTGTTTTGCATAGGGCCGGACTTTTCTCGCATCAGCGGCCGACCGCGCAACGTGTGCACTCGGGTTCTCAGGTGACACGATTGGGTGCGAGCGGAAGCGCGGGCTGCGCACCAATCTGAGAATGGCCGGTTACGCGCTCAGTACTGAAAGTAGATGTAGGGCTGCGCCTCCACATTCGAGACATGTCGGATGATCAGCCCCAGCCCCACGAGCGCAAAAGCGCGCACCAACGCCGGACTTTTCAGGAACACCGCGTTGCTCTTCTCGAAGACCGGCGCGGGCAACACATAGAACACGATGCACGCGCTCAACGCGCCCCACGCGAGCCACGAGACGCGCGCGAGATCGAAGGTGAGCGTGCCGAGCTGCGAGAACATCGCCAGCGCCAGCGTCATCGAGTCGGCGCGGAAGAAGATGCGCGCGAACACCACGGCGTTGAACATCACGAACCAGCCGGCGAACTTGCGGCCGAAGCTCGTCTCGTGGCTGCGCGGTTTGCCCGCCTGCCACCACCACACGCGCCAGCTGACCAGCAACACGCCGTGCAAGCCGCCCCAGACCAGGAAGCGCCAATCGGCGCCGTGCCACAGGCCGCCCAGCGACATCACCAGCATGGTGTTCCGCAGCGTCTCCAACTTGCTGCCCTGGTTTCCACCCAGCGGCCGGTAGAGGTAATCGCGCAGCCAGGTGGAGAGCGTCATGTGCCACCTGTTCCAGAAATCGAACAGGTTGGTCGCGTGGTACGGCTTGTTGAAGTTCTCCGGGAACTCGAAGCCGAAGAGCGCGCCCACGCCGATGGCGATGTCGGAGTAGCCCGAGAAGTCGAAGTAGATCTGAAACGTGTAGCCCACCGCGGCGAGGGCGCACTCGAGCGCGCTGTAGTTGCCCGGGTTGGTGAAGATGGGATCGACCAAGGCACCCGCGAGCAGGTCGGCCAGCAGCAGCTTCTTGGCCACGCCCTGCGCGATGCGCAGCAACGCCCGTGCACCCGCTTCGCTGTCGAGGCGAGGGCGGGTGTCGAGTGGCTCCATCAACTCCGAGGCCCGCAGAATCGGCCCGGCGACGAGCTGGGGGAAAAACAGCAGGTACACCAGCTGGTGCAGGTAGCTGCGGCGGCCACTCGTCTGCCGGCGGTAGACGTCGACGATGAAGCTGATCGCCTGAAAGCAGACGAACGAGAGGCCGATGGGGAGCAGCAGCTCGAACTTCGGCGGTGAGAACGGCAGCTCGAGGGCGTGCGCCAGGTTGCCCGCGCCGTTGAGAAACAGCGTCGCGTATTTGGAGAGCACCAGCGTGCCCAGGTGCAGCGTGATGGCGACCACCAGCAACGCCTTGCGCGCCTGGGGGTTCTTCCAGCGCTCGAGGGCGTGGCCGCCCAGCCAGTTCACCGCGGCGATGCCCGCGAAGACCAGCAGCGGGGCCGGGTTCCACGCGGCGTAGAAGACCAGGCTCGAGACGAGCAACACCACCAGCCGCGGCCAGCGTGACGGCGCCACCAGCCAGAAGGCGGCGTAGCTGACGGCCAACAACGCGAAGAAGGGGAAGCTGTGGAAGATCACGGCGGAGGGCTCCAGCCGTCGTAGGCGCCCAGCAGCGCTTCGATGAAGGTGCGCGAGAGCTTCTGGTAGCCCTCGGTGGTGAGGTGCACGTGATCGGCGTGGGCGAGCTTCTTCTTGCGCCACTTCTCGATGGAGCCCTTGCCGCCCATCACCTCGCGCGTGCGCCAGAACGCGCAGCCCTGCTCGAGGGCGATCTGCTCCATGGCGATCGTGACCTCGCCGATGGACTCCGCTTCACGCCAGCCCTTGCCGTCGCGTTTGAAGCGCATGCGATCGGTGGGCGCGAGGATGAGGCAGTCGGCCTCGGGCGCGGCCTGTCGCAAGGTGGTGAAGAGCGGAGGGTAGCTGGCGGTCATCTCTTCCACGTGCGACTGCGAGAGCCCGCTCTCGTTGGTGCCGAAGAAGAAGACGAAGAGGTCGGGCTGGCGGGCGCTCACCTGCTGCATCAACGCGCCCTGCTCGTAGGAAGCGAGCGTGCTGGCGGTCGAGCCCGGCAAACCGAGCGCGTCATAGACGATGCCCGGCTTCATCAGCTCGTGAGCGACGCCGAAGAAGCTCATCGGCCCGGGCCCTGGGTTGCTCACGGAGACGACGTGTCGATGCCCGGGCGCGGCGAACTCGAGCACGCGCACGCCACGGGTGTCAGCGGGGGGCCCCATGATGAGGGGCACCAGGGTGCCGTCGATGATCACCTCGGGCGGGAGCGCTCCGGGTTCTTCGAGGTAGTAGACCTGCAGCCGCGCGGTGTCGGCTTCGGTGCCCAGCGGCTCGTCGAACGACATGGTCATGCTCGCGCCCGGTGAGGCTTCGGCGCGCACGCCGGTCAGGCCCCAGACGAGGCTGCTGGTGCGCAGCTTGAGCGCGTCGGTGATCGACCAGTGACCGAAGAGCGAGCGCCAGACGCCGGCGCGCTCGAGGCGCGGTGATGCCTGGCCAGCGGCGACGAAACCCCGGCCGGAAGAGCCGAAGCGCGTGGCGAGCTGCAAGCGGGATTCATCGGTGAAGGTGTGCGCGGCGGTGTGCGAGGCGCCCAGCTGCATGATGGCCACCCGGCCGGTGCCGTCTTTCTCGAGGGCACGCAGCCGGGCGAAGAAGCGCGAGAGCACTTCGGGGTGCACGAGGTAGCCGGCATCGGGGGCGGCGGTGCCGCCATCGGGTTCACAGACCGGGGCCTCTTCGATGATGCCTGCATCGGCGCCTTCACCGGTGGGCCGCTCGACTTCACGCGAGTTGTTGCGGCCGCGACGGTGAATGGAAAGGAAAGGGCCACCGTTCGCATCGACTTCGCCCGGGGGGACCGGTGGGTGCGGTGCCTTCTGCTTCACCCTTCGCGACTTGCAACGGAGCGGAGGCGCACGCCGGCCACCATTGAGCGCGCCCACTTCCCTCGTACGCGCCCGGTGTTCTCGCCGGGCGTTCTCCAGCGCCTCGTCGAGTTGGTAGCCCATCAAGTCGCCACCGAGCGCGAGCGGATGCACGAGGTCGCGGTTCATCAGGCCCGCGCTCCACCAGCGCTCGATCGACCCTTCCCCACCCATCGCCGCCTGCATGTCGTACCAGGCGCAGCCATTCTCCCGCGCGAGCTCGCCCATGTAGGCGGCGACCAGCCGGGTCTGCGTTCTGGGGGTCAGCGTTTGATCCATGCGCCAGATGCCGGCGTCAGGCGGTGACGCGAGCAAACACGCCGCGCCCGGCGCCGCTGTTCGCACGCGGTCGATCACCGTCTGCATGCGCTCGCGCGCGGTGGCCAGCGAGTACCGATTGAGCGAGAGATCGAACGCGTCGTTGCCGCCGAGCATCAAGATGACCAACGAAGGCTCTCGGGCCTGCAGCTGCGCGGAGAAGAGCGCTTCGTTCTCCACCAGCAACACCGTCGCAGAGCCACCGGGAAGCCCGAGCGAGTCGACCACCACGCCCGGTGCTTCACGCTCGAGCACCACGCCGTCGAGCCGCACCGCGCCGCGCCGCGTGCGCAACATCACCTCCGTGATTCCTTCCGGCAGCGCGAGTGAAGGGAACGACGGTTGGCCGGGCGTTCCTCGGGTGTCCAGCTCACCCAGCATCTGACCATCTCCGAGCACCTGCACCACGCCGGGGTTCTGCTGCGCGACCGCGAAGAGCTCGAGCCGGCGTGCACCCGAAGCCAGATAGCTGGTGGTCTGCGGTGCGTCGGCCGCCGCGGTGAAGGCGACGCCACCGAGTCCACCGAGCGCGAGGGGCGTGGCGTCGGTCACCTTCTCGATGAGCCAGCCTTCGGTCGCGGTGCCGGAACGCACGGTGCGGCCGGCGTTGCGCGTCGGGCGATCGATGAAGAGGAAGCCCTGCCCCGCATCGCCGTACCTTTGCTGAAGCCGGCGGCGCAGCACGTCGGTGATGTGGTCGGACGCGATGAGCGAGGTGCCGACGGTCACCACGCGCACGGGCGCTTCGAGCTCGTCGAGGGCCGCGAACCACGGGCTCAACGCGGTCGCGCTGCAGCGCTCGTCGAGGCAGGCGTCGACGATGGAGCTGTGCGGCGCCTGGACCCGGGCCAGCAGCACGTCCCAGCGTTTGGCCTCCACGTTCTTCGTTCTGTGCGGCTCGGGGAACTCACCGGTGAGGTCGAGCGCCTCGAAGACCATGCCCGGCGCGTCGTCTTCCAGGGCGACTTCGATCGTCTCGAGCACAGGCAGTGGCGGCTGCGCGACTCCGGCGCCGGCGCGATGTGGCCACACCAGGCGCGCCAGGGTGTCTTTCGGCGACGCGCGCAGCTTGGGGAAAGGCCGGAGGGCGTCGGGCAGCGGCAACACCGAGAGCACCAGCGCGAGCACGATGGTGGTGAAGAAGGTGCGCCCGATGGGTGGGCCCTCTCGACGCAGCACGGGCGGGCCTGCGGTGGGGGGCGCGCGGGGAGGCAGGCGTTTGAGTGTGATGTTGGGCAGTGCCATGAGCCGGCGCGTTCAGCGTTTCCTGCCAGCATCATGCGGGCGATGCAATGTGGGGTGAGGCGACGGAGATGCCCCTCACCCAACAAGTGTGTGAATAGGACTTCCGCTCGGGGCGTAGATGGCGCACCTCCTGAGGAGAACCCATGCACAACCTTCCCCGACTCGTCCTTGGTGCTGCTGCCGTCTCCAGCTTGATCATCATCGCCTGTGGCGCGCCCCCGCGTGACCGCGTGCTCGACATTCTCCCTGACAACCCCACGGGGCAGATCGGAGGCACTCCGTGGACCATGACGAAGGCCAGCGTTCGCCGGAGTGGCCAAGACGGCGGCACCCTCGATGTGAAGCTCTTCGGGATGGACGTCGCCGACTGCGCGAGCTCGTCACCTGACGCGGGCTACATCATCTTCAACATGCCGGCGAAGGTCGGGAAACGGACGCTGCAGCTCTCGTTGAGCGATCTCGGGGGTCCTGACAATCAGACCATCACCTTCGTGACGCCGCCTTCGAGCAACAACATCGCGGTCGACGGCGTGCTCAACGTGACTGAAGTGACCCAGACCTCGCTCACCATGGGCCTGCTCGCCAAAGGCGGGAAGACCACCGACGTGAACGGGACCTTTACGGCCACGTTCTGTCAGTAGTCGCTCCGGCACGACCCGGGGGCCGACGAGCACGTGCGCGCATCTCCCAGAGTCCCGACCCAGACGTTCCAGCTCTGACCACGCTTCGACTGGCGAGGCGCCCCGGTCATCGAGGAGACACTGCTTCAGCGTGCGTTCACCAACCGCGTCGCCATCGGCGGGCGTGCTCAACGCACTCACGCCCGCGGTGCCGACGATGAGCTCGGTGGTGGCGTTCGCGCTGAAGGCCGCCGGCACCACCCTGACGAATGCGGAGCGTGGGTTGATGCTCGATTGGCTGCGCTGCGGCGCGCTGGAGTAGACCAGCGCTCCCCCCGACCGAGAGAAGTCGAGGGGAGACCCCGATTCTCATTCCCGCCAACCCTCTCGATGTGAACGGTCAGACCGGTTGTCGCGCCTGGTGAACGGCCGCTGACACATTGTCCCGACCGAAGACGCTCCGCCGTGATTCTCCCCCGCGAACACGCGCTGGCATCGAGCTTGCGATGCAGGCCACGCAATGCGCGTCATTCTGCCGTTGCTGCTCTTGAGCTCTATTCCCGCCATCGCCAACGCTGAGCCACGAGCCGGCTGCGCCGAGCTGCGAAAGACCGCGCGTTTCACCGTCTACTTCGAGCGCGTCGATCTGGAGAAGCTGGTGCAGACGGTCTCCGACGCGACCTGCCGTTCGTTTCTGGTGGGCGAGAACGTGAAGGGGAAGATCTCCATCATCGGCCCGGAGAACGGAAAGCTGCAGCTCGACGCTGATCAGTTCTACTCGGCCTTCCTCGCTGCGCTCGACGTCAACGGCTTCACCGCGGTGACGCAGGGGCGCTTCACCCGAATCATCGAGAAGCCCCGCGCGCGGCAGTTCCCCGTGCCGGTGGTGCAAGACGGCGAGAGTTTTCCTTCACCGAATGAAGTGGTGACCCGCATCTTCCACTTGAAACACGCCGAGGCCGAGACGTTGCGCACGCCGCTGGCTGCATTCGTGAGCCAGGGCGGAGAGCTGCTCGCCGTGCCACCCGACGTGCTGATCGTCACCGACCTGGTGGCCAACCTCATCCGCATCGGTGCGCTGCTCGAGACGCTCGACGTGGAGAAGGCGTCGACCGACGTGACCAAGCTGGTGACGGTCAAACACGCGGCGGCCGATGAGCTGCTGGAGAAGGTGACCCGTGCACTGGCCCCGCGCGCCGGGGTGAAGAGCGCCGAGACGCTCACCTCGCTCTCCGACGATCGCACCAACCGCCTGCTGTTCACCGGCCCCTCCGCGCTGGTCGATCGCGCGCTCACCCTGGTGGAGCAGCTCGACATCGACGTGCCCGGTGACAGCCGCGCGCGGGTGTACCGGCTCAAGAACGCCGACGCGAAGGAGCTCGCCGCCACGCTGGAGGCGATGACCAGCGGCGGAGCAAAACAGAAGGGTCCTGCGCCCACGGCCGGGAGCACCAGCGGCGAGGTGCGCATCAGCGTGAACGAAGCGCTCAACGCGCTGCTCATCGTCAGCAGCGCCGGCGACTACCGCGCGCTGGCCGAGGTGATCGATCAGCTCGACCAGCCCGTGCGCCAGGTGTTCATCGAGACGGTCATCATGGAGGTCAACCTGCAGCGTGACTCGCAGTTCAGCCTCTCCATGCACGGCGTGGGCGGCACCGCGGAGACACCCTTCATCTTCGGCTCGCAACCCGAAGGCGCGCCGTCTTCGCTCTCGCTCAAGTCGTTGGCCGCCTCCTCGGGCCTGCTCGCTGGCGTGCAGGGCCCCGCACTCACCGCGGTCTCCAAGGTGTTGGGCATCGACCTGTCGACCTTCGGGTTCGCGCTGCAGGCCTCGCAGTCGAACTCCGACGTGAACATCCTCTCCACGCCGCACATCCTGACGGCGGACAATAAGGAGGCAGAGATCGCCGTCGGCCAGCGCGTGCCGTTTCAGCTGGGCGCCAATCAGCAACAGCTCGCGGCTGCGTTGGCGAGCGGCAATACCAACGCTGCCAATCTGACCGCGCTCACCGGCTCCATCTCGCGCGAGAAGGTCGAGCTCAAGCTCACCGTCAAGCCGCACATCGGCGCGGGCGAAGACATTCGCATGGAGGTCAACCAGACCGCCGAAGAGCTCGCCGGCACCAGCAGCGCCGCGGGGCCCATCACCTCGACGCGCAGTCAGAAGACGACGGTGGTAGCGAAGAACGAAGAGACCATCGTGCTCGGCGGCATCATGCAGGACCGGGAGATCGACTCGATCTCCAAGGTGCCGGTGCTGGGCGACATTCCGCTCATCGGCCAGCTCTTTCGCAGCACCAAGAAGACCAGGTCGAAGGTGAACCTGCTCGTCTTCCTCACGCCGCACATCATCTACGACACCAACGACTTCAAGCGGCTGCTGGAGCGCAAGATGGAGGAGCGCAAGCGGCTCATCGAAGAGTTCTACGGAGAACGAAACGAGATCGAACGCACCATCGACTTCGGCCGCAAGCCGGGGCCGATGGCTGCGCTTGACCGGGCCATCCGCCGCGAGTTGGCGAGACCCGAGAACGGTGGCCTGGGAAGCCCGAGCGATGTGCGCATCGAGCCGAACCGCGAGGACCTGCGCAACTGAGAGGAATCAGCTCTTGAGCGGGTGCGTGCCGAGCCACTTTTGATCACGCACCGGAGAGCGAATCTCGAGCTCGCACGCGGCCGCGCCGGTCTGAACGCAGGTACCTTGCACGATGAGCGCCTCGGCGCCGACGGTGTGCAGGGCCTCGTAGAGAATGCCTTCTTCGAGCGCGCAGTGGTGCGGCGTGGTCTTCCGCAACAACGCGTGGCCGGGCAGAAAACGAAGCACCTCCCAGCCGCCGATGTCCTTGCCGCGGTTGGCGTGGTGGTACATCGCGTCGATTCCGTACAGCACGTCGCCCGCGCTGAGCAGCTCGGGCGTCAGGCGCTTCTGGTGCGAGTCGCGAAAGAGCTGCCTTCCCATCTGCAGCAACGACGCCCGGCCACCCCGCTTGACGAGGTGTTCGAGCAAGTCGAGCAACGTGGCGATGGGGTACCAGCTGCCCGGCTCCAGCGCCTTCAAGCGCTCGACCCACGCCGCGCCGAGGATCTGCTCCGGGTACTTCACGGTCTGCATCACCGCGAGGATGTCGGAGCCCAGCGTCTCATGGGTGGGGTTCTGGTACTGACTCATGCCTCGCGCTTAGTGCCGCGCGGCCTCCGCCACAATCCTGCGTGTGGGGGGGGGTCGCGTTCGGGCGCCGTCCTGCTGCGGTGAGGGTCTCGACCAGTTTGGTGAACTGATGACTGACATGTGGAAGCGGGCGCTGGGTCTCCTCGTTTGCGGCTGCGTGGCCAGCACGGCGTGGCGCAATCGAAACGACACGCAGCGCGCCTGCCTCTTGCAGTCCTCCCCAACAAGGAGGGGCGTGTCGACGCACGCTTTGCGCACATGGGGGCTGGCAGCGTGTTCACCGAGAAGACCTGCTGGCGACGAGCCCTCGCGCACCGGGTCGCCTTCCTGGTCGACGGCGCGAACTACTTCGATGTGCTCGCCTCGGCGATGCAGCGCGCGAAGCGCTCCATCTACATCGTCGGGTGGGACCTCCACAGCCGCATGGAGCTGCGGCCCCAGTCACCCGATGATCCCTGCGTGTTGGTGGAGCTGCTGCACGAGCTGACCGAACGCAACCCCGCGCTCGAGGTGCGCGTGCTCACCTGGGATCCTTCGCCCATCCTGGCGTTCGAGCGCGAGTTCCTCCCGATGTTGCGGCTCTCACTCGGCGCGGGGCGCCGCCTGCACCTGCAGCTCGCCGCTGATCACCCTTCGGGGGCCACCCATCACCAGAAGATCGTGGTCATCGATGACGCGGTCGCGTTCGTGGGCGGGCTCGACCTCACCGTCAACCGCTGGGACGAGCGCCAGCACCGCGCGAAGGATCCCGCGCGGGTGCTCCCCAATGGCGAACCCTACGGCCCCTTTCACGACGTGCAGGTGGCCGTCGACGGCGACGCGGCGGTGGCCCTGGCTGACCTGGCGCGCGCCCGCTGGTGGAGCGCCACGGGCGATCGACTCGACGCACCGCCGGTCGACACCGATCCGTGGCCGAGCGGGCTCGAGCCTGATCTGCGGGAGGTGCAGGTCGCCTTCGCCCGCACCCAGGCCGAGTGGAAGGAGACCCCCGCGGTGCGTGAGGTCGAAGCGCTCTTCCTCGCCGCCATCGCCTCGGCGCGGCGCTGCATCTACATCGAGAACCAGTACATCACCTCGCTCACGGTGCGTGACGCGTTGGTCGCCCGGCTGCGCGAGCCTGGGGGCCCCGAGGTCATCGTGCTGATGCCCAACGAACAATCGGGCCCGCTCGAGAAGCTGACCATGGGCGTCTTGCGCACCCGGGTGCTGCGCGCACTGCACGAAGCCGACGTGCAGGGGCGCTTGCGGGTGTGGTGCCCGCAGGTGCGCGCCGGCGCGAAGAGCCAGTGGGTGAACGTGCACGCCAAGGTGATGGTGATCGATGATCGGCTGCTGATCATCGGCTCAGCCAATCTGTGCAATCGGTCCATGGGGCTCGACACCGAGTGCAACGCTGCCTTCGAGAGCGAGGGTGATGACGAGACCGCGCGGGCGATCCGTGCCTTCCGCGACGGGCTGGTGGCCGAACACCTCGGGGTGGCGCCCAGCGTGGCCAGCCAGGCCATCGACCAGTGCGGCTCGGTGGTGAAGGCCATCGAACAGCTGCAGGGCGGTCCGCACACCCTGAGCCCCATCGCCATCGATGGGGAAGAAGAGAGCGGCCCGTTGGTGCCCCTGGCCGAAGTGGTCGACGCCGAAGGGCCGGTCGACGAAGCGCTGGTGCGCCAGGCGATGCCCGACGAGGCGGTGGCGGAGAGCCGCCGCAACCTGCCGCGCGTGTTCATCATGCTGGGGCTGGCCCTCGCGCTCGCCGCCGCGTGGACGTGGACCCCGCTCAAGCATGTGGTGCAACCGAGCAGACTCTTCGAGCTCGCCACGCCGCTGCGCTCCCACCCGCTGGGCCCGGTGGTGTGGGTGCTCGTCTTCGCGTTGGCCTCGTTGGTGATGGTGCCCCTGCTGCTGCTCACCGTGGTCACCGTGATGCTCTTCGGCAGCTGGGTCGGCTTCATCACCGCGATGGCTGGCAGCATGGTGGGCGCGCTCACCTCGTATGGGCTGGGCCGGGTGTTGCTGCGTGACACCGTGCGCAGGCTCACCGGTAGGCGGCTGGCGAGGCTCGCCCGCAAGCTCACCCGGCGCGGGTGGTTGGCGATCGTCGCCGTGCGCATGGTGCCGGTGGCGCCGTTCGCCATCGTGAACATGGTGGCCGGCAGCGTGCGCATTCGGCCGCGTGACTTCATCCTCGGTACGTTGCTGGGCATGGCCCCCGGCACCCTCGCGCTCGCTGCGGATCGGGTGGTCGCGGCAGCCAGAGACCCCACCCCGGTCACCGTCGCCGTCGCGCTCATCGTCGTCGTGCTGGTGGTGCTGGTGCTGCTGGGCGCCAGCAAGCTGCTCGAGCGCACCCACCGGGTCCCTCCTCCGCGGCCCAGCGGAGCGGCATGAGCCTCCTGCGGCTGGCGACCTGGAACGTGCATGGCTGCGTGGGCGCCGACGGCGTGGAGAACCCCGAGCGCATCGCCAGCGTCATCCGCGAGCTCGACCCCGACATCATCGGCCTGCAGGAGATGAAAGAAGGCGCGTTGCCCCGCATCGCCGAGCTGACCGGGCTGCACGCCATCGCCGGCGTCACCCGCCCCGAGTTTCAGTTCGGCAACGCGCTGCTCACCCGCCACGCGGTGGAGTCGGTCACCCGGCACGACGTGAGCTACCGGGTGCGCGAGCCCCGCGGCGTGCTCGACGTGCAGCTGCGGCGCGCTGAAGACGGAGCGCGCGTGCGCGTGCTGGTGACCCACTTCGGCCTCAAGGCAGACGAGCGGCGGCGGCAGGCCGATCTCCTGCTGGCCCTGGTGCAGGAGCCGGGCGCTCCCCTGCTCGCGGTGATGGGCGACTTCAACGAGTGGCGGCCTTTCGTGCGCACGCTGCACCGCCTCGACATGCACCTGGGCCCGGCCCAGGGCGTGCGCAGTTTTCCTTCGGTCCTACCGGTGTTCAGGCTCGATCGCGTCTGGGTCTCACCGCACCAGTCGTTGCTGGAGGTGCGCGCGTGGAGGGGCCGGGGCGTCTGGCGCGCGTCGGATCACCTGCCCGTCACCGCGCTGGTCGAACTCACGCCGCAACCGAGCCTGTGAGTGAATCGAGCGCGCGGCGCAACCGGGCGAGCTCGACCGGCTTGGGCACGAAGCCGTCCATGCCCGCGGCGAAACACTCCGTCTCATCTGCGCGCATCGCGTTCGCCGTCATCGCGACGATGAGTTGCCGGCGGCCGGTGCTGCGTTCGCTGGCGCGGATCTGCCGCGTCGCTTCGAGGCCGTCGAGCTCGGGCATCTGCAGATCCATCAACACCAGGTCAAAGGCGCCGCACTGCACGGCCTCCACCGCGGCACGCCCGTTCCACACGTGCACCACCTCGTGGCCTTCCCGCTCCACCAGGCGCCGCGCGAGCATCGCGTTGACGGCGTTGTCTTCCGCGAGCAACACGCGCAACCGTCGCGCGGGCGCACGCCTCTGCCCTGCTGCGCCGCCCGGGAGTGAAGGCCGGGGCTGCTCGACCGCGGGCCGCGCCAGCTTCAACCGCACCGTGAAGCTCGAGCCGCAAGGAGAGCTCTCCACCGACACCTTGCCGCCCATCAGGGTGGTCAACTCGCGGGTGATGGTGAGCCCCAGCCCCGTGCCGCCGTAACGCCGGCTGGTGCTGCCGTCGGCCTGCGTGAACGCTTCGAAGATGGAGGCCAGCCGGTCGGCGGGAATGCCGATGCCCGTGTCACGCACCTGCAAACACACCTCGTCGGGCGAAGCGCCGCCGAACAGGCTCACTTCGATTTCACCCTTCGCGGTGAACTTCACCGCGTTGCCGGCGAGGTTGCTCACCAGCTGGCTCAACCGCAGCGGGTCGCCCAGGCGTTCACAGGTGAAGTTCGGCGCGACGGAGGTGATGAAGCGTACGCCCTTCTCGCCGGCCTGCAGCGCGAGGGCGGCAGTGGCGTTCTTGATCACCTCTTCGAGATCGAGAGGCACCGTCTCGAGCGTCAGCTTTCCCGCTTCGATGCGCGCGATGTCGAGCAGGTCATTCACGATGGCCAGCATGGTGCGGCCCGACTGGCGCACGCCTTCCAGATAGCCGCGTTGTTCGGGGTTGAGCGGGGTCTCCAGGGTCAGCTCGGTCAACCCGATGATGCCGTTGAGCGGCGTGCGGATCTCGTGACTGGTGTTGGCCAGAAACTGCGACTTGGCCCGCGAAGCCGCCAGCGCCTGCTCACGGGCGTCGCGCTGTTCGGTGATGTCCTGCAGCGCGCCGAGCACGCGCACGGTGACGCCGTCGCGCTGCACCGCCTGCCCTTGCAGCCGCATCCACCGCGCCCGTTCACCCACGGTGAGCTCGATCTCCACGTCGAAGGCCTGGCCGGTCTCCACGCACTTCGCCAGGGCCGCGTGGTGCAGCACCTCAGCCGGTACTACGTTCGTTTCGCCCAACAACGTGGTGGCTTCGGCGCTCAAGCGCAGCGTGCGCTCGGGCAGCTCCAGCTCCCACCCGCCGACCTGCGCGAGCCGGCCGGTCTGTCGCAGCATCGCTTGCTGACGCTCCAGCCGTTCACTGCGGCGGCGCAGGCGGCGCACCAGCCAGAGCACCACCACCACCGCCACCAGGCTGGCGATCACCGACATCGCCCCGCCTTGCACCAACCGTCGCCGGAGCGCGGCATCGGCGTGCTTCGTGGTGAGGGCCACCACCAATCGCGCCGGGGGCCCCGAGGTCAACTCGATGGGCACCACGAACGACAAGGCGCCCCGGTCGTCGACGAATCGATCGACTGGCAGGTCGATGAAGCGCGCGCTGCGGGGGCTGCGCTGCGCCTCGTCACCGACGTAGCTGAGCAGCACGCCATCGGCGCGGATCACCAGCGCGAAGTCGAAGTGCGGCGTGCTCGCGACGTGTTTGAGCAGGTCGCCGAGGGCCTGCCGATCGTCGAACTCGATCGCCGTCGCGGCCAGCTTGCCGGACAGAGAGCCGAGCGTGCGGGCCTCCGACTCCAGCGCCTCGCGCATCATCTGGCGCTCGCTGACGCCGGTCAGAACCGAGTGGGCGACCAGCGCGGCCAACACGGGGCCCAGAGTGCCGAGCAACAACCAGCGCTCGACCGCGAGTGGAGAGCGGGGGCTCACGCCCACTTCAAGTGCACCATCCGATCCACGTCAGGGACGAAGGCACCCGCGACCCGCCCCACCCCGGCTGACTGCAACACGACCCGGTGATCCCGCCCGATTGCAGCTGGGCTGCACGTTGCAGCACCACCCGCGTGGGGAGCGTGATGCCGGTGTCTGCAGTGACCACCATGGTGTTGGCAGGACTCGTCGCTGCGGCGCCGGGAGATCGGCTCGCCGTGCCGCTCGAGCTGCAGGCCGAGCTGTTGGCCAAGGTGGTCCGCTACGATCGCAACTTCGTTCACCGGGTCGGTGACCGCGCGCGGGTGTTGGTGGTCTATGCACCCGATTCCCCCGAGTCGGAGCGCGTCGCACGCCTGCTCTCCGCGGCGCTCCAATCGCAGCGATCGATCGGCGGCGTGGCGCACGAAGAAGAGCTGGTGCCCTTCGTGAACGCGACGAAGTTGGTGGCCCTGGCGCGCGAACGCAAGGCAGCCCTGGTGATCTTCGCTCCCGGCCTCGCCGTGCACGCCAGCGCGCTGGGCACCGCCTTCGATGGTTTCGACGGCTTGACGGTGAGCACCACCACCGACGGCGTGCGCGAGGGCCTGGTGCTCGGCTTCGACCTGGTCTCCGGCCGGCCTCGCATGCTCCTCAATCTCACCCAGTCCCGCCGGCAGCACGCCGACTTCCGGGCCGAAGTGCTCCAACTGATGACGGTGTACCCATGAAGAACATCGGTTTCCTGCTGCCGTTGCTGATCGCCGCTGCTGCGTTCGGCGCAGAGGCCGAGCCGAGCGTCGACGAGCTCCAGGGGCTGCTCGACGTGAAGGTGGTCTCTGCCGCCAGCCGCACGCAGGAGCGTTCTGACGACGCGCCCGCCACCATCACGGTGGTCACCGCCGACGATCTGCGCCGCTACGGGCTGCGTTCGCTGCACGAGGCGATCAACTTCTTCTCACTGGGCATGGTGTCGGCCGACCCGCTGCACGCCGTCGAAGTGGGCAGCCGCGGCGTGCTCTTCACGTCCGACTTCGGCAACCACATGCTGCTGCTGGTCGATGGTCACGTGATGAACGAGCAGTGGAACGGCACCGCCTACTTCGAGCAGGGCGCGGGGGTGCCGATCGAGTTCATCGACCGCATCGAGTTCATCGTGGGGCCGGGCAGCGTGCTCTACGGCAGCTTCGCCATGCTGGGCGTCATCAACGTGGTGACCAAACGCCCGCGCGACCTCGGCCACCTGCAGGTCACCGCCGAAGGCAGCCTCTTGCCGCCGCAGGGAATCGACGGGGCACCGCAGCTGCGCTGGCCGGGTTTCGGAGGCACGGGGCGGATCTCCCTGCTCACCGGTCACGAGACCACGCTGGCTGGTCACCCCTTCGAGTTCACCCTGGCCGCCGAGTACTACGCGCACCGGGGCCAATCGCTGACTTTCCGCACCGAGAGCGGCTTGACCGAAGGTGATGGCGAACGCACCTGGGCGCAGAGCTGGGGCGCGCGTGCAGAGGCGGGAACGTGGGGCGGCACCACCACCAACTCGTGGTGGACGCAGGTGCCTTCGGCGCTGCTCAAGGTGCGCTGGGGTGATTTCACGCTCTGGGCGCGAGGTGCGCTGTATGCGCGAGGTGCACCCGCACGCGATGCGTTCGGCCCCGCGGTCAACTTCGACGGGCCGCACACCGAGGTCGATCGGTGGGCGAACTTCGAGCTGCGCTGGAGCAAGACGCTCAGCCCCCGCCTGGAGGTGATGGCGCGTGCGTACTTCGATCTCTACGACTACCGCTGGCGTGGGCGGAGCTCGAGCTGGTTGACCTACGGCAGCGGCTCCGCGCTCCCCGAAGGCGCTGACCCCGCGCAGTTCGAGTTCGAGACGGGCCTCGACGGCAACTCGCGCTGGGGTGGGCTGGAGGTGCAAGGCACGTGGGACTGGCTGGGCGACGGCCGCTTCCCCTTGATGGTGGGCGTCGATGGGCGCCTGCGCCACTTCGACGCGGCGTCACCCTTCAGCAGTGACGGCACGCTGTTCGAGACCAACGGCGTGTACGCCGCCGACGAGTGGCAACTGGCCGCCTACGCACAACAACGGGCCCGGCTGCACCCGCGGTTGACCCTCAACGTCGGCGCGCGCGTCGACATGCAGAGCGCCTTTGAGCCGCGCGTGTCGCCCCGGGCCGCCCTGGTGTGGACCGCGCCGTGGGAAGGCAAGCTCAAGCTGGTGTTCAACTCGGCCTTCCGCACGCCCTCGGGCTACGAGCGGCTCGCCGAGTTCACCACGTACCAGGTGAAGAACCCGGCGCTGCGGCCGGAGTCGGTGCTCACGGGCGAGCTCGGTTACGAGCAGCGCCTGGGCCGTCATCGCCTGTTCGCGGGCGGCTTCGTCTCTTCGTTCACCGACATGGTCACCTTCGAAGCGGCGCCCGAAGAGCTCGGGGCTGACCTGTTCTGGTACGACAACCGCGGCGCGCTGCTGAACCTGGGCGGTCACCTGCTCGCCGAGGGCAGCTTGGGTCAGCTCAGCTACGCGGCCAGCTTCACCGCTGCGGTGAACAAGGACGCGAACTTCGATCACGCCGAGTTGGTCGCCTCGCCCACCTGGTTCGGCAACGCGCGCGTCTCGTGGGACTTCGGTGAGGGGCTGCCCCGCGCTTCGCTGGTGAGCGCGTTCTCGGGGCCCCGGTTGATCACCGCCGCCGACGCGACCAGCGCCGACGCCGATGGCAACGAAGTGGGCTGGGATGCCGCCAGCCGCACCATCGGGCCCCAGGTGGAGCTGCGCGCCACGGTCGACGCGAAGGTGCGCGCCGTGCCCGGGTTGTGGTTGCGCGGCGTGGTGGGCGGTTGTTTGACGCCGTTCTCCGCGTACACCGCGGGCGCGCGGCTGGCGCCCGATCCTTCGCTGGCTTCGAGCACGCCCATTCAGATGCCCAACAGCCGGCTCTTCGTGATGATGACGGTGGGCTGGTCTCTCGACGGGCCGTGAAGTGAGCGGCTACTGCGGCACGTTCTTGCCGCGGAGCAACTCGCCCCGCAACGAGCCCTGCAGCTCAGCGCCGGCGTCGAGTTCGATCACGCCCGCATCCATCACCTCGCCGTTGATACCGGCATCCATCTGCGAGCGGTGAGGCACGTCGGCAGCCAACGCAGCCGTGCCGCCGCTCGCCACCAGGCCCACCGCAGCCATCGCGATCGCCGCGCCCAGGGAGCGTTTCCAGTTCGTCTGCTTCGAAGTGTTCGTCACGGGTGTGTTCTCCTTCTTCGAAAAGGGTCGTGTTCAGAGCGACTGGAGGTACTCGCCGAGCTCGGTCTTCTCCTTCGCGCTGAGGCCCAGGCGGAAGTGCGTGTCGTAATGAGTGATGACGTCGCCGAGCGTGGCGAAGCGGCCATCGTGGTAGAAGCCGCCCTTCGCGTGGCTGAAGAGTCCGGCGAGCGGAGCGGTGCGGTAGCGCTCATCGGGTGAACGCCGCGCCTGGAAGTCGTCGATGCCGAGCTCTTCGGCGGTGTGCAGGTTCCAACCAGGTTCAGTGAACAGCGGAGGCACGTGGCAGGTGGCGCAGCGGGCCTTGCCTTCGAACAACAGCTTGCCGCGGGCGGCAAAGTCGGTGTCGAAGGTGCCTTCTTGCGGCGCCGGAGCTCGCAGCACCAGCTGGTAGACCTGCAACGCGGCCAGCTTCGCGGTGGTGAGGTCGGGCGCGTGGCGCACGTTCGAGAAACCCTCGCGCGCCGCGAT
The DNA here is from genome assembly GCA_030695565.1 of Archangium sp. Taxonomy (GTDB): domain Bacteria; phylum Myxococcota; class Myxococcia; order Myxococcales; family Myxococcaceae; genus Archangium_A. The sequence goes on from JAUYRZ010000074.1 coordinate 105,804, forward strand.
GGGGAAGCGGTCTTCGTCATCAAGCCGCGGATCCCAGAAGGTGCCTTTTCCGTTCATGTGCCAGCCGGTGGTGTGTTGACCGAAACCCGCGAGGCCGAACGCAGGGGGAATCAGGCTGCCGGCAGGGCGGCCGTCGGGCCTGAAGGACTTGCCGTCGAGCAGCAGCTGAGCGTTGAACCGGCCCGGGCCCCACGCGTTGAGCACCGTGCGTACGGTCTCTTCGGAGACGCCGAGCAGCGTGGTGAAGGTGGAGACGTCGGGCGAGAGCGCGATGATTGCTCCGATGTCGAGGTCACGGTTCGCCCAGCCGTCGAGGCGTTTGCCGATGCCCGCCGACGTCGAGTCGTCGACGGTGGAGTGACACAACGCGCACTGCACGCCGATGGAGTTGAGCGTGCCGTCGTCCCCGAAGAAGCCCTTGAGGCCCACCACCGCGTCGAGCTCGAGCAGGCGCAGCGTGGTCTGCGGATCATCGAGATCGAGCTGCTGACGCAACGCGGGCGACAGGGCTTCTTCGTCGAATTTCAGACCGAGGGAGAGCGCGCTGCGGGGGCTCAGCCCCAGCGGCTCACCTCGAATCGCCCGGTGCAGCTGCAGCGCCTCACCCCAGAACGCCTCGTCGCCGAAGGTCTCGTAGCGGAAGGTGCGGCGGCCTTCTTCGATGAGCCGGGTGGCGTGTTGAATCACCGGCTCGCGCTGCGGCAGGTTGCAGACGAGCGCACCGGCGTCGGGCTCCACGTGCAGCGCGAGGGGCCTCATGCCCTGAGTGCAGCTGGTCGCGGCCCAGCCCGCGGCCAGCATCACCGAGAGCACGATTGGCAGGAGGCTCGATCTCATCGTCGGTCAGGCAGTGCATTCGCCGGACCTGCGTGGAGGCTGTGAGAATCAGGACGTCAGGCCCCCAGGTCTCAAGACCGAGCGCGCAAAAAGCCTTCCAGCCCATCGAACGCCGCGCTGAGCACCGGCTCCGAAGGCAGGAACACCACCCGAAAATGCCGGGTACCCGGGCGCTGGCCGAACCCATCACCATGCACGAAGAGCACGCCGGTCTCGCGCACCAGCTCGAGCACGAAGGCCTCGTCACCACCGGCCCAGGCGCGCTCGATCGAAGGCAGCGCATAGAACGCGCCCTGTGGCTCCACCACCGAGATGCCGGGCATGGCGCGCAGCCGCTTCATCATCAGGTCGCGCCGCGCGCGCAGCTTCTTCATCATCTGCGGCAGATGATCCTGCGGGCCCTCCAGCGCCGGTTTGACCGCGTACTGAAACGGCCCCGGACCACACAGCCGCGCATCGGCCAGGCGCTGCACGGAAGCCGCGACGCCGGACAGCAGCTTCGGGGTGTTGAAAGCGAGCCAGCCGACCCGCCAGCCCGGGCACAGATACGCCTTCGACAAACCGTTCAGGGTGATCAACGGCACGTCGTCGCACAGCGTCGCGGTCGGCACGTGTTCTCCGGAGAACAACACCCGGTCGTAGATCTCATCCGAGAGCACCACCAGGCGGTGTTTCCGAGCGACGGCCAGCACCTGCTCCAACTGCGTGCGGGTGGCGACGGCGCCGGTCGGATTGTTCGGATTGCAGATGACGATGGCCCTGGTGCGCGAGGTCACCTTCGCGGCGATCTCCTCGGCGTCGAGGGCCCAGCCCTTCGACTCGTCGAGAAAGTAGGGCACCACCGTCGCCTGCAGCCGGGTGGCGATCGCGTTGTAGAGCGGGTAGCCGGGGCTCGGCAGCAAGACCTCATCGCCCACCTCGAGCAAGGCGGTGAGCGCCAGGTCGAGGGCTTCACTGACGCCCGCGGTGATGAACACGTCTTCGGGCCGCACGGTGGGCTGAAGGCTCGCGGCGACCGCCTCGCGCGCTTCTTTCAGGCCGGCCGAAGGCACGTAGTGGTTGTGCCCATCACGCAACGCGCGTTCGACGGCCTCGCTGAGGTGCGGCGGCGTGGCGAAGTCGAAGCGCAATGGATCGCCGATGTTGCAGGGGAGGATCTTCATTCCCTGCGCCTCGAGCCGCGCCGCTTCAGCTGCGATGTTGCGGATGGCGTACTTCACGTTGGCGATGTGCCGCGCGGGCTGAATCATGGGTGCATCGTGCCTGTTTTCACCGCGCCTTCCAGCCGCTTCACCGCCGAGTACAGTGGTCGTCATGCCGAATCGTGTCGCCGCTTCGCTGCTCTGCGTCGTGATGAGCGGCTGCACCGGTCTGGTCAGCGAGCCTGACGCGGGCCTCGTGCTTCCCGATGCGGGCGAGGTGACGGATGCGTCCGTGCAGGTCGATGCAGGCACGCCGGACGCTGGCCGAGACGCGGGTCCTCCCTGTTCCGTCGGCAACTGGTGCGAAGACTTCGAGACCGGGGGCGACGCAGGCTGGACCTCACGGGTGGAGGAAGACGCGGGGCTCTTCCTCGCGGAGCCTCCTCCAGGCTCGCTGACGCCGGGCCACGCCCTGCGGGTCGTGGTGGAACGGGGCCGCGCCACGATGCAGGTCGCGCCTGAGCGATTCTTCCCCTCCGACGCCGGGTACCACGTGTTCGGTCGCGCCCTGTTCTTCGGTGAGCGCATGCCCGCCGACATGGAGAACAAGCGCCACGGCTGGGTCACGCTCGAAGGCACGAGCCCGATGCACGGGAGCTATTCGCAGGTGGGCTTCCGGCACGACAGCGGCCGTTCGCCGTTCGGAAACTTCTTCGTGCTCACACCGTGGCAGGACTGCTGGGCCAATGGGCAACCGGGCGCGCAGCCGACGCCGGTCGGCCGGTGGTTCTGTTGCGAATGGGAGTTCGACGCGACCGGGAACGCGCTGCGCATGTGGCAGGACGGCACGTTGATGGTCGACGTGACGGCCATGGGTTCAGGCTGCACCGATGGCATGGCGAGCCGGCCGTGGGTGTTGCCAGCGCGGCCTTCGATCGGCATCGGCTTGTACACGTACGACGAGGTGTCGCTGCGCGCGTGGGTCGACGACGTGGTGCTGTCGAGCTCGCGCGTCGGTTGCCAGTAATCAGCTCGGATCGTACAGGTCGGCGAGCGGCCCCGCGGCCACGCGCGTGCCACCTTCAGCGCCGAACAGGTCGAGCTTCTGACTCACGAGGGGCCCACCCAGCGTCTGCCAGAGGTTGGAGAGCTGACGGTGGTTCGTGCCGCCATTCATGAGATCCGGGTACACCAGCGTGCGGCCACCGGTTCGAAGACCGAGCGCTCCGCCCCCCATCATGAACACCGGGAACTCGCTCGCGCCGGAGTGATGACCGTCGCCGTTGTCTGACGTGTAGACGAGCACCGTGTGGTCGAGCATCGAGTCGCTCGTGCCGGGTTCTGGCGTCGCCTCGAGGTCTCGCGCGATCGACACCAGCGCTTCGACCTCGGCGCGCCACACCTCGAAGAACGCCGCGCGCCGCTGCTGCCGCTGAACGATGACGGACCCTGCGTCGTTTCCCTGCGAGTTGTAGTTGTGCCGCTCGTCGTGGTTCTGCTTCCCGGCGAGCACGCCGAACTCCGCGCCGTAGTCGATGCCGTGGAACGCGCCACCGACGCCGACGCCGATGACCGCGACGTTGCTCACGCCGAAACGCAGACCGGCAGACACCGTCTTGCAGTGGTCTCTCAAGGCATCGAGCGGAGGTCTTCCCGCCAGCGGCTTGGCCGGCAACGTCGCGCCTCTCGCCGCCGCAGCCACCGCGCGGAACCGCTCGAGGTCTTGCGTCATGTCCTCGACGGCCGTGCGGTACTGGAGGATCTGTGCCCCGGTCTTCCGGCTCGGCGCCACGTGCGAGACGAGCTGTGACCGCGCGAGCGCCAACACGTCAGCCCGGTCTGCCAGCTGCGCCAGGCCGTCAGAGGAAGCGAGCGGCCCGACGAAGGCCGTCCACGCAGCCAGCGTCGAGTTCAGCGTCGCCAAGGGGCGACCCGCCCCGGCTGCGCACGTCGTGTACGCAATCGTCGTCGCCGCGTCGGGGTCGTAGCCGACGCGCATCGCAGCCAACGGCGTGCGCGCGTCCCCAGTCCCACGAACGAGCGGCAGCGCAGCGAGCACCGCGTCCAGCGTCGGGCCGCCCGGACTTCCGGCGATCGTGCGCGTCGACGACAACACACCGTGGCTCGCGGCGTGCGAACCGCCGGTGATGCGGGAAGAGAGGCCCAACACCACGCACGACTTCGACGAGAGGTTGCCGAGGTTTACGAGCGCCGGTGCCGTCGTCAGGTCGCCGCTCAAAATCTGCGGAGCGGTCATCGGGCCGTACGACACCGCCCCGTCTTCGCCCCACCGGCCCAGGTCAGAGATCGGCACTCCGCCGCGATTGGCCTGCGCGAATTGCAGCATCTGCTGGCTCATCAACACGCGGCCGTCGAAGCCGTTGCCCGAGAGCATGAAGACGAAGCGACGCGGGGGCGTCGCGGCGGCTGAAGCAGAACGCGCCGCGAGAATTCCCACGCTCGCGCCCATCAGGAAGTGACGTCGATTCATCATCGCTCGGCCCTCATCAGCATCGCGTCGTGGGCGTAGAGCGCTTCGAGCGCGGCAGAGAGCGAGCCGCCGGCGAACGCCGTTTCCATGTCTGCGAGCACGCAGGCATCGGCGGCCGTTTCGTGGCGCCCCACGAAGTAGCGGAACACGTGGCGCAGAAAACAGCGGCGCGCGTGCGGGTCGTCACCGATCGCGCGGCTCAGCTCGAGCGCGTCGTTGACGACGACCTCACCGCGGCCGGGCCAGTTCGGAATCGTCGACGTGCCGTTCGGCGGCGCGCCGTGGTCGATGGCACGCACGAAGCCCGCGTGGTTGTAGATCTCGAAGGGCATGCCGAGCGGGTTCATGAGCGCGTGGCACGCACCGTTCGAGCAGCGCAGCTCCGCGGCAGCCGGCCCGAACGTCGCGTCGAGGCGTGACCGTGCACTCGTCGTCGGATCGCCGCCGAGCTGCGCACGCAGCTGAACGAGGTCGAGCCCCGCCACCGATTCACAGAAGAGGTGTTCCCGAATCCAGTAGCCGCGCACCACGGCGCTGGGGCCGTTCTCCGCGTTCGCCCCGTGCGCGGCGAGCCAGGCGGGGTGCGTCAACACGCCGGACCGTTCGGTCGCCGGCAGCGTCATCCACCGTTGCTCGTGCAGCGGGTCACTCAAGATGTCCCTGACCACGTCGGCCCCCACGGGCGCGGTGTGAAGGTCGGTCATCGGGGCGGTTCCTGCGTAGGGGAACGAGGCGCCGAGCCACAACGCTTCCCACGTGGGCGTCGCGCACATGCCGACGACTCCGCCATCGGCAGCGATCGAATGCGGCACGCACTGCTGCTGTTGATCCACGCAACAATTCGCGCCGTTCGGCACCACGCTGCGCGCACACAAGTCGACGTCGCACCCGGTGGGCCGCCCCGCGATGAAGTCGCCGCCGACGCTCGCCGCGGTGCGGAACGTGGTGCCTGTGAACAAGGCGCGGAAGACGTCTCGATTGTCGCGCTCGGCAGTCACCACCATGCGCGCGATCGTGTCGTCGAGTTGGGCGTCGTAATACGGCTCGTACTGCGTGATGGTCGGGTCATCACCCGCGAACACGCGCCACGACGCGCTCGCCCACGTGGCGATGTTGTTCCTCGGCCCGTGCAAGGTGGGGTCGTGAAGGTCGAAGGCGCTCGTCGCCGCGGGCACGTCCTTGGCGATCGAACCGACCTTGGCGTAGTCGAAGTACTCGCGAAAGAACGCCGCGATGCGCGGCGCGAGCCAGTAGCGGCCACGACGCGCGCGCAGCGGGTCGTGCTCGAAGAACGAGGGGAGGAACTCGGTGTTGCCCCAGTCGCTCTGCAGGTCGGGACGCGCGGGCGGCGTTACCGGCCATTCACCGCCGATGAAGCCGTTCTCCAGCGCGAACACCCGCGCGGCCTGGGCGCGAAGGCCGCTCGTGTCCAACGTGCCTGCGTCTTGTGCGGCCCGGAAACCAACGAGCCACGCGAGCTCGGGTCGCGGCGCGTAGCCGGTGATGAAGTTGCTCGCCGTGTGCGTGCTGAGCGCGCTCGCCAACAGCTGCGCGTATTCATCGGCTGTGACCGCTCCGCCGGTCGCACCTTCGAACTGAAAGAGCACGCCAGGAAGAACGAAGGTCGCCTCGTAGACCAGCCGCAACGTCTTCTGACGATCACCCGGTGAGCCTTCGGCGGTCAGCTTCTGGTCGAGGAAGCCGCGCATCGCGGTCTGTTCATCGGGCGTCGGCGTGCGCGAGAGCACCCGCGCGAGCAGCGCGTCGATGAACTGGTCGCGACAGGCCTGGCCGATGCCGGTGACGGCCACCTGAGGATCCGTGATGCACGGGTAGCTCACCATGCCGGTCCGCTGGTCGCGGTACCACGCGCTCCAGTCGTTGATGAGGGGACCCGCCGAGAAGTTGCGCGAGTTGGCGAGCACGTCGAGGTACAGCTGCAGGCTCGTCACGTCGAGGCTCTGGTCGCGCGAGAACGTCGTGTACGGGCCGCGTGAATCAGACAGCGGGTTCGCCGCCATCGCGGGATCCAGCTGCGCGCCACCGAACACGTGAATCCACTCCGGGCTGCCGAGACGGCGATAGCGAGGTTCGAGATTGACGGGCTGCGTGCAGGTGAAGAGCGTGTTCTGCGCGATCGCGTTCACGTCGGTGGGCGGAGGCGGCGGCGCTTCGATGCAGCCTGTCTTGGCGCCCTGGTCGATCCACCGGCGCACGAGCTCGACTTGATCGGCGTTGACGTACGGCTGACCTGCGGCCGGCGCTTGCGTGGGCGGCATCGCGCGGAGCGGGTCACTCGTCGTCATGCGGAGGATCAGCGGACTGCGGTCAGCATGACCGGGCGCAACGTGACCGCTGGTCGACAGCGCGTTCAGGTTCGCCGCGGCGAGGTTCGGCGAACGGGGGCCCGCGGGAAAATGACAACCCGCGTGGGCGCAGGTCGCTTGCAGGTACGTGCCGGCCTGACGTTCGAGATCGGCCTGCTCCGGCGTGCAGGCGCTGGTGCCGCCGTCTTCAGCACCGGGAGGAACCGGCCCTGTCGTCACGAGTCCTTCGCAGCCGGAAAGGACGAGCAGCGAGACGAGCAGGACGCGGTTCATTTTTCGAACGTAGGCGACGAGCAAGGTCATGTCAGCCGCTCGACCACGACGCCCCGTTCGCATCGAGCGCAGTCGAGATGCCCCCTCGCCTCGCACCTGACCCCTCGACTTCGCTCGGGGAGACCGGTGTGCGCCTCTGCTAGTTCCGAGAACCCCCTCGGGTACGGGGGAAAAGCAACAGGTACACCTCGGGGTGCGGATTGATCAACACCGTCTTCCCTGCCTTCGCCAGGGCCATCGCGCCTGCGAACCATGGCTCCTTCACCAGGTCTTCATCTGCTTCGACGTACTCGGGCACCAGCAGATCGAGCTCGACGGTGTGCCCACCGGTCTCCTGCGCGAGCGCGGGCCCGAACGAATACGCGCGCCACTCGGGCAGCGGCTGGAGATCGTTGTGCACCGCCCCGCCATAGAGCAGCAGCACCTTCTCCGCGGTACCGCCCTCTTCGCGCTCGATGACCTCGAGGGCCTTCGCCTCGACCTTGCGCTTGACCAACAGCAGGCTCGCCTCCGCATCGAGTGAGCCCGCGTCGTCGATCATCGAGCGATGGTCATCGCAGTCGATCATCAGGATGTGGTTCTTCGCGCCCATCTCATACGTGCGGTCGAGCAGCGTGGTGACCTCGTCCTCCGTGGTCTTGGGGCGCTGCGTGGTCTTCTCCACCGCCGCGGTCGCCTGCTTCTCTGCCGCGCCGCACTTGCCGTTGAGCATCCACGTCTCGACCACCACCGACGTGAGGCGCCCCTTCAACGCCGGGAGCAGCTCGCGCGTGAAACGCCGAATGGCGCTGGGCACCTTCGGCGCACCGTTCACCTCGTGGTACTCGCCCACGGCCAGGATGGCGGGCTTGCGCTCGAGCACGCGCTGAAAGCCTGCCAGCGGTGAAGGCACCACCGTGCAAGGAGCGCAGCTGGCGATCCCCGCATCGGGTGCAGCGGCGAGGAGCAGCGCGACGAACAGCATCACGCGACCCGCTCGACCTCGACCCGCACACCGCTGAAGGCCGCGTTGCCGCTAAGCGCGTCGATGACCAGCTCGTCGGTCAAGTCGTTCACGCTCTCACCGGCATGCGCGGCGGCGACCTGCAGCTTGATGCCGTCGCGGCCGTGCCCGTAGCCATGGGGCAGGCTGACCACACCCCTCATCATCGCGGCGCTCAGCTCGACGGGCACCACCACCTCACCCACGCGCGACTTCACCCGCGCCTTGTCTCCCGCCGAGAGCCCGAGCTCGCTCGCGTCTTCGGGGTGTACCAACAAGGTGCAGCGGGGCGCGCCACTGACCAGCTTCGGTGCGTTGTGGAGCCACGAGTTGCAGTCGCGCAGGTGACGCCGGTTGATCAACATCAACCCCGGCGCACGCGGCGTGTTCAGCGTGGCCTCGAGGCGCGCGACGTCGGCGAGCAGCTCCTTCGGCGCGAGGTCGAGGCGTTTGTTCTTCGTGTGCAGCGAGCCTGGCAAGACCGGCTCGAGCGGCCCGAGATCGATTCCGTGCACGGCCTTCTGCACCTTCTTGAGGGACAGGCCACCGAGGCCACCCCGCGGCCCGAGGCGCAAGCCGAGATCGAGCATGCCTTCGACGCCCAGCTTCTCGAGCGCGGCCCAGGTCAACGACCGTTGCAGCGAGAAGCCGCGCAGCGCCTCGAGGCGTTTGCCCAGGCCGAGCAAGATCTCCCAGTCGTGGCGTGCGTTCGGGCCCTTGTCGAAGAGCGCCTTCGCGTAGCGCGTGGTGTTGCGCACGGAGAGCAGGTGAAACGCGATGTCGTAGTGCTCGCGCTCCAGCGGTGAAGGTGGAGGGAGAATGAGGTTGGCGTGGCGGGTGGTCTCGTTGAGGTACGGATCGATCGCCACCATGAACTCGAGATCATCGAAGGCGGTGTCGAGCTGACGGCCGTTGGGCGTGGACAACACCGGGTTGCCCGCGATGGTCACCATGGCGCGAACGCGGCCTTCACCCGGCGTGAGGATGTCTTCGGCCAGCGTGGCCACCGGGAGCTCGCCGCCCGATTCAGGCAGACCGCGCACCCGGCTCTTCCAGCGTCCGTAACTGCCGCGGCCACCGCTGAGCACCTTGGGCAACGTGCGCGGATCGAACACGGGCGAAGGGAACATCGAGCCGCCCGCGCGATCGAAGTTGCCAGTGACCAGGTTGAGCACGTTGATCAACCACGCGCACAACGAGCCGTAGGCCTGCACCGAGGTACCCATGCGGCCGTACGCCACCGCCGCCTTCGCCGAGACGAAGTCCTTCGCGATGCGCTGAATGGTCTCCACCGGAACGCCGGTCGCAGCCGTCACCCGCTCGGGCGGATATTGCTTCACCAGCGCGCTGACCACCTCGAGGCCATCGACGTACGAGGCCACCCGGCCCGGCGTCTTCAACACCTCGTGCAGCAACGCGAGCAGCAGCAGCGCATCGGTGCCCGGCGTGATGAAGACGTGCTCGTCGGCGCGCTCGGCCGTCTCGGTGCGGCGCGGGTCGATCACCACCAGCTTGCCGCCCCGTTTTCGCAGCGCATCGATGCGGCCTTTGATGTCGGGCGCGGTCATCAAGCTGCCGTTCGACGCGATGGGGTTCGCGCCCAGCATCAGGAAGTACTGGGTGCGATCGACGTCGGGCACCGGGAGCATCAGCTGGTGACCGAACATCCAGTACGCGACCAGCATGTGCGGCAGTTGATCGACCGAGGTGGCCGAGTAGCGGTGCTTCGTCTTGAGCGCGCGAACGAAGAGCGCGGCCATCAGCAACGAGCCGGTGTTGTGAACGTTGGGGTTGCCTAAGTAGACGCCCACCGAGTTGGTGCCGTGGCGTTGCTGCACGGTGTGCAGACCCTTCGCCGCTTCGTCGAGCGCGGTGTCCCAGGAGATCGGCTCCCACTTGCCGTCGCGCTTTCTCATCGGCTGACGCAGGCGATCGGGATCTTCGTAGAGCGCCTGGAGCGCCGTCGCCTTCGGGCAGATGTGCCCGCGGCTGAACGGATCTTCGTCGTCACCCCGAATCGAGAGGACCTTCGTGCCCTCGTACTCGATGCGGACGCCGCACATCGCTTCGCACAGGTTGCAGGCCCGGTAGTGAACGCTCGGCATGCCGGCACCGTAGCGCCTTCGCTGCAGGGCAGGCGCGGTGTACGTCGAAGTGAATCTTTGGCTACAGGGAGCGTATGCAGCGCGCCGTGACTCCAAGAACCGTTCTTCCTGCGTTGGCGCTGCTGCTGGCGGGCTGCGCGGGCGTGCAGCGTGTTCCTCTCCGCAATGAAGTGGTGCGAATGCGCGACGGCCGCTTCATCGGACCGCTCGAGATCCCGGTGCCGCGAAGGGCTGATCACCAGGGCCACGACTTCGAGTTCCACGTCACGCTGCGCACGCGCTGTACGCCGAAGCTGGTGCTCGCCTTTCCCGACGGCGAGACGCAGACGCTGGGCGACTCCGATGGGCGATGGCAGGCACTGCTCGAGGCCCGCGCGACGGGTGAAAGGGCTGCTGCTGCCGCGCCGGCTCCCGTGGCCTTGCCAGCTCAACCACCGCCCGTGAGTGAAGAGCCGCTGCCGTATCCGGGGCCTTCTTCCGGCACCAGCGCGTCCATCGCCGTCGATGCCGAGGTGGTGGTGCCCTTCCCTCAACAGCCCGCGGGTCACTGGGAGACCGTCACCACCGAGACCTGGAGCGGGCAGCTCGCCTTCGAGAAGGAGCGTGCGCATCGATGCTCCCGCGTGGCGGAGTACCGCGCGACGTATCTGAACGCCTTCGATGAAACGGGGATGATCACGGTCTGGGCCGAAGTGCCGCAGGAGCTCTTCGAGGCCGAGCTCAGCTACGAGATCGTCGAGCTCGTTCCTCCGAAGGTCGTGGTCGAGCAGCAGGTGGTGGTCGAAGCCAGACCGCCTCCGCCCCGCGCGCGGCCACCTCAGCCATCACCGAGAACCGAGCGCCCTGCACCCGCGGGTGACGCACGTGCGACGTGGGTTCCCGGCCAATGGGTCTGGAGCGAGGGCAAAGGAGAATGGGTGTGGCACGCAGGTTCGTGGCGAGCACCCGCCGCGCCTGCGTTGCGCGTCGAAGTGACCGGCGCGCCGCCGAACCCGGGCTGCACGTGGGCGTCGGGCTATTGGATCTGGGAAGGCACCAGCGGCAGCTGGTCCTGGCAGAAGGGATATTGGAAGGCGCCACCGCCGATCGAAGACGTGCGGGGAGAACCGCCTGGGCCGGGTGCGCCGTGGCAGCTGGGTTCGTGGTCGTGGAATGGCGTTCGTTTCGTGTGGGCGCCCGGGCGCTGGGGCAAGCCGCCGGTGTTGGTGGAGGCGGTGCCTGCGGCTCCGTTCTCGGGCGCGCAGTGGGTGCGAGGCGATTGGATTCTCGTCAACGGCCGGTGGGTCTGGTCGCCGGGCTTCTACGAGAGCGCTCAACGTCCGCCTCCTCCGCAAGCGGAGACGCCGGGTGTGGCTCCGGGGCCGGGCGCGGTGTGGCTGCAGGGCTACTGGCGTTGGGAAATCACGCTCAGCCAGTTCGTGTGGATCTCAGGTCACTGGGAGCTTCCGCCGGGTGAGAACTACGTGTGGATCCCCGAGCCGCAAGGTGCGGGCGGGTTGATCATCCGCGGTCACTGGGAACTTCGGGCGAGGGTCGTACCGTGAGCCGCGTGCTCGTCGTGGTGTTGGCGCTCAGCGCGTCGTCATGCGGGCTGCTCCTCGATGGCGCGTATCTGATCAGCGGGAAGAACTCGTACAAAGACGTCGAACAACGAAGGCCCACCGGCCAGCAGCAGACCGCGCCTGAACGCAGGCTCACCTTCGAAGGGCCTCGCGTGCGCGTGGTCTGTGAAGACGTCACCCGCGGCGTCGATCGCGTGTGGAGCGTGCACAAGACCTACGAGCACCAGGGCGGTTGGTACCAGGTGCATTGGCTGCCGGTGTTGCTCGAGGGCATCATCGGAGGCGGGCTGGCGATCGGCTTCGGCGTGAAGTGCGGCGACGGTTCAGGCGATTGCAACCTGATGTACGCGACGATTCCGTTCGCGGTCGACGTCGCGTACTCGCTGATTCGGCTGCTGACGATCCGCCCGCCGAAGCTGGTCGACAAGAGCCTCACGCAGCCGCACACCGATGCGCATCCGACGCCGAGCGCGAAGAACACCACCGCGTGCGAGCCCGACATGGAGATCGTCGCGACCGCATCTACTTCAGGCGGCCCGCTGCGGTTGCGCGTCGACGCGAGCGGCTGGATTTCGGATCAGGACCAGGCGCAGCTGATGGGCTTCGTGATGGGTTACCGCGACGCGCAGGTCAGGGTGTTCGGCAACGGCAAGCAGCAGGTGCCCGACTTGAATCGCTGCACCTTCTTCCGCGAGCGGCAGAGCCTCGATCCGTCCCGCCCTCCGGTGCCGGCCGACTGCGAATCGCGGTAGTTCCCCCTCGCCCTGCGAAGCGGGGAGGTGGTCGGGGGGCCAACGATGTCATACGACATCACTGTCGCTGATCGCCTGATGCGCTTCGCGGCTGGCGCGCCGTTTGAAAAGCGGCGGCCGAATGGAGACGCAATCACGTCCACCGGACATCGCGTTCGCGTTGGTGCTGTTCATCTTCGTCGTGCTGATGGGCGCGACGTGGTTTCGCCACACCGACGTCGGCGACGCGCAGCTGTATCAAGTGATCGCGCGCCACATGCTCATGCGCGGCGAGTGGTTCTCGATGGAGTACCTGGGGCAACCCTTCTTCGACCACCTGCCCTTCGGTCTGTGGCCGATCATCGCCGCGCAAGCGGTGGATGAACGCCTCGTCATTCCGCTGCACGCGCTGTTCTCGGTGCTCACCGTCGGACTCGTGGGTGTTCTCGGGCATCGGCTCAGCGGCCCCTGGGCGGCGCTCGCTTCGATGTTCTTCCTCGCGACCACGCAAATGTACTTCTTCCAGACGAGCTATCCGACGCTCGACCCGGTGTTGCTCCTGCTCACGACGGCCAGCGTGCTGCCTGTGCTGACCGGACCCGGAACGGCGAGGCAGTGGCTGCTGGCGTGGCTCTTCGCGGCGATGGCCGTGGCGGTCAAAGGGCCGTTCGGGTTGTTGCCGCTCGGGGGTGTGCTCGGCGCGCGCGTGCTCGTCGATCGATCGTGGCGTCACCTCGGCCTGGGTGCGGTGGTCTTCGTACTCGCGGCGGCACCGGTGTTGCTTTTCCTCGCGCTCCGTCCTGATTGGCGCGAGGGCTACGGGGTCGGCCAGCTGCTCGCTTCCGCCGTCGGAAATCGCAGCGATGGAAGCGCGGGCCTGACCGTCGCGGCGAAGTTCATCGGTGAACGATTCTGGCCGTGGTTTCCACTCCTCTTTCTGGGCATCGCGGCGACGACAGGGAGGATCACCTGGCTTCGAAACAACGTGCACGCATCCCGCATCGTGGCGGTCGCCTGCGGGCTCATGGTGCTGGGGCTTTCGCTGCCGCACCGCAAGCTCTGGCACCACACCCTGGTGGTCTACCCGCTGCTCTGCGTGCTGCTGGGTGTGACACTCGCGCCCCGGATCTCGACGGTCTTCAGCAAGCGCCGGCTGATCATCGGTCTCGCGGCCATGGCAACGATGTCGGTGTTGGCGGTCGCAGGTGGAGTGGACCGGCTCCTGATGGCGCGACCGTGCGTGCTCGCCACCGACTTCACCCAGGAGGTGCACCGGCTCAAAGCAGGCGAGCGTGTGCTGGTGATCTCCGAACACCCCGAGTGGGACATGCTCTCAGCCCTCGCGTTCGAGTTCGACGTCACGCCGTTTCGCACCTCGGCGTGGGAAGAGGGTTCGGTTGCGCTGGTTGCTGAAGCCTCGTGGAGCTCGGCGCCCCCTCAGTGGCGCGCGCTCCAACGAGCGCGCGGCTGGGTCTTCGCCGTCAACGACTCAGGGCAGCAGTGAGAGGCCCAACACGCCGGTGAGCCCGCCCGCGAAGAGCGCGAGCAGCCCCAGAAGGCCGTGCGTGCCCGCGAGCTGTTTCTCGTTGGCGACGAGCCGCCGGCCCAACCACCACATGATCAAGAAGAGCAGCGTGGTGAGCAACGCCAGCTTTCCGTGGAAGGTGGCCAGCGGTTCCCACTTCCGCAAGAGCACCGCGGAGCACAACCCGATGATCCACGAGAAGCAGAACAACGCCGCCGTCACCGGGCCCAGCTTGACGTGACGGACCCGCGTGGAAGCCGGCGCGGGAATGCGGCGCAGGCGCTGCTTTCGCTGCGCGAAGCCGTCGCGGAAGACGACCAAGGCGAACAGGAGCGTCACCGTCCCCAGCAGCGGGTGCAGATAGATGAGGAGCTCGCTCGCCACGGTGCACCCCTAACCGCTCCCCCGCGCGGAGAGCGAGTACAGTTTCGCGAATGTCGAACCGCCTCGCAGCCCTCCTCTCCGTCGTGCTGTTCGCGTGCAACCCCGCCAACCCGCCCCAGGGTCTTCCACCAGGCCCCGGCCTGGGTGGTTCCTGCGCAGCAGATGGCCGATGCCGCGCAGGCTTCACCTGCAGCTCGGCGCAGCTCTGCGAAGGCGCGCGCAGCAGCGAAGACGGCACCGCCTGCACGCTCGGCGTCGAGTGCGTCAGCGGCAATTGTTCACCCAACGGCGCACGAGGCATCTGTTCGGCTGCGGGCACCGGGGCGCTGGGCTCGAGCTGTCAGGGTGACTCCGATTGCGCCGCGACGCTCAAGTGCGGCTTCAACGGCGAGACGTTGTTTCCCCGCTGTCTGCCATCAGGGACCAAGGACCTCGGCGGTGACTGCAGCGTGGGCCTCGACTGTGCGCAGGGGTTGCTCTGCGTGACGGGCAGCTGCGCCATCGTGAGCCTCACCAGCGCGATGACCCCGCACGGCTATCCGCCCGTGCTTCCGCAAACGCCAGGCACCGGTTGGAAAGGCGCCACCTGCACGCCCTCGAAGGCTTCCGGAGAAACGGCGCTCTGGGTGCTGCCGCGCGACACGGATGAACAAGCCGTGCGTGAAGACTTCTACCGCCTGCCCTTCCCCAACGATGCGTTGCGTGACGCCAGCGGGCGCATCGACTTCAGCCGGCACCCGAAAGATCCCGCACCGATGTTCGGCTTCGACGTGCTCGGCCGCTACCTCGAGGCGCTCGCACCCGAGCCGTTCAGCAACGCCCCGACCGTCATCTTCCGCTTCGATGGGCCGATCGAGTTCAGCAGCCTGGTGCTCAACGGCGCCTCGCCGAACGTGCGCCTCGTGAAGTTCGAGACCGGCCAGATGTACCCGCATGGTCTCTCGCTGCAGCTCAACGGCGGCGGCAATCGCTACACCTGTCACAACTGGGTCGGCATCAGACCCTTCAACGGCGAATCGTTGAGCGCGGGCACTTGGGGCGTGGTGCTGCTCAAGGGCATCAAGGGCAACGGAGCCGCGGGTGCGGAGCTCCAGCCTTCACCCGACTTCACCGCGATGTTGAGCGCGACGATCCCCACCGACGCGCGCCAAGCGCTCGCGTGGCCCGGCTACGCACCGCTGCGCGCGTATCTGACCGCGCAGAACATTCCCGTGGGCGAGGTGATCAACGCGACTGTCTTCACAGTGGGTGATGCGCAGCGCTTGATGAAACGGCTGGCCACCCGCATCGCCGCAGCACCCGCGCCCGTCGCCGAGACCTGGGTGAAGTGTGGCAGCGGCACGCCGTCACCCTGCCCCGACACCACGGGGCCTCGCGCGTGTGGAGCAGCGAACACCTCCTTCGAGGAGTGGCACGCGTTGATCGACCTGCCCATCTACCAGACGGGCACCGCGCCCCATCTCACGCCTGCGCAAGGCGGCGCGATCGACGCGAACACCACGCCGGTGCGCACCGAGAAGGTCTGCGCCACGCTCACCACGCCGCTGGGCACTCCGCCCGCAGGTGGTTGGCCGGTGGTGCTCTACGCGCATGGCACCGGCGGCAACTACCGCAGCCACGCAGGTGATGGCGCCGCGGCCGCGCTCAGCAGCCTCACCTTGCCCGGTGTTACAGGAGCGCTGCAGGTCGCGGTGCTCGGCTTCGATCAAGTCGGTCACGGCCCCCGGCGTGGCCCCGGCGGGCAGACCACTTCACCCGACGACATCGTCTTCAACTTCGCGAACCCGGCTTCGGCGCGCGGCACGATGGCGCAAGGCGCGGCAGATCTTCACGGCGTCACGCGGTACTTGAAGAGCCTCGCCGCCACGCCTGCGCCAGAGCTGCCTGCGCTCGACGTGAGCCGGCTGGTGTACTGGGGCCACTCGCAAGGTGCGACCGAAGGCGCGCTCTTCCTCGCGCAGGATCGCAGCATCGAAGGCACGGTGTTGTCGGGCGCATCGGCGTGCCTGGTGAACGCGCTCACCTCGAAGAAGGCGCCGATCGACCTCGCCGGTGGCCTGTGGGCGGCGTTGGGTGAAGCGAGCCCTCAGGCACTCAACGCCTATCACCCGGTGCTCGGGTTGTTGCAGGCGTGGAGCGACCCCGTCGACCCGCTGCACTTCGCGGCGAACGCTTCGGTGATGCCGGTGGAGGGCGCGCTGCCGGCGTCCGCTCGGCACGTGTTTCAAATCTGGGGAAAGGATGACCTGTTCACCGCGCAGCCCGTGCAGTCGGCGTTCGCAGCGGGCGCGCGGCTGGGCTTCGTGGGGCCGAAGGTCGACACCTTCGATGCGAGCCCGCTCACCAGCGTGTCGGGCAACGTGACGATGCCTCGGGTGGTGACCGCGGCCCTGCGGCAGTACGTGCCCCTCGGGTACGACGGGCACTTCGTGGTGTTCTCCAACGTGACGGCCACGACCGATGCGACCCGTTTCATCGGGCGCGTGCTGCGCGGTGAAGTGCCGACGGTTCCTGAACCCTAGCCGGAGAGGGCTGCCGGGAAGGCCGGTGACTCGGTATGGTGAGTCACGATGACTCGCAAACCGACTCAGCCGCGTTCACGTGGAATTCGACAGCTCACGCTGCGAGGCTTCGGCCCTGAGCTCGAGTCGCGCCTTCGCCAAATGGCTGAAGCCGAGAACCTGTCGCTGAATCAAGCGGCCCTCCGCTTCCTCGAGCGCGGCGCCGGGTTGTCCGAGCGACGAGCCAAACTGGACACGATCGGGAGCGGGCTGGACGAATTCATCGGAGGCTGGACGAAGAAGCAGGCCGAGTCGGTACTGGGCTCTACCCGCGACTTCGAGCGCATCGACTCGGAGTTCTGGAAGTGAAGGTTCTCCTCGATACGAACGCGTACGTGGCGTTGCGACGCGGGGACGAGGCGGTGGCTGAGTTCGTGCGCGACGCCGAGAAGGTCGTCTTCTCTGCAATCGTGGCGGGAGAGCTTCTCCACGGGTTTCGAAACGGCACGCGTGCACCAGAAAACACGAAAGAACTCGCCCGATTTCTCGAGCGACCCGAGGTGCTGTTCGTGCCCGTTGGTTGGGACAGCGCCGACAGATTCGGGCGAATCGCCACCGGCCTGCGCAAGCAGGGCACGCCCATTCCGACCAACGACGTGTGGATCGCTGCGCATGCCATGGAAACGGGCGCCGACCTGATCTCCTTCGACCGGCACTTCGCACACGTGCACGGGCTGGCGTGGATCCTCCCCGGCGCGTGAGGGCAGGCTGCTAGGGTCCGCTCCGTCATGCGCGCGAAGGACAAGTGCCCCTCTTGTTTCCAGCCCGTCTCGCCGACGGACTTTCTGTGCGCGAACTGCGAGCTGATTCTCGACGCCTCGCAGGTGCCCGAGCGGCCGGTGGGCGACGTCAGCGTGGTGCGCCGCATGCTGGAGGCCCCGCAGCGCGGCATGACCGCGGGCAAGCCGAACCCCAGACCGCCCCGCTCTTCACCCACCGAAGGAATGGAAGGCCCGACCAAGAAGCTCGACCTCGGGCCTGAGCTCAGCGGCGTGCCCGTGGTGGTCGCCACGCTCACCGGTAAGGCGGTGCAGCTCAGCGAGTTCGAAGCCTGGGTGGTCTCGCTCATCGACGGCCTGAGCGACGCGGTGGGCCTCGCGAAGAGTGCGGGCGTGCGTGAGCTCGAGCTGCGCGTGGTGCTGCGCACGCTGCAGGAGAAGAAGGTCATCGACTTCGCCGACGAGCCACTCAGCGACGCCGACCTCGACATGCCGCAGGTGCTGGGCACGCTCGACGAAGAGGATGAGCTGCAGACCGCGCCGGGTCTGCCCGATCCGCGGCAGTTCGGCGCGAACACGGATCGCCGTGATGGCCGCTTCGTGGCGCCGCCTTCGAAGGCCGCCTCGCACGCGAACATTCCTCCGATGCCGGAGAACCTGCCGCTCGCTCCGCCTCGGGCCGCCGTGGTCATTCCGCCGATTCCCGACAACCTGCCCCTGGCGCCGCCTCCGCGAGAGCCCATCGTCACCGGCAGACGAGGTCCCCTCATTCGTGCGGGACGGGCTGCGATGCTGCCGGCCGGGGGTGACCTCCCGACGGCTCCCGGGGGAAACGGTGTGGCCGGGCCCTACCCCTCGGTGCCGGCCGAAGAACGCACCGGGCTTCCCCCGGCGCGCGCGGTGTCGACCCGCCCGCCCGCACCGCCGCTCCCGAAACCCGAGCGCACCGACCCGCGCATCGCATACTCCGGCAACGTCAACCGCAAGGTGCTCGACGCGCTGGCGAAGGTGAAGCGGGTCGAAGCGCCTGCATCAGCGAACCCGCAGAAGGAGCTGCCGGTCGCCGACGTGCTCGCCCGCGACACCTTGCAGGTCGCCCTGCGCATGGAACAGGGAGGCCGGCTCGACGAAGCCATCCGCTTCCTGGAAAAATCCATCGCGCAGAGCCCCGAAGCCGCTTCGCTCTACAACCGCCTGGGCATCATCCTCATGCGCGAGCGCGCCGACTTTCGCAGGGCCGAGACGCTCATCCGCAAGGCCATCGAGCTGGCGCCCGACAACACGGTCTATTCGACCAACCTGCAGCAGGTGCTCTCGAACCAGGCGCTGCGCTCCCACCGTTGACCCTCATGTAGGCGAAGGTTTCGCGAGCCGTTCAGTGGGGCTGAAGGCTCTACTCAAAGTACGCCCATGGAGCTCCGCAACCCCCGGCCAGCACTGCGAATCGTCGACGGCGCCACCGCCGAAGCGGCGCTCGTGCGGGCGGCGGCCCAGGGCGACAACAGCGCCAGCGAGCGGCTCTACCTCGCCTGCGCTCCCGACCTGACCCGCTGGGTGTCGCGGGTGGTGCTCGGCTCGGCCGACGCGCAGGACATCGTGCAGGACACGTTCGTCGCGGCCTTCACGCAGCTCAAGTCACTCAAGCAGCCCGAAGCGTTTCGAGGCTGGCTGCGCACCATCGCGCTGACGCACATTCGCCGGCGCTTCCGCACGCAGCGGCTGTTGCGCCGGCTGGGGTTCAGCGCGGCCGAACCGTTCGAGGTCGAAGCCATCATCAGCGACGACGCGCCGGCCGAGGTGGTCACCGAGGTGCGCCAGGTGGCGAGCCTGCTGCGCCAGCTGCCCGCCGATGAAGCGCTCGCGCTCGTCTTGCGGCGCGTCGAAGGCTACCGGCTCGAAGAGATCGCCGAACACTTGAACTTGTCGTTGGCCACCGTGAAGCGGCGGCTCGCAGCGGCTGAAGCCCACTTTCAGGCCCTGCAGGAGGTGCAGTCATGATTCCACGACGTCCACTCTCGGAGTTCGTGAACCCGCCCGAGGTGAACTCGGCGGAGCTGCACGTCGAATGGCACGAGGTGCGCCGCCGGGTGCGCCGTCATCGTCAGGTCCGTGTTGCGGCAGTGGCCGCCGCGGGGTTGCTGCTCGTCGGCGCCGTCGCCGGCGTGGTGCTCCGCTCGAACGAAGTCACCCTCTTCGCAGGTCAACAGGCCCTCGCCCTCGACGCGCCCCGCTCACTGACCCTCATCGATGGTTCCGAAGTTCAGCTCGCCGTCGGCGCGCAGATCGATCTCACGCTCGCCGATGATCGGGAAGTGGTGGTGGTGCTCCAGCGGGGGCGCGCTTCGTTCGACGTGACCAAACGGCCCTCGCGCCGGTTCGTGGTGAAGGCCGACTCCATCGAAGTGCGCGTGGTGGGCACCAGGTTCGCGGTGCGCCGTGACGGCCGCGCGGTCGAAGTGGAGGTCGAACGCGGCATCGTCGAGGTGCGTGAAGGTGACGTGGTGAAGCGGCTGGTGAAGGGTGAACGCTGGGCCCGCGTGCTCCCGCTGGCCGAAGCCACGCCGGTGCTCGAGCCCGATGAAGAGATGGTCGAGGTCGAAGAAGAGGTGGAACAACCCCGCACCACCCAGAGGCGCAAGGTGGTTCGCCGCGTGCGCAAGCAGCCTGCCGAGGTGCCGGTGCCCGCAGCCCCCACCGCGCCCGTCGCAGCAGAAGAAGCGCCCCTCGCGCCGGTGGTGCAGACGCCCGCAGCGCCAGAGCCCAGCCCCGCCGATGCCTTCGCCGCCGCCATGCGCGCTCGCGCGGCCGGTCACGCCAGAGAAGCCATCGTGGGCTTCCAGCAGGTCTGTGAACGCTGGCCCTCGAGCGCGTTCGCGCCCATGAGCGCCTTCGAGTGGGGCCGCCTCGCCCTCGATTCGCAAGACGATCCCCGCCAGGCCGCGCGCGCCTTCGAGCGCACGTTGGAGCTGGCCACCTCGGCGTCGCTGGTGGAAGACGCATTGGCTCGATTGACCGAGGCGTATGCGAGGTACGATGCCGTCTCCTGTCGCCGGGTGCAGGGCGATTATCTGCGGCGTTTCCCCGGCGGCCCGCATGTGCGAGGCGTGACGAAGGCGTGTCCCCCCTGATGTTGGTCGCATCGTTGTCGATGACCGCCGCCACCTGTTCGGGTGCGGAAGGCGAGGTGCCCGCCCGCTTCGTCGCGTTCAACGCGGACGACGCCGCCTGGCTGGAAAAAGAAGTCAGCGAGTGGGTCAGTGAACGCGGCCGAAGTCTGTGTGCTGCCCGCAGCGAAGACGAAGCACTCACGCTCGACGGCAGCGCGCAGCTCGAGGCGGTCATCGAGTTCGACTTCAATGGCGCGCACCGCACCCGCACCGTCTTGCGAGGCACCGAGTCGGCCGAGCTCTTCCGGTACCAGGTCGCCGCCACCGCTGAAGAGCTGGTGCGCTCCACCTGGGAAGCCCCTCCGCCGCCGCGGTTCAGCGTGTTGGTGCGGGGCGAGTTCACTCCGTTCGGCACCGGCACGCTGGGCGCGGGTGGTTCGCTCGGCGTGGGCCTCTTCGTCTTGCCGATGTGGTGTCTCGAGCTGATGCTGGGCGGTGGCGCGCTGCTGGCGCAGACGCTCCCCACCGGTGGCACCGTCTCCGGTGCGCTCGCGCGCGGCACGCTCAGCGCTTCATGGCTTCCGGTGCAGCTGGGCATCTTCCGCGCCGGCCCCCGCGCTTCGGTGCAGGCGGGTGTGTTGTCGACCCGCGTGAACGAAGAGGCGTTGCCTGCCACCACCGGCCTCACGCCGTGGCTGGGCGCCGGCGGCGGTCTCACGCTGGGCATCGCCACCCGGCACGTGATGGTGCAGCTGTTCGGCGAAGTGGGCGCGGTGCTGCTGGGCACCACCGTGTTGTCCGAAGGGCTGCCCGTGCACCAGGTGCGCGGCGTGTTCGGCACAGCCGGTCTGCAAGCGGGGTGGCTCTGGTGATGCTCCGACTCGCGGCGGTGCTGCTGCTGGCGCAACACTTCGAGGTCGTCTCCGACTGTGGAGGTGCGAAGGCGCCTCCGGTGAATGACGCTCCACTCACCCAGGTGGTGGCGGGTGCTTTCTACGGCTGCGAGGTCGAAGCAGGCGCGGTGCGCTGCTGGGGCGCGAACGAACGGGGCCAGCTCGGCCGCGGCACCACCAGCACCACGGAGCGCTCGGGCGCAGTGAGCCTGCCAGAGCCGGTGGCCCAGCTCGCGCTCGCGGCCACCTCGGCCTGCGCGCGCACCGTCACGGGCAAGGTGTGGTGCTGGGGCGACAATGGCGCCTGGCAGCTGGGCATCGTCGAGCCTGCGTTCATCGCGACGCCGCGTGAAGTGGTGCTGCCGGTGCCGGTGGCGAAGCTCGCGACCCACTCCGATTTCGTGCTCGCGCTGGGCAGTGATGGCCGGCTCTTCGGGTGGGGCAACAATCACGAAGGCACCCTCGCGCGCGGCGACGTGGACCCGATGATGGTCTCGCCTCAGCCGGTGCTGCGTGCGGCGGTCGAGCTGCGTTTCACCGACATCACCGCGGGCCAGGGCAATGCGTGTGGACTCACGAAAGAAGGCGCGTTGTGGTGCTGGGGCCGCAATCTGGTGACCGGTGACGGAGTCCGCACTCCGGAGAAGATGCTCGAGGGTGTGAGCTCCGTGGTGTCGGGCGCGTTCGTGGCCTGCGCCATCCGCACCGGCGGCGAGGTGTGGTGCTGGGGCTCGAGCCCCACCAACGACGGCCTCACCATGGCGTGGGCCACCCCCACGAAGCTCGAGCTCGGAGGCGCGAGTGTGCGGCAGGTGGACTCCCAGTGGTTTCATGTGTGCGCCGTGACCACCGCTGACGCGCTCTGGTGCTGGGGGCGCGGCATCGAAGGGCAGCTGGGCCTGGGGTCCGGCGAGCCGTTCTCCGTGCCGCAGCTCGTCACGACCGAGGTGGAGTCGGTGGCGACCGGCTTCTTTTTCACCTGCGTTCGGAGAAAGAATGGGGCCGTGGCCTGCACGGGAGCCAACGAAGCTGGGCAGCTGGGCCTGGGCGACACCGGGCGCCGCAACGTGCTGACCAATCAGTGAACTTCAGGTGAAGCCGGAAAGCCGGCTTCATGGTGGCAATACAGGTGAGCCGAAGTGGGAGCCTGGGGGCTCTCTTCTCCGCATGCATGCTCGCTTCGCAATCATCGCCGCGATGGGATTCCTGGCTTCGGGCTGCACCGGTCTGGCCGGGCCGATGCCGGATGACGAAGACGCGGGCTCCGAGACTGACGCAGGGGCCGTGGGTGGCGGCAGTGCAACCGGTGGTGGAGGCGCTGCGACGGGTGGTGGTGGCGGCGGCATTTCGACCGGCGGTGGAACGGCAACCGGTGGTGCTGCTGGTGGAGGCGGCGGCAGCGTGATGGAAGTCGACGCGGGCCCCACGCGTGTTCCGGTCTTCGTGGCGGTGGGCAAGCAAGTGCGCCGCGCCATCTCGTGCGACGACGGGCTGACCTGGAAGAACGACGTCTCGGTCGACGACGCGTGGCCGATGGACGAGCGGTATCGCTGCTTCTCCGGCAACTTCGCGCTGCCCGATGGCGGCTCGCAGAGCACTGACTGCGATCACAACGCGCACTCCTCGACGAGCGTCGCGTACGCCGACGGTGCGTTCCTCCAGAGCACCGGCTGGGGCGCGCCGGGCACCTTCTATCGCTCGACCGATGGCGTGAGCTGGTCGCAGGTCTTCACCGGCGCGAACGTGACGGACCTGATGGTCGGCGGTGGCCGCATCATCGCGGCGACGCGCTACTCCCGGGTGAGCGACGATCTCGGCCTGACCTGGACCAGCGGGGCGGAGATCGAAGTCGCCAACGGCGCCAACACCATCTGGAACGTACGCGGCGGCGTGTTCGGTGGCGGCGTGTTCCTGGTGACCGCGCAAGACGGCGCGAACCTCGACTTCGCGTACAGCAACAACGCCGGCATGACCTGGCAGCGCCCCACCATGGTGGGCGGCGGCCGCGTCGACGCGTGTGGTGCAGGTCACCCGGCCTTTGGCAACGGCATCTTCGTGACCGTCTCGCAGAACATGAGCACCATCACCGTCTGCCGCAGCAATGACGGCGCGCAGACGTGGTCCTCGAGCACCCTCAGCAACGAGTACTTCGAGTCGCGCCCGGTGTGGACGGGCTCGGAGTTCATGTTCTGGGGCAACGGGAAGGTGTTCCGCTCGGTCGACGGCCTCATCTGGACGGTCGCCAACACCCAGACCCGCCGCGCGGGCGTGCTCACTTCGGGGCCGAACATCGGGCCGGTCGCGGTCAACGCCAACGGCACCCTGGTGGCGGTCAAAGGCGGTTGGCAGACCTGGTACGAGCAGCAACGTTTCTACCGCAGCACCGACGGCGTCCTCTGGGATGAGCTCGCGAGCGGCTCGTACGAGCAGGGTCACCCGATGACCGCGGTGGTGGCCGGCTTTGCAGATCGGAGCACCGTGTGTCCTTGAAAGGGCTGTCGCTGATGGGCTGCGCGTTCCTGGCCGCGTGCAGCGGAGAGATCGTCGGTCCACGCTCCGATGAAACGCGCGTGCCCCCCGAGGTCATCGAGCCTGAGGTGGTGCGCCCGGAGTGGTTCACCTGCGAGCCCGAGGCGGATCCATCGCCTGAAGTGGTGCTGCGACTGACGCCCACCCAGTACCGCAACACGCTCGAGGACTTGCTCAGCCGCGCGTTCACGCCTTCGCAGGTGCAGTCGTTGTTCACGTCGGCTTCGGTCGCGGCGAACCTGACGGCGCTCCCGGTCGATGGCAGCACGCATCGCACCGAGGTGACCTACGACTCGATGGATCAACGCATCAGCCCGCTGCTGACCGAGCCGCAGTTCGAGCTCGCCACCGCGGTCGGCTCGTGGATCGAAGGCGATGCCGCGCGGCTGCTCGCCTTCACCAACACCTTTGGAAACTGCGCCACGCCTGCGCAGAGCAGCTGTGTCGACGCGGTCATCGACGGCTTCGGTGCACGCGCGCTGCGACGGCCGCTCGACGATGAAGACCGCACCAGCTACCGCGGCGCGTACGACGACGTGGACTACGGCGGCTACAAGGCGCTCATCGGCGCGATGCTGCTCTCGCCCGACTTCCTCTTCCGCGCCGAGTTTCGCGGCGAGGCGATCGACTCGCGCACCGACTTCACCCGCCTCTCGCCGTACGAGCTGGCCAACCGCGTCTCCTACGCCCTGCTCAACTCGATGCCCGATGACGCGTTGTTCACCGCGGCCACCGCGGGCTTCACCGGAGAGCACCAGACCCTGGAGGCGCAGGTCGCGCGGCTGCTCGCCACACCGCGCGCGAAGGCGCAGAACGAACATTTCTACCGGCAGTGGCTGCGGCTCGACCGGGTGCCCGGCTTCAACCCTTCGGCGGTGAGCGCGCTCGAGCTGCAGTACCCCGACAGCTCTGCCCCGCCGCTGCCCGCCGACACCAACCTCTCGCAGCTGCGCCTCGACGCCTTCGAAGAGTCGGTGGAGCTGATGACGTATTACGCCGAGCACGGCTCGCTCAAAGAGGCCCTCTCGAGTGACGTCTCTTTCGCCAGAACGCCGGCGCTCGCGCAGCTCTACGGCGTGCAGCCGTGGGATGGCAGCGACACGCTGGTGCACTTCCCCCCGGGCCAGCGCGCAGGTCTGTTCACCCGCGCGGCGTATCTGCTCTCGGGCTACCCCGACACGAACCCGGTGATGCGCGGCGCTCGCCTGCGCGTCGAGTACCTCTGCGATGCGATGGAGCCGCCGGCCAACACCAGCCCGCCCTCGAACTACCTGCCGCCTTCGGTGCCTACCGTGCGCAACGTGGTGACCGCCAAGACGGAGATCGCCGGCAGCGCGTGCCAGGGCTGTCACCAGCACTCCATCAACCCGCTCGGCTTTCCCCTGGAGAGCTACGACGCGTTCGGCCGCTACCGGAAGCAGGAGCCGCTGCACGACCTGAGCGGCGCGGTGAGCAGCTGGGTGCCGGTCGATGCTTCGACCGTCCCCAACATCGATCGCAACGGCACGTCGGCCCGGGTGACCGATGGGGTCGGGCTCTCCGCGTTGCTGGCCGATTCGCAGCGCCTGCACGCCTGCTACGCGAAGCACACCTTCCGCTACGTGCTGGGCCGTCATGAAGAGCGCGCAGACAACTGCGCGCTGGCCCGCATGGAGCGCGCGGCCGGTACGGGCTCGTTGCGCGACGTGGCGCGCGGGCTCACCCAGTCGAAAGCCTTCACGCTGCGGCGCATGCCGGCGGGGAACTGACCCATGAAATTCCATCGACTCAGCCGCCGGCACTTCCTGCAAGGCATCGGCGGCGCATCACTCGCGTTGCCGCTGCTCCCTTCGTTGATGAACCGCGCCGAAGCGCAGTCGATGACCGCGCCCCGCTTCTTCGTCAGCACCTGGGTGGGCCACGGCGGCATCAGCGCAGAGAACGCGTACCCCATCGACTCCACCGTGAGCCTCACCGACCACACGCTCACCCCCGCGGCAGGCAGCGAGCTGGCGCACCTCGCCAAGGCGGGGCGGCTGGTCGACCTGAAGCGCACGCACGCGGCGACGACCTCGGCGCGCAGCCAGGGCCTCACCGACTTCGATGCGGGTGCGGCGCGGTTCTCTCCGTTGCTCGGCTCGTTCGTCGAAGACTCGCTGCTGGCGAAGATGAACGTGCTGCGCGGCATCGACTTCCTCACCTTCGGCGGCCACACCCGCGGCTACCTGGGCAACTTCGCCAACCGCGACGGCGGCGTGGACAACGGGCTGGCCGACTCGCCGGTGCCCACCATCGACGCGGTCATCGCGGCGAGCTCGAAGTTCTATTCGACGGGCGACCGCGCGCTGCTCAAGGCGCCGGTGCTGAACGGGGCCGGCCCGCACCTCAGCTCGTTCCGCAGCGGCACCGGCGTGGCGAACAACCCGTACCGGGTGTCGCGCCTGGGTGAGTTCTACGACCTGTTGTTCGGTGGGGTGAACACCACGCCCGGCATGCAGGTCGACCCGCGCGTCTCGTTGCTGGATCGGGTGAACCAGGACTACCGGCGTCTGAGCCGCGGCGCGTTCGGGCCCGGCCGGCGCATCAGCACGGAAGATCGCCAGCGCCTCGAGGAGTACGTCTCGGGTGTGGAGACCATCAGCGCCCGCATGCGCGCGATGGTGTCGGCGGGCTGTTCGTTGCCCACCGTGGCCACCGGTCAGCGCACGCTCTACCTGCGTGAAGGCGAAGCCGATTGGGATTGGGACCAGGCGTCTCCGATGCCGCAGCAGCGGGTGGCGGATCAGAAGACCGTGCTCGAGCTGCGCAACCAGATGCTGGTGAACTCGTTCCTCTGTGGCACCTCGCGCATGGCGGTGATGTCCTTCAGCTCGATCCGAGATCAGTGGGATCCGTTGATCTTCAACACGGCCAGCCAGACCGAAGCGCAGCGCACCGACGCGCACGGCATGCTCTTTCACAACCACACGCTCGCCGATCGCCAGCAGCACCTGGTCGCCAGCCAGCGGTTCTTCATGCAGTACGGCTTCATCGATCTCGTGCGCCGGATGCAGGCGACCCAGGTGTTGCCCGGCGTGACGATGCTCGATCAAGCGGTGGTGTACTGGAGCTCGGAGAGTGGCCCCAGCACGCACGACGCGAAGTCGGTGCCCACGATCCTCGCGGGTGGTGGCGGTGGGTTCTTCCAGACGGGCAACTACGTCGACTACACCAACCGCACGCGGGCCATTCGGGGGCGCTGGGGCAATCCGTGGGTGGCGGGCATTCCGCAGAACCGGGTGCTGGCGAACATCGCGCAGGCCATGGGGTTGGCGCCGGCCGACTACGAGCTGAACGACACGGCGTATTCCACCAAGTTCGCTTCGCGCGGCGGCAAGGTGCCGGGCTACGGAGATCCCTTCGTCGAGCCGGGTGACGACAAGGTGCCCTACCCGCCCGCGATGGTGGCGGCGATGAGCGACAAGCTGCCGCTGCTGTAGAAGCCAACAACAACGATAACTGTCTCCCTCTCCCCGAGGGGAGAGGGTCGGGGAGAGGGCAGACGCAGTAGTCTGCCACCCGATGATCATCACCCGTACACGCATCGTGCTCATCCAGCACGTGCTCGAACTGAGCGAACGCAGCAACACCGGCCGTCACGCGGCCGCTGCGCTCGACAAGGTCGACGTTCGTGTCTTCGGCGCGAAAGACGCACCGCTCCAAGTCGACGATCTCGAGGGCGCCTGGTTGTTGTGGCCGGGAGAGAAGGAACCCACGGCTCCGCTGCCTTCGACGCTCGTCGTGCTCGACGGCTCGTGGAGTCAGTCTCGCAAGATGATGCAGCGGGTTCCTGAGCTGAGATCGCTGCAGCGATGGTCACTGCCTGCGGCACCGGGCCGGAGAAGCTTGCGGGCTTCGCCTCTCGGCGGCATGTCCTCTCTCGAGGCCATCGCCGAGGCGTTGGCAGTGATTGAAGGGGAAACGATCGGCGCTCGTGTTCGCGCGGTTCATGAGGCGCTGTTGATGAAGCAGATGTCTGAGCGCGGGTACGTGGGGCCACACAAGAGCTAGGCCCTCACCCTGCCCACTCCCGGAGAGGCTGGGGGAAAGGGGCAGACGCCGGTCCCCTCGAGAGAGGTCGAGCGGTCACTTGCAGCGCGCTGTGCGTCGATCTCGAACTTGAGCGGGCCAGCACGGGCTCCAAGAGACGAGCAGACGCGAAACGCGTCCGGATCAACTACTGTCCCTCAATGCCCGACGAACGCGATCCGCCCCAATACTCCCTCTTCAAGGTCGAAGAGCAGGCGGCGGTTGAGCCACCGCGGGCGACGGCGTCGAGCAAATTCAGCGACTTCATCGTCTACGTCGACGAGAGCGGCGACCACAGCATGGAGAGACCTGATCCCAGCTATCCGATGTTCGTCCTCGCGTTCTGCGTCTTCTACAAGCGCAACTATGCCGAACAGGTGGTGCCCGCCCTCGAGAAGTTCAAGTTCAATCATTTCGGGCACGACTTGGTCGTCTTGCATGAGCATGAAATCCGAAAGGAGACCGGTGCGTTCCGCTTCGAGAGCCGCAAAGCGAAGGATGACTTTCTTGGCGAGCTGACCAGCATCATCGGGAGGAGCAACTTCATTCTGATCAGCTGCGTCATCAACAAAGAGGCACTCAAACGGGCGGGAGGGGTGCCTCCGAATCCGTACAATCTTGCGCTCAGCTTTTGTCTCGAGTCGCTCCAAGAGTTGATGGACGAGAAGAAGCAGGGCGCAAGGAAGACCCACGTAGTTTTCGAACGGCGTGGCGAGAAGGAAGACAAGGAGTTGGAGCTTGAGTTCCGCCGCATCTGCGACGGCGCGAATCGGAGGGGCGGTGCGTTGCCCTTCACCATCATCTTCGGCGACAAGCGCGTGCACTCCGGCGGGCTGCAACTCGCCGATCTGGTGGCGCGCCCCATAGGGCTGAGCGTGTTGCGCCCGGGTCAGCCCAATCGCGCCTTTGAGATTTTGAAGGCGAAGTTCTTCTGCGACGGCGGGCGCAGCAACGTTGGCAACGACTACGAGGGGAGGGGGTTGAAGGTGCTCCCTGCTCCAGAAAGCGAAAAGCCCCGGTGAGTCTCACCGAGGCTAGGCGCCGACCGGGAACCCCCAGTCCACTTTCGTCATTATCTACATCAGGCGATCCGGACCGCAAGACATCTTCCGCGGCTCAGCGAACGCCCCCAGGCACAACGTGGAGCAACGCTTCCGACATCGAGGCGGGGCTCGCGCGGCCCGCTGGTGTGACGGCGTCGAGCGTGGCTTCGATGGAGAGCGACTGTACGAAGGCCGGGTTCTTCGAGGGTCGCAACCACCTGCGCCCGATACACATCGACCGCCGACGAAAACGCGAGGTCCTCCCAGAGGCACCGGCAGAGCGGGCAGCTTACGGCTGGGCCCAACGACCGACGGAAATGGTGCCACCCGGCCGCATCTCCATCAACAACGTGCGCGCGGAATACCGCGAGCTGGTGAGCCACGCAGGCTCGGAGCTCCAGGTCACCTTCGAGCTGGTCACCTTGCCGGCCGCGTCGACCTGCACCGTCACTTCTTCGGCGTAGTTGTTCACCTCGCCCAGGCTGTTCGGCGCCGTCGCGCCGTCCGCGTCTTTCATGTCGTCGAAGCTACCGGTCGCGAGCACCAGCTGGGTGACCACGCCCTCCGCGTTGCGCTCGACTTTGATGACGTTGGCCATGTGATCCACCCGGCGATCACCGGTGTGGTCGATGAAGAGCACGTCACCGGGCGTCAGCTGCGCCACCGGAATCTCCGGAATGCTGCTGTCACCCGCGTTGTCGCGCGGCGCGGCCCATGGAATGGTCACCTTCACCGCACGCGAAGCCATGTTCGCGTCGACGCCGCCGTAACGCACGTTCACGCCGGTCATCATGCTGGCCTTCGGATCCAGCCGCTGAATCGCCTGCGCGTTCTCGTAGCCCGGCCGCGCGGCCGGCAGCGTCTCGAAGCGGCTGAAGAAACCCTTCGTGTTCGAAGCCGTGGCCGCCACCCAGTTCACGTTGGGCAACCCCGCGGGCCGGGGCAGCTGCACGCCCAGGTCGTTCTTCACCTTGGTCCTGAACTGGTCCATCACGAACAGCGAGAGCGTCTTGCAGTCGGCCTCGACGCGGTTGGTCTTCAGGTGCTCCCAGTAGTTCGCGGCGAACTCGCCGTAGGCCTTCTGGATCTCAGGGTGGTTCCAATCGGCAGGCGTGCTGCGATCGACCAGCGGCCTCAGCGTCGCCATGCCCAGCGCGGCGTGATTCGAGAGGAACGCGAGCGGATCCCCGCTCACCTCGGCCGGCGTCCGCAGCTCGGTGTTGGCCAGCTTCAGATCGAGCGCGCTGAGCGTCTGCTGGTCGACCACCCCCGAAGCGGGCAGCCGCATGGAGGTCTGGAACGCCTTCACCGCGCGCTCGGTGCCAGGACCAAACTGTCCATCGACCGTGCCCACGGCGAAACCCAACCGGGCCAGCCCGTACTGCACGGCGACCGCACGATCATCCTTTGCCCCGCGCGCGAGCGGAACCGAACCCGCCGCAGCGAAGGCGGTCTTCAGCGCGG
Organism: Archangium sp.; assembly: GCA_030695565.1. Taxonomy (GTDB): domain Bacteria; phylum Myxococcota; class Myxococcia; order Myxococcales; family Myxococcaceae; genus Archangium_A. Next base: position 136,526 of record JAUYRZ010000074.1, read on the forward strand.
AGTCCGCCAGCGGATCGCGCACTTCGTACATCGCCCGGCTCTGCAGCGCGGTGGCCAGCACCGCCGCCTTGGTCGAAGCCCCCGCGGCCGTGGTCAGCGCGATCGACGCCGAGTCGCCGTTCTTGTCGAAGCGATCCACCTCGCGAAACAGCGCAGCCGCCTCGGTCGCACCGGCGATCTTCCCGTCGCCATTGAGGTCGGCCTTGCTGACGTCGAGGCCGGCCAGCTTCGGATCAGCGGAGGCCTCCGCGACGTCGATCTTCTTGTCCTGCAGGGACTGCGTGAACTCGGAGCGGGTCAGCCGGGAAACCATCGCTCCTCTCTACCATCACGCCCGGGCGTTCGCCTCGCGCTCGAGCCAATCTTTGAGGAAGGCCAGCACCGCCGGGTGCCGGGAGGCCCGGAAGACCTCGGGCGGCCCCACCTCGATGACCCGCCCCTCGAAGAGCAGCCCGACCTGATCAGCGATGCGGAAGGCCGTGGGCAGATCGTGGGTGATGATGAACGCGGTCACCCCCAGCTGCTTCTGGGCCACCTCGATCGCCTCGTCCACCGTCTCGGTGGTGAGGGGGTCGAGCCCCGCGGTCGGCTCGTCGGCGAGGAAGACCCGGGGCCGCAAGGCCATCGCCCGCGCGAACGCCACCCGCTTCTTCATGCCGCCCGACAGGTCAGAGGGGAAAAGCGCCGCCGCGTCGCTGAGCCCCAGCAGGGCCAGCAGCGCATCGACGCGCGCTTTCACCTCGGGCTCCTTCAAGTGCTGCAGCTCGCGCAGGGGGAAGGCCACGTTGTCGGCCACGGTGAGCGAGTCGAACAAGGCGTTGGCTTGAAACTGAATGCCGATCTCCCGTCTCACCGCGTCGAGCTGCGCGGGATCTCCCGCAGACAGCTCGTGCCCATCGACCATCACCGAACCTTCGTCAGGCTGGAGCAACCCCTCCAGGTGTTTGAGCAGCACCGTCTTGCCGCTGCCACTTCCACCGAGCAGCACGAAGGTCTGCCCTTCGAAGACGTCGAGATCCACCCCGCGCAAGACCGGCTGGCCCTCGAAGGCCTTCTTCACGCCGCGCATCGAGATGAGCGGCCGGGCGTTCACGTCGCGGGCTCGGCTTCCACCTTGTCCTTCGAGCGGAAGCGCAGGTTGAGCAGCTCGACGACCACCGAGAAGGCCATCGCGAAGTAGATGTACCCCTTCGAGACGTGCTGGCCGAGGCTCTCCGCCACCAGCAACGCGCCGATCAGCAGCAAGAACGAGAGCGCGAGGATCTTCATCGAAGGGTGTCTCTCCACGAAGCCGCCGATGCGCCCGGCGAACAACATCATCGAGATGACCGCGACCACCATCGCCACCACCATCACGGGCACGTCTTCCACCATTCCGACCGCGGTGATGACCGAGTCGATCGAGAACACCAGGTCGATGGCGATGATCTGCACGATGGCGCCGAACGAGCTGCCCGACTGCTTCTTCGGGCCGTCGTGCTCCTCTTTGTGCTCCACCTTCTTGTGGATCTCGGTCGTGGCCTTGAACATCAGGAACAAGCCGCCCAACAACAGAATGAGGTGACGCGCGGTGAACGGGTGATCGCCCACGTGCACCAGCACGTACGACAACTTCATGATCCAGCTGATGGTGAAGAGCAGGCCGATGCGCAGCACCAGCGCGCCGCCCACGCCGATGCGGGTGACCAGCTTGCGCTGATGAGGCGGCAGCTTCCCGGTGAGGATGCTGATGAAGACCAGGTTGTCGAGGCCGAGCACCACCTCCATCGCGGTGAGGGAGACGAGAGCGGTCCAGGTGGCGGGCTGCGTGAAGAGTTCGAGCATCGCGCGTGCTTGTAACCGCTCACGAGACTGCCCTCACCGTTTTCGGGGTTTCGAGGAGCGTCTCACCGTTTTTGGCAGTCAGACATGCTTGTCCGCGGCGGGTGAGGCGCCTACCTCTGATCGGGCGCATTCATGAGAGTTCTCGTCGTCGATGACAATGCCGATCTCCTCAGCTCGATGGAGCTGATCTTGAGCGCTGCGGGACATCAGACCCGCACCTGCGATGACACCCGCCGGGCGATCGAGCTGAACCGGGAGGAGCCGGCCGATGTGCTGATCACCGACATCTTCATGCCCGGCGTCGACGGGCTGGAGACCATCACCGAGTTCCGCTCCATCTGGCCCCACCTCAAGATCGTGGCCATGTCGGGTGGCGGCCACATCTCGAAGCGCGACTACCTCAGCGTGGCCTTGAAGATCGGCGCCGACGCGATGGTGCGCAAACCGTTCGAACCGCAGGCCCTGCTGGAGCTGGTGGGGCAGCTGGTTCCCCGGCAACCCTGAGGCGGTGTGACCGGTTTCGCGGGACGCCCTTCAAAGCCAGGCGAACGACGCGTTCGGGGTCGACGAAGACGAGCAACTCCTCGTCAATGCCCAGCGGCGCTTCGACAAAACCGGCCCCGAGCTCGAGTGGTTGGCTCATGCAGACACCCTACCCGCCCCATCGCGAAAATCGGTTGTGACGGAACGGACATTGGCCCGGCCGAACGTCACAACCGTTCGAGTTCTTCGCGGCTCATCATCATCAGGTGAATCGGGTGCCCCAGATCATCGGCCACGTCGCGCACATGGCGGAACCCCGCCTTCTCGTACGCCCGAATGGCGATGAGATTTTCCTTCTCGGGATCGATGAAGCAGTCGGTGTGACGGGCATCACGCAGCGGCAGCTCGCGCAGAAAGCGCGTGATCATTGGCCCACCCAGCCCGTGATGCGCAAAACACTCTTCTCCAATCAGCACGTCGCACCCGACCGCGTCCTCATCGTCGAGGCCGTACGCCTGCATCAAGCTGGGGAACTGGCCGAAGCGCACCCACTCCATCAGACCGATGGGCGCGGCGTCGTAGCAGACGATGTACGGGTGAATGGGGATGAGCCCCGCCAGCCGCGGAGTGTATTCGGCGATGACGTCTTCGACCGAACGCTCCCGGCCCCACCAGCGCTCCGCGTGAGGCGCGTGCATCCACCGGTGAATGAGGGGCAGATCTTCGCTCTCCAGCGAGCGGAACCGAAGCGCAGCGGGTGTCAGGCGTGCGTTCATGGGCCACCAGTAACGTCGCGCCCCGGCGCCGCGCCCCTTCGTCACCGGGGAGAAACGCACTAGGAAGCGCGCATGTCGACTCAGCTCAAGCTGCTCGCGCTGGCCCTGCTCGTGTGCAGCGCCTGCAAAGTGAAAGAACCCGGCCTCACGGTTCTGGTGACCGCCGAAGATGAAGCCCTCGTGCGTGAAGGGCTCGCCTTCATCGGTGACCCGCGCATCCACACCACCGTGGTCACCGCGCCCGAAAAAGAGATCACCTCGCGTGAAGGCGTGGTGGTCGCGTTGAGCACCCAGAGTTCGTGCTCCGAGTGTTACCGCATCGAAGGCAGCGGCACCGTCTTGCACGTCAAAGGCGGCGGCGCGCTCGGCCGGCAATACGGCCTGTGGCATGCCCTGGAGGCGCTGGGCTACCGCTTCCCTCACCCGCGCTACACCAAGATTCCCACCGACTTCACCACCGCGCACGCGGAGCTGCTCAACGTCGACTACGCGCCCGACGTGAAGCAGCGGCGTGGCCTGCACCTGCACACCCTGCACCCCATCGAGACGCTGTACGACTTCTGGATTCCCGGGCCCGAGAACCTCGAAGGTGCGAAGCGGGCCATCGACTTCTTGATCAAGAACCGCGGCAACTACCTGCAGTGGTGCGCCCTGGACGACGTCGTGAAGACGCCTTCATTGCTCCCGGCGTGGCAGGAGCACACCCGGGCCATCACCGGCTACGCGCACGCGCACGGCGTGAGCACGGGCATCGCGTTGCAGCTGTTCGGCGGCGGCAACCTGCAGAACGCGTACGACCTCATCGACGATCTCACCGGAGATCCCATACCGGAGATGGAGCGCCGCCTTCACGTGCTGCTCGACGGCAACGGCTTCGACTCGCTCGCCCTGAGCTTCGGGGAGTTCTTCGCCGAAGAGCCCGCGCGGTTCGTGGCGAACGTGGATGCGACGTATGCGGCCATGCAGCGCGTGCAGCCCGGCGTGGAAGTGACCGCGTCGATCCACGTGGGCAACTACGACAACCTGCGCATCGACTTCATGGGCGAGCGGCAGCTCTATTACTTCCTGGTGCGCTACGCGAACCCGGCCATCGTGCCGTGGGTTCACACCACGATGTTCTTCAATCTCTATGAAGACACCGGGCTGGCGTACCTGCACGAGCAGTTCGACGAACACCGCGCGTACCTCGAGGGCCGCATCCGCGAGCGCAAGCGGGTGGGCTACTTCCCGGAGTCGGCGTACTGGGTGGCCTTCGACATCAACATTCCCGTGTTCATCCCGCTCTACATCCGCTCGCGTCACCTCGACCTCGAGCGCATCGCAGCGGTGGGTGAGCTCGATGACCACGTGCTCTTCAGCAGCGGCTGGGAGTGGGGCTACTGGCTCACCGACGCCGCCACGCTGCGCATGAGCTACTCGCGGCCCGCGAAGTGGGAAGACGCGGTGAGCGACATCCACGGCGGCTGGGGCGCTCAGGGCGCCACCGCGGCGGAGCTGATTCGCAAGTTGGGTGAAGCCCAGCACCGCGCGCTGATCATCGAGCGGCTCGCGGCGTACATCGCGGGAAGAGATCAGATCATCGACGCGGGCGATCGCCTGGGCATCTTCAGCCAACCGGATCGCCCCGAGTTCTCCGAGCTCCTCGCGGCCACGCCGGCGGAACGCGAAGCCTTCCGCACCCGGGTGGTGGAGAAGCTCGCGGTGCACGCCGCCGAGCTGGCCGTGCTGGCGGCAGAGGCGGACAGCTTGCCTTCGGATGATCCGGTGCTGGCTGAGTTGAAGCAAGGTGTGCAGGTCACCGCGGCGCGAGTGGCCTTCATTCATGCGCTCTATGCGGCGACGCTCTCGTACGCGGCGGGTGGCACGGATGGTGGCCTCATCGCGAAAGCAGAGGCGCAGCTCGCCGTCGCGAAAGAGTTGGTCGCGAAGCGCCGCCGCGCGCTGTGGGATCCGGACCCCAAGACCATCTTGCGCAACACGGTGAACCCGACCTTCTACCAATACGGCTACCTGCGCGAAGGCGACACGCTGTGCTTCTGGGAACGTGAACGGGCGCAGGCGCGCAATGCGGTGCTGCAGGCCGGGCAGATGGTTCCTGGCTGCGTGCTTTGACTAGGGGCAGATCGGCAGATCCCACGCGCCGTTGAGCGGCGAAGTACCGCCATCGCTGCTCGAGGTGAGCGTGGTCTGAAACGTGCCCGTGATGCGCGTGGGCGTGACCATGTTTATGGTCGCCGTGCCTGACGTGGCGATGCCGTAGCCCACGTTGAACAACGTGCTCACCTGCCCCACGCGCGGCTCCACGCCGGTGACGATGCGGTAGGCCCCCGGGTTCAACAGGCCCGCGTCGGCGTTGGTGAGCTCCAGGCTGACCACCCGCGTGCCATGGGGAAGAGCGCTGTTGCAACCGGCATCCTGAGCGTCGTGCATGACGATGGTGATGGAGTCGAACCGCCGCCCCGCATCCGACGCGAACGACGCCGTCGCGGCCATCGGGGTGAACGAGGTCTCCCCCATCAAGCTGAAGCTCGCCCCACCATCGTTGATCGGTCCGCCCGCGCCGGTGCCACTGGCGATGGTGCCGCCATCGAGGCCCGAAGAAGAACACGCGCTCAACACCACCACCGCCAGAACCCGAAAGTGCATCGAAGCACCGTGGCTGGCGCGTCTGGCTCACACAAGGCGGGGCCCAATCTCAGCGTGAAGCGCTTCCCGAACAAAGGGGAGCGACGCGTATGCTTTGCGCATGCTCTCGCTCCTCGTGTCGATTCTTGCGGCCACGCCGGTTCACGTCATCGCCGTGCACGGCGCGCGGAGCACCGGAGCGCTCGAGAAATTGAAGGGTCTTCCCGCCACCACCATCGACGCCACGGCGCTGCACACGTACCTGCTGCGCACCGAAGGCATGTTCCCCATGCAGGACTTCGAAGGCTTCAGCGCCGCGCCAATCGCCGAGTGGGCGCCCGCTTCGGCCGAGACCTGGAAACAAGGCGTCGCGCACTGCCAGACCGTGGTGGGGCCTCCACCCTGGAAGGCCGGCATCGGCGGCGCGCTCGCGTGTGCGAACCGGCTGTCGGTCTACCTGTGGCAACAGTTCGCCTCGCAGCAAAAGGCCGCGCGCGTCTTCGAGATCGACGTGGTGCTCGACGAGCGCAAAGGCAAGGTGAACGTGCGCGGCTCGGTGTGGGAGCCCCACTCGCGCGACCAGCTCTTCCTCGACGAGACGGTGCCTGTCGCTGAGCTCGATAAGACAGTAGAGCGCGTGGTGTCCGCCCTCATCGCGAAGAAGGGCAAACCCCAGGCGCGCAACGTCATCTCCGAGCTCGCGTCGGCCCTGCTGGGCGACCCGTTCGCGGGCCAGGCGAAGGCCACCACGCCCGTCGCCTTCAAGAAGACCTGCGCGGCGATGCCCAAAAGCCTGACCATCACGCCCAAAGGAATCCTGGCCGACTCGCTCTCCGCGCGTTGGACGCCGGAAGGCGCGGCCGCACCCGCGATGCCTTGCACGCTCACCTTCAACGAACACACCGAAGCAGGCGTGGGCGAGGTGTTGACCCTCATGACCACGCTGATGACCTGCAGCTCGAACATCGTCTCGGCGGAGTTCGCCAAGTCAGGTGCGCTCAAGCGCCCGATGGTCGACCTCGTCTCCGAGCGCCTGGTGCAGGGCCTGGCCACCAAGCTCTGCAAGTAGTCAGTCGGGGCGCTGCTGCGGGCGGTCCGAAGGGTGGCCGAGCCCTTCCCCTTCAGGCGCCGGCGTCGGCACGTAGGTCAGCTCGAGCACGCCGCCGAAGTTGTTGCCCGAATACGGGCTGGGCAGCTGCGCGCCGGCAGAGAGCTGGAAGTTCTTCCCGATGAACACCACCACGCCGACCACCGCCACGCTCACCGCGTTGAGGCCGATGACCCAGTCGCCTTGCGCGTGCAGGTAGTGCTCGACGAGGGGCAGCTCGAAACCAAAGAGGCCGCCCGCGGGAGGGCCCCCGCCAATCGCTCCGCGCGTGCCGGTGTAGGCGCCGAAGACGTAGGAGCCGAAGCGGCCCGGGGCTTCGAAGCGCGCGGTGGCCCAGCCGTAGATGACGGGCTCGAGCGCGGTGGTGTTCGGCACGAAGCCGACCCCTCCCTGCGTACCGAGCTCGACGGCGAACCACTCCGCCGGTGAGAAGTAGACGTTGGCGTTGAAGGTGGTCGACGAGCTGGCGGGCGACTCCGCGTGGAGATCACCTACGTGGTAGAGCGGCATGTGAAACAGGTTCATGCCCAGCTCGAGCCACTTGAAGATGCCGAGCTCGAGCGTGGTGTTCACCTCGCCGCCTTCTCCCGTGGCGCCCACCTGCACCTGGCCGAAGAGACGCCCCTGAACGGTCTCCTGCGTCGAAGGAACGTTGAAGAGGCTCTCCTGCGCGAAGGCGGCGGACGGCAACGCGAGGAGAAGGAACAGAAGACGTCGCATGGCGGCGGAACTGAGTTGATCTCAGGCCACATCGCCACTGCTTCCGCTTCGCCGACACACGCGCAGAGCGGTTTCGAGCAAGTCGAGGGAGCAGCTCCGCATCGCGCAGGAGTGCCATCTCGAGTGGGCTCCTGCGTCGAAGTACCCGCGCGTTCAGCGCAGCGCGCGTTGGGGCGCCCAGACCTCGAGCAGCCTGCGCGCCATCATCAACAACGCCGCGCCCGGCCGTGGCGGCGAAGGGGCCGGCAGCGTGGCCGGCGCCTCACTCACGTAGCGATCGGGCATTCGGGGGACGAGGAACTGGCCGATGATCGCCTCGATGGTGCTCCAGCCCACCCACAGTTCTTCCGAGCGGTGTTCGACGGCGTAGAGCACCGCGTCGGCGATCACCTCCGACTCGGAGTGAGGCGTCACCGTGCGCGGCGTCTGGGGCCCCGGCAGCTGCAGCATCGTCACTTTGATCTGGCTGCGCTCGTGCGCGAGCTCACTGCGCAAAGAATCGGTGAAGCCGCGCACCGCTGCTTTCGACGCGCAGTACGCGCTCTGGAACGGGCTGGAGCGGTACCCCAACGCCGAGCCGATCTGCACGATGGTGCCCGCGTCGCACGTGCGCATGTGGCGCAGCGCGGCCAGCGTTCCGTGCACGGTGCCCAGGTAGTCGACCTCGATGACGCGCCGGTACTCCTCGGGCGTCATGCGGCTGATGGGCGAGTACACCGTGACGATCGCGTTGTTCACCCAGACGTCGATGCCGCCCCACTGCGCGACCACTTCTTCGGCCGCCCTGTCGACGGCGCTGGCATCGGCTACGTCGACGGGCAACACCAGGCTCTCCCCGCTCAACGCTTCGACTTCGTGTGCCACCGCGCAGAGCCCCGCTTCACCCCGGGCCAGCAACGCGACCCGCGCGCCATTTGCGCCGGCCGCGCGGGCGATTGCGCGCCCGATGCCGCTGGAGGCGCCCGTGATGACCACCACCTTGTCGTGCAGTTTCGAGGTTCTCAGAGTGGTTCTCCGAGAGGTCGATGACTGCATTTCTCGAGCCCGGGTCCCTGATTTTTACCGCGGGTCCACCACGTGCCCCATGAAGAGCAGCGCACCCGTGGCGTTGTCGCGAATGAAGAAGACGAACGGGCGATCGATGCGCACGGGCCGGGTGACCGGCACGGAGGTCTCGCCAAAGACCACCGCGGTGGCGCCCGCAGCTTCGGTGCCTTCTTCGGTGACCTTGATGACCGCGTGGTGCACCACGTCGCTGATCGACAACGAACGGTCGCCCGTCATACCGGAGAAGTCAGCCTCACTGCTGAACGCAACGCCCAGGCCCTGCGTCTGGAGCGGCGCGCTGAGCATCGTCTCGAGGTCGATCTCGAACTTCGGCATCGAGAACTCGAGCTGGCCGGGCGCGAGCGCGGCGAGGTAGCTGTCGAGCTTCGCGACGTCGAGGCTGTTCTCGAAGGCGGCCAGCTGACCCGCGGCCGGCGCCATCAGGAGCATGGAGACCTCGTTGCCCTGGTACGGCAGTTCGACCACGTCGACGCCAGCGATCGTCGCGGAGCGAGCAGGCAGAGCGCCGTCGCGCATCAGGGGCACCTGCACCTTGCTGCCGCCTTCGAGCGTGAAAGAGCCGGGGCTGGTGGCGCTCTTCTCGAAAGGGCTCTGCCAGCTGGCGTTGAAGTAGACCGCGTTCGCCAGCACCACCCGGGTGTCGGCGGTGATGATGCCTTCGGCCAGCAGCTCGGGAATGAGATCGGCCGTGTGGTAGCTCACGAAGGCGTTGATCGACTTCCGCGCCGGTTCGGGCTGGGTCTTGAAGTCGAGCAGCTTGAGGCCGGTGCCGTACTGGCGCGCGAGGAGATCGAGGTAGCCCTGCTCGAGGCGAAAGCCCTTCTGCGCGAAGGTCTGGTTCACGATCGCCAGCTTGAAGGGGCGGCCGTTGGTGCCCTGCTGCCCCTGGCCGCGGCTGGCGAGCGCGCGATCGAGCGTGTTCATCGCAGCGTGGAAGTCTTCCTGCGGGAGGCCGATGTTCAGCGTGCTGCGGAAGGCGTCGAGCGTGGTGCCCGCGGCGCCGGCAGAGGCCATGCTCAGCGCGGTGGTGATGGAGGCCGGTGAGGTGATGACGTTCTTCGCGGCGTTCGTGGTGTTGCGGTTGAGCGTCAGCGTGAACTCGTTGAGCCCGGCGACGGCCTGCGCGACGTCGCTCGCGGGGGCCTGGGTGGTGAGGCGCTCGACGGTGCTCTTCGCGTCTTCACCGGCTTGCGGCTCGGGGCGCGTGCAGCCGAGGGTCATCGAGAACAGCACCAACGCGGACAGGAGCTTCGTCTTGAACATGAGTGTTTTTCCCAGTGGAAAATTCGGCCGGGGAGCGCTTGAGCAAGTCTGGGGCCGAGGGAGAGGCCTCCGAAGGTCGCGAGGTTGGCGCGGCGTGCCCTCACGAATTTCTGTGATCAACGGACGGGCACGAGGAAAGCGTGTGTGTCGGTTGGTCGACGATGGGGGTCGCAGCGATCAGGCCCTCGCGCGCAAAAGGATGTTCATGTGACATGGTGCGCCCCGGTGATGGTCTCCGGGCGGCTCGTCACATGAGCATCTTCGTCGCGAAGTTCTTCGGGGCCCTCACCTGACTCAGCTTCGATTCACCCAGATGGCGCACCCTTCGCGCGCGAGCAGCGTGACTCCGTTCTCTCTGCGCGGCGGCTCAGGCCAGGAGAGCTCGAGCCGGCCCGGCGGCGTGGGAATCCGCACTACCGCATCGCCGATCGTCCCCACCAACGTCAGCCGCCCACGTCGCAAGGTGATCGTCTTCGTGTCGTGATCGACCGCGACCTGCATCGCGTCACGCCGCCCATCGGTGAGCTCAGGCAACTGGTGCCGCAGCCCCAGCAGCGAGCGGTACCACACCAACATCTCCCGGTGCGGAGACCGCTCGCGTTCACTCCAATCGAGCACCGAGCGCTCCATCGTCGCTGCGGCCTGCGGATCCGGCAGCTCACCGACGACCGAAGCATGCTCCGCGCGGCGGCCCTCTTGAACGGCCTTCGCCAGCTCGGGATTCTCGTGGTCGGTGAAGTACTGAAACGGAGAATACGCGCCCCACTCTTCCCCTTCGAACAACAGCGGCACGAACGGCGAGGTCAGCATCAACGCCGCTGCGAAGCGCATCCGCCCTGCTGACGTGAGCTGGCCGAGCCGCTCACCCCGCGCGCGATTGCCGATCTGATCGTGGTTCTGAATGCAGGCAATACACCGCGTGCCATCAGGCGGACCCATCGGGCGATCGTGAATGGTGCCCTTCCCCACCAACGCCGTCTCGATGTCCGCGAGGGAGCCGTACTTCGCGTAGTACCCCTGCTGTTCCCCGGTGAACGCCGCGTGGATCGCGTGATGGAGATCGTCGAACCAGAACCCATCGAGCCCGTCGCCGCCCTTGTTCTTCGGCAGCACCAACCGCGGCTCGTTGTCTTCGTTCTCGGCGATCAACACCGCGGGCCGCTCGAGCGCGCGAACTTCGTCTGCCAGCTCGGAGAGAATGTGCTTCGGCGAGTCGTCGTAGATCGCGTGCGTCGCGTCGAGGCGCAGGCCGTCGAGATGACAGTCGCGCAGCCAGTAGAGGGCGTTGTCGAGGAAGAAGCGGCGCACGCCCGGTGACGAGAAGTCGATCGCCGGACCCCACGGCGTCTTGTGACGCTCCGTGAAGAACGGCGCGAACTCCGAGAGGTAGTTCCCGTCGGGCCCGAGGTGGTTGTAGACGACGTCGAGGATCACCGAGAGGCCCTTGCTGTGCGCTCCATCGACGAAGCGGCGCAGCGCGTCGATGCCGCCGTAGACGGTGTGCACTGCGAAGAGATTGACTCCGTCGTAGCCCCAGCCGCGCCGCCCAGGGAACGCGTTGAGCGGCATGAGCTCGACGTGGGTGATGCCCAGCGCGATGAGTTCGTCGAGGCGTTCGAGCGCGGAGTCGAGCGTGCCTTGCCTCGTGAAGGTGCCGACGTGAAGTTCGTAGATGACGCCGCGGCCCAGCGGCACTGCGCGGAAGCTCGCGTCGGTCCACGGGTAGACGGGATCGATCCACTGCGATGGGCCGTGCACGCCGGAAGGTTGCAGACGGGAGCGGGGGTCGGGACGTGCGGGACCGCCGTCGAGCGAGACGGCGTAGTGGGTGCCTACCGGTGGTGCGGGGGCGGACCAGAGGCCGTCTGCGCGCGGCTCGGCGGTGATGCGCCGCTCGGGTTCGTAGAGGATGAGTTCGACTTGTTTCGCGTTGGGTGCCCAGACCTGGAAGTTCGTCATGGTTTGCCCTCTCCCCGACCCTCTCCCCCTCGGAGAGAGGGAGAGCACTTGAGGAAGGCGACTGGGAAGCGGGCCCAGGCGCTCTCCACTTTCAGCGCGCCTTCGAACGTCTCTCCCGACAGCACGTCGGTCCACTTCCCCGAGGGGAGCGTGAGCGCGGTCTCGCCCCATCGCACCTGACTCGCCGTCCATCGCGGCACCAGGGTGATCAACTCTTCTCCACGCGCGAAGGCGATCACCCGCTCGGCCGCGTCACCCGTCGCCTTCAGCGCGCGATACGGCGCTTCGAACAACTCCGGGTGCTGCTTGCGCTCCTGGAGCACGCGCTGAATCAACCAGAGCTTCGGCAAGCCCTCGTCACTCGCCGCCATCGCGTTCTCGGGGCTCGCTTCACGCGCCCGCTGCAACAACTCCCGGCGCGTGGCGTAGTCGACCGGCCGGCGGTTGTCGGGATCGACCAGGCTCGTCTCCCACAGCTCGGAGCCTTGATAGAGGTCGGGCACACCCGGCGCCGTCAGCTTGATGAGCGTGCGGGCGAGTGAAGTGCGGCGCGCGGCCGGCTCGATCGAGGCGACGAACGCGGCGACCTCTGCGCTCAGCTCAGCGTCATCGAGCACCCCATCGACGAACGCCATCACCGACGACTCGTACGCCGCATCGCCCGAGAGCCACGAGGTGTGCTTCTTCGCTTCGCGCGTCGCCTTCTCGAGATACGCGTTCGCCCGTTCTTTCGAGAGCGGCCACGCGCCCACCAGGGTCTGCCAGATGAAGTACTCGGTGGGCCGATCGAGTGCGCCCGTACGAAAGCGCGCCGCGCGCTCTGACCACCGGTTCACCAGCTGCGCCCACTGCTCCGGCAGCTCGGTGAGCACCAGCAACCGCGCGCGCAGATCTTCACCTCGTTTGGTGTCGTGCGTGCTCGAGGCCAGCAGCGTGCGCGGCGGTGAGGTGGCCAGCGAGGTGTGCAGCTCCTCGAGGGAGACCCCGAACCGATCCAGCGCCCCGCCGACCTCGTTGAGCGCGACCAGCCGCGCGTGCCGGTAGAACAGCGTGTCTTCCAGGCCCTTGGCCATCACGGCGCCCGAGGTCTGCTGGAAACGCAGCGCCAGCTCGACCTCCACCGGCCCGGTGCGCTCGAGCAACAACGCGCGGCGCAGCGCCTCCCACACGCGGTGATCCACTTCGGGCCGGCCCACTGCCGCCGCCGCCAACGCCGTCGCCACGTGCGCGCGATCGACCTCGCTGGCCACCCGGCCCGGCCGCGCGTACGTGCGGTACACCGGATAGCTCGCCAGCAGCTCGGTGATGGCGTGACGCAGCTCGCGCACCGTCACGTCACGCAAGGTCGGCTCGCCGGCCACCAATCGTTGGGCCAGCGCCACCAGGCGGTCTCGCTCACTGGCGAGCAGCGCTTCGATCACGTCGAGGCGTGCCCGGCGTGCCTGCGCTTCGAGCGGAGCGGGATCTCCACCGAACTCGAGCCACACGCGGTCGAGGGTGGCCTGACCCGAGGGATTCACGAAGACGCCATCGAGCAGGCGGATGAACTCGTAGCCGGTGGTGCCGTCGATCGGCCACTTCTCCGGGAGCGGTTCGTCGGGCGCGAGAATCTTCTCCACCACGATCCACGCCTTCGGCGCGCGACGCCTCAGCTGCTCCAGATAGCCCGACGGATCTCGCAGACCATCGACATGGTCGATGCGCAGCCCATCGATGGTGCCGTCGGCCAGCCAGCTCAGCACCAAGGCGTGCACGTCGTCGAACACCCAGGGCTCTTCGATGCGCAACCCCGCCAACGTCGCCACGTCGAAGAAGCGCCGGTACGACAGCTCGCCCAGCGCGTAGCGCCAGAACCCCAACCGCCAGTTCTGACTCTCCAGGAACGCATCGAGCCGTCCCGCATCGGCGGTCAGCGCGGCCAGCTCCAGGTCGACCGCGGCGGCGAGGTCTTCGCGCGAGGCGAACAACTTCGAGAGCAACGCTTCGATCACCTGGCGATCACGATGACGTCTGACCGTCGAGGTCTGATCAGTCGCGCCCGGCTTGGGCAAAGAGCCCAGCGCATCTGCGAAGAAGGCCAGCTCGCTCGACCCCACCTGCGCCGCCGCGCGCCCGAGCGGCTCGACCAGGGCCCGGGGTGCGATCGGCAGCCGGTGATCGCGGTACGTCACGAAGAAGCGAGCCCCATCACGCGTGACCTCGAGCAGGCCGTTGGTCAGCGCCTCCGCGTACCGCTCTCCCAGAATCGGCAGGAGAATCCGATTGTCCGCCTCTTCACCGGGATGCCAGTCGACGTCGAAGTACGACGCGTACCGGCTCGACGGCCCGTTCTCGAGCACGTCCCACCACCAGGTGTTGTCGGCCGCGGTGCCGATGGCCATGTGGTTGGGCACCAGGTCGACCAACTGGCCCAGGCCCCGCTCCGCCAGGGCGCGGCAAAAATGTCGATGCTGTTCTTCGCCTCCGAGCTCCGCGTTCACCCGCCGGTGATCGACCACGTCGTAGCCATGCGGCGAACCGTGCGCGGCCTGCAGGTAGGGCGAGCTGTAGAGATGACTGACGCCCAGGTCCTCGAGGTAGTCGGCCAGCGCAGCGGCCTCGGCGAAACCAAAGCCGGGCCGGAGCTGCACGCGATACGTCGCGCGCGGCGCGATCACGTGCTGCGCCTCCGGAAGACGGCCAACGAACGAGCCACCAGGTTGCATGGCATCGGCGCGTCTTTCTGCTCGCCTTCGAGGAAACCCACGTCGGTGTCGAGCACCTTTTCCCAGCGGGCCCCGAGCTTGGTGGGAATGGTGAAGTCGACCGGCTCGTGTGACGCGTTGATCGCCACGAAGAAGCTGTCGTCGACGATGCGCTTGCCGCGTTGATCACGCGCCACCAGGCCCTCGCCATCGAGGAAAACGCCGACCGAGCGGCCGCTGTGCCAGTCACTGCTCTCCATGTCCTTCCCGTCAGCGCGCGCCCACACGATGTCCTTGGGCGACTGGAACCAGCCGCGGCGGCGGAAGGCCGGGTGCTTTCGGTAGAACGCGACCAGCTTGCTGGTGAACGACAGCAGCCCCTGGTCCGCCTTCTCCCAGTCGAACCAGGAGAGTTCGTTGTCCTGGCAGTAGCCGTTGTTGTTGCCGCGCTGCGTTCGGCCCAGCTCGTCGCCGCCCTGCAACATCGGCACGCCCTGCGAGAAGAACAAGGTCGCCAGCAGGTTGCGTTGTTGCCGCGCGCGCAGCGCGAGCACGTCTGGCTCGGTCGTCTCGCCCTCGACGCCGCAGTTCCACGAGCGGTTGTCGTCGGTGCCGTCGTGGTTGTCTTCGCCGTTCGCGTCGTTGTGTTTCGAGTTGTACGAGACGAGATCGCGCAGGGTGAAGCCGTCGTGCACCGCGACGAAGTTGATGCTGGCCGAAGGGTGGCGCGCGCCGTCGTGCTGGTAGAGATCAGCCGAGCCCGTGAAGCGCGCGCCGAAGTCCTGCAACGAGCCTTCATTGCCGCGCCACAGATCACGCACGCCGTCGCGGTACTTGCCGTTCCACTCCGACCAGATGGGCGGGAAGCTGCCCACCGCGTAACCGCCGGGCCCCAGATCCCACGGCTCGGCGATCAACTTCACCGTGCGCAGAACGGGATCCTGGTGCACCAGCTGGAGGAAGGTGGCCAGCCGATCGACCTCTTGCAGCTCGCGCGCGAGGCTCGCCGCGAGATCGAAGCGGAAGCCGTCGACGTGCATCTCCTGCACCCAGTACCGCAGCGAATCCATGATCAGCTGGAGCACGAACGGCTGCCGCACGTGCATCGAGTTTCCGGTGCCGGTGGTGTCGTAATAGTAGAACGGCTGCTCGGCGCTGAGGCGGTAGTACTCCTGGTTGTCGAGGCCCTTGAACGAGAGCGTGGGGCCCAGGTGATTGCCTTCAGCGGTGTGGTTGTAGACCACGTCGAGGATCACCTCGATGCCGGCCTGATGCAGCGTGCGCACCATCTGTTTGAATTCGGAGACCGCGGCGCCGATGGTTCGGCGCGAGGCGTACTCGTCGTGCGGCGCGAAGAAGCCGATGGTGTTGTAGCCCCAGTAGTTGCGCAGCCCCTTGTCGAGCAGCCGGCCGTCGTGGAGGAACTGGTGAATCGGCAGCAGCTCGACCGCGGTCACGCCGACCTTGAGCAGGTGTTCGATCGCAGCGGGGTGCGAGAGGCCTAAGTACGTGCCGCGCAGCTCCTCGGGGATGTCCGGGTGGCGCTCGGTGAACCCCTTCACGTGCACCTCGTAGATGACGGTGTCGTGCCAGGGCGTGCTGAGCTTTCGATCGTTCTGCCAATCGAACCAGCGATCGACCACCACGCCCTTGAGCATGGTGGGCGCGCTGTCTTCGTTGTTGCTCTGCTCGGGGTCGTCGAGCTGGTGACCGAAGAGCGGCTGGCCCCAGCTCAGTGAACCTGCCGTCGACTTCGCGTACGGGTCGAGCAGCAGCTTGTTGGGGTTGCAGCGCACCCCGCTTTGAGGTGCCCAGGGCCCGTGCACCCGGAAGCCGTAGTACTGACCGGGCCCGACTCCGGGCAGGTACGCGTTCCAGACGTGGCCTTCGCCTCGCGTGAGCGCGACCCGCTCTTCGTTGCGATCGCGGTCGAACAGACAGAGCTCCACGCGTTCACCCACGCGCGAGAACACGGCGAAGTTGGTTCCGTAACCGTCGAACGTGGCACCCAGCGGGTAGGTGCTCCCCACCCACGCTTCACGAGCGGACGCCATGAGGCATCCCCCAGAGGCAGGGGTGCGCGACGAGAGGGGGTTGGCGCAAGACCGGCGCGAATTGGGCGGGTTGAGGGCGCATGCAGCGCGTCAGTGCAACGCGCGCACCGCTCGCCTCCTCCCCAGAAAAGATGATCTCCCTCTCCTTGCGAAGCGGGGAGAGGGTCGGGGTGAGGGGCCTTTCGGAGCGCGGAGCCGAAGCTCAAGAACGACGGCGACGCAGCCGCAGCGCACCGACCAGCATCACCAGAAGCGCGGGGAGGGCCTGGCCATCAGACGAGCATCCACACCCAGGTCCCGAAGGGACACCACCGCCGCCAAAGCCGCCACCGGTAAACCCGGTACCACCACCGAGGGGATCGCCGCCGCCAGTTCCGCCACCCGTTCCACCACCGCTGCTGCCTGCATCGATGCCCGCATCCTGAGCTCCCGCATCAGCCGCACCACCACCGCCCCCCGCGCCCGTGCCCGCATCCCACGACACGCTGACCTGCGTGGTGACGATGACGCACTGACCAGGCACCACCGGCTCGTCGCTTCGGTTCCGCAGGCGGTTACGACGAAGAGTGCGAGGAGCGCGAGCGGTCGGGTGTTCGTCATGGGGGCGGCGAGTATAGGCCGACCGCCCTCTCCCCCTCGGGGAGAGGGAGATTGTTGGTTTGAGTTTGCGTTCTGAGTTCCGAGCTTGCTTCTGAACGCTCAGGCGCCGAGCACCTGGCGCGCGCGGGCGTAGTACGTGTCACGCGCCGCCTTGCCGTTGTACCCACCGTTCACGCGATAGGTGATGGCATCGAAGTTCCCCGCGTCGGCGTAGCTGTTCAGGTTGCGGCTGTTCCAGAACCACTGCGCGATGCGGAAGCCGACGGCCGGCGTGGCAGCGAGCTGCGGGTTGTTGACCAGGTCGAGGCCCAGAGCCCTGCCCGCGGCGGTGTAGTTGCTGCGGCCGGTCAGCTGAATCGGCCCGCGGCCCTTGAAACGAACGCCGTCACCCGGCTGGGTGTTGCCGAGATCGCGCCGGCCTTCGTACGCGGCGCCCGAGGCGATCTCTTCGAAGTAACGCAGCTGGCCACTCTCGTGCGCGAGCTGCGCGAGGAACGCCGCCTGGCGCTTCGGCGTGTTGATCTGCCCTTCTGCCATCGCGGCGTTGAGGTACGGCAGGTGCCGGTTCGCGTCGGCCTCGGAGAGGTTCGGCATGATCGCGCGGAGCTGCGCGGCGCTGATGCCACCCGTGGTGGGGCCCGGCACCGGGCCGGTGGGCGCGACGGGCGCAGGGCCCGAACCACCCGGCAGGCGCAGCTGCTGGCCCACGTAGATCAGGTTCGGGTTGCTGATGCCGTTGAGCGAAGCGAGCGTGCCGACGGTGGTGTTGTACCGGCCGGCGATGCCCGAGAGCGTGTCACCGGAGCGCACCGAGTACGTGCCGCCGTTGCCCGACGCGGGAGGCGCGGTCGGCGTGGTGGTCGAAGGAGGAGCGCCCGCTCCGACCACGAGGCGCTGGCCCACGTAGATCATGTTCGGGTTGCTGATGCCGTTGCGCGAAGCGAGCGCGCCGACGGTGGTGCCGAAGCGGGAGGCGATGCCCGAGAGCGTGTCACCCGAGCGCACCGTGTAGTTCTGCGCGCCGCCACCACCCGAGATGTTCACCGGTGACGCGGGCGTCGCGTCGAAACCATCGGGGATCCGCAACGTGCGACCGGCGTAGATGACGTTCGGGTTCGCGATGTTGTTGGCCCGCGCGAGCGCTGCCACCGTGGTGCGGTAGCGGGAAGCGATGCTGCCGAGGGTGTCACCGGAGCGGATGGTGTAGCTGGTCATGCGGAGGTGTCGGCATCACGCTTCGCCCGGTATTTCCGGGTGCTTGCAGTGAGCTTTGACAACTGGAGCGGTGAGGTCGCAGACGCACATGTGGGCCAACAGGCTCCGCGCCGCTAACCCCCTGATTTCGAGCGCTCCGTTCGCCTCGGGAAGCCGGCTGGGGAGTTGCGGTGGGGCCGTGACCGGCGAGGATGCCCCCCGTGCGGCACTGGTTTCCCCTGTTCGTGTTCATCATGGTGGCGAGCTGCCAGCAGGTGGCGTGCCCTTCACCGCCAGGCGGCAAGTGCGACCCGCGCAACTTCAACTGCCCGGGCGGCTACACCTGCAGCCTCGCGGAGATCTGCACGCGCAAGTGCGAGTCGGTCAGCGAGTGCTGGACCAAGGTGGAAGAGGGTTGCCGCGGCATCTATTACCCCGGGCAGACCCAGCCTGACGGCGGCGCTTTCATGGAGACCAGCGACGAAGGCTTCTGTCCCGAGAGCAGGACGCTGGTGTGCCTGCAGGGGTATTGCCAGCCAGGCAAGTGCGCGGACGGTGGCTGTGACTACGACCTGTATGGACCCTCTGAGTACAAGGGCAACCGCGACCAGGGGCCCGACCGACCATGAAGCGCTTCGCGTGGTTCACCCTGCTGTTCCTGAACTGCGGTCTCTTCGCGGCACCGGGCCGGCCGTGCACGAAACAAGAAGAGTGCGAAGGGCTCGAGCGGGGCTACTGCTCCAAGGCCGAGATTTGCACCCGGGAATGCAGCGAGACCCAGACGTGCCCGGAGAACTCGACCTGCAGCCTGCAAGGTCAACGCAGTGTGTGTCTGCCGACCTGCGACTCCCAGGACGACTGCTTGAAGAACTTCACCTGCTACATGAACGTGTGCCAGCTGACGTTGCCGTTCGAACCGCCGCCGAAGTGAGCCCGAGGTTTTGCAATGAAGATGATCGTCGCCATCATCCGGCCCGAGCGGCTGGAAGCGGTCGAAGAGGCGCTCAAGAAGGTCCTCGATGAGGGGGATCACTACCGCATCACCGTCGACACGGTGGAAGGCCACGGCCGGCAGGAGGGCGAGGTCGAGTTCTTCCGCGGTCAGAAGGTGCGCAGCGGCAAGGTGCAGAAGACGCGCGTGACCGTGAGCGTGAACGACGCGTACGTGGAGAAGACCGTCGACGCGATCCTCTCCGGAGCGCGCAGCGAAGGTGGCGGCGCGGTGGGCGACGGGAAGATCTTCGTGATGCCGCTCGAGCAGGTCATTCGCATCCGCACGGGTGAACGCGGCGGAAGCGCGATCTAACGATGCAGCTGCACCACGATCTCCTGACCGCGCCTGGCGCCACGCCCACGAAGGCCGTCATCTTCCTGCACGGCATCCTCGGCACCGGAGCGAACCTCCGCAGCCACGCCCGGCGCTTCATCCAATCGAGCCCGCACTACCTCGCGGCGATGGTCGATCTCCGGGCGCACGGAAACTCGCTGGGCCTCGACGGGCCCGACACGGTGGCCAATGCCGCGGCTGACCTCGTCGAAACTGCAAAGTCCTGGAACGTGCCCGTGGGCGCGGTGGTCGGCCATTCCTTCGGAGGCAAGGTCGCGCTCGCCTACGCGAAGGAGCACCCCGAAGTCGGAGCGGTGATGACGCTCGACTCGGCCCCCGGCCCGCGGCTCGACGCGCGCGGCAGCGAGACGACGATGGAGGTGCTCACCATTCTCGAGGCGCTGGGCCAGACCTGGCCTGATCGAGACACCTTCGTCGCGGCGATCGAAGCGAAGGGGCAGAGCAAGATGATCGGCCAGTGGTTGGCGATGAACCTCGAGCTCAAGCCGGAAGGCTGGGTGTTCCGGCTCTCGTTGCCCCGCGTGCATGCGTTGCTCGAGGACTACTTCGAGATCGATCTCTGGCCGCTGGTCGAACAGGCCGCGCACACGAAGAAGGGGCCGCGGTTTCACCTGGTGATCGGCGCGAGGTCGAGCGTGTACGCGCATGAAGATCGGGTGCGAGCGCAGATGCTCGAAGCGTCTTCAGAGGGTCACGTGACGGTCGACGTGTTGAACACGGGTCACTGGGTGCACGCGCAGGATCCGCAGGGGGTGTCTGCCATTCTGCAGAGTCGCTTGTCTCCCTCTCCCTCCGGGAGAGGGTCGGGGTGAGGGCCTAACTCATCGGGTCCGGCCGCACCGAAGCGCGGATCAGATCCCGAACGAGCCACGCGATCGACGAAGTCGCAAGCGCGATCAATGCCGCGACTGGCGCATCGTTCTGAAACAACACCACCGCCGCGAAGGCCGCAGCTGTGGGCACCGCCAGCATCCGCGCCCCGCGCAAGTTCACCGCGTGACGCCTTCGCATCGTCTGCAGCACGCCGTACCCGAGCACCACCAACGTCAGCAGGGTCACCGGAAACGCGACGATGCTCAGCGCGAGCTCGAGCCCACCACCTCGCGGAAGGACCAGCGCCGCAGCGACGTCGCTCATGCGTGGTTCACCGGGCGGCGCAGCGGCGGTCAACAACGAGCGCGCCTCTTCGGACGACAGCTCGAGCTTCTTGCCCGGCGTGAGGGCCTGCGGCGTGCCGCAATGCGGACAGGTCTTCGCCAGGTGGAACATCCACTTTCCACAGTTGGCGCAGGCGACGCGATCCGACATGCGCTGGTGCTTGGCAGAGATGGGGCGCCGTTGTCACTGCCCTCACCCTGACCCTCTCCCGAAGGGAGAGGGGAACAAGTGTGCTAGGCGAAGCCCGTGATCAACCTGAAGGACCACGACTTCGAAGGCTTCGCGACCGCCCTCGCGCCCGCCTCACTCAACCGCGTCGAGCACCTGAAGCTCTTCGCGGCGGTCTTCAGTCACGGCGCTCAGCACCTCGACGATGTGAAGAAGGCCCCCCAGGTGCGCGCCACCGTGCGTGACTGGGTGCAAGCGAACGGCGAGCTCCCGAAGCTCACCGTCGTCGAGCGCCGCAAGGCCGACGACGGCTTCGTGAAGTACCTCTTCGAATCTCCGCTCGGTGGCCGCTTCGAGGCCGTGCGCATTCCGCTCTTCGACACCAAGTACGTGGTCTGCATCTCCAGCCAGGTGGGCTGCGCGCTGGCGTGCGACTTCTGCATGACCGGCAAGATGGGTTTCCAGCGCAACCTGGAGACCTGGGAGATCGTCGAGCAGGTCCTGCAGATCCGCGCCGAAGCCGACCGCCCGGTGCGCGGGGTGGTCTTCATGGGCATGGGCGAGCCGCTGCTCAACTACGCCAACACCACCCGCGCGGCGAGCATCATGTGCCACCCCGCGGGCATGGCCATCGGCAGCAAGAGCATCACGTTCAGCACCGCCGGCTGGGTGCCGGGCATTCGCAAGTACCGCGCTGATCAGCTCCCCTACCGGCTGGCGTTCTCGGTGACCTCGGCGATCCCTGGCAAACGCGCGGTGGTGTTGCCCGTCGAGAAGACCTGGCCGCTGGCCACCCTGGTCGAAGAGATCAAGGCCTATGCGCAGGAGAGCGGCACGCGCGCCATGGTGGCCTACGTGATGATCAGCGGCTTCAACGTGGGCCGCGAAGACGCCGAGGCGTTGCGCGACACCTTCGCCGACGTGCCGGTGACCATCGATCTCATCGACGTGACCGACCCCACCGGCAAGTACCTGCCGCCCACTGAAGAAGAGCTGAAGCACTTCCGCGATCTGTTGCAGATGGTGAAGGCGCCGATCGCGCGCCGGTACTCCGGCGGCAAGGACATCGGGGCTGCATGCGGCACGCTCGAGGCCTCGCAGCGCGGCGGCCTGGTGCTGGCTACCGGGTGACCTTGAACTCGACGCGGCGGTTCTTCGCGCGCCCTGCTTCGGTGTCGTTGCTGTCGACCGGCTGACTCGAACCAAAACCGCGCGACTCCAAGCGGCTGGGGTCGACGCCTTTGCTCTCGAGATACTTCTTCACCGCCAGGGCGCGCTCTTCGGACAACGGCTGATTGGCGGCCGGCTCACCGGTGGTGTCGGTGTGACCTTCGACCGTCAGTTTGGTGATCGACGTGGTGTTCACCAGAATGCGCGCGACGGCGTCGAGCAGATCCTTCGAGCTCTCTTCGATCTCCGACTTGCCATGCGGAAAGCCGATGGTCTCCTTCACCAGGATCGCGTCGCCCTCGAGCGTCACCAGCGAAGAGACGTCGCGCGGCGGCTCGTGCGTGATCGCGGCCGTGGTGGCGCACCCGCTTCCCAGCGCGGCCACCAGCAGCATCACCCAACGCGTCATCGGCATGGGTCCCTGAATACCACTGTGGTAGCAGCGCGCGAATGACTCCTCTCTTTCACGCGCACTCGGGCCTCCGGTTCCTGATTCTCCTGCTGGGCGTGGTGAACGTGGTGGTGCTGGGCGCGGGCCTCTTCACCAAGAAGCCGTTCGGCAAGGTGCACCGCATTCTGGGAGCGAGCTTCGCGGGCTCCCTGCACCTGCAGGTGCTGCTGGGCCTGGCGCTGGTGGCGATGGGCCGCTGGTACCCCGCACTCATCGGTCACCTGGCGATGATGCTGCTGGCGGCGGTGGTGGCGCAGGCCGCGATGACGGTGAACCGCCGCAAGGCGACTCCGGGCATGCAGCTGCCGCTCATCGGCGTGGTGGTGGCGCTGCTGTGCATCTTCGGCGGCGTGATGGCCATCGGGCGCGGTCTGCTCACCATGACGCCCATGGGCGGCTGACGCCGGTCCTCTCCATCGAACGAACAGACGCGCACCGTTCGCATCCAGCGCCAGTCGAGCTGCCGCCTCCGCTTCGTGCGGCAAGTGACCCCTCGACGCCGCTCGGGGGAACCGGTGTCGATGCGCGGGGTGCTAGGCGCCGGCGAAGTTGAAGAGGAACCGCAGCCCCTCGACCGGCTCGACCACGTCACCGGGCGCCAACGCCGCGCGCGCCGTGACGGCCCCATTCACACGCAACGCGAACGGCCCCTGCGCGAGACGGAACGGGTCAGCGCTCTCGTCGAACACCACCCACTGCCCTTCGATCGATCGGTACAGCGTGCACGCAATCTGCGGAGCGGCGCCCACCAGCCGGGCCAACGCGCCCGTGGCCGTGCCCACGTCGGTGCGTTGCGGGTTGAGCACCACGTCAGACATCACGCTCTCCACGTCAGGGGTTCGCGAGAGCAACGAGAGCGTCGCGCGCCCACCCGACACCACCACGCCGCGGAACTCGGGATCGAGCCGAGGCGCCCGTTCACGCAGCCGCGCCCAGGCGGCTTCGGCGCGTGGCCACGCCCGCGGCTCACTGACGAACCCCAGGCACACCGAACGCAACGCAGGCGCACCATCGAGCTGACCCAGCCGCTCCAGGGTGAGCGCGGCGAGCGTGTCGGGATCCTGCTCGCCGGTCGCGCGCGCGGTGGCAGGCCCGGCGAACAGCGCGAGCGCCAGGCGGGGCAACAACCGGGCGACCGGGAGATGCGCGAGCTGAGCCAGATGCCACGCGAGCCCCGGCGCGCCGGTGACGGCCTGGCGGCTCAGGGTGAGGCTGGAGAGCATGCCCCGGTTGCTCCAGGTGACGTCGGCCAGATGGCCCCGCACCGACTCCGCGAAGCCCAGCAGCTGGCGGCGGCGCGCGTCTTCGTCGGCCCACGGCGCTTCGCTCAACCAGGTGGCGAGCGGGTCACCGGCTTCTTCGAGCTGGTCCCGGTACACCGCCCAGGTGTCGTCTTCATCTGACGCGCAGAGCATCGACTCGAGATCGTGGTGCAGCGTCACCTTCTGCGTCGGCCGATCGCGGAACTCGAGCACCAGGCCGGGGTGCACGTAGAGGCTGTCGCCCGCCCGCACCTGCACGCGCGAGGAACCAAACAGCTCGTGACCACACAACGACGCGCGCAACGAAGGCGCGGTCATGCGCACGAAGGGCGTGTTCGCCTCGGTGCCGATGAGCAGGTCGCCCGCCCCCAGGGGGCCCAATCGCAACCGCGCTTCGCGCCCGGGGCCCACCCGCAGCGGCGTGCCTTCGCGCAACGTGAAGCGCTCCCCGAGCCGCGCGGGGGGCGAATCAGGGGGGAGGGCGATGACGATGGCTTCCATGTCAGCGGCGCGGACCGTAGCCGAACCAGGGTGGGTTCGGAGCGACTGCACGCCGACTTTCGTCAGCAGAAATCAGGGAGGTCACTGACCGAAACGTCGGTAGGTGTTCACGACGGCCGTGCGGCCTCCGTCGAGCTGCCGCTCGAAACCGGTGAGCACGATGCCCTCGGGCGTGCCGTTGACGTTCTCCCACCGGACGTCGCTGCGGAACTCGGTGGTGGGCAAGAGCTGATCGGCCCAGGTGCCTCCGTCGAAGTAGACGACGCGATCGTACGCTTCGCCCACCGCCCACACTTCACCCGTGGGCATCACGTCGAGCTTCGCCAGCCGGAAGGGCGCGGTGTAGACCACCGCGAAACCACCATCGGCCTGCAGCTGCTGAATCTCGCCGCGCTGAGCCGAGTTCGAACGCGCCAGCACGTAGACCAGGTCGCCTGCGCCATCGATCGAACTGAAAGCGTCGCGGTACGCGCTGTCCTCCACCGGCGAGAAGGAGAGCGGCGAGCCGTCTTCGCGCACGATGACCCCGACGGCGGAGTTGCCCGAAGCCGAGTCTCCGCCCACCACGTACAGCGCACCCGACGGCGCCCGGTAGACGTCGTTGTAATAAATTCTCGAGTTGGGGTCGGGCTCGTTGGTCGCCACGAGGCCACCCGCGCGCGTCCAGTGGCAGATGCTCATGGGGTAGCCGACCAGCCACATCTCGTCGCCCGTCACGGGAGCGACGGCGTAGTGGTACGGGTCGGTCTGGCCGCCATCGAGCGCAGCGCAGCGGCTGAAGTCGAGCGGGGTATTGGAGCCCTCGAAACGCGTCGCCCACGTGCGGTAGGTCACGTAGAAATCGGTCATCGTGAGGCCGCGCAGCTGACGCGTCTCGGTGCGGTTGTCGAGCAGCGCGGTGCGGTTCAAGGTCTGCACGCCGCCGTCGACGAAGCGGTATTCGAAGTGGGTGAAGTTGTCGCTCCCGGCGGCGTTGGCCTCGAAGGAGGCCATCACGTGAAAGCGGTTGAGCGACTCGGTCATCAGGCCCGGAGCCACCTCGAAGTAGATGCTCGAGCGCGGTGAAGACCAGTTGATCTGCGGGCAGAGGAACTGAGGGCAGCCCGCGTCGAGCGTGCCACCACCACCACCGGTCGCACCGCCACCGCCGCCGATCGCTCCACCACCACCTCCTGCTCCGCCGCCCATCGAGCCACCACCGCTGCCGCCGCCGACCGCCCCACCACCGCTCCCACCGCCGGTCGAGCCCCCCCCCGCACCGCCACCGGTCGCAGTGCCGCCGCCGCCACCGGTCGAAGCGCCTGCGTCGGAGCACCGGCCACCGTCACAGTATTGGGCGTAGGCGCCGTCGAAATCGAAGCAGCCGCTCGAAACCACGGCCGTCAGGAGGAGCACGATGCGCCGGATCATGGACCGACGCTTTAGCAGGCTTCGGTCAACGCGACTGCCCGCGCACGCGCCCATCGCTGCCCACGGTCACCGCGAAAGGCACCAGCGTCACCCCGTACTTCCGGGCGAGATCCTTGCGCTTGGAGACGTCGATGGAGACGACCCGCCGGCCTTCGGCCTCCAGCTTCGGCTTGACCTCGTGACACTCGCTGCACAGCGGGTGGGTGAAGAGCACCACCAGGTTCTCTTCGGGCAACACGCCGAGCTGCTCCAGGTCGATGCGCTCGAGCAGGCCGCCCTTGATGCCGCGCAGCTTCGCCAGCAGCTTGTAGACCTCGCAGCCCACGCAGAGCCTGGTGGAGACCGCGAGGCCGGCCAGGGCCGCCACGATGCTGCCGAGGACCGCGCCCACCAGCGGAAAGCCCGCGGCGGAGAAGCCCGCGGCCGAGAGCAGGAAGACGGCGCCGATCATGTTCGCGAACCGCGGGGCGCGGCTGTCTTCGAGCTCACCTTCGCCGAATCGCGGCTGCACCACCTCGAAGTAGAAGACGCACGGCAGGCAGTACTTGCGGCCGAAGAAAACGCTGACAGCCAACTGCGTGCCGAGCAGGACGAAGAGCGGCCAGAAGCCGGTCAGCACCGCCACGAGGGTGCCGGTGGCGACCACCAGCTGGTTGAAGCGGGGCGCTCGGGAGTCGATCACCAGCAGGTCCCGGTAGGGGTCTGCCTGGCGGGTGAAGGGCTGCGCGGTCGGGGTCGACATGGCGTCCACCGTAACGGACGAATGTCCGTCATGCAAGACAACCTCCGTTATGACGGATGTTGCCCTATTCGAGCCGCTGGGCGCCCTGCCGGTCGTAGATGATCTGCAACACCGCCGCGAGCACGGTGAAGCTGACGATCAACGTGGTGCCCAGGCCCAGGCACGCGACGTACCCGATGCTCCGCAGGCCTTGATGCTGCGCGAAGAACAACGAGGCGAAGCCGGCGATCGCCGTCAACGTCGAGCTGGCCACCGCCGCGCCCACGCTGCGCAGCGCCACCATGGGCGAGGTGCCTTCGAGGAAACGGTGCAGCAGGTACAGGCCGTGACTGACCCCGAACCCCAGCAGGATCGGCAGGATCACCAGGTTCATGAAGTTGAGCCGGTGATTGGTGATGCTCAAAAGCCCGAGCATCATCCACAACCCGATGCCCAGCGGCAGCACCGACGCGAGCGCCAGCTTCACCGAGCGGAAGTCGAGGTAGTGCATCAGCAAGATCCACAACACCGCGAGCAGCACGGTCAGCTTCGCGTCGAAGAGCACGATGCGCGCGAGCTTCGCGTAGAGGATCGCCAGCCCGGCCGACTGGTACTTCTTGCCGCTCTTGCCTTCGATGAGGTTGGTCTGATCAGCGAAGAGCATCAGGTTCTTGCCGTCCCACAGATCGACCTTCGGGTAGAGGAAGGTGAGGTAGCCGTGGTTCTCCGGTTTGGTGGTGGGCAGGTGGCGGAAGAGGCTCTGGTAGTTCTCGGGCACCCCGTTCACGTCGAAGGGCTCCTTCTCGAGGATGCGCTTGAAGAAGGCGGCGTTCTCCTGGAGGTCGGGCGGCAATGACTCGACGGGGATGTCTTTGAGCTGCTCGCGCCACTCGGCCAGCACCTTCGCGTTGAGCGCGGCGGTCTTCGGTGGAGGCGTGAAGCTGTAGATGCTGACCACTTGATCGACCGACGGGTACTTCGAGGTGTCGACCTTGAAGTTGTAGTCAGGGTCGTCGGTCATCGCGTCCCAGATGTCTTTCGTCTCCTCCAAAGTCTTCGTGTAGACGGCGATCGGATCAGAGCTGATCTGAAAACGCGCGTTGATCTCGTCTTGCAGCTTGATCGAAGGCTGATCGACCGGAGCGAGCGCGCGGGTGTTGTAGTTGAAGCGCACCCCTCCTGAAAAACGCTCCCACAAGGTCATCTCGCGATCCTTCGGCAGCGGGGCGTCGACCCACGGCACCGAGAAGGCGCAGACGACGCCGACCACCAATACCGCCGCCGCGAGCAGCAGCTTGGGCGCCGGAATACGGGTCTTGCCAGAGACCAGATCAGCCGACGGCGGCGCCATCACGCCGATGAGCTTCGCGGGCAGCTCGGGGTTGCGGTGACCTGCCAACGCCAGAATCGCAGGGCTCCACGAGAAGAGCGTCAGCCCGATGATCAAGGTGCCGAAGCCCGCGAGGAAACCGAACTGCGAGAAGCCGCGGAACTCCGAGACGAGCAGCACGAAGAAGCTGCCGGCGGTGACGATGGCCGCGATCAACGCCGGGCGCCCCGCGTTGATGATCGCGTCGGTGATGGCGAGGTCCCACTGCTTGCCCGTGCCCAGCTCGATGCGCGTTCGGTAGATGAAGTGGATGCCGTAGTCGATGCCGAAGCCCATCAAGATGGCGCCGATGATGCTGGTGACCAGGTTGAGCTCGCCCAGCGTGAGCTTCGCAAAGCCCATGGTGAGGATGGTGCCCAGCGCCATGCCCGAGAGCACGATGAGCGTGGGCGCCCACTTGCGAAAGAACACCACGGTGATGACCGAGATGAAGAGGAACGCGAAGACGAACACGTCGTCGAGCGACTCGGTCATCGCGTAGTTGTCGTCGACGCTGGTCTTGTAGGAACCCGTGAAGCCGAAGGCGAGGCGCTGCTTGTCACCCATCAGCCGGTAGTCCTCCACCAGCTCGACGCCTGAATTCTTCGCGGCCTCGAAGAGCAACCCCTTCGTCACCGTCGTGCCGATGGGCGCCCCACCCGTCATCGCCTCGACGAAGTCCTTCGTCTTCGGCAGCAACGTGGAGTTCCACATCGGCTTGATGAGGATCATCATCATCTTCTTGTCATCCGAGATGTAATAGTCGTCGCGGATGCTCTTCTTCCCGATCGAGCTGTACTTGTTGATGAGGTCCTCGAGCTCGAGCTTCACGGGCTCGGTCTTGCGCAGCTCGATGAAGAACGGGTTGTTCCTCCGCAGCTGATCCTTCACGTAGGGGTCGATGCGCTTCTTGGCCTCGACCAGGTCTTCGTTGCGAATGAACAGCACCATGTTCTCGCGCACGAACTCGACGGGCACCTTGTAGGTGATGAACCGAACGTACGGCGTGCCGTCGGGCTGCTTCGCCGCCATCAACGTCGCGTGAATGGAGTCGGCGAGCTTCTTGAGCCCCGCCTCGTCGTCCGCGCGCAGCGCGAGCTGCAGGTAGCCAGCCCCGCCGACCATGTCGATGACGCGTTTGACCTCTTTGACCTCGGGCAGGTCCTGGCTGATCAACGCGAGCTGATCAGCCTCGATGGTGAGCTTCGAGGTCAGCCAGGTGCCGGCAGCTCCGAGCAACACCAGGGCCAGCAGCACCTTTCCCGGGTACTTCACGAGGAGGTGCGCGTACGCGGTGATGCCGCGCGTGATGAAGGCCGACTTGTCGCTGCTCATGTCGGCGCGCTGCATAGCATTGTCCCCCTCCCCCCGAGGGGGGTGAGGGGCCGGTTGTTTCCGTTCTCCAACTCAGGCACACCCACTCCATGCCGCGCGTCATCCAACTGCTCAAAGCCCGCGAAGCGGTGGAAGTCGTCGAGATCCCCTCGAAGAACCCGGGCCCTCACGAAGTGCGCCTGCGCATCGAAGCCTGCGCGTTGGGCCAGCTCGACTGGAACCTGCTCACCCTCGACGCCCCGCCCCGGCTGCCCCTGGTGCCAGGTCACGAAGCGGTCGGCGTGGTCGAAGCGGTCGGAGCCAACTGCACCCTGCGCATGGGAGAGCGCGTGCTCGTCACGCCGCTCGCCTCGAGCTGCGGCACCTGCAACGCCTGCCGCGGCCGCGACGCGAGACACTGCGGCGGCGCTTCATGGCGCGGCATGCACGTCGACGGCGCCCTGGGCACGCACCTGGTCACGCATGAAAAGACCCTGGTGCCGCTGGAGCTCCCGCTGGGTGTGGAGCCGCTGGCCGAGGTGTTGGCCCCTCAGCTCGCCGGTGCGCTCGCGTTGTCTGGCGGCTCTCTGTGGACCGCCGTGGGCGCGGTGAATGCGCTGGGCCTGGTGCACCCGTCGCGCGTGGCCGTGTTCGGCGTCGGCGGCGTCGGTCATCTCGCGGTGCAGGTAGCGAAGGCACTCGGACATGAAGTGTTTGCGGCCGATGCAGACCCAGAGCGCGTCACGCTGGCAGGAGCGCTCGGCGCCAAGCCGCTCGATGGTCCGGTGGATGCCGCGGTGGTGTGCACGCCTTCCACTCAGGCGCTGCAGCAGGCCGTGCGGTTGTTGCGCGCGGGCGGCCGCATCGCGCTCGCGGGCTCCAGCCCCACCGGGCGAATCGATCTCTCGGTGGCTGATCTCGTCTGGCGCGGGCTCACCATTCGCAGCGGGCTGCTGGGGACTCGGGAAGATCTCGAAGAAGGTGTGGGGCTGCTCTTCTCCGGCAAGGTGAAGCCGAGCATCGAGCTGGTGACCCTCGATGAAGTGCCCGCCAGGTTGTGGGCCCTGCGCGATCTCGGGTTTCCCGGGCGCATGGTGGTCTTGCCGGGCTGACGGGGTGACAGGCCCCTCACCCTGACCACGTCACCAGCCCATGGAGATGCCGGGCGGGTCTTCACACTTGCCCGGCGCAGGCGCCCACAGCTCGGCGCTGCGCTCCGGCAACCCACTCGAAGTGCCACCCACCACCAACACGCGGCCATCGAGCAACAAGGTCGCCGTGTGCTGCTTGCGGCCGTTGAAAAGCTCACCCGCGAGGCACCACTGCTTGCTGCTGCTGAGCCACCGCTGCACGCGCGTGGTGTCGACCGAGTTGGGCGGCTCACCGCCGATGACCACCAGGTCTCCGCTGGGCAGCCGGGTACCGCTGTGTGACGAGAGCGACATCGAGAGGTGGTTCTCGAAGGCCTTCCACTCCGCGAGGCCCGGGCTCCAGGTCTCGGCGTAGTTGGTGGAAGACGTCGCGGTCTGCCCCCCCACCACGATGATGCCGCCGTCGCTCGCTTCGGCGATGACCGCGGTGCGCTGGCGCGGCTCCGACATGGGCGGGAGCACCTGCCAGCTGCCGCTCTTCACGTCGAACCGCTCCACGTCGGCGATCGACACGCCCGGCCCCTTGCCCTGCTGACCTGCGTTCGAGCGGCCGCCCACCACCACCACGTCGCCTTCGCTGTTGCGCACCGCCGCGTGCAGCCAGCGCGCGACGTCGAGAGGTTTCTCCGGCTTCCAGGTGTTGGCCACCGGGTCGAAACGCTCCACCGAGGTGAGGTGTTGGCGTTGCTCGCGGGCACCACCGACCACCAGCACCGTGCCATCGAGCAGCAGCGTCGCGGTGTGCCCGTTGCGCGCGTCGGTCATGGGCGCGACGGTGAGCCAGGTGTTCTTCTTCGGCTCGTAGACCTCGACGGAGGCGAGCGCGATGAACCGGTTCTGCCCTTCGATGGACTCGTGCGTGGTGCCCCCGATGACCAGCAGCCGGCCGTCCTCGAGCGCGGTCGCGGCGTGATGACTGCGGGCGACGTTCAACGGCGCGCAGGTCGACCACTTGTTCTTCTTCGGGTCGAACAGCTCGCAGGAAGCGAGCGTGGAGAGGCCGTCGGTTCCGCGGCCTCCGACCACCAAAACGCGGCCGTCTTTGAGGAGAGAGGCGGTGTGGTGCTGGCGCGCGTCTTTGAGGAGCGGCGCGGGGGAGACCTTGCCCTGCGCCACGGCCAGCATGGGGAGAAGCAGTACTGCCCCCACCCCGACCCTCTCCCAGAGGGAGAGGGAGTTCATGCCTGGCCCTTGGGCTTGGGGGGCAACGGCGCGCGGGGCATCGTGCTGGGCCCGGTGACGCGAGGGCCTGCCGAGATGGGCTTCACGTCGGACTTCGCGGCTTCGGGCGGCAACAGCCCCGAACGCGACGCGGTGGGCGTGAACTCGGGCGCAGGCTGCGGCGCCTTCGGCGCAGGCATCGGCTCGGGCGGGGCGACCAGCTCACCACCGCGCGCATCACCCATCGCTTCGCTGTCGTCTTCGGAGAGCACGATGATGCGATCTTCGTCGGCGAAGACCAGCGACTCGGTCTGCGACGGGTTGATCAACGGCGTGTGGCCCAGCTTCATGTAGCCGATGGCGACCTCACGGCGATCTCTGGCCACCTTCTGCACCGACATCCACGAGGTGGTGCGGCCGAGCATCACGTAACACTCGGCGCGCTTGAGATAGACCTCGTTGCCGTCGGAGTCGAAGAGGTCTGCGAACACCGCGTTGAGCTCACGGCGCTCGGAGATCTGCGCCATCAACATCGAGGTGATCTCCGAGCTGACCACGAAGTCCGCGCCGTAGTCCTGCTCGAGCAGATCCTTGGTTCTCGGGTCGAGGATCTCACTGATGATGCGGGGCTTCTTGTCACCCAGGCCCCTGAACATGTCGCGCAGCAGCAGCACGGTGATGACCGTCTTCGCGTCGGACTCTTCGGCGTCGATGTCGGTGTCGGCCACGATCAACGCGACCGAGAAGTCGGGCGAGACCACCCGGCGCAGCTCGTTGGGCACCGTGGGGTCACCGTCGACGTGCTTGAGCTTCAGGTTCTTGAGGCCACCGACCTCCTGCTTGATGAACTCGGTGAACTCCTCCTTGTCGCGGCCGGGCATCAACCACGCTTCGCTGCCGGGGAGCACGTAGTTGTCGAACTCACGCAGCATGTCGCCCAGCTTGGGGCTCATGCCGCACACCAGCATGCGCTCGGGCTTGCGAGCACGGGGCTCGGCGCCGCGGAACTCGGCAGGCACGGTGGGCTCGTGGTTCGCCGTCAGCGAGAAAGAATCGTCGTCTTCGGCGATGCACAGCAGCTCGTCCTTTTCGCCGAGCACGAACTCGTCGGACGGGTTGATGATGCACGACGCTGTTCCTTTGCCGCTCACGGTCCGCACGCCGCAGACCACCGCGTCTTTCATCTTCCATTGCGCTTCGCCGAAGGGCCGGCCTGCCAGCTCGGGGAAGTTCTTGAAGTAGAACTCGCTGCCTTCGTACGAGAGCAGGTCGCGGTACACCGCCGCCAAACCGTTCTGCCGCGCGGTCTGCACCATCA
Source organism: Archangium sp. (assembly GCA_030695565.1). Classification (GTDB taxonomy): domain Bacteria; phylum Myxococcota; class Myxococcia; order Myxococcales; family Myxococcaceae; genus Archangium_A. Next base: position 169,386 of record JAUYRZ010000074.1, read on the forward strand.
TGCGCGAGAGGGTGTTGGCCATCGCGACCACTTCGACGCCGCCGCCACCGAGCTGCTCGATGACCGGCTGGCGCGCGCTGTCAGCCAGCTCGACCACCGCGTGATTCTTGCTGAGTGCTCCGTTGATGCGGCGAAGGGCGAGCAACGTCTTGATGGCGCCCATGTCGGCCGCGGCCTCGGCGTCCTCCCCATCCTCCTCCTTCACCTCGGAGATGATGATGATGCTCTTGGCGCGGCTGGCGCCCACCTTGCGCAAGTCGTGCACGGAGTAGGTGCTGCCCTGGCGCACCACCACCCGGGTGGGGCCCATCTCTCCCATGCGCTCCTTGACCGTGTTTTCGACTTCTTCTTTATCGGTCTCCGAGAGGATCACGATCGACGCGTGCTTCAAGTTGGAGTTCGCCTCGCGCAGCTCACGCAGAATCGCGAAGACCTTCTCGCCGTAGCCGAGGATGAGGGTGTGGCCTTCGTCGATGACCGGGCTCTTGCCCTTGCGCAGGTCTTCGATCTTGTCGCCGATGGTCGAGCTGACGAGGCCGATGAGCAACGCGACCACGCCGACACCACACAAGGTGGTGAAGATGGCGATGCCGCGTACCAGCGTGCCTTCGTCGCCGCCCATGGTGCCTGCGTCGGCCACGCGGCCGGTCGCCCACCAGAGCGCTTCGAAGAAGTCGAACGCTTCTTTGCCCTCTTCCGGGGGCGGCATGGCGAGGCGAACGAAGGTGGCGTTGATGGCCACCAGCAGCAGTGAAAGGCCGAAGAGCCCGACGAACCGGGCGATGGGGCTCCAGGAGAGAAAACGATCGACCTGGTAACGGACTTTGTCGCCTAACGACGGGACGTCAGTGGGCTCAGACATTGGGGCGGACTCTACGCACGCCCCCTTTGGGACGTTGAGCGTTTTCATCGGCTGATCAGCGAGGGGGAAGGGCGCCCCAGGCCCGTTCCAACGAGTTGACCTCCCGGAGGGTGGGTCGGCAGGCGGGCCGCTGAAGTTCAGGCCGCCAGTCTTGGCGCCGCGGCGCCGGGCACGCGCAGATCGAACGACGTCGACCAACCCGCTCGATCGACCACGCCGATGGTGCCGCCGTGCGCATCCATGCACAGCCGGCAGAAGTAGAGCCCCAGCCCCCAACCCGCGCGCCGGTTGTCGCCTTCGCTGCCAGCCTGCACGTACTTGTCGAAGAGCCCCGCGCGTTTGGCCTGGGGAATGACGGGGCCGTCGTTGCGTACTGAATACACCACCGACGCTCCATCCCGATGCGCCTCGAGCCGCAGCCGGCCACCCGCGGGCGTGTAGCGCAGGGCGTTGCTGGCGATGTTCTCCAGCGCGCGCATCAACAGCGCGTGGTCAGCCTCGAGGACGACGTCGTCACACTGAAACTCGACGGTGATGCGGCGGCTGCGCGCCTGGGCTTGGAGTTGGCGGTGCAAGGCTCCGAGCATCTCACTGCAGGGCTTCGACTCGCGCGCCAGCTGCAGCGCGCCGCGTTCGAGCTGGCTGATGTTGAGCAGGTCTCCGATCATTCCAGAGAGGCGATCGGTCACCTGCCTCGACTCCGATACGGCATTGATGATCTCAGGATCGCTCCCGACGGGCAGCTCGGACCTGATCCAATCGAGGTTGGCTCGCACCGCGCCGAGAGGCGCTCGCAGGTCGTGCACCAGCAGCGAGGTCAACGAATCCTTCTCGGCTTGCAGCGTGACCAGCTCGGCGTTCTGCGCGCGGGCCTCCACCAGCATCCGCTCGATGGTCGCGCGTGCCTGGGTCAGCTCGGTGACCTGATCATGTTCGCGGCGCCAGGCGATCTCCGAGGAGGCCAGGGAGCGCACCATTCTGCGCAGCCGCGCGTTGATCCCCGCCTGCGTCGAGAGCACCGCCAGCAGCACGAAGGCGGCGAGCACTTGCGCTCCTGCCCCGACGCCTGCCACCTGCATCAGGGCGACCTGCGCGGGAATGGCGGCGACCGTCACCAGCACGATGGCCGGCAGCCGCATGGTGGAGCCAGTCAGCGAAACCAGCAGCGCGAAGAGCCCCAGAGAGAACCCCGCCACCCCCGCGGGAAAGGGGCTGGTGGACAGACTGCGGCGCTGCACCTCGAACACCAAGAGCACGTCGAGCACGAAGAGAAAGGGCGCGACGCGGAGCACGAAGGCGCTTCGCCGCAGGGCGATGAGCACCGCCGAGAAGAGCCCGAACGCGGCGACTGGTGTGAGATCTGCGTTCCAACCCGGGCCGCCCCATTGCTGAAGCACCAGCAGCACCGGCACGATGACGGCGAACAGCGCGAAGCGCGCCCTGAGCGCAGCAGCCGAGGCACGCGCCGATTGCTCGGCGAAGGTGTGTGCTTCAGCGTGCTCGATGTTCCTCGGACTCATCCTGATCAGCTAACGGCGCGCTGCGCGTACGCACGCACAAGTCGCGCGTCAAAACCGTGACGCCTTCGAGCGCACACCTACCGCAGGCGGCAGTAGCAGTAGACGAACTCCTGCTCCTTGCCTGAAGGCGTGGGGTGGAGCTCGACCAGCTCGTGCACCTTCTGAAACTCGGCGCCGAACTGACCGTGCAGCTGATCAGCGGAATACCGCATCGTGTCGAGCTCGCTGCAGCGCTCGGGGCCATGCGGGCCGAAGGTCGCCACCACGATGTGTCCGCCCGGCTTGAGCGCGCGGCGCACCGCCGCCACGTAGCGGGCGCGCTCTTCGGGCTCGCGCAGGAAATGGAACACCGCGCGGTCGTGCCAGAAGTCGAAGGCGTGCGCGGGCAACTCCAGCTGCGTGATGTCGCCCACCAGCCAGTTCACGCCAGCGCCCCGTTCACCGAGCCGCGCACGCGCGATGTCGAGGGCGGTGGCCGAGAGGTCCATCGCGGTGATGCGGGAATGACCTGCGCCGAGCAGGTCATCCACGAAGGTCGAAGCGCCCGCCCCCACGTCGATGATGGCGGCGTCCGGGGCCAGCTGCGCACGTGCCACGTAGGAGAGCGACTGTTCCAGGTGAGGGCGGAACCAGGAGACCTGATCGGTCTTCTTTCGCCCGTAGACGCCTTCCCAGTGCTCGGCAGCGTTGGTCATGGCCTCGCAGACTAACGCGGCGAAGGGAGCGTCGCTGGAGTAGACCAGACTGATGTACCGCTTCATCCTCCTGTTCGCGCTCGTGGGCTGCGCCGCTCCTCAAGCGCACGGCACGTTGAGCAGCCGAACCCTCGAGGCCGCGGGTGATCCACTCTGCAGCCACCGCGTGCCTGAGAAGGCGTGCGTCCTGCACCACCCTGAGCTGACCGCCGAGTTCAAGCGCCTGGGCGACTGGTGCGAGGAACACAGCGTGCCCGAGTCGCAGTGTCTCATCTGCCACCCCGACCTCACCTTCGACGCGCTGCCCACCCTGCCTGAGAGCGCCGACTTGAAGTGGCTCGCGCGCGAAGGAGAAGCGGTGGGCGACCTGGTGCCGCTCGCGGTGAAGGGCAAGGTGACGGTGTTCGACTTCTACGCCGACTGGTGCGCGCCCTGCCGCAAGGTCGACCTCTACATGTACGGCGTGTTGTCGCGCCGCACCGACGTGGCCCTGCGCAAGTTGAACGTCATCTCCTGGGAGACGCCGCTGGCCCGCGAGCAGCTCAAAGACGCCGCGACGCTGCCGCACTTGATCGTGGTCGGCCGCGATGGGCGGGTGATCAAGCGCATGAGCGGTCTCGATCTTCCTGCGCTCGAAGCGGCCATCGCCGAGGGCGGCTCATGAAGCGCTGGCTGCTCCTCTTCGCACTCACCCTCGGCTTCATTCCGCGTCTCGCGGACGCCTGAGCGGGCTGAAGCAATCCCAACCTCCCGGTCGGGGGGTCTGCCACCACCGAGCTGAAACGCGGCACGCTCCTCATCGGAGCGCGGCTGATGGGCACCACCGTGCGCGTGCAGCACGGCATCGCCTGCCCTGACATCGGGCCGGTGTGCGCGCAGCGGGATGAGCCGCCCCAACATCACGATCAACGGTTCTGGATCGCCGAGCTGCGGCTGCAGGCCGAGTACGCGGTGACGGACTGGCTGGGCGTGGAGCTCCAGTTTCCACTCCGCTCGAGCAGCACCTCGATCACCTACCGCGACCTCGACGGCAACGCCTTCGTGCCTGATCAACCCGACATCCATCATCGCAACGAGACGTTGTTCGGGGCGGGCGACCCCTGGCTCTCGGCGCGTCTCCGCCAACGTTTCGGCGCCTTCTCGTTCTCGGGCCGCCTGGGCCTCACGGTGCCGTTGGGCCGCACCGAAGAGAATCCCTTCGCAGCGGGCCGGGCGGGCTTCGAACACCAGCACGTGCAGTTCGGCACCGGCACCGTCGACCCGCTGCTCGGGCTCGAGGCCGCCCATGCCTGGGAGCGGGTCACGGCGCGTCTCTACGGCCAGGCGCAGCTCTCCCTCTACCAAAGTGCGAAGTCGTTCCAGGCGGGCTCGCGTTTCGGCGGAGGCGTTGCGGTCGACTTCCAGCTGATCCCCTCGCTGCAGGTGGGCGTGACGGCGGAGACCCTCACGGAGCTGCCCGAGCGCTGGGACGGCGTGGTGGAGCAGGACGGAAACGTGGGCCGCACCGACGTGTTGTTGGGTCTGGCGGGCGCGTGGACCGTCGCCGGATCCACCCTTACGCTCTCGCTGCGTGTGCCGGTGTACCAACACTTCATCGTCACCAGCAGCGACGGCGGCCAACTGAAATACCCCGGCATCGTTCAGCTCGCCTTCCAGCGGCCCTTCGAGCTGCTCCACTGAGCCGGTTTCAGGGAGAGCGCTTGAATCCGCCGGGCGTGGCTCGTACGTTGGACGTCAGTGCGCACCCCGTTCACAGCGTTGAAATCAACCGGCCTGCGCTGGCTGGCGGTGCTGCTGTTGTGTGTGGCCGCGCCCTCGGTGCAAGACATCATCGCCGACGTCGCCAACTGGACCGACGGCGATTGTTGCTCCGATGAATGTGAAGAGTCGGGCGCTCCTTGTACGCAGCAGTGCATGCATTGCGTCTGCGGCCCGCGGGTGGTGGCCGCCACATCGCAGTCGTTCATCATGCTTTTGCCCAAGTTCCAGGTGAGCACGGGCACCACCCGCACGCTCGAGTTGCAGTTGAGCGGCCACCGCGATCCCCCGTTCCGGCCTCCCGTGAGCTGACGAAGACCCCGTCGCTGTCCGTCTTCGCCCTGTCCGGAGCCAGAGATGATTTCACTCGTCCCGCGGGGAATGCCCTCGCGCCTGTTGTGCGTCACCCTTCTTTCTCACGTCGCCGCCGCCGAGCTCGACTGCGCCACCATCACGCGCGGAAACCTCGTCGCCTGCGCTCAGGCAAACAGCCCTCTGCTCGCCGCCGAGCTGGCCTCGTCACGCGCCGCGGAAGGCCGAAAGGAAGCCGCGCGGCCTTTCCTGCCCACGAACCCGGTGGTCTCCGGCAGCCTCGCTTCTCGCACGGGCGCTGACGCACGCGCGACGAACTGGTCGGTCACCCTCGCGCAGGAGCTGGAGCTCGCAGGTCAGAGCGGCGTGCGGGTCGCCTCGGCCGACCAGGAGCTCGAGGCCCAGCGTCAGCAGGTCGAAGTGGCGAAGGCGGCGATCGCCGAACAGGTGTGGCTCGCCTGGTTCGAGGCGCTCGCGGCGAAAGAACGCGCCGAGCTGGCGGTGCGCATCGAGCAGGCGACGCAGTTGGTCGCCACGACCGTGCAGGGCATGACCTCGCATGGACTGGCTTCCCCCATCGACGCAGCCGTGGCCGACGCCGCTTCTGTCCGCGCGTCCCGGGCCCGGCTCGAAGCGGCGCGTGATGCGAGCTCGGGTGAAGTGCGTCTCCGCTCGTTGCTCGGTGCACCTTCACGCCTCGAGGTCGCGGGCCCACTGGAGCCGCTGCGTTCGATTGACGACGTGGCCACCGAGCGCCCCGAAGTGCGCACGCTGGAATCGCAGAAGCAGGCCTCGGCCGGCCGCCTCGAGGTGCTGCGCCGCAGCCGGGTGCCCAACGCCACCGTCTCACTCTTCGCGCAGAACGATGGTTTCGACGAACGGGTGTTCGGCGTGGGCCTGGGCATCCCCATTCCCCTGCCGCAGCCGCTGGGCCGCACCCGGGCCGGTGAAGTCGCCGAGGCGATCGGCGTGCAGGCGCGGCTCGACCACGAGCTGACGCAGCTCAACCGCACGCTCACCAGCGACCGCGAGCTGGCGAAGGCCGCGTGGGAGAGCGCCGCGCAGACCCGCGCGCTCTATTCAGGGGAGCGGCTGGAGCGCGCCCGTCAGGGGCTCACCGCCATCTCCGAACAACTCGCCGCGGCCCGCGTGCCGGTGCGCGATGCGCTCCATTACCAGCAGGTGCTGGTCGAGCTGCTGCAGGCCGACGTCGACGCTCGCTACGCGTTGTGTGTGGCCTCGGTGCGCCTGGTGCGCGCCCGGGGTGGTTCACTCGAAGGAGGTGCCTTGTGAGGTGGTTGCCGTTGGTGCTGGCGCTGGGATGTTCGTGCCCGAAGAGCGAGCCCGCGGAACCGCCGAAAGAAGAAGCGCACGGTCACGATGATGGCCACGAGGCGCTGCCTCAACACCTGAAGCTCTCGGCCGAAGACATCACGCGCGCGGGCATTCGCACGGCTCCAGTGAAGCGGGTGGCGCTGGCCTCGACGGTGGTGCTCACCGGTGAGGTGGTGGCTCAGCCCGATCGCAGCGCGAAGCTCTCGTCTGCTTCTCCGGGCCGGCTGGAGCAGGTGAGCTTCAACGAAGGCACCCTGGTGAAGCGGGGTGACGTGATGGCCACGGTGCGCGTGCCCGACGTGGGCCGGTTGCGGGGCGCCTTCGCGGCCGCCAACTCCCGGGCGAAGGCGGCGCGTGCGAACGCCGAACGTTTCATCGCGCTCAAGAGCAGCGGGCTGGGTTCAGACCAGGCGCTGCTCGACGCAGAAGCCGACGCGCGGGCGCAGGAAGCAGAAGCCCGTGCGCTGGGGGAACAGCTGGCGGCCATCGGCGTGAACGCAGACTCAGGCTCGGGTTTCCTGGTCGCCTTGCGCGCGCCGCTCACCGGCGTGGTGGTGATGCGCGACGCGGTGGTGGGGCAGCCCATCAACGCCGAGCACGTGCTGGCCGACATCGTCGACCTCTCCGAGGTCTGGTTCCTCGGGCGGGTGTTCGAGAAGGACCTGGCCAAGCTGCGAGTCGGCGCGAAGGCAGAGCTGCAGCTCAACGCCTTCCCCGGCGAACACCTGCACGGCACCGTCGACTACGTGAGCCAGCAGATCGACCCCGTGGCGCGCACGCTCACCGCGCGCGTGCGCATCGTCAACGAAGGCCTGCGCCTCCGCCTGGGGTTGTTCGGCCGCGCACACGTCGAGCTGGCCGACGCGAGCACCGCGGCGCCGCAGCTGGTGGTGCCACGCGACGCGCTGGTGGAGATCGGTGAGAAGACGGTGGTCTTCATCAAGGCGGCCGACGGTGACTTCGTGATGCACGAGGTGCAGCCCGGCGACGCGGCGATGGATGACGTGCAGATCCTCTCGGGCATCAGCGAAGGCGAAGAGGTGGTGGTCAGCGGCGTCTTCACGCTCAAGAGCCTGCTCCTCAAGGCCACCCTCGCGGAGGACGAGTAGGTGCTCGCGCTGCTTGCCTCCATCGTCCGGTGGTCGCTGCACAACCGGGTGACGGTCTTGATGGCCACCGCGATCTTCGTGGCCTTCGGCGTTCATTCCGCCATCACCCTGCCCGTCGACGCGGTGCCTGACGTCACCAACGTGCAGGTGCAGATCATCACGGCCGCGCCCGCGCTCTCCCCGCTGGAGATCGAGCAGTACGTCACCGTGCCCGTCGAGCGTTCGATGGCGGGCCTGCCGAAGTCGACCGAGGTGCGCTCCATCAGCAAGTACGGCGTGTCGGTGGTGACCGTCGCCTTCGCGGATGGCACCGACATCTACTGGGCGCGTCAGCTGGTGAACGAGCGCATGGGCGAAGCGCAAGAGGCGGTCAGCGCGCAGTACGGCAAACCCGCGATGGGCCCCATCACCTCGGCCATCGGAGAGGTGTACCAATTCGTGCTCCGCAACGAGCAGCTCAGCCAGATGGAGCTCGCAGAACAGCTCGACTGGTACATCGCGCCGCAGCTGCGCATGGTGCCGGGCATCGTCGAGGTGAACAGCTTCGGCGGTGAGACGCGGCAGTACCAGGTGGTGCTGGAGCCGGGCCGTTTGCAGGCAACGGGCGTCTCCATCGCGCAGGTCATCGGGGCGCTGCAGAAGTCGAACGCGAACGCGGGTGGTGGCTACATCGAGCACAACCGCGAACACTTCGTCATCGGCACCGACGGCCTGGTGAAGAGCCTCGACGACGTGAGGCGCGTGGTGATCGGCGCGACGCCGCAGGGAGTGCCCATCACCGTCGACACCGTGGGCGAGGTTCGTTTCGGCGCGCGGCTGCGGCGTGGGGCGGCGACCAAGAACGGAGACGGCGAGGTGGTGGTCGGCGTGGTGTTGATGCTGCTGGGAGAGAACGCGCGCGAAGTCACCGAGGCCGTGAAGGAGAAGCTGAAGGCGCTCGAGCCCACGCTCCCACCGGGCACGCGCATCGAGCCGTTCTACGACCGCGCCGCGATGGTCGATCGCACCATCACCACGGTGGGCATCAACCTGCTCGAGGGCGCACTGCTGGTGATGCTGGTGCTCTTCCTGCTGCTGGGTGACTGGCGCGCCGGCGTGGTGGTGGCCGTGACGATTCCCCTGTCGCTGCTCTTCGCGGTCACCGTGATGAACGCCTTCGGGCTCTCGGGGAACCTGATGAGCCTGGGGGCGATCGACTTCGGGCTGCTGGTGGATGGCGCGGTGATCATCGTGGAGAACGCGGTGCGCCGCTTGAGTGAGCGGCAGCAGGCGAGCCCCACGGTGCTCACCGACGAAGAGCGCGCGAGCGTGGTGGAGAGCGCGACGCTCGAGGTGCGGGCCGCCAGCGTGTTCGGTGAGGCGATCATCGCCATCGTGTACCTGCCGGTGCTCGCGCTCATCGGTACCGAGGGGAAGCTGTTCAGACCGATGGCCACCACCGTGCTGCTCGCGTTGCTGGGCGCCTTCATTCTGTCGATCACCCTGGTGCCAGTGCTCACCAGTCTGCTGGTGAAGCCGTCTCGTGAGCACGAGGACACCTGGCTGCTGCGCAAAGCCCACGCGCTGTACCGGCCGATGTTCGCCAAGGCGATGCAGCACCGCGTGCTCACGGTCAGCGCGGGCGTGCTGTCGCTGGTGCTCGCGGTGGTGTTGTTCACGCGGCTGGGTGCGGAGTTCATTCCTCAGCTCGACGAAGGCGATCTGTTGATCGAGGCCCGCCGCCTCACCGGCGCCGCCTTGTCGGAGTCGGTGCGCACCGATCTGCTGCTCGAGAAGGAGCTGCTGAAGATCCCCGAGGTGGAGCAGGTCATCGCGCGCACCGGCTCTCCACAGGTGGCGACGGACCCCATGAGCATCGAGGCGTCCGACATCTACATCGAGCTGCGGCCACCGAAGACCTGGCGCCCCGGCGTCTCGAAGACCGACTTGTCCGAGCAGGTGGAGGCGGTGCTCGCCCGTTCGCCGGAAGTCGGAGGCGCCATCTCGCAACCGATTGAGATGCGAACCAACGAGTTGATTGCCGGCATCCGCTCCGACGTGGGCGTGCTGATCTACGGGGGGGATCTCGAGAAGCTCGCGGCCCTCGGCGAACAGACGGCCGCGGCGTTGCGCAAAGTACCCGGCGCAGTGGACGTGCGCGTCGAACAGGTCGCGGGCCTCGAGTACCTGCGCGTGACGCCCGATCGAAACCGCCTCGCGCGCTACGGCCTCACCATCGAAGACGTGAACCAGGTGACCGAGACCATCGCGGTCGGTGCACCGGTGGGCCAGGTGCTGGAGGGAGAACGGCGCTTCGGCATCGTGGTGCGCACGGCCCATCACTTCACGGGCGATCTCGAGGCGCTGCGCTCGTTGCCGCTCCGGTCGATCAGCGGCCAGGTGGTGCCGCTGGGCGACGTGGCCGACCTGCACTTCGTCACCGGCCCCGCGCAGATCAGCCGCGAGGCCCAGTCACGCCGGCTGACCGTGGAGTTCAACGTGCGCGGGCGGGATCTCCTCTCGGTGGTGCGAGACGCGCAACGTGCGACGGCCGGGGTGAAGCTGCCGGTGGGCTACCGCGCCGAGTGGGGCGGCCAGTTCAAGCACTACCTCGATGCCCGCGCGCGGCTGGCGGTGGTGGTGCCGGTCGCGCTCGCGCTCATCCTCTTTCTCTTGTGGCTCACCTTCGGCTCGCTGCGCACCGGCCTGCTCATCTTCTTGAACGTGCCCTTCGCGGTGGTGGGCGGCGTGGCGGCGCTCGCCTTGCGCGGCATTCCGTTCTCCATCTCGGCAGGCGTCGGCTTCATCGCGCTCTTCGGCGTGGCGGTGCTCAACGGCCTGGTGCTCATCGCCTTCGCGCGCGACCTCGAAGCGACCGGGGTGGGTCACGCAGAGGCCATCGCGCGCGCGGCAGATGGGCGACTGCGGCCGGTGTTGATGACCGCGTTGGTGGCTTCCTTAGGCTTCGTGCCGATGGCGCTCTCCACCGCGCCGGGCTCAGAGGTGCAGCGCCCGCTGGCCACGGTGGTCATCGGTGGGCTCATCTCGGCCACGCTGCTGACGCTGTTCGTGCTTCCAGTGCTCTACGCCTGGTTCATGCCGAGCCGAAAAGCGTGACGCAATCGATCGAGGGGCGATACGTACGCGCCGCATGGAATTCCAACCGATCGACCTGACGGCCACCCTGGGTGTGGTGCTGGGCATGATGGTGGTGTTGATCCCCATCACCGGGCTCACCCTGCGTTTCGCGGCCAAACCGTTGATCGACGCCCTGCTGCAATCGGGGCTGCTCGGTGGGAGCCGCTCGAGTGACTCCGCTGAGCTGGGCCGCCTTTCCCGGCGGGTGCTCGAGCTGGAGCAGGCGCTTGCGAAGCAGCAGGGTCTCCCGGCCATCAGCGATGAGCGGCCCGAAGGTCAGCAGGCCGAGATCCGCCGGCTGCGTACCTGACCGCGCAGTAGAAGCGGAGCTGTGCCGAAACGAACCCAGAAGCCGGAGCCTGCCGCCCTCTCGAGGGGCGTGTTCGCGCTCGCCAAGACGAAGCGCAAACGGTTCCTCTGGTGCGTGTGGTGGACCGGCGAGCCGACCGCGAAACCCTTCCGTCCACCCGATGCGTGGGGTGGCGGTGCGTACACGCGCGAAGAAGCGCAGGCGCTCGCCGAGCGTGCGGCCGCGCGTCCACTCACGCCCATCGATGATCACTGGGCCGGCGCGTGGAAGCGCGTCGTCGCCGGCATGGAGCCGTTTCCCAAACGGGTTCCCAGCAGCCGCAGCGAGAACCCCGTCTCGGTCGATCCGTACGTGGTGCTCGGGATGACGAGCGCCGCGACGCTGGCGGAGGTGCGACTCGCGTTTCGCAAGAAGGCACTCGAGCACCATCCTGATCAAGGCGGCGACACCGAGTCGTTTCTCTCGGCCCGAAAGGCCTACGAATCCATCATGAAGAAGCGGGCTCGCAAGGCGAAGTGAGCGGCCCCACCGTTCGCATCGCGCGCAGTCGAGATGCCACCTGACCCGTCGACTCTGCTCGAGGGGAACGCTGCGTGAAATTCACTCCGGCTCGATCGTCAGGCCATCGGTCGCGAAGCCCGCGTTGAGGACCCGCGCCTGAAGCGAGACGTTCACGACCAAGGTGCCGGCCAGCTCGGCGCTCGGCTTCAGCCTGACTTGCAGCGTCTGTTCGCAGGCGACGCCAAAGCCGCAGCGCGGGAGCACCTTCATCTCTTTGGTGCCGTCGAGAAAGGCCACTTCGACCAGGGGCGTGGTTCCGCCATCGGCCGGGCACGTCCCGCCTGCATCGCTTCCGCGCACGCAGCCACTGGCCCCGAGAATCGAGAGGGTCGCGACCTTGGAGAGGCCGCCCTCGTTGCCGCGATTCGAGCTCGCGGTCAGAGAGACCTTGTAGCGTTTCACGACGATCTGGCCCGGCTCGATGGTGACCAGGTCCGACAGGTTGCGTTCCATCGATCCGTAGAAGGTCGAGGAACCCGAGCAGGACGCCATCATCATCATCGCCAACGCCAACCAACCCGCCATCTTGTGGAACATGCCGGCAGCTTGGTCGAACTCACCTCGCCTGAAAAGCGGGCCGGGCTCGCTGGCAGTTCGCATCAACTTCGCGCGAGCTTCAGCGCCACCAAACGATCGTGAATGACCTTCGCCTCTCCGCCCAGGAGCGGGCCGATCGGCCTCGGCAGGTGCTGGTCACCTTGCGGCTTCCGGCTGATGGGCAAGCCGTACGAGAAGCCCCATTCCTTGTCGTGCTGCGTGAAGACGAGCACCTGCAGCTGCATGTCCGTGGGGCCGAGGCTGCTCGCTTCGATCATCTCGAACGGCGCGCTCAGGTCGATGCTGGACAGGGTGCCGTCGACTTCGAGCTCGAGGCGGGCGGGCGTGTAGCGGAGCGCGCCCACGCGGCGAAAGGTGCGCGAACTTTTGATCGCGATGAAGAGCCCCAGCAGGCTGCTCACGAGCGTCAGCGCCATGGCGCCCAGAGGATGTTGCCGGGGCCACGGCGCGATCGACGAGAGATACAGCCCCGCGAAGACCGGGCCGATGATCGCACCCGGCAGCAACACCGCCGCCCACCTCAGGCCAGACTCGATGGAGATCTCGATGTCTCGTTGCGCGGCGAGGCGGGCTTCCTTGCCCCGCTGCGAGAGCACGATGCCCATCACCATGACGGCCATCCCCCCGAGGATCACCGCAACCACCAGCAGCTCGTCGTTCATGAAACGTCTCTACACCGGTTCATCCGGCGTGCCGCGCCTGGCGAGCGGGCAGCGACTTCTTCAGCTCGGCGTTCACCGTCTTCACCCAGGGCTGCAGCACCACGGGCACGTGTTGACCGGGCCGGCTGAAGTCCTTCGCGAGCTGAAGACCGGTGGCGTCGCGGTCGTGGCCCTGCTCCACGAGGTACTGGAGAAACAGCTCGGCCAGGCGCGCCAACGCCACCCCACCGAGTGAAGCGCGCGTGTTGAGCCACTCACTGAAGTGCAGCACCGACGTGAACGGAGAACCCGAACGCGACCAGAGCAACGACACCGAGTTCGTGAAGTGCCCGCGGTTCGAGATCAGATCCCACACGCGAGCGAAGCGCTTCAGGCGCTGCATCTGGGCGAAGGGGATCAACCGATTCGAGAGGATCTCGTACGGCGGCTCGTGACTCCAGACCACGGCGTACTCCGCGTCGTGGCGGATGATCGGCGTGCCCTTGAGCCGCTTGAGAATGCCCACCTGCACCTCGGCCGGTCCGGTCGCGACGAGCCGGTCGAAGCCGCGCCCGAACGACGCTGCGTCTTCACCGGGCAGACCGACGATCAGATCCGCGTGCACGTGTGCGCCGGTGCTCGACAACCAGCGCAAGTTGGCCTCGATGACCGCGTTGTCCTGCGGGCGGCTGATGCGTTTGGCGGTCTCTGCATCGAAGGTCTGAATGCCCACCTCGAGCTGCAACGCGCCCGGTGAGAAGCGCTCGATTCGCGAGCGCAGCGCTTCGGGGAAACGATCCGGCACCACCTCGAAGTGAACGAAGAGCCCCAGCGTTTGCCGCTCGAGGAAGAAGTCGAGCAACGCGTGACTGACCTTCGGCGACAGGTTGAACGTGCGGTCGATGAACTTGAACAGCTTCGCGCCGCGGTCGAGCAAGCGGGCCAACGCGGCGAGCACCGCCTCGAGGGGAAAGTTGCGAACCTTCTCGTCGAGCGAAGACAGGCAGAACTCGCACGAGAACGGACAGCCGCGAGAGGCCTCGAAGTAGACGACACGATGCGCGAGGTCCTCCTCGGAGTACTCGCCGTACGGCAGCACCATCGTCTTCACGTCGGGCAAGGCGCCTGGAATGATCTGCGCCGGCACCTCGACGCCCTCGAGCAATGACTGGGCGAGCTTCGCGAAGGCGACTTCACCTTCTCCGGTGATCACGTGGTCCGCGAGCTCGAGCCACTCGGAGCCCGCCAACTCGAACGACACCTCGGGGCCTCCGAGCACCAGCTTCACTTCGGGCGCGAGCTGCGAGAGCAGGCGCACCACCTCGAGGCTCTCTCGCGTGTTCCAGATGTACACGCCGATGCCGATGACCTTCGGCGACTCGGCGAGCAGCGCTTCCACGATGTCGACCGGTCGCTGCGAGATGGTGAACTCGCGGATGATCGAGCGCTCGCGCACCACACCAAGATTCGCGCGCAGACACCTCAGCCCCAACGAGGCGTGTGTGTAGCGAGCGTTCAATGTGGTGAGGACGAGATCCACCTCAGCTGCCCGTAGCACGGTGTCCAGCCCGGGCGGAAAGGAGACGCGCGCAGGGCGCTCTGGTCGGACCACGGTAGAGTCGCCGGGTGAAAACGTTCCGACTCGCAGCCCTGGTGTTGATCAGCCTTTCGCTCGCTGGCTGCAGCTGCGGCGATCCCAACGTGGGGATCGACGGTGATGGTGGCTCCTCCAAGGACGGAGGCGCGGGCAACGGTGGCGGAAACGGTGCGGGCACGGGCGGCGGCAGCGCCACCGGTGCGGGTACCGGCGGCAGCGGAGGCGGTGGATTGTCGGCCGAGGTCTGTGACGGCGTGGACAACGATCAGAACGGCATCATCGACGATGTCGACGTGGCCGGTGACGGCGTGTGCGACTGCTTGAAGATCGCCACGCTCGGGTACGCAGGCCAGTGGGGCAACGGCAGCGTGTTCTCGAGTTGGCTCAACGGAAAGAGCCAGGCCGGTGTCGCCGCGCTCGCAGCCCAGACGCTGACGCCCGCGTTGCTCTCGCAATACGACGTCATCGTGGTTCAAGACGTGCGCGAGTCTGCGTCTTCCGGGGTGGGCAACGGGCTGGGCCGCGCGTACACGACCGCTGAGGTCGACGCGCTCAAGGCCTGGGTCGGCAGCGGCGGCGGCGTGATGACCCTCATCGGCTACGGCGCCTCAACGGAGATCGTGAACGTGAACCGCCTGCTCGCGCCGTACGGTCTGCAGTACGGCAACATGCAGGTGCTCGGCGCCATCGGCGGCTCGACGCGGCCCATCACGCAGTGGGCACCGATGCACCCGCTCTCCGACTCGGTCACGCGGGTGGGCACCGACAACGGCTACGCGGTGCAGGGTGGTGGCACCCGCATCGCGTGGGACATGCAATCAGGCAACGTCGACGTGGCGCGCGCGCTCGAGTACCAGAGCGGCCGCGTCTACGTGTGGGGCGACGAGTGGATCACCTACGACTCCGAGTGGAGCGCGCACACCGACTACCAGGTCGAGCGTTTCTGGCTGAACTCGCTCAAGTGGCTCACGGCCGTGGGGCGTTGCCAGGTCGAGCTGCCCGACATCAACTGAAGCGGCCATGCTGCGCTAGCTGCTCCTCACCCGATTGAGGCTCGACCTCGCGCGGGTGGCCTCCACGGCCCCGAGCCTCAGCGAGTTGAAGCGCGGGGAAATTCCTTCTCGGATGAGGCGGTGGGCGTGAAGCTCGGCCGGTGAAACTCAAACTCTTTCTCGGCGCGGCGGGCCTCTACGTCGTCGCCATGGCCGTGGTCGCGGGGCTGATCTTCAACTTCAACACTGCCTCGGTGAGCGTGCTTCGCCGCGTGAAGGAGCTGGGCGAGAAGAACGCGCCGCTCCCGACCGCTGAGATGAAGACGCTGACGGAGGCGTGTGCCGGCAAGGTCACCCCCGGCGGTCCGCGCAGCATCGCTGCGTACGTCGCGAAGCTCCCCGGCATGAAGCCTTCGCTCGAGAAGGACTATTACTTCATCGACGAAGCGGTCATCGGCGTGCACGAGGTCTTCCGCCTCGACCTCAGCGAGCGGCACCTGGATGAGATTTCGGATGCGCAGCTGCCGCGTTTTCAAGACGTGGCTGACTTCACCGGCTGGTCGAGACACCTGGGCTGGGCGCGCTCGGGCAATCCTGAGTTGAGGGAGCTCCAGTACCTCGTCGTCGCTCGTTACGAGTCGTTGACGATGCCGGTGGTGGCGGACACCACCTTCGAAGCAGGCACGGGCCGCTTCGGCGCGCGCGTGCTCGCGTTTCCTTCGGGCGACGTCGTGTGTGAAGGGCGGAGCGAGGTGAGCATGCAGGGCAACGTGAACTCGAGTGGCCGCGGCGCGACCAAGGAGCTGGCGCAGCTCGAGGCCGCTGCCAGCGCGCGCAGCCTGGTGCCCTTCGTCTTCACCAAGGCGGTGGTCACCACGCCGCTGCACCGGGTGTGTGAAGCGGGAGGCGAGAAGCTGTGCGACCTCACCCACGAGTGGGTGGGGCGCTGATGCCGGTCGTGAATCTGAACGCAGCGCTCGCCACGTTCGAAGAGCGGTGGTCTCCGAGGCGAGTGGCGAAGCTCAACGACTACGACGTGAAGGTGGTCAAGGTCGAGGGCGAATTCACGTGGCACTCGCATCAGGACACCGACGAGCTGTTCCTGGTCATCGACGGTGAGCTCACGATTCAGATGCGGGACGGGGATGTGGTGTTGAAGGCGGGCGAGCTCTACGTGGTGCCTCGCGGCGTGGAGCACTGCCCTCGTGCTGAGAAGCTGGCGACCGTGATGTTGCTCGAGCCTGCGGGTGTGGTGAACACGGGTGATGCGGGCGGGCCTCAGACGGCGAGGCTGAAGGATCTGTAGTGGCCCCTCACCCCGACCCTCTCCCCGGTGGGGAGAGGGAGATCAGTCGCCCGCCCAGGTCATCGGCCCAGCCGCTTCGTCAGCATCGCAGGCAGCGAGGCCACCAACTTCGCGTGCGAGGCGTTGATGGCCGCGATGAAAGCAGCCCCGTCCTTCGTGAACTTCGCCTCTCCGCACGCCCGTCGCGCCGACGCGTACACCACGTCGCTCACGTTGATGCCGCTGCGCGCGTAGACGAGCTGGTAGCTCTTGCCCCACGCGGGGTCGTTCTTCTCCATGTAGTTGCCGATGCAGTCGGTGAACTGATTCTGCCGTTTCACCCACGCATCGACGCGCGCCTGCTCGAGCGGCCCGGCATCGGCCCACGCATCATCCGCCGTCTTCGCCGGCTGCGGTGCCTTCAACGCGGGAAGGGTGATGCTCGCGGGAACGGTGGTGCTCAACGCGCTGGCGCGCACCTTCACCGTCGCGCCGTTCGCCCGAATCGCCATCGCGTTCTTCCCGTCGTGAGAGAGCAGCAACAGCGGCTCGGTGACGGGCACGTCCTGCACTTCTTTGTTGAGGAAGACGAACAGCTCGGGCGGGGCCGTGGCGAAGAGCGGCATCGCAGACGGCGGCGCGTCGCCCGCACGTTGCCAGAAGGGGTAGTGATAGCTGATGAGCCTGTCCGCCTCCGAGAGCCCTGCCTTCGGAGCCCCCGGCGACCAGAACACCGGCACGCCCTTCCCATCGCTGAAGGCCACCAGCGTGTCGGCGTCGTGCTCGGCGTTGATGAACACGAAGCCACGAGTCGCCTTGGTGAAGTGGAGGCTGCTTCGATTGCACTCAGCGATGTCGTCGCCGATGACGTCGAAGGTGACGTCGGTGAGACCGCCCGCGGCAAAAAGATGGAACTGCGAGAGCGAGCCCGAGTCGAGCGCGAACGACGGCTTGCGACCGCCGATCTCGCAGGGCGCGTAGGCGTCACGCTCGGCAGTGCGACGCGCCTTCGCGCGGAAGACCGTGGGCAGCGACGAGAGCTTCACCTCGGCGCCGGTGGGTGTCTCGAGGGCCATCTTCCGCTCGACGTCGAAGATGCTCACCTCGACGCGCTCCGAAGACGCCTCCATCCACAGCGCGTAGCTGCCGGCCTCGAGGTCGATGGCTTCTTCGCCCACCGCCACGCAGCCTGATGGCGAGACGACGAAGACCTCGCGGTCCTCCGCGGTCAGCTCGAAGCGAGAGACGCTCGAGACGACGAGCTCAGCGACGGGGCTCACGCGCACCGTGGCGCACTTCGCGCTGACGGTGGCCGGGTCGAACGAAGGCGCGTTCGCGTCGAACTGAATCACGACGGGGTTGGGCCCCCTGCCCGTGAGCAACACCTTCTTCACCGAGCGCGCGACCTGCTTCGACTGCTGGCTCTTCGAGAACAGGCGCAGCTTCGTCGAGAGCCGTCCGGGGTGGTCGACGCCATCGAGGAGAAACACGGCATACGAGCCGGGCTCATCGATGGTGGTGAGGCCGGGCTTGAGACAGAGGTGGCGCGCTCCGAGCGTCAACACCGCGCCGGCCTTCGTGTCCGACAGCTCGAGCACCAGGTCTCGGGGGCTGCTCGCGTTGACCTCGAACGAGAGCGCGGGCACGTCGGTCGTGTCGCGATGGCCGCAGTCGTTCATGCGCTTCTTGCCGAGATCGGAGTCGGTCTTCTGCGTGAAGGTCTGTTCGAAGCCCGGGAAATCGGTCACCACCACCACCGGAGCGGCGGCCAACAACAGCGTCAGCGTGAGCATGCGCAGGTTCTACCTCACGTGCCCGGCTCTGCTGTCAGCCCAGATTCCCAAATGCGCGAACCACGGTCTCGAATTCAGGTCGCTCTGATTGAGACCGCCGGACGCGCTCGCGAAGGTGGGTGTGAAGGCCTGAAGGTTCGGAGGTCAGTCGTCGGTGAAGGCGAACGCTCCGTAGCCGACGACGCGCGCGCGATCCCCCGCGGTCTCGCCCGAGTTCCGCAAGTCCAACAACCGCGCGTGAAGATGGTGTGTGCGCGCCGCCACCAACAGCCCCCGCAGCGGTTCCGCGCCGCACGCTTGATCAGCTGCCAGCTCGCTGCCATCCAATTGCCCGATGGCCTGCGCCGTGTGCGCGTCGATCGCCCGCGCATCTTCGAACGGCAGGTAGTGCGAGAGATCAGAGCTCACCACGATGAGCGTCTCAGGCCCGCCCCACACCGCGTCGAGCACCGCCGCGACGTCCTGGGGCGCCGCGTGCCCCACCACCAGGGGCAACACCGTGAAGGTCTGCAACACGCGCTGGAGAAACGGCAGCTGCACCTCGAGCGAGTGCTCCCGCTTGTGGGCCAGCGGGCTCTCACCCACGAACGGAAACCTTCGGAGCCGCTCGGCCAACGAGTGATCGACCTCCACCAGACCCAGCGGCGTGGCGAGCGCGTGCACTCCGGGCAAGGCGAGGCCCTTGAAGCCCACGTGATGTGAAGGGCCCAGCAGCACCACCCTGGTCGGCTTGGGGTTCATCGCGGCGACCGCGGCGTACGCGCTGGCGGCGATCGGCCCCGAGTAGATGTAGCCCGCGTGCGGAACGATCAACGCCTTGGGCCGCAGATGCGGATCATCCGCGCGCGCGAGCAACGAGTCGACCTGCTGTGCGAGCTGAATGGCGTTACCCGGGTAGAACGCGCCGGCGACCGCGGCAGGACGGACGGCAGTAGCGCTCTGGGGCATGTACGGGTCTCCTTGGAGCACCGCCGCTCCGGACCCGATACGAGTAAGGCCGTCAGATGCCGCCCACCATGCGCACCGCCTGAGACATCGGGGGAGTCACCCCGGGGTTCGGGCAGGCCTCACTTCGGCTTCGGGCGGAACACTGCGGGCGCCGCGGCCGTCGCCTCGAGGAACGGCGCGCCGATGAGATCGAGGCAGTAGGGCACGGCGGGAAACACGGCCTCCAGGCATTCGCGGATGGAAGCGGGTTTGCCGGGCAGGTTGATGATCAGACTCGAGCCCCGAATGCCCGCGGTCTGCCGCGAGAGAATCGCGGTGGGCACCTTCTCCAGCGACTTCTTGCGCATCAGCTCGCCGAAGCCCGGCATCATCTTCTGACACACCGCTTCGGTGGCCTCGGGCGTCACGTCGCGGGGGGCCGGCCCCGTGCCGCCCGTGGTGACCACCAGGCCGCAGTGCTCTTGATCACACAGCTCGATCAACGTCTTCTCGATGGTGGGGCGATCGTCGGGAATGAGCCGGTACACCGCCTCCCACGGGCTCTGCAGCCACTCCGTCAGGGTCTGCCGGATGGCCTGGCCGGAGAGGTCTTCGTAGACGCCGGCCGCCGCGCGGTCAGACAGGGTGACGATGCCAATGCGAGCGTTCATGGAGCCCCCGATATGCCATGGTCGCCGCCAGATGAGCATCAAGCCCGACAAGTGGATCCGACGTCTCGCGATCGAGCACAAGATGATCGAGCCCTTCGAGCCGACCCTGGTGCGAACGCTCAATGGCCAGAAGGCCGTCAGCTTCGGCACCTCGAGCTACGGCTACGACGTGCGCTGCGCAGACGAGTTCAAGATCTTCACCAACATCAACTCGACCATCGTCGACCCCAAGGAGTTCGACCCGCGCAGCTTCGTCGACGTGAAGGGGCCGCAGTGCATCATCCCCCCCAACTCGTTCGCGCTGGCGCGCACCGTCGAGTACTTCCGCATTCCGCGCGACGTGCTGGTGATCTGCCTGGGCAAGTCGACCTACGCGCGCTGCGGCATCATCGTGAACGTCACCCCGCTCGAGCCCGAGTGGGAAGGCCACGTCACGCTGGAGTTCTCGAACACCACCCCGCTGCCCGCGCGCATCTACGCGAACGAGGGTGTGGCGCAGATGTTGTTCTTCGGCGCCGACGAGCCGTGCGAGACCAGCTACCGCGAGCGCGGCGGCAAGTATCAAGGGCAGACCGGCGTCACCCTGCCCAGGGCCTGAGGAGACACAGATGAGTGTTCGTAAGATTCTCAGCGCCCGCGCGGCGCGCCCGCAGGTCGAAGGCATGATGGAGGCGCTGGTGCACGCGGCGGTCTTCATCGGCGGCTCCGATGGGCGCTTCGGTGAAGAAGAGCTCAACGTGTTCATCGACAGCATGCGCGAGGTGGTCAGCTCGGCGGTCGGAGAGCAGGCGCTGGAGGATCTCGCGTCGACGGGTCGGCTGCTGGATCAAGCGCGCGTGGCCCGGCGCGAGCTGCAGCTCAAAGGCGAACCCGCGTTCCTGGTGGGGCTGGCCGCCCGCTTCCCCCCGCACTTCGCGCGCGATGGGCTGGTGCTGGCGTACCGCATCGTGCTCGCCGACGGGAAGGTGACGGACAAGGAGGCCGCGGCCTTCGAGGCGCTCGCCGCCGCCATGGGCCTGGAGCTCGCCGAGACGCAGGTGCTCAAGCAGCTCGCCTTACAGAGCGAGACCGCCAGCAAAGGCGGGCACAAGGGCACGTCGATCGAGCAGGTGCGTGAGCTCGAGAGCCGCGGCTGGAAGCAGCTCAAGGGCGACGACTTCGACGCGGGTGCTCAGTTCGACCAGGGCGGCGGGGCGCGCTTGACCGTCGAGCTCGACTCCGGCGAGTCGGTGCTTCACGTGAACGTGCAGGACGCCGCCGGCCAGGGGCCTCACCTGCGCCTCTTCTTCGGAGACTCGCTCCCTGCCGTGTTGGCGGTGCTCGATGGCCTCAAGGCATCGCTGCTGCCTTCGACCATCGGTCAGAAGCTGCCTGCGTTGCGGGCCGTGTGCACGGAGCTGTTCGTCGAACACGAAGGGCACTTCACGCGGTTGTGACGCCGTTCGACGCCGCGTTGCGACCGTTCACCCGCCGCGCGGTCAGGTGAGCAGCGCGCGGTGCCTAGCCTCGAGGCATGCGCTCGCTCCTCGTCGCAGCCTTGTTGCTCGCCGCTTCAGACACGCCCGCGTTCGAGTTGCCCGCGCGCATCGAGCGGCTGCTGGAAGACGGCACGTGGGACGCCACGCCGGCCAGCTTTCGCGTCATCGCGCTCTCGCACGTGGCGGATGGATGTGTGGGGCAGCGCCGCGCGCATCCCGGGCTGCAGGCTGAGGCGCTGACCTGTGTGAAGGCCACGCTGCGTCGCGCGAAGGCGCTGCCGAAGTCGGTCGATGGGCTGCACCTGTCGCATCTCAACTTGATCTACGGGGCGGTGGATCAGCTGGGCGACTGTGCGGATCCACAGGAGCATGCGCGGATCAGTGGTGAGCTGGCGCGGCGTTCGCTGGCGGATCCGCTGCGGCACGCGGCGTCGTACGAGGGCGTGGGCTTGCGGTGGCCGGCGGATCAGACCGTCACCCTCGCGAGCCTGGCCCGGTACGACGCGGCGCACGGGACTGGCTTGCTGCGAGCGCCGCTCGAGGAATGGCGTGGGGTGATGGCGAAGCACCTCGACGCGAAGACGGGGCTGCCGAGGTCGGAGCTCACGGGCAAGGGCCCTGGCGCGAAACATCCACGCGGGTGCGCGCAGTCGTTCATCACGCGGTACTTGAAGGAGTCGGATCCGCAGCTCGCGGCGAAGTGGTGGGCGGCGTACCGGGAACACTTCCTCGTGCGCATCGGAGCGGTGGTCGGGTTTCGCGAGTGGCCGCGTGGGGTCGAGCGGAAGGGCGATGTCGACTCGGGGCAGATCCTTCTCGGCATTGGGACGGCGGCGAGCGCGTTCGGCATCGCTGCGGCGAAAGCGCAGGGCGATGTGGTGTTGGCGGGGCAGTTCGAGGCGAGCGCGAGCGCGGTGATGATGACGGGGGTCGGTGGTGAGCTGGCGCAAGGCGTGCTGGCGCAGGCGATCTCGTTTCAGGGCCGCTGGCAGTAACGCCCTCTCCCGAAGGGAGAGGGAAACACGATGTCAGAGTGTGAGTCTTCCGCTCCGGTAGTCCTCGATGGCCTGCTTGATCTCGTCATCGGTGTTCATCACGAAAGGACCCCACCGCGACACCGGCTCACCCAGCGGCCGACCCGCAAGCACCAGCGCACGCCCTTGCTCACCATCCAACCGCAGCACCTCGCCCGCGCTGAGCACCGCGAGGTGACCCTTCTTCACTTCCTCCCGGCTCGACCCCACCCGCATCGCGCCATCCGTCACGAACACGAACGAGTTGTGCCGCGCCGGAGTGGGCACGGTCAGCGAACCGCCCTTCTCCAGTGTCACGTCGAGAAACAGCGGCTCCACGTCGATGCCGCTGACCGGTCCCGTCTTCCCCTCGACGCTGCCCGCGATGACCCGCACGCGCCCCCGCTCCAGCGCGAGCTCCGGAATCACCTCGGGCGCGATGTCCTGGTACCGCGGTGGGATCATCTTGCGCTGAGCCGGCAGGTTGACCCAGAGCTGGAAGCCCCACATCAACCCGCGCTCCTGCTTGGGCATCTCGGAGTGCACGATGCCGCGGCCGGCAGTCATCCACTGCGCTGAGCCCGGGCGCAGCCGGCCTTGATTGCCGACCGAGTCCTTGTGCTCCATCGCACCGTGAATCATGTACGTGACCGTCTCGAAGCCGCGATGCGGGTGATCCGGAAAACCCGCGATGTAGTCGTCGGGATTCTCGGTCTGGAATTCATCCAGCATCAGGAACGGGTCGAGCATGCCCAGCGCCCGATTGCCGAGCGCGCGGTTGAGCGAGACGCCGGCTCCGTCTTTGGTGGGCTGCGACGGAATCACCGCGCTGACCGCACGCGAAGAAGTGGTCGAACTCTTCTTCGCGCAGCTCAGGGCCAGCGCAGCAGAGGTGAGCAGCAGCTCTCGTCGCTTCAGCATCGGGTCGGGAACTAACAGCCACCCTCTGACTTGACGATACTTAACGCTGCCGTTAACTAATTGTCCGTGAAACCCACACCGAGAGGCGGGCCGGGGTTGTCGACCTCCATCACCTACAAGAAGGCGAGCCAGGCCTGGTCCTTCGCCGAGCGGGTGCGCGGCTGAGTTCGCTCGACGACACCTTCACCGCGCTGGCCGATGCGTCGCGCCGCGGGGTGATCGGCCTGCTGCGCAAGAAGCCCCGCCGCGCCGGAGAGCTCGCCGCGGAGCTCGGGCTCAGTGCGCCCGCGATGAGCCGGCATCTCCGGTTGCTGCGCGAAGCGGGCCTGGTCGAGCTGGCCGACGACGAAGACGATGCGCGGGCGAAGGTCTATTCGTTGCGGCGCGAACGCTTCGAGCAGCTGCGTGAGTGGCTCGATGACGTGGAGCGCTTCTGGACCTTCCGGCTCGAGGCCTTCAAGGAACACGCGGAGAGGACGAGGCGATGATCGCGGCGACCTGGTGAAGGTGCCGACCTTCGTGCGTACGACGTGTTCACCCTGGAGCTCGATGCCTGGTGGCGGCGAGGCCCGCGGCCGACCTCTCCCCGCGAGCACGCGAGCAGGGAGAGGTACTCCGTCGGCTGCTCTCGGAGTAGGCCATGCGCGTGATCACCTGGCTCGAACCGCAGCCCCTCCGCGACGAGCGGCCGCGCGTCTTCCCCAGCCCCTTCGATGACCTCGCGCCGCACGCGCTCGCCCAGCGCTGCGCAGAGCTGGTGAAACACGACCTCCGCACCGGCCTCATCGCGCCCGGCTTCCCCACCTCGGTCCTCACCCGCGCCGAGGGCGGCAAGATGTTCGGCGTGCTGGTGGTCGAATCACCCGAAGGCCGCGTCGGTTTCCTGCGCGCGGTCTCTGGCCAGGTGGAGCGCGCGTGGCGGCTCGAAGGGTACGCACCACCCGTCTTCGACGCCGAGCTCCGAATCGCCTCGGAGATCCCCGCCGAGGTGATGGTGAAGGGCCTCACCGCACGCGTCGACGCCGCCAGACTCGAGCCCACGTTGCTCGCTGCCCGCGCCGACCTCGCAGCACTCGACGCGCGACACACCGAACGGCGGCTCGCACTCAAAGCCCAGCACACGCTGCGCAAGCAAGAGCGAAAGGCCGCGCGCGCCGCCACCACCGATCCCACCGCGCTGCACGCGCTCGATCAGCTGAGCCGCAAAGACGATCACGAACGCCGCACCGCCGAAGCCACCGTTCGGGAAGAACGCGCGACCGCACTCGCCCTCTTGTTTCCCCTGGAGCGCCGCCTCGCTGCCCTCGAACGACTGCGCCGGGTGGTCTCGCAAGAAACGATGCGCCGCATCTGGGACAGCTACCAGCTGACCAACTTCGCCGGCGACACCACCACCGTGCGCGCGTTGTTCCCCGGCGGAGATCCCCCTTCAGGCGCCGCCGATTGCGCCGCCCCCAAGCTGCTCAACGCCGCGCGCGTTCAGGGCCTCAGACCGCTCGCGTTGGCGGAGTTCTGGTGGGGCGCGCCGCCCCCTGGCGGTGGCCGCGTCGAGGGCATGTTCTTCCCCGCGTGCCGCGAGAAGTGCGGGCCGGTGTTGCCCTTCTTCCTCGGGGGCTTGAGCGTCGCGCCGCGCCAGACCTGGAAACCGCGCGAGGTCGCCGAAGACGAGCTGAGCGTCGTGCACGAAGACGCGCGGTTCCTGGTGCTGCACAAACCAACAGGCCTGCTCTCCGTGCCCGCGCGCGATGAGACGGTGACCGACTCGCTCGAAGCGCGCGTGCAACGCCGTTTTCCCGGCGCGATGGCCGTGCACCGGCTCGACCTCGATACCTCGGGCCTGCTGCTGGTCGCGCTCGATGAAGAGATGTACCGGCTGCTCCAGGCGCAGTTCCTCTCGCGTGAAGTGCACAAGCGGTACATCGCGGTGCTCGAGGGCAACGTGGCGAAGGACGAAGGAGAGATCGAGCTGCCTCTGCGGGTGGATCTCGATCAACGGCCGCGTCAGCTGGTCGACTTCGAGCATGGCAAAGCCGCGCACACGCGTTTCCAGGTGCTGGCGCGTGAGGGCGGGCGAACCCGGGTGGCCTTCTTTCCCCTCACCGGCCGAACCCATCAGCTGCGCGTGCACGCCGCACATCAGCTCGGCCTGGGCACGCCGATCGTCGGGGATCGTCTCTACGGCACACCGGCAGCACGCCTCCTGTTGCACGCCGAGGTGCTGCGTTTCCGCCATCCCGTCACTGCGGCCCCCCTCGAGCTGAGGGCCCCGGCGCCGTTTTGACCTGAGCCTGGAGCGCGACTGGTGGTAGCTCACGCGCATGCGCTTCCTCCTCGCGGGCCTGGCGTGCCTTCTCCTCGGCATCGGCCTCACTGAATACATGCGGCGCCACCCCAGCAAGGTGGACGGCTCGACGACCACCGAGCCTGAGGCTGCGCCCGATGGGACGAAGAAGAAGCCGAAGTACCCCGCGGCCGTCGCCGCGTTGTTGGAGACCGACGCCGCCGGCTCGGACACCCCGGCCACCGCGCCTGAGTTGGCCGAGCTGCTGTCGGCTCCGAAGGGCGAGCCGATCGCCGGTTTCGCGCCCATCGCCGGGGGGGCCTTCACGGCTCGTGAGCTGCGCGGTGGCTTCGGCGCGGCGCTGTTCGTGATGGACGTGAACGGCAAGAGCGCGCTGGTGCGGGCCAGCCAGGGTGAGCCGCCGAAGATGTTGTTCGCGCGCAATGGAGCGATCGGTGCGCTCGCGGTCGACGGCAGCACGGTCTTCTTCTCTGAGGGCGGCCTGGTGGGCACGACGCACGCGCGTGGTGGAGAGCCCGTGGTGGTGCGCGCGCGCTTCAAGAACTCGCTGGTGACCAGCCTCGCTTCCTCGGGCGACCTGGTGGTCGTCACGCTGATGCCCAACGGCGTCGATCCCCTGTCGACTGATCCAGTGGGCGCTGTGGCAGCGATCTCCAGCGAAGGCGAAGTGACGTTGATCGCGCAAGAGCAGGTGCGCCCGCGCGCCGCGATGACCGACGGGAAAGACGCGTTCTGGATCGCCGGCTTTCCTTCGAGCCTGATGCGCGGGGCGCTCGATGGCGCGTTCAGCTCGCAGCTGTCCGACAAGGCGGAGGAGCCGATCGCGCTCGATGGTGACGGCGTGTTCTTCCGCTCACCGCAGGGCACGGGGCCTGAGCTGCGCCGGGTGGGTCGTGCGGGTGGAAACATGCAGACGCTCGCGACGGCAGATGTTGGTTTTCTGGTCGCGTCGAGTGGCCTGGTGCGCTTCGCCACCGTCGGTGCCGGGCCGAAGCTGATGGAGGTGACGAGCGGTGCTGAACCGACGGAAGTGATGAGCATCGCCGGCAGCCCCCGCGGTCTCGCGCTCGGCGGCACCACGTTGTTCCTGCTCACGGCCAGCGACGACGGCAAGACCACGCTGCTCGCGAAATAGTCTCCCTCTCCCTGCGCGAGCGGGGAGAGGGTCGGGGTGAGGGGCCTCACGATGCTGGCAATCGCCTCAAATACAGAACAACAAGCCCGAGACCACCTCACCGTCAACATCTGGGGCACCGGGCTCACCACCGAGCAATTCCTCGAGCGAGAACTCCGCCTTCGCTCCCACCCCTGGGCCGCCGCCACACTGACGACCTGGCTCTGGAAAGACGAAGCCGGAAAAGTCCTCTCCTCCTGCGAAGTCTTCCTCGACGAAGCGAAGGCAGGCGCAAAGTCCGGCACCGCCGCCACCATCGCCTCGGTCTTCACCGAGCCGAGCCTGCGAGCTCGAGGTCACGCCGCGAAGATGCTTCAGGCGCTGATCGAACACCTGAGCGCAGACCCGCGCTGCCTCGCGGTCACGCTCTTCTCCGAGATCGGCA
>JAUYRZ010000128.1 GCA_030695565.1 Archangium sp.
GCACGCCTTCGATCACCGAGCGAAACGCCGAGCAAGAGGGACAAAACCGCGATCAGGAACTCAGCTCGCAGAGGCGATTTACAGCCTGCATCTCCGAGTGGTCGATCACGCCCGCGGGCCTCTCACCGCAGTAGTGCTAAGATCGTCCTTTGTTACCCGCATCACAGTCGAGTATTGGCTCAGCGTCCGCAACGCAACTCCGACAACCGATTCGATAGCCTGAATCTTAACTGAACCGGGAAGCAACGCGGGGAAACTCCGAACAACCTGTCCGATTACATGCATCGACTTCACGCATTTGAAATATGCATTCAGCACGACGGTTGCTTCCGCCGTCCCAGCCTCCGCGGCCTTCCGGACATCCTCCTGCGCTTGTTCGACTTGGTCTTGGCTCTCGCGGAATCTGCGTAGTCGCTTCTCATCCAAATTTACATCTTCTAGAATGTTTTGCGGCCAAGCAGACGCGAGACCAAAATCAAGCGTTAGCGGGTCAGCGAGGGCCTCGTCCGCGAATACGGCATTCGTCGCCGTAATTGCCTTCTGGACCGCGCCGAGGTCTTTTGAGAAGTACAGATAACAGACCAAGATGTTTGCCGATTCGTCGCGGTCGATTGTTGAGATGAGTTGGTCGATCGCCTCGTCCGCTTGGGCGCGCAATTCCGGGTCCTGTTTTTGAATTTGCAATGCCTTCGCGCATGATAGGTAATACATGTGCGGATATCGAAAGACTAATCGCCCATCACGCAGTCGCAGAAGGCGCGCATCGAGAAGCGCCTCACGGATATGTTCTTGACTGAAATCAGTGAGGCGGCTCGCATTGAAGGCGGATGTTAATGCAAGAAATTCATCCTCCGTCATTTCACGAATTCCGCCAACAAACATGTATATCGCAATTTCGGCCAAGATCGCTTGGAGGAACTCAGCAGGTACCCGTCGACTGTTTCGCGCCAACGAGGCCTGCAGAAGCACTTCGAAAATAGCGCCGTATGCACCGGCCGAAAGGTCAGTGTTCGTTGCCAGTGTGTGCGCCTGAATTAATGTGAGGACGCAAATCGGCTGGCTTGGAAATATTCCGCGGCCTACGTGGCCGTTTACATACGTCTCTGCAGAGGCGACGAGGTTCTCGTACTCGTCCTCGCCTGAAAGTAAGTCTGCACCTATGCTGTACCACTTCTCAACCAGTTCGCGCTTCGCCCTTCGACCCAGATCCCGTATCGTTGCGCGCTGATAGTGAAGTAGGCCATCGCGGGCCTCGGCGTTTCCCAAGACGATCTCAACGGCGGGAAAGAGATCGCTTACAAGCGCAATAACTTTCCCGAACAGCTTTCCACTGTTGTTTAAGAGATGTCCGAACTTCGCCTTGTCGACGTTGGCAAGGTCAAGGTTGTCAATAATGAGAACGGCGGATTCTGGCGTGTTCTGCAGGATCGCGGAGAGCGATTCGCCACCGTAGGTGGCCCGATATGCCTGCTCAAATTTTGACATCAATTCCGCGACGTCGAAGCAATTGATAGTTGCGCCCTCTATCCACACGACAGTGTGTCCGGTCGCGAGTAACGCCTGTGCGAGCATCTTTGCGATCGCAGTGCGGCCTGAGCGTTCGGCACCGTCAATCAACAAATGCTTTTGGGCGAGGAGGCGTTCTCTCGCGGGTTCACCGCCTAATTCAAGAGACGGCCCCTTCTCGACACGATCGAGGTGTTGAAATGAGAAGTCCGGCCAAACAAATAGGTCCTCGACGCGTAGGTCGCTGGCGCGAGGATGCGAAAAGTTAATATCCGGTGAGGACAGAAACTCAACGAATGCCGGCTTGGGCTTCTTGGGCGAGTGCGCGGCGGCGCCAATTCGTTCCAGTTTTGAGGTTTCCGGTTCAAGCGCCTCGTAGGCGCGAGTGGTGCCTTTCCACTTGTATACCTGATGGATAAGTTCGCGATTTGCGCCATCAACGCGGAGCATTGCGAATCCGCTCGAGTCATTTCCGGCAGATTGAAATGCCGGCGCATCCACCACCACCACGGCATTCCCAGATGGGTCCGATGTGGTTGTGATGTCGGCCATGTGTTCATGACCAACAAGCAGAATATCAACGCTCCTCAAGATATAGTCGCGAAAGGAACGCGCCGCGCCTGGTGCCTGCCAATTGGCGGGGTGGTGAATCATGGCGATGCGAAAGTCGGGGTTCGTTTGTGGCGGACTGAGCATGGCCGCGGGCACTGCCAAGCGTCCTTGCTGCTCGCGCTTCAGAGACAACCATGCGCTGTTTAAGCCTAAGATTTCTATTCGCTTATCTTCAATTGTGATTTCATCAACGTATCCAATTCGTCTTTGGTTGGACTCTGCTGTTCCGCTGGTCTTGGACTCGCACGTCCAGAAGTCAGCCTGCACGGAAGCGCAAATGTCGACGATAGAGGCCGCTGCGCCTTCCACGGTGTCAGAGTCAAGCATGGGCGTGATGAGCGCGGTGCGAACCGCATTCTCTGTTGAGAAGTTGCAGTCGTGGTTTCCTGGAACCATTCGCAGATGAATCGATGCGCCTGGAAAGGCAACCTCGAGTTCGCTTTTGATGTCTTTGATAACGCGCGCGAAGGCTTCGTACTCTTCCTTTAGGCCCCAGTTCGCGATGTCGCCGGATATCAACACGAGAAGATGCGAGATCGTGCTGTGTTGTTGCGAGATGGCCCTGACGACGACCTTCCCTTTATCGCCAACGAAGTTGCCGCTTGCCTTCATGTGAATGTCAGACAGATGTAATACATGAAATTTCATTGGCAGCCTCATTGCGATTTAGACGAGATGATCAACGGCCTGGTTGTTCCCAGTCTGGGTGAATCTACATCGAAATCGGTCGACTCTTGGTCAAGGTTGATCACCATGTGGTTTCGCGGCGGCGGCCCCGCGCTGATCAGGGAGCCGGCTTCACCACGTCCTTGAGGGACGCCGGCGGTGCGTTCGGATCGCGCGCAGTGACGTGAAGGTCGGCCATCGCCCACAACCCTGCGCGGCTGGGGCAGGGGCTCAGCGCGGTCCGCAAAGCGCGCGCCACGCACTCGGCCAGCTCCTTGGGCAACGGCGGGTAACCCTTCTGCTCTAGCACCTTGGTCGGCCGGCCCACCGCGTCGAACCACAACGCCCAACGTGAGTTGAGGCTGCCTGCTGCGGTGAATGCGTTCCCGAAACAACCCGTCGCCAGCCGCGGAGAGCCGGGGCTCCAGTCCTGGATGCTCGGGTCTTGCACCTTCGGTTTGAAGCGCGGGTACTTCTGGCCCTCGACCTGGTAACGCTCGAGGTACGTGGTCCAATAACCCGAGAGCACGAAGCGGCGGTCGGCGGTCGTCTGATCACGGCGAACGAGGTCGAAGCCCACGTTCCATCGTCGGCCCGCCATCCACGCGGCCGGCGCGAGCCGCTGGAGCTGACCGCACGCGCAGCTCGCTTGCGTCACGTCTTCCGATTCAGTGCCTTCGCAACGGCCGAGCGTTCCACTCGGGGTGACCTCCATCAGCACGTCGATGCTCGTTTCGCTCGCGCTCAAGCAGCTCTGCAGCTGTGTGACCGTGAAGCCGGGGAAGCTGCTCTGTGCATCGGGGACCGCCGTGCGGCTGCGTTGATCTGCAGGCCAGAGGCGCACCTTCAGTCGATCCTCTTCTTGAATCGGAGCTCCACCCGAGTTGCCCATTCCCAAACCACCGATGAGTCCGCCCGAGTCGCGGGGGGGCGGCGGGCTGAGCTGGTCGAGGGCGGTGGCGAACGCGCTCAGCGGAGCTCCATTCTCTGCGAGGGGCGCGACGAGCGTGAACCGGTCGTCGGCGTCGTCGTCGAGCGGCCTGCCGTACACGCTGAGCTCGCACCCTGCGTCCGCCGCGCACCACACCTGAGCGCTCACGCTCCCCGTCACGCCCAGCGCCTGGCCCCAGCGCTTGCGGGCACCCCACGAGCTCAGCCCCTTTCCACACGAGGCGCCGCTGAACGGGTTGCGGCCCTCGGCGGCGAGCGCCCAGGCGCGTTGAACGGTCTCGAGCGGGAACACCCCCGCATCGCGCTGGGAGAGCGCCTCGGCCAGAATCACCTGCGCACGCGCGCGTTCGTCAGAGAAGAGCCCCAACCCGTGCACCGCTTCGACCTCGAGGCCCTTCGGAGGTGAAGCCGGCGCCGTCGGAAGCAGAGGCGCAGCTGTGCAGCCAACGAAGAAGAGCCCGAGGAGCGGGGTGCGCATGGGCGCGCCTTCTACGCGGCAGAGGCAGGTCGTGGTACCTCCTGGCTTCCATGCCCGTTCGCGCGTGCAGCTTCTGGTGGCTCCTCTGCTCCGGCCTGGCGTTCGCCCAGCCGGTGGAGATCCCCACGCTGACCGCGGAAGAGACGAAGAAGCTCGACGCGGGCGGGGTGGTGATTCACGACCTCAAGCCCACCGACGACAAGGGCGTCTCGGGTGAAGCGCTGGGTGTCATCGACGCGCCGACCACCGAGGTGTGGCCGGTGGTGCGCGACTGCGAACACTTCTCGCTCTTTCTCCCCAGCACCAAGAGCAGCTCGCGGAAGACCGAAGGCGAAGACAGCATCTGCTTCGACGAGATCAGCATGCCGTTTCCACTGGCCAACCTCTGGGCGGACACGAAGTCGGTCGCGCGTGAATCACCCACCGGGCACTTCAAGCGCGAGTGGTCGTTCGTGCGCGGCACCTACAAACGCAATCGCGGCTCGTGGACGGTGGTGCCGTGGGGCGCGGACGGAAAGAAGTCGCTGGTGGTGTACCTGGTCGACTCGGATCCCGCGATCCTCGTGCCTGAGTTCATTCTTCGCGCGGCGCAAGCCGGCTCGTTGCCGCAGGTCTTCGTGGGAATTCGCAAACGTGTCACGGCGCTGCGGGCGTCGGCCGATGCCGGCGTTCGGTAATACGTTGTGCGCTCACCGCGAAGACAGCGCCCGTGAGACAACACGCGCATGCGCCCGTTCAAGCTCCTCGTGTTCTCCCTGGCGATCGCCGGCGCTGCGCAAGCCAAGCCGAGGGAAGGGCTGGGGCTGATCAGCTCGAGTTTGATTTCCCTGGGCACGCTGTACCTGGGCAACGTCGGCACGGCGACGGTGAGCCTGGCGGTCTCGGGCTCGTTCGAGAACAGCTCACTCAACGCTCTCTACATTCCCATCGCAGGGCCCTTCATCGCGCTGGGAGATCCACGCAATGCGCCGGCGATCAGCTCGGTGCCGCTGGTGCTCGATTGCATCGCCTACGTGACGGCGGTGACCGTGGTGGTGGTGGCGATCGTGATGGAGCACCTCGTCGGTTCGATGCCCCGGGCCTGGCTGCTGGCGCCGGGCGCCCCTCGCGCGGCGGCTGGAGCGAGCTTCATTCTGCAGCTGCCGTGACCGCTGGAACGCGGGAGTGACGTTTTTCAATCGAAGCTGGTGACCCCGTTTGGCGCTGTGGTCTATTGCCCCAGCCGTCGAACCCCCTCCGAGGATCACCATGACTCGCATCGCCAGCCGACCTCCGCCGCGCCCCGCAACCGACCGCACGCCCGCAGTGAAAGCCGACACGCGCAAGCAGCTCAAGGCCACCTTCGAGAAGTTGGCCAAGGCCGGCACGCTCGAGTTCAGCAAGGCGCCCGCGGGAGATCAGTACGTGCGCGTGCCGCTCAAGGCAGGCAAGGGCCCTGATCAGTACTCGTACACCGCGCTCATCCCGACGGGAGGGAAGTCGAAGGATCCGAACAAGGCCGACGGCTTCTTGATCGAGCGCAGTGGTGGGCTCGCGGGACGCAAGCAGGTCGCCGGTCCCTTCACGTTCGAGGGCAAGAAGCTGGGCAAGCCGGCTCCGTTCTTCGAGAAGTTCCTCGAGGGGCAGAAGAACGGCGGCACCGTCACCACCAAGCGGTACCCGTCTGATGAAGAGGCGACCGAGCCGACCAAGCCGGGCACGGGCGTGACCACCAAGCGCTACCCGTCTGATGAAGAGGCGGTCGAGCCGACCAAGCCCACCAAGCCGGGCGGCATGATGCAGACGATGCGCTACCCGTCGGACAACGAGTCGGTCGACACCAAGCCGACCAAGCCGGGCGGCATGATGCAGACGATGGCCTACCCGTCGGACAACGAGTCGGTGGATCAGAAGCCGACCAAGCCGGGCGGCACGATGCAGACCATGCGCTACCCGTCGGACAACGAGTCGGTCGACACCAAGCCGACCAAGCCGGGCGGCACGGTGCAGACCATGCGCTACCCGTCGGACAACGAGTCGGTGGATACCAAGCCGACCAAGCCGGGCGGCACCGTGCAGACCATGCGCTACCCCTCGGACAACGAGTCGGTGGACACCAAACCGACCAAGCCGGGCGGCATGGTCACCACCATGCGCTTCCCTTCTGACAACGAAGACAACAACGTCCGCTGAGCCGTGCGGGTTCTGCTGATCACCCACAGCGGTGACAACGAGAGCATCGAGATGGTCAGCCGCGAGCTCTCGCGGCGGCGGCACACGCCTGTGCGGCTCGACACCGATCTCTACCCGACGGAGGTTCAGATCTCGTCGGAGCTGGTGGGGAAGAGGTCTCGCCGTTGGCTCACCGTCAACGGCGAGCGCACCGATCTCCAGCAGGTCGGCGCGCTCTGGTACCGCCGCTACTACGTGGGCTACGCGCTGCCCGGCGATCTGGGCGATACGCGGCAGGCCTGTGTCGACGAGGCCCGGCGCACGCTCTACGGCACCATCGCGTCGCTCGATTGTTTCCAGCTCGATTCGCTGCGGGCGGTGCGGCGGTGCGATCACAAGGAGCTGCAGCTCGAGCGCGCCAGGGCGTTCGGCCTCGACGTTCCACGCACCTTGTTCACCAACCAGGCCGATGCCGTTCGCGCGTTCGCCCGCACGGTGAAGGTGCCGTTGATCACCAAGATGCAGCACTCGTTCGCGATCTACCGCGAGGGCGAGGAGCAGGTGGTCTTCACCACCGCGCTCAGCGAAGACGATCTGGATCAGCTGGAGGGCCTCGAGTTCTCGCCCATGACTTTCCAGGAGAAGGTGCCGCGCAAGCTCGAGCTGCGCGCGACGGTGGTGGGCAACAAGGTGTTCACCGCTTCGATCGACGCGAAGCTGCTCGAGAAGACGGGCGTCGATTGGCGGCGTGATGGGGTCGAGCTGCTCGAGCAATGGAAGCCGTACCAGCTGCCGCGCGCGGTGGAGAAGTCGTTGCTGCGCCTGACGAAGTGGTTCGGGCTCAACTACGCGGCGGCTGACTTCATCGTCACGCCCGAGGGGCGGCACCTGTTCCTCGAGATCAATGCCGGTGGCGAGTTCTTCTGGCTGCAGCGTACGCCGGGGTTGCCGATCGCACAGGCGCTCGCCGAAGTGCTCACCACGCCGTCAGCCAGAGCCTGCCACCTCGAACCCTGATCTCTCGGTCTCCCGCTCCCCGAGGGGAGCGCCAGGCCCCGCTCGAGGTGTCGGCTTCGCGGCCGCTTCCCTCAGTAAGCGGTCAGCGACGCTCGGCGGCCGCGAGCCCTGCTGCTGCAGTTTGGGTCAGAAGAAAGAGACGGTGAGGCTGAGAGGCAAGGGGGATGAATCCGAAGCCCTCGTAGAAGTGCTTGGCCGCGTCGTCCTTGGCATCGACCACGATCGCGTACGCCGCGACGGACTCCGAAGCCGCAAGCACTCGCTTGATTGCGTCCGCGACGAGCAGGCCGCCCATGCCTTGGCCTCGCTCGCTCTCTGCTCTCGCAAGGCGGCCGATGATCGCGGCGGGAATCGCGTCGTACTTCGGCAGCTTCCTGGCGAGCGCAGCGGGGAGGCTGTCGAGCGCAAGAGTGAACATGCTGAGGCTGTAGAACCCCACGATCCGATCATCGCGGAGCGCGACGAATACCTGCGCCACATGACGCTTCTGGTCCTGGCTTGCACGCGTGTGAAACCACTGGTCGAGCGCCTGGTTTCCGCAGGTGAAGTCATCGCGCTTGTGGGCGGCTGCGAGGGTTTCGAAGCGGAGCTGTTGGGTCACCCGCGCAATTTTCCATGCGCGCGAAGCGCCGCAATCAGCCGCTGCTTCGGCTTCGCCGGGCGAGCGATCGCCTCGAGAAAGATTTCGCGATCCGCGCCCGTCAACCGCATGCGGTCGTGGTCTTCGATGACGCGCCGGGCGCCTTCAAAGGCGAGGTCGCCAGCTGCCAGCCCCGAGATGGCGCTGGCCTGTTCGATGAGCTTGCGGACCGAGGGAGCAACCCGCAGTTCCAGGCGCTCGGTCTTGCGTTCGACTGACCGGTTCCGTCGTGGTGCCGACATGTTGGAAAAGTACGGTGATTAGCCGTACATTGCAACCCGACGGAGAGTCGTGACCCGAGGCTTCACTTCACTTGCAGCACGTACAGCGTGGTCACTTCCTTCGACCGCGCCGCGTGAAGCGGATCGCTCTTGTCCTTCGCCTTGCCGTGTTTGGCCGTCATCTCGAACCGGCCCGCGATCGTCAGCAGGCAACGATCGAACTCGGCCTCGAGCCAGCCCTGCTCACGCAGCCCCAGCAGCTCAGCGAGGTTCGAGATCAACAACGCGCCACGCCCACCCGGCGTCAGGTGCTTGGGCAAACCATCGAGGAAGCCCATCAACATCTGGCTGCCTTCATCGAACACGGCGCGGTCCACCCGGTTCTTCGGCGGCTCAGGCACCCATGGCGGGTTGCACACCACCAGGTCCGCGCGGCCCTTCGGGTACAGCGCGCGTTCTTCGATGGTGAACTTGTCCTCCACCTTGAAGAACTTCGCGTTCTCCTGCGCACACGCCACCGCGCGTGGATCGATGTCGGTGCCCACGACCGAAGCGGCGCCCTTCTGCAGCAGCATCAGCGCCAGCACGCCGGTGCCCGTACCGATGTCGAAGCAGGTCTTGCCCTTCACCTCACCCAACCGCCGCAGCAGCTCGATGTAGTCCGTGCGCGTGGGCAGGTAGACGCCGTAGTGCGGAGTCAGCTTGCGCGTGAGCCCGGGAACCTCGAGGCCCTTCTTGCGCCACTCCGCCGCGCCGACCAGGCCGAGCAGGGTCTTGAGCGGCACCACCGTGCGCGCGTCGGTCGTCTTGCCCCACGCCTGCTTGCACGCCACCGTCACGTCGGGCGCGCGCTTGAGGGCGAGTTTGTAGTCTGCGTCGAGCTCCACCACGATTCGACCCAGCGTCTCGTGCTCGATGGCCCGGGCGCGGCGTTCGGAGCGGAAGGACTCCAGCGGCGTGCCCGAATGGCGGGGGGTGGGCAAGCGCCGACCCATGGCACCCAGCAGCTGCCGCGCGTTGTGAAAGTCACCCTGGTACAAGAGGAACGAGCCCTTGCGGACGAGCCTCAGCGCGTCGTCGGCCTTCAGGGCGTCGTCGACGGGGATCAGCTTCTCCGGAGCGGGGGTGTCGCTCTCGGTTCGCCAGGTAAAGGGAGCTGCTTCAGGAGCGTCAGGCACGCGGGCCTTGTGTCACGTTCGCCGCCGGTCCCCAACTCTCTCCTCCTTCGCCATCGAGGGAGGTATAGGGGCGCGACATGAGCAACGTCTTCACCGTCATCATGGCTGGTGGCAGCGGAACCCGCTTCTGGCCTCTCTCCCGCAGCTCGCTGCCCAAGCAGTTCCTTCCCCTCACCAGCAAGCAGCCGCTCATCGCCGAGACGATGAAGCGCATGGCGGGGTTGAGCACGCCCGCACGCACCTCGGTGGTGTGTGGCGCCAAACACGCCGCGCTGGTGAAGAAGGCGCTGCCGAAGATGCCGAAGCAGAACGTGGTGGTCGAGCCCGAGGCCCGCAACACCGCCCCGGCCATCGCGCTCGCGTGCGCGCACGTGGCGCACCAGGATCCCGAAGGGGTCATCGTGGTGTTGCCGTCGGACCAGCACGTGGCCGACGTGGCCGCCTTTCAGAAGAGCATCGAGGAGGCCGTGCGCGTCGCGCAGACCGGCTTCATCGTGACCCTGGGCATCAAGCCCACCCGTCCGGAGACCGGCTACGGCTACATCCGCCTGGGCGAGCCGATGTCGGGTGACGCGCGCAAGGTGGCCGCCTTCGCCGAGAAGCCGAATCACGAGACCGCGCAGGGGTACCTCGTGTCGGGTGACTACCTGTGGAACGCGGGCATCTTCGTGTTCCGCGCCGACGTGATGCTCGCCGCCTTCGCCAGCCACATGCCCGAGCTGGTCAAGCCGCTCGAGAACATCCGCGCAGCGTGGGGCACCAAGAAGGCCGCGGCCGTGCTGGCCAAGGAGTTCAAGAAGATGCCCGCCACCTCCATCGACTACGGCGTCGCTGAACGCGCGCCCAACATCGCGGTGGTGCCTTCGTCGTGTGGTTGGAGCGACGTGGGCAGCTTCAACGCGCTGCCTGAGGTGCGCCCCACCGACGCGGCCGGCAACGTGGCAGAGGGCGAGGCGCTGGTGATCGACTCCAGTGGCTGCGTGGTGCTCGGAGGCCAGAAGCGCGTGGTCGCCGTGGTGGGCATGAAGGACGTGGTGGTGGTCGATGCGGGCGATGCGATCCTCGTGATCCCCAAGGACAAGTGCCAGGACGTGCGCAAGGTGGTCGAGGCGCTCAAGGCCCAGAAGCGGCTCAAGCACCTGGTCTGAGCTGGAGAGGGCAAGGCACCACCCCGTAACGGTGCACATGGTTTCCCCGGCCCGCTGCGATCACGCGCCGCCTGCGTGGTACAGAGGGTCTCATGCGCGCCGTCCTGCTCTCTCTCTTCGCCTCCGGCATCGCCTTCGCGCAGCCCCTCGTGCTCCCCGCCTTCACCGAGGCGGAGTCGAAGAAGCTCAACGCGGGCGAGACGGTGGTGCATGAGGTCAAGCCCACCGACAACAAGGGCATCGGCGTGCAGTCGTTCGGTATCGTCGACGCGCCCTCGACCGAGGTGTGGCCCGTGCTGCGCGACTGCGCGCACTTCGACAAGTTCATGCCGCGCACCAAGAGCAGCGCGGTCAAAGAAGAAGAGGGCGTTCCGCTCTGTCACGTCGAGCTGAACCTGCCCTTCCCGTTGATGAACCTGTGGTCCGACACCAGGTCGGTGCAGCGCGAAGAGCCGGCGGGGCACTATCACCGCGCGTGGACGCTGGTGCGCGGCACCTACCGGCGCAACAGCGGCTCATGGTCGGTGATGCCGTGGGGTGATGACGGCAAGAAGACGCTGGTCATCTACGCCATCGACTCGGATCCGATCATCTTGATCCCCGATGGCATCTTGCGTTCGGCGCAGACGGGCTCGTTGCCCGAGGTGTTCGCGGCGATTCGCAAACGCGTCGTCGCCGTGCGCGCGCCTTGACTGATCCACGGCGATGGCCACCACCGCGCTCAGCGGCTGTGTCCTTCCAGTCCGCTCCACGGCGGCCGGCCCAACGTCAGAATCCGCTCGAAGTTGGCCATCACGACGCCCGCGCTCACCGCCATGCCCGCGGCTGCGAGCGTGTCTGACGTCGCCGCGACCCAGGCGGCCCCCGCGAGGATCACGACCGGCCGAAGCAACGTGAAGGGGCCCAGCACCAGCACGCTGGCCAACACACCGAAGTCGAAGCTGCTGCTCAGGTAGAGACCCAGCGCCGCCACCACCAACGTCGCGTAGATGCCGTAGACGAACACCAGCTTCGCCGCGGCCGCGGTCATCGAGGCCCACACGAGCTCGCCTCCGAACGCGCGCAGCACGAGCCCCAGCCCCAGAAACAGCACGATGGTGAACACCGAGACCAGCGCGCCTCGGCGCATCGACGCCGCGTAGTAGTTCCACAAGAAGAGGCGTGGATTGCGCCCAGCCGCCGCGCGAAAGCCGCACAACGTTCCGTCGATGAAGGCGAGCACGCCCAGCAGCAAGAGCGTCATGAGAAGGGCTCCAGCCGCGCTGACAGCGGGCCCAATCTCTCGCGGAAGGGTTCTGCGAACTCCGCCCGCACACCCACCAACGTGTTCATCGTGCGGAGGATCGGCAGCAGCGAGGGCTTGCCGTCGAACAACGCGAACCGAAGTGGGCTGCCGCCTTCACGAGAAGCCGAGAGCAACACCTCGCAGGGATGGGCGCGGACCGCCGAGAGCACGCCGTCGTGCCGGGCCAACGGCTCTCGCATGCGCGCCTGGTGGAAGATCCACGAGCCGAGCGGCGCCGCCCACGAGGCCTTGATGTCGCAGTGGAGCATCGCCGCTGCACCCACGCTGGCCTGGCTGCGGAAGAACCCGGTGAGCGCTTCGCCGCGGAAGTGATGAATGACTCCGGTGGAGAGAAACACGTGCGCCTGCTGCTCGAGCGTGAACGCATTCGCTACGCGGAATTTGCAGCGCAGGCCCTCTTCGCGCGCGAGCTTTTCGGCGTTGGCGATCAGCGTGGGGTTGAAGTCACAGCCGAGCAGCTCGACGTCGTCACCGAGCGCTCCGTACGCCGCGAGCCAACGCAGCACGAAGCCCATGCCGCAGCCGATGTCGACGATGCGCAGCGGCCGCTGGGGGAGCTTCGCGCGCAGCACCTCGAGCATCGGCGCGAGCAACTGCAGCAGCCGCTGCCCATTGCGAAACTCGTACGACAACCGCTGCAGCTCGCAGTGCGCGCGCACCAGGATGCCGTCGACCGTCGCTGCGTCGAGCACTTCGCCCCCGGGAATTCCATCGAGGATTCGTTCGGCGGTGCGCATGCCGTGTCGACGCAGCACCGCACGCACGGCACCCCGCGACACGGGTTTGCGCGCGAGCGTGTCGAGGTCCGTGTCGAGGAGCAGGTCGCTCAGTTCCGGCCAGTCGGCGTTCATCGTTTCCGAAGCGTGACAGACCCATCGAAAGGACAGGTGCGGTTTTCTGTGCAGACCTGGGAGGTGAGAGGCTTCGTTCATGAGCTCCAGCGCCCTCCTGCTCCTCGTCGTGCTCTCGGCCGAGTGTCCGAAAGAGCTCTTCCGCATCGAGCGCAGCAAGAACGCCAACGTCGTCGTGTACGAGGGAAACCGGGGCACCCAGACGCCGATCGACGCAGACCAGCCGGTCAGCGCGAGCTGGTTGCTGTTGGCCACCACGGGAGAGCGTGCGCGGCTCGGATTTCTCGAGAAGCTGCTCGCGTACGGGTTCGAGGCGCGGGTGGTGGAGAAGGGGCAGAGCGCGACGCTCACCTTGAAGGCGCTGCGTGGCCGACCGCTCAAAGTGGTGCAGCGTGAAGGCTGCCTCGCGGCGATCGGTTCGATCGACGGCGCGCACGCGGTGCTCAAGCGGGTGTTCGTGACCACGGATGAACGGGGGGCGACCCCGAAGGTGATTGGCGTCGAGCTGTTCGGAGTCGATGCAGTGACAGGTGCTGAGCGCACGGAGAAGCTCGTCGCTGGCAAGTAGATTCAGTGGTTCCAGTCGATCAAGTCGACGGTCTCCGTCGCCATCTTGAAGTCGATCACTTCGCGCGTCCCCATCACGTCGCCGCCCACCTGAAACGGCATCGGCCGCGACAGGTGGAGCCGCACGCCGGTCACCCACCAATCGAACATGCCCGGCAGCTCTTTGCCGCCCCACAGGTTGAACATGTTGTTCACCCCGATCAGCACGTGCCGGTCGTACACGCGGAAGTTCATCCGCCCCGGCACCGCGGTCGCGTGGGGGAAGGCCATGAACTTCGAGCCCCAGTACGGCTCGATGCCCGCGGCGCCGATCGACATCGGCCCCTCGTAGAGCGTGGTCTGCGTGGCCGGCACCAGCACCCGCTGCTGGTGCTGATCGAAGGTGAGCGCGGGCTCGCCGAGATTCTCGAGCCGCAGCTGGGTGCCTCCTTCGCGCGCCCGTTGAAGTTCACCGGGCACCGTGAGGCGGAACAACGAATAGAGGTAGCCGCCGAGGCCCTTGCTCAACCGTGCCGCCAGGCCGCCCGCGAGGATCTGCTGTTGGCGGTTCTCCAGGTTGCGTTTGTAGTCGTTGAGCAACGTCGCATCCCAACCGACGCCGGTGAACTGACAGAGCTTTCCTTCGACTTCGCACAGCTGGAAATGCCGCGAAGGCGCGGCGAGCGGCATCGTGGGCAGCCGGCGCAGCTCGGTCTCGTAGCGGTGCGCCCCGACCGCTGAAGGCCAACCGTTGCCCGTGCCGAGCTTGAAGAGCCCGATGAGGGGAAACGTCTTCGCGCCGCGCTTGCGCAACGAGTTGAGCAACGCCACCACGGTGCCGTCGCCGCCGCCGCAGAACAAGATGCGCGGGGGTGACCTCACCAGCTCGTCAGCGTGACGCTCGGCCTCGTCGAAGCTGGAGCACGCGAAGACCCGCGCCTCGGGCAGCGTGGTGTGGAAGGCGTCGACGCGCGCCTGGGTGACGCGTTTGGCGTGGGTGTTGAACCAGCCCGCTACGTCTGCGCCCCGGCCGATGACTTCCATGGTCTTCACACCGACAACAACTTCATCACCGCCGCCGAGCACGCGTCTGCGCGCTCGTCGCCCATCAGCATGGCGCGGCAGACGGGCTCGTACCGAACCCATTCTTCCCGCGCGACGCCCATCACTTCTTTCATGCGAATCGGTGAGGCCACCAGAGACTCACGCGCCGGATCTTCGAAGTAGCGGCGACCGAGCAGGTCGAGCGCGCGCACCCGGGTCTCGCGTTCCTCCGGGCTCAGCTCGCGCAGCCACGCCGTCACCTGCCGGGTGGCCAGCCAGCTGGCCTGCACCAGGCCGCCGTGCGCGCGCCGGGTGAGCCAGGGAATGCTGCCGTGGTTCGCCCGATTGATCAGCGCCTGTTCGTCGAGCTTCAACAGGGCCCACTCGCCGGCGATGTCGAGCAGGTTGTGAATCGCCTCGGGGAAGACCTCGGCCCAGAAGATGCGCTCGAGCGCTTCGTCGTCGTGGCCCGACGCTGCGCAGCGGCGCGCCACGTGAGGCACGCTCCAGCGCGTCTCGGTGTCGAGGAAGAGGTCGCTCATCGCCTCCCACACCGGGCGCCGGCGGAGGAGATCATCGTGCGTCATGATTCACCGTTCGCCCCGAGAGAAGCCGAGGGGCCACGTGCCGCACGAAGCAGAGGTGGCATCTTGACGGCTCATGACAACAGCGCCGCGCCCACGAGCCCGGAGTCATCACCCAGCGAGGCCATGACGATCTTCACCGCCGCGGCCGAAGCCACGGTCGAACGGCGGGCCACCGTCTCCCTGATTCGCTGCACCATGCCGGGGCATCGGGAGAGCACGCCGCCCCCCAGCACCAGCACCCCCGGGTTGAGCACCGTCACCTGATTGGCGATCGCCAACGCGAGGTGACCGACCGCGAAGTCGTACAGGCGCCTGGCGGTGGCATCACCCGCTGCAGCCAGCGGCTCGAGATCCGCCGCGGTGCCGCTCAGGCCTTCTTCCTTCATCCACTCGCCGAGCTTCATGCCGCCCATGTACGCCTCGAGGCAGCCCTGTTGCCCGCAGCCACACAGGCGCCCGCCGTCGACCATCAGCTTCACGTGACCGAACTCGCCCGAGACCTGGCTGACGCCGGACAACAACGACCCACCCGCGATGATCGCGCTGCCCACGCCGGTGCCCACGAACACGG
Organism: Archangium sp.; assembly: GCA_030695565.1. Classification (GTDB taxonomy): domain Bacteria; phylum Myxococcota; class Myxococcia; order Myxococcales; family Myxococcaceae; genus Archangium_A. The sequence goes on from JAUYRZ010000128.1 coordinate 15,474, forward strand.
TCAACGCATCGCTGGTGCCCTTCGCCGCACCGGCCGCGTATTCACCCCACGCCGCCGCGGAGAGATCGTTCACCAGCCGCACCGGCCTGCCCACCGCTGCCGAGAGCGGCGTACCGAAGTCGACCTCACGCCAGCCCAGGTTCGGAGCGTTCGCCACCACCGGCCCGCGCAACATGCCCGCGAACCCCACGCCCACCGACCCCGTCGCTTCGGGGTGCGCGGCCGCGAGCCGGTTGAGCAACGCGGCCGTGCCGCTCACCACCGCCTCCACGCTGCGGTCGGTCCACGTCTGCTTTTCAGAGGCGACGATGCGGCCCGTGCTGCGTTCGACCACCGCGACACGAGCCGTCGTACCGCCCAGGTCTACCCCCAGGGAGAGCATCAGCCGCCGATCTCCTGCTTGGCCTCGTGGATGGTGCCGTCGATGAGCTGCTGGATCTCCGCCAGGCGCGCCTTCGTCTTCGCCTCGTAGCGCACCACCAGGATCGGCGTGGTGTTCGACGCGCGGATGAGACCCCAGCCATCGGGCCACGTGGCGCGCACACCATCGACGGTGATCAGCTCCAGGCCCTTCGCCCTCAGCTTCTCCGTGCAGAGCTGCACCAGCGCGAACTTCTTCTCCTCGACCGTGTCGAAGCGCAGCTCGGGGCTCGAGTACGTGACGGGCACGTCGCTGAGCAGCTCGGTGAGAGACTTCGTCTCGTGCGAGAGGATCTCCAGCAGGCGCGCGGCCGTGTACGGCGCGTCGTCGAAGCCGAAGAAACGCTCCTTGTAGAAGATGTGGCCGCTCATCTCGCCGGCGAGCGCTGCGTGGGTCTCCTTCATCTTCGCCTTGATGAGCGAGTGGCCCGCCTTCCACATGATGGGCTTGCCGCCGTGCTGCTTGATGTCGTCGTACATGGTGAAGCTGCACTTCACCTCGCCCACGATCGCAGCGCCCGGCACGGCCTTGAGCACCGCGCGCGAGAGCAGGATCATCAGCTTGTCGCCCCACAGAATCTCGCCTTCTCCGGTGACCACGCCGATGCGATCTGCGTCGCCGTCGAAGGCCACGCCGAGATCAGCCTTCGTCTCTTTGACCTTCGCGATGCACAGCTCGAGGTTCTTCGCGACGGTGGGATCCGCGTGGTGGTTGGGGAAGGTGCCGTCGGGCTCGCAGTAGAGCGGCACCACGTCGTAGCCGAGCTTCTCCAGCAGGGGCACCGCGACGATGCCGCCCACGCCGTTGCCCGCGTCGACCACCACCTTCATCTTCTTCGGCCCGCGCTTGACGGTGGAGAGCACGAAGTGGAGGTACGGGGTGATCGCGTCGAAGTGCGAGACGGTGCCGGGGCTGCCCTTGTCGAAGTCGCCTGCTTCGATGAGCTTGCGCAGCTCCTGAATGGTCTCGCCGTAGAAGGTCGTCTTGCCGACGCCCATCTTGAAGCCGTTGTACTCGGGCGGGTTGTGGCTGCCGGTGATCATCGCCAGGCCTTCGACGGGCAGGGTGTTGGCCGCGAAGTAGACGATGGGGGTCGGCACGATGCCCACGTCGATGACGTGCATGCCGGTGGAGGTGGCGCCCTTGATGAAGGCGTCGCGGAAACGCTGGCCAGAGAGGCGCGCATCGCGGCCGACCACCACGGTGGTACCGCCTGCCCGTTTGACCATGGTGCCCAGGCCCTTGCCGAGGTTCTCCACCACGGCGTCCGTCAGGTCTTTGTCCACCAGGCCACGCACGTCGTATTCGCGAAAGATCTGTGGGTTCATGGAGGGCACGTCTAGCAGCCCGGCCACGAACTGGAACCTCCCATCCTCGCCGCTCAGGCATGCACTGCGCGCCCTCGAACTCCCCGAAGATGGTGACGCTGCAGGAACTGGGTGAGGTTCGACACGCGCCTTCAGCCGTCGAGGTCGAGCAGGTTCTTGAACGGCTTGCGCTTCTTCCAGCGGTACGTCCGGAAGTCGCGCCGGTCGGTGGAGAGAATGCGCCCGTCGTTCTGCTCCTCTGCCAGCAGGACCAGGGACGCATCCGCCAGGTCCATGGGGAGCTCGGCGTAGTGCCTCATCAGCGCCTCGAGCCTGAGCCAGTGCGCGGACGTCAGCTCGAAGATCTCGAACGCGCCGCCGCGAGCACTGGCCACCCAGGTGAGCAGCGCGTGGGTGCCCAGCCTGTTGGCGAGGAGATGCGCCGTCTCGGTGACCACCGGCCAGGTCGTCACCAGACCTTCCCGCAACTTGCCCAGGGCACTGACCGCCGCCTCGTTGTCACGGTCGGCGCGATTGGCCAGCGCCAAGAAGAACCCGGTGTCGGCGATGATCACGCCTTCCTCTTCAAGGACTCCGCGAGGTACTTCTTGGAGTTCCGCGCGAGGTCACGGGGCCCTTCGCCCGAGCCGATGAACCCGGTGGAGGCGAAGACCTGCGCTGCAGAGTGCTTCTTGCCGAGCTGCTCTTTCGTCCAGGCGCGGAGCGCGGCCTCGATGATCTCGGTGACCGTCTGGCCGCTGCGGCGGCGCAGCTCCTCGAGCTGGCGGCTCAAGTCGTCATCGATGCGTGCGTTGATGCGAGTCGGCATGTCATACGGAGCGTATGACACGGACGCAGCCACGGACAAGCCGCCCGCCCCTTTCGTCAGGGCGAGCGGCTCGGGGTGATTGCGCCCGCAGCTGGGTTTAGTTGCCGGCCTTGATGAACATGTTGCGGAAGCTCATCGCCTCGTTCTTGGAGGGCTCGTACGACGCGCCTTGCCCCCCGAAGAACGCCGAGAAGACGATCTTGTCGGTGGTGTTCCACAGGTAGCTCAGCGTCTGCCGGCCCTTCTCGACGCCGTTGAGGTAGCCGACGGTCTCACCGGTGTTCATGTCGACGGCGATCTCGATGGTGTTCCACTGGCCCGGCTTGAGCTTCGCGTCGGCCGCCCACATCCAGTGAGTGCCGTAGCCGCCGGTGTCGATGCTGCCGACGCCACCGGTCACTCGGTAGAAGTAGAAGCTGAGCCGGCCGCCGTGGCCCCACATCAGCCTGCCGCTGTAGCCGTCAGTCGCCTGGCTGCCGCCCGCGGGCGTGCCGCCACCACCGAAGCCGGGCAGCTTGCCGCCGGCGCGGAAGTCGAAGTTACCCTCGGGCAGCACCTCGTACTTGATGCGGTAGACGCGCGCCGCGGGGATGTTGATGGTGAAGGCTGAGCCCGTGATGCCCGGGCCGGTCTGGCCCTGGGGGAACGTGGAGCGCCTGGTGCCTCGGGGAATGGCAGTCCACCCGGCGTTCGGATCCACCGGTGCGGGCGTGGCCGGAGTCGGCTCCGTGACAGGAGGCGTCACGGGAGGCGGCTCTGTGGGAGGAGGCGTGGCCGGGGTCGGCTCCGCGGGAGGAGGCGTCGTGCTGGGCGGCTCCGTCGCAGGAGGCGCGGTGACGGGCGGCTCTTCGGCAGGCGGCTCCTCCGCAGGGTTCTCTGCGGGCGGCTGCTCCACCGGAGGAACCTCGTCGTTCACCGGCGCGGCGGGCACGATTGGCGCCGCGGGGTCGAGCGTGGGCAGCGTGGCGGTCTCGTCGTTTTGAGGGGCCGGGGCCACCTGCTCGAGCTGCGCCGGCGTGGTCGTCGTGACGGGTTCGGCTTCACCACCACAGGCGGAGGTGGCGAGAGCAAAGGCAAGGAGGCAGAGCTGGGGAGTCTTCAAGGACAGGGGAAACCTCGGTGTGGAGAGCTCGGTCAGCGCCCGCGAGGGACGCACGCGGAGGGACCGATCGAGCCGTGTGGTGGGGACCTTCGAACGGAGCGCGGTGTCGCAGGTTCCGTGAAATATCTCAATAGTTCCGATGGCTTACAGTCTGTTCGGTTTGTGATCGCCTGTCGGCCCGTGTGCGCAGCGCGCCTCACCGCCGCGGTCAATTCAGGGGCTTGAGGCGGCCACCCGTGTCGCGCCGAAAGGCGATGTGCCGCGGTGTGTCCTGAGGCGCACACGCACGGAAGCGGTGAGAAGAACGCAGCTGTCATCGACGCGGTGCTGCCGTTCAACGCGTGGCAGAGCCACACGACCACTCCGCGCGACGAGCGATTCGCACCGCCAGAGTTTGAAGTGCGAAGGGACTTTTGTCAGGCCGCGAACTTGTTTTTCCGCCGGAGCGAGGAGCCGCGCAAGCGGCAGTTGCCGCGATGGTCGGCCTCTCACCCCAACCCTTGCCGCGCTTCGCAGAGCGAGGGGGACGCTCGAACTCGAAGCTCCCTTCCTGTTCGCGCAGGCATACACTCCGCGCCTTCGTGGCTCTCGAGCTCGTCACGCCGCTCCCCCCGGGGGCGCCTTCGCATACCCGGCTGGCGAAGCATGGCGTTCGCCTCGTCGTCTTGCGGGAGATCAAAGACGGCACCGACTGCTCCTGGCCGCAGCCCTCTGCGAACATGGTGACGCTGCAGGAAGTGGGAGAGCTTCAAGGCAAGCGCCACGCCCTGTTCCCGTGGGTTCCCGGGGTCACCCTGCGCGACGTGGTCAAGGCGCTGGAGGCCGGCGGTAAGCCTGCGCCCATGGGTCTCGCCGGGCGCGTGCTGGTCGACACGGCCCGGGCGCTCGCCGCCATCGACCCCGCGCGTGCACACGGCGGCATTCAAGACGGGGCGATGCAGATCGGCTTCGACGGCAAGGTCTCGGTGCTCGACTTCGGAGCGCCGCGGCTCTCCCGTTTCCGCCCCATCGGCCGGGTGAACTTCGCCGCAGACGTGTTCGCGCTGGGTGGTGTGCTGCACACCGTGCTGACCGGTTTTGCCGGCGACTACGCGAGCCCGCAGGTCACGCTCGCGCTGCCTTCCAACTCACACGGCGAAGCGACGCCGGCGATCGATGACGTGGTGATGCGCGCCTTGTCGGCGCAGCCCGATTTGCGGCAGGCCGACGCGGCCACCTTCGCCGACGAGCTGGAGGCCGTGCTGGGTGAAGCGGTCTACACGCCGCAGCAGTTGGCCGAAGTGGTGAGCTCGCTCTTCAAGGATCGCATCAAGCTGTTGCACTCGTTGGGTGGGCTCATCGAAGAGCAGCCGAGCCTCGAGGCGGTGTTGCCGGCGCCCTCTGCTCCGATGGCGCCGATTCCGATGGGTACGCAGCCCGGCATCGGTGGGCCTCGCCCCGAGCCGCTCTCCGAGCCCACGCTGCCGCGCATCGCGTTGGGTGATGATCCTTCGGAGCGCACCGACGTGCGCATTCCGATGCCCGACGCAGGCGGTACGTCGCGCTCGATGCTCCCGTGGGACTCGGGTGAGCATCTCGGTCCCGCGACCGAGATGGCGCAGGCGCCTTTGGGTGGCCCGCGGCCTTCTTCTCCCGCGGTGCCCGTCGCCCGGGTGGAGCCCGAGACCAACCCCGGTGTGAGCCTCCCGGTGCGCGAGGCCGAGGCCGACACCAACCCACGCGCCGCCGCCCCGTCGCTCCCGTCGGACACCGATGAGTCGAGCGCGCCGCGGCCCCGAGCGAGTTCGCCCCGGCCGCTCGGCGCAGAGAATGAACACGCCGTCACCCGCGCCGGTGGCCCCCGGGCGCTCTCCCGCAGTGACGTGGAGGCGGCCCGCCCGCGCGCGAGCTCGTCACGCCCCGCAGTGTCTGAGGTGGAAGCAGCGAAGACCGCGGCGACTTCGTTGCCTGAAGACACCAACCCGCGCATCGCTCCGACCGATGACACCAATCCGCGCGCGAACCGGCCTTCGCGCTTGGAAGACGACGTCGCCGCGACGGGACCCCGGCCAGGTCCGCAGCCGGGCCCGCGCAACACCACCGAAGCAGAGCGCTATCGCGCCAAGGGGCAGGAGCGGCTGACCACCCCGCCTGCCGGCAGCCCCTCGGTTTCGGTGGATGCCGATCACGAAGACATCTTGAACGAGCCGACGGCGGTGCGTCCGCGGCCCGACTCGCGCATGACGGCGCAGACCTCGCAGACGCTCGAGCCCGCTCCGCCGCCGGATGGCTCTTCGGGGGCAGGGCTGCGGGTGGTGATGGTGGTGCTGCTGGTGCTGGTGGTCGGCATCGCGGTGGCGGTGGTGCTCAAGCTCAAGCGGCAGTCAGAAGAGCCGCTGCCGATGGATGAGACGGTCCTCGAGGTCGATGCCGGCCTGGAAGAAACCCTGGATGCAGGGGACGAGCTGGTCGCGCTCATTGCCGATCTCGATGGCGGCGACGAAGAGGAAGAAGAAGAAGAGGAGGACGAGCTCGACGGCGGAGAACCCGATGCGGGTGACGTCGACGCAGGCGTGTCAGTCTCGGATGCGGGCGTGACCGATGGTGGTGAGGTGAAGAAGGCCGCGCCGGTGAAGAAACCGGTGAAGAAGGGCGCGAAGAAGAAGAAGAGGCGCAGGTGAGGTTGCTTGACCCTGCGTGAGTTGATCAGCAGAAAGTGACCCGTGGCCTTCTCGACCCAAGTGCATGGCGAGCACTTCACCTTCCCCACGTTGAAAGACGTGCTCGCGCGCGCCAATGAGCTGCGCTCGGGCGATCGCCAGGCCGGGCTCGCGGCGCGTTCGATGCGCGAGATGGCCGCCGCCAAACAGGTGCTGGCCGACATCACGCTGGAGCAGCTCTACAACGCGCCCTCCGTTCCCTACGAGGCTGACGAGGTCACCCGGGTGGTGGTCGATGATCTCGATCAGCTCGTCTACAACCGGCTCAAGGGGTGGACGGTCTCTCGCTTGCGCGAGTGGCTGCTCGACGATCGCACCACGGGGGAAGACATCCTCGCCGTCTCGCCGGGTCTCACGCCCGAGATGGTGGCCGCGGTCGCGAAGCTGATGTCGAACATGGATCTCGTGACGGCCGGGCGAAAGCCCCGGGTCGTCGTGCGGTGCAACAACACCATCGGGCTCGCCGGGCGGATCTCGAGCCGGCTGCAGCCGAACCACCCGACCGATGAAGTCGAAGGCGTGCTCGCGGCGGTGAAAGACGGCCTGAGCTACGGCAACGGCGACGCGGTGATCGGCGTCAACCCTTCGACCGGCGACATTCAGGGCACCGTCGACATCCTCACCGCGGTCAAAGACCTGATGCGCAAGTACCGGGTGCCCACCCAGAACTGCGTGCTCTCGCACATCACCATTCAGATGGCGGCGGTGCGGCGGGGGGCTCCGCTCGATCTGATGTTCCAGTCGATCGCCGGCAGCCAGGCCGCGAATCAGAACTTCGGCGTGTCGGTCAGCGTGCTCGACGAGGCCTTTGATCTCGCGCGACGGGAGGGCACCGCGCAGGGGCCCAACGTCATGTACTTCGAGACGGGGCAGGGCACGGCGCTCTCGGCCAACGCGCACCACGACACGGATCAGGTGACCATGGAGGCCCGCGCCTACGGCCTCGCGCGGAGGTACAAGCCGTTCCTGGTGAACTCCGTGGTCGGCTTCATCGGGCCGGAGTACCTGCGCGACGCGAAGGAGATCACCCGCGCCGGCCTCGAAGATCACTTCATGGGCAAGCTCAGCGGCATCTCGATGGGCTGCGACGCCTGCTACACGAATCACGCGATCGCGGATCAGAACGATCAGGAGAACCTCGAGATGCTGCTCACGCTCGCGGGCGTGAACTACCTGATGGGCATCCCGATGGGCGACGACGTGATGCTCAACTATCAAACGACCTCGTTCCACAACAACGCGGCGCTCCGGGAGCTCTTCCACTCACGGCCCGCGCCGGAGTTCGAGACGTGGCTGGAGAAGATGGGCCTGTGGCGCAACGGGAAGCTGACCGAGCGAGCGGGCGATGCCTCCGTCTTCGAGCAATCCTTCCGCTGATGGTCTCCCTCTCCCTTCGGGAGAGGGTCGGGGTGAGGGCTTGACCCGCCCCCGTCATCCGAGCAGAACCACCCTGTGACCGAGGCAGAACTTCGCGAGCTGGTGAAGGCGATCGTCACCGACGTGGTGAAAGAGGTCGAGTCTGCACCGCCCGCCGCAGCCGCAGCCCCTGAGCCCGAACCCGAGTACGGCCGGGGCCCCGAACACCGCCCGCTGCTGCCTGCCCGCAACGAAGCCGTGCTCGCGCACCTGGTCACCACGACGCCCGCGCGCATCATCACCGGCCGCACCGGCACCCGGTACCTCACGCACTCCTACCTCGGCCTGCGCGCCGACCACGCCATCGCGCTCGACGCGGTGGAGTCTGAAGTCGAAGAAGCCTGGGCCCAGCAGCAGGGTTGGCTTCCGCTGCGCACGAAGGCCAAAGACCACGCCGAGTTCCTCCTGCACCCGGAGCAGGGCCGCCGCCTCGACGAGGCGAGCCGCGCCCGTTGCGAGAAGGAGGCGGACAAGGGGGTCGACGTTCAGTTGATCGCCGGTGACGGGCTGTCGGCCCTCGCGCTTCAAGTGAATGGGCCCGCGTTGATCAAGGCCCTGCAGACCGCTTTCGCGGCGAAGGGCTTCCGGGTGGGCAAGCCGCTCTTCGTGAAGTTCGCGCGCATCGCGGTGCAAGACGAGATCGGCGTGCTGACCCAGGCGAAGAGCACGGTGATCGTGGTGGGTGAGCGGCCGGGTCTGGGCACGGGCGACTCGTTGTCCATCTACACGGCGTTCGGCCCGAAGCTGGCGCAAGACAACGCCGAGAAAGACTGCATCTCGAACGTGCGCACGGTCGGTTTCCCCCCGGAGCGCGCGGCGCAGAAGGCGGCCGAGTTGATGAAGGCCTCGTTCGCGGCAGGTGGTGGTGGCGTGAAATTGTCGGGCGGCGATCCTGCGTTCCGGCCTCACGTGGTGAACCACTGACATGCGCGCGTTGATCCCCCAGCGGCCCCGGCTGCTGTCGGTGCGGCAGCTCGAGCAGGTCGAGCCGCAGCTCGCGAAGAGTCTCGGCCTCGATCCCACCCGTCACGTCTCGGCGGGGCTCATCACCTGTGATCAAGACGACTCGCTGTATGCGGCGCTCGATCACGCGACCAAGTACGCCGAGGTCGACGTGGTGTACGCGAAGTCGTTCTACGCGGGCAGCGCGCACGCGTCGGGTCCGCTCTCGGGCGAGATCATGGGTGTGATCGCCGGGCCGAACCCTTCCGAGGTGGCGGAAGGTCTGTGGGCGCTGAGGGAGGCGCTCACCTCGAGCATCCACTTCGTCGCCTTCGAAGGCACCAAGGGGCCCGCCTTCTTTCCTCACGTGATCGCGGAGACGGGCCGCTATCTCGCGCCGCTGGCGAACGTGCGCGTCGGAGCACCGCTGGCGTACCTGATCGCTCCTCCGGTCGAGGCGATGGTGGGGCTCGATGCGGCGTTGAAGATCTCGAACGTGACGCTGCAGAAGTTCTTCGGCCCGCCCACCGAGACCAACTACGGCGGCGGTTACCTCACGGGCGAATTGGCCGACGTGGAAGCGGCAGCGCAGGCCTTCACCGAAGCCATCGAGTCCGTCGTGCTCTCGCCGCTGGGTGGCTTGGTGCGCCCCGAGCGCGAGCGCCGATAGGGTTGCCCCGAAGGCCCCTCACCCCGACCCTCTCCCCGCTTCGCAAGGAGAGGGAGAAAAATTAGCGGCGTTGATCGACGATCTGCAGCTGCGTCTGCATGCCGCCCGGAGCCACCAGGCGCGCGGTCAACGCGAAGTCCTGCCCGACGGTCAACTCGAGCGAAGGCACCACGTCTTTCCTCGTGCGCCACTCTTCTGAGATGTGCACCGTGCCGATGATCTCGCGATCCACCGAGGTCTGATCGAGCGACTCGAAGAGCACCAACGGCACCGGCGCGCTCCACGGCGGCAACCCCTCGAGCGGGATCGACTTCGTGCACGGCACCGGCGTGTTGCCCGGAATGATCTCCACCGTGCGGCCGCCCACCAGCATCACGCTCATGGGCATCGCCACCACGTCGTTCAAGCCAGAGCTCTTGGTGCGGCGCAAATTGCGCCCGAGGATCGCCGCGCCCACGGCCACACCGAGCTCGGGGTTGAGATCCTTCTCGCTGGAGAGCCGGGAAAAGTGAGCGAGGCGCTTGCGGATCATCGGCATGCGCGTCTGCCCGCCGACCAGCACCAACTCGTCGATGTCGCTCGCCTTGAGCCCCGCGCGCACCAGCACGTCGTCGCAGGCACCCACGCAACGCTCGACCAGCGGGCTGACGATGCCTTCCATCTCTTCACGGGTCAGCTTGTGCTGGAAGTCGATGAAACCGCCGCTCTCGCGTTGCGCGACGACCGGCACGCGCACGTCGAGTGACTCCACGCGGGAGAGCTGAATCTTGGCGAACTCCGCCGCGAGCCCGAGGCGCTGCATCACCGTGCGGTTGGCGCGCACCGAGACGCCCTGCTTGTCTTCGATCTGCTGCGCGAAGGTCTCTGCCAGCAGCTCATCGAAGTTGCCGCCGCCGAGGAACGCGTCGCCGCCGGTCGCGAGCACCTTCACCACCCGGTTCTCCACCCGCATCACCGTGGCGTCGAAGGTGCCGCCGCCGAGATCGAAGATGAGCACCGTCTGCTTCGGGCTGCGCAGGTTTGCGTAGAAGAGCGCCGCCGCGGTCGGCTCGTTCACCATCGCCGCGACCGTGAGGCCCGCAGACTCTGCCGCGCGCCGCACGGCTTCGCGCTGCCGAACCGAGGCATGCGCCGGCACCGTCATCACGCAGTGGGTGAAGGCGTGCCCCGCCGCCCGGGCAGCGCGCATCACGATGTCGCGCACCACCACGCCGGCCACCTCCACCAGGGGGATGGTCTGGCCGTAGATCAACACCGAGGTGTAGCCGTCTTCGCCTTCCACCAAATCGAAGGCGAAACGTTCGCGGTGTTTCGAGACGTACTCTGAGTTGAAGCGCCGCCCCAGGAAGCGCTTGGCCCCGAAGACGGTGTGCTTCTGATCATCGATGAGCTGCGTCTTGGCCGCCTGGCCCACCAGGCACTTGCTCAAGTCGGCCGATGGAAACCACGCCACCGAGGGCAGCACCGCTGACTTTTCTGTGACAGGCGCCACCCTCAACTTCCCCTGCTCGTCGAACCACGCAGCGGAAGTATTGGTGGTGCCGAAGTCGATACCGAGAATCGGCTGCACAGTCAGATGGTACGGGCCCCGCCGCTCCGACGGACACGGAAAGTTGGAGTTTTGTGGAACGGGCAGGCCGGGGTGGCCTACATCAGCACCCATGCGGCTGCATTTCGTCGTCTTGGCAATGATCGTCAGTGGATGCGGCGGCGGGCTGGAGCGGGTCGCTTTCGCCACGGATCAGCTCAGCTATCGACCCGGTGGCCGGGTCGGCCTGACCCTGGTCAACACCAGCGCCCTCAACCTCGGCATCAACCTCTGCTTGAGCCGGGTGGTCTCCGAAGACGGCAAGACGGCAGGGCCCGCCGACGGGGAGAGCTGTGTGCTCGAGCCGCAAACCCTGGAGCCGGGCGCCCGGGTCGACGCGCGCAAGACCCTCTCCCCCTCCATCGCCGCGGGAATGTGGCGATATGAGACGACCATTCGCCTGGCGAACGGGGCGGGCGAGACCGTGTTGACGGCGCCCTTCGCGGTCGGCAGCAACTGAAGAAACAGGGGAGAGATCGCAAGCTGTCGCCGTTCGTTCCACGGGCTACCGTGTGGCGCGTGCTGAAGTTTTTTCTCCGGCTGTTCGGGAAGCTTCGCTTCTGGCAGCAGCTGGTGATCCTGGTGTGCGCGCCGCTGGCGTTGCTCAACACCTCGGTCGCGTTCTTCGGCAGCTCGGCCGTGTTTCCGCTCTCTCCCTTCTTCCTCAAGGAGAAGTGGCACGCGCTGGGGGCCTACGCGAAGCACCGGCCCCTCTGCTTCTTCACCGGCCACGATGACCTCGGCCCGCTCGCAGCGAAGGCAGAGAAGAAATACGCCCTGCCGCGCGGGTTGATGACGGCCATCGTCGCGGTGGAGTCGGGGAGCCGGCCGCACCGCATCTCGTTTGCCGGTGCGATGGGGCCTGCGCAGCTGATGCCGGGCACCGCGGCGATGCTCGACGTCGACGATCCCTTCGATCCTGAGCAGGCGATCGATGCCGGTGCGCGGTACCTCTCACAGATGCTCAAGCGGAACGGCCGCGTGGATCTGGCTGTGGCGGCCTACAACGCGGGCCCCGGCGCGGTGAACGGCCGCATTCCGCAGAACGGTGAGACCGAGCTCTACGTGGCGAAGGTGATGAAGGCGCTGGGCCGGCCCAACTGACTCGAGGCCCTCACCCCGACCCTCTCCCGAAGGGAAAGGGAGACAGGGTTAGCGCGTGGTCTGTACGAAGTTCTTGCCGCCGTTGTTGAGCCACAGCTCCGCCACATCGCGCGCGAAGGCCGTGTCTCCCGGAGCGTGACAGGCGATGCCCACGTGAACGGCGAACTCCACCTCGGTGCCCGGGGCGCAGCCGGCCAGATGAAACGTGCCATTCACCACCGGGCAGGGCACGTCATTGCTCGACACCACGTGCAGGGTCTTCCAGCCATCCGAGGTCCAGTGCAGCTCGAGCCACGGCACGGTCAGCGCCGTGAAGCCGCGCTCCATCCAGCCGCGGGCCTGGGCCACCCGTCGCAGCTCGGCCATCTCGCCATGCACCAAGAAGTGCACCGTGCTGACCGGCCCGCGCGAAGCGAACATCGTGGTCAACCCGCTGCGTGACTCGAGGCGGGTGGGCGGCGGCGGCAGGGAGTGATCGGGTTTGCTCGGTGGTGGTTTCGGATTCATGTGGCCCCCGACCCGGAAACTAGGCCCATTCGTCGAGGCCTCGCTACTCGCGCTTTGACCTTTTTCCGGGTGGGGTGTCCTCTCGAATGACGTGAGCCCTCCGGCGCCACAGCTGCGAGTCATTGCCGGTGGTTCTTCAGGAGAACCGACCGAGAGCGAGCTGGTGCGTGCATTTTCTGCGGGCGATTCGGCCGCTTTCGGGCTGCTCATCAAACGCCATCAGGAGACCGTGTTCCGGGTGGTGCGCCGCTATGCCCGATCGGCTGACGAGGCGCGCGATCTCACCCAGCGCGCCTTTCTCCAGGCCTTCGAAGCGGCCGAACGGGCGATGCCGAAGCTCGCCGCCGATGAAGAGCCGGTGCCGTTCAAAGCCTGGGTGCTGCGAATCGCGGTCAACCTCGGCAAGAACCACGTGCGTGACTCGAGCCGCTGGGTGATGACCTCGGTGGCCGCAGTCGACGCCGAACGGCCTTCCCTGCCTGTGCCGCAAGAGGCGCTCGAGCAGGCTGAACAGGCCGCGCTCACCCGCCGCGCGGTGCTCGAGCTGCCTTCGCGTCAACGCGAAGTGTTCACGCTGCGCATCGACGCAGGCCTGCCCTTCGCTGAAGTGGCCAGCACGCTGGGCATCACCGAAGGCAACGCGAAGGCCCATTTTCATCACGCCGTGAAGCGCCTCAAAGAAGAGGTCGCGAAGTTGTCGACGCCAGGAGGCGCGCCATGAACTGTGAAGACGTCGAGCTGGAGCTGTCGGGAAACGAGCCTTCGGTCGAAGCGCGCGTGCACCTGGCAGGCTGCGTCTCCTGTCAGGAGACCTCGAAGCTGCTGGGGCTGGCGGCGTTGCCCCCGCTCACGCAGACCGAGCGCATGGTGCTCAATGGGCTTGCGCCCAGCACGCAGCAGCTCTGGCGCGCCCAACGGACGCGGGGCGCGGGTCTTCGCCGCGGCGCGAGCCTGCTGATGGCCGCGGGGCTGGGGGCGTTGATTGCCTCGGCGTTGATCAAACCGGCCACCGTCATCTCCGAGCCCCTCGTTCGCACCGTGATGGTCACCGCACCGGAAATCCCCGTGCTCGATTTCGAAGAAGCCAACCTTTCCGATGACGAAGTGTTCTTCGAAGTGGGTTGGCCATCGCCGACCGAAGGAGACCTGTGATGAAGACGAAGCTCATGTTGCCGGTGGTGCTGTGTGGTGCCCTCGTTGCGTTCGCCGCGCCCCCTCCGGGAGGAAAAGGAGGCCCTGGACAAGGCAAGTGGGGTGGAGAAGATCGCGAAGAGCGCATGGAGTCGCGCGAGCGCGAAGCCCGCCTGATGTACGTGGTGGCGATCAGTGAAGCGCTCGAGCTCAACGAAGCCGAAGCGCTCAAGCTCTCCGAGAAGCTGCGGGTGATCGAAGAGAAGCGACGCCCGCTGCGCCAGGCGATGGGCGAGGCGATGCGTTCGCTCAAAGACGCGGCCGACAACGACGCTGCTGCGCTGCCTCAAGTCGACGCCAACGTGCAGAAGGTGCTCGATGGCCGCGCGCAGATGGCCGCGATGGACAAGGAGCTCTTCTCGTCACTCGCGCAAGGCTACCCCCCGCAGAAGCGCGCGAAGCTGGCGCTGGTGCTGGCGCGGCTCAACCACGAGATGAAGGGCTTCAAGAAGGGCCGTCACGGCGGCCGTTGATCACCAGGAGACGAAGTACTGCAGCACCGCTCCGTCGGGCGAGTGGCGTGAGCGTTCGACGCGCCCCGTCGCCTGCGTGACCTCGAAGACGTAGCGCAACACCCCGCGCCACGAGCCCTCGACGTGAGCTGCGACCGGGCGCGGGTAGCTCACCTGGAGCAGGCCTTCTTGGGGTCCATCGGCCTTCCAGGTCACGGTGATGCCCTTCATGGCGACCTGCACCACCGACTCCAGCTTGCTCAAGATGGCCGCGGGCGATCGATTGCTGGAAGCCAGCGTGCTCTTGAGCATCGGCAACACGATGGGCCCGAACCGATCCTTCACCGCGCCGTAGGCCAGCTCTTCGAAGGCCGGCGCTCCGATGGCGGCGATGGCGGCTTCGCCTACGGCCTCCAGGTGCAGAGCGGGGTGCCAGGTCTCTGACCAGGGGTTGTTCACCATGGCGAGCACGTGCGGCGCGAGCTTCTCCTTGATGGCGGAGAAGTGAGGCGAGCTTCGCAACGACCGCAACACCGCGTCGACGTAGGCGCCGCTCAATTCGTAGTCGGCCATACCCATGACCTACTGCATCGGCGCGCGTTACACATGCGGCATGTCCAAAGCCATCCGCGTGCATGAGGTCGGTGGAGCTGAGGTGATGAAGTTCGAGACGGTGGAGGTGCCCCCGCCGGGGCAAGGCGAAGTGCAGCTCCGTCACACCGCCATCGGGGTGAACTTCATCGACATCTATCACCGCACGGGGCTCTACCCGCTGCCGCGCCCCTTCACGCCCGGCCAGGAAGGTGCGGGCGTGGTGACGGCATTGGGAGAAGGCGTCACCTCGTTGCAGGTGGGGCAGCGGGTGGCGTACGCCGGGCTGGCCGGCTCGTACGCCGAGGTCCGCAACGCGAAAGCCGAGCGGCTGGTGGTGCTGCCCGAAGGCATCTCGGAGACCCTCGCGGCGTCGGTGATGCTCAAGGGCATGACCGCCGAGATGTTGCTGCGTCGCTGCCGGCCCGTGGGCGCGGGCGACACGGTGCTCATTCATGCGGCAGCGGGAGGCGTGGGGCTGCTCGCCACACAATGGGCGAGGCAGCTGGGCGCCACGGTGATCGGCGCGGTGGGCACGCCTTCGAAGGTGCCGTTGGCGAAGCCGAGCTGTCACCACGTCATCTCGCTGGCCGACGGACCGTGGGTGGAGAAGGTGAAGGCGCTCACCGGCGGGCGGGGCGTGAACGTCGTCTACGACTCGGTGGGCAAGGACACGGTGATGCAGTCCCTCGACGCGCTGGTGCCACGCGGCATGTTGGTGTCGTTCGGTCAGTCGAGCGGCAAGCCACCGCCGCTGGAGATCATCTCGCTCGGAGGCATGCGTTCGTTGTTCCTCACCCGGCCGACCCTGCATGCGTACGTGGCCACGCGCGAAGAGTTGGAGCTGTGCGCCGCGGCGTTGTTCGAGGTGATTGGTTCGGGCGCGGTGCACGTGAAGGCGCCGCGCACGTTCCCGCTGAGCGAAGCGCAAGAGGCGCACCGGGCCCTCGAGGGCCGGCAGACGTCAGGCTCGGTGGTGTTGATCCCCGGGTGAGTGGGAGGGCGTGGTCGCCCGCAGCACCGCGGGGCGGTTCTCCATGATCAACCAACCCGCGGCGAAGCAGAGCACCGCGTTGGCGAAGAGCATGGGCAGCATCACGCCGGTCATCACGTGCGAGAGCGACGCGCCGATCATCATCAGCGCAAGGCCCAGGGCGCCGTGCGAGCGGGTGGAGCGGGCGATCAACATCAGCGCGAGGATGATCTCTGCAGCGCCGATGGCCACCATCATCCAGTGGGGCAGCCCGAACTGGCGGAACAGCGATGCAGGCAGCTCGAGCGTGGCGATCTTGGACACCCCAGCGCCGATGAAGAGCACCGCGAGCAGCCCGGCCACGATCGTCTGGCGCTTGCGAATCTCAGGGCGGCTCTTCTTGAGTGGTGAATCCATGGCTCCGGTTGAGCACGCTCCGCGCCAGTGGCTGGGTGAGTCAATGCGGCCGCTTGCTGGAGCGGTGCCATCAGGATGATGGAGTGGGGTGCATCAGCTTGGTCTCCCTCTCCCCTCGGGCCCCTCGGGAGAGGGTCGGGGTGAGGGCATTGACTGCTCGGGAACCCGCGTGCCAGTCACCACCTCGATGCGCACCTCGGTTCTCTTCGTCTCGCTCTTCCTGCTCGCTTGTGGCGCGCCTCCCGAACTCGACGCAGGCGTCACCCCTGATGCAGGCGCTCCCGACGCCGGCCTCACCACTACCGACGCCGGCACGCCCGACGCCGGCATCGTCACGGTGCTGCGCGTGAAGTACCCGGCAGGAACCCGCGCCGTCTTCGCCCGTGGCTCGAAGCCGCCCTTCACCTGGAACACCGGCCTGCCGATGGTGAAGGTCGACGACACCACCTGGTCACTCTCGGTCACCACGCTCAAAGATGATCTCGAGTGGAAGCCGCTGCTCGACGACGCCACCTGGTCGAAGGGCCCCAACTACATCGGCCGACTCGGCGCGGTGAACGAAGTGGCGCCACGTTTCTTCCGCGACGCAGGCGAGTGGACTCGGCGCTGGCCCACCTTCACCTCGACGCTGTTGGGCAATACCCGCGGCATCTACGTCTACCTGCCGCCGACCTATCTGGAGAACACCGCGGCCCGCATGCCGGTCGTCTACATGCACGACGGTCAGAACCTGTTCGATCCCAACGCGGCGTTCGGTGGGGTGACCTGGGGCGTGCCGCAGACGATGGACACCGCTGCGAATGACGGCCGCTTCCGTGAAGCCATCGTGGTGGGCGCGGAGAACGCGGGGGGCGCGCGCATCTCCGAGTACACGCCGACCTCCGACCCGATGTACGGCGGGGGCAACGGCGATCTCTACTTGCGCATGCTGGTCGAAGAGCTCAAGCCCCGCGTCGACGCCGAGCTGCGCACGAAGCCTTCGCGCGAAGACACGGTGTTGATCGGCTCTTCGCTCGGTGGGCTGATCAGCAGCCACGCGGGCGTGCGCAAAGCAGACACGTTCGGTCTCATCGGGGCGATGTCACCCAGCGTGTGGTGGGACAGCCGGGTGCTGCTGACCACCGTTTCGCAGACCACCACGCCTCGGCCGATTCGCGTCTACGTCGACAGTGGAGACAGCGGGAACTCGAACGACGGCGTCACCGACACGCGCGAGCTCGCGGCCGCGTACCGCACCCTGGGCTACGTCGAGGGGAGCACGCTCAAGCACGTGGTGCAGCCCGGCGCGACGCACACGGAGAGCGCGTGGGCTTCACGGCTGCCGGGGGCGCTCGAGTTCCTGCTCGGGCCTGGCCGCTGACCCGCGTTGCAAGAGCGCCCTCTCGCCGAGGGGGAGACGGCAGTCAGTCCTTCAGCCGTCTCAATGCCGTCGCGGCAGCCTGCTTCGAGTTGCACCCGAACAAGAGCACCTGCTCGCCGTCATCCGGCCCACCATCCTCGGCCAGATCCTCGAGGGCACCGCGCGCCCGCTTCACCTGCAGATCCGCCAGCGCATCTGCCGCCGCCGCGCGCACGCCGCACTTCGGGTGCGCCAGCAGATCGATCAACCGGCCTTCTGCCGCCTTCGCGCCCGCCCGCGCCGCCGACGCGTAGTGACCGGCAGCCGAGCTCTCTCCGAGCTTCTCCGCGAGCTGACCTGAATAGAGGCTGCGCTCCTTCGCGTCTTTCTCCTGGGCGATGAGCTTGCGCGCGACGTCGACCTTCTTGTTGCGCTCTTCGCTCTTCGCACCGGCGGCGTCAGCGATGGCCCGCTCGATCGGGCTCTTGCCGAACACGAGGTAGAGCAGGGCGAGCACCACCACCGCGCCTGCGCTCAAGAAGGCGAGGCGCTTGCGCGGCATGCCCTGTCGTTCCGCGGAGACCAGCGAGCTCTCCACCATCCGGCTGGTGCTCTCGAAGGCCTTGCTCGCCGCGACGCTGGTCGACTCCATCACCTTGGTGGCGGCCTCGAACGCCTTGTGCGTACCCGACGTGGAGCGCGTGCCCTCGGCCAGCCGCGACAGCCCCTTGTTCGCAAAGGGCGGCTCGCCCGCGACGGTGCCGCGCGTCACCTTGTAGAGGCGGATCTGCTCGGGGATGCCCTTGAGCTCGAAGCGGCCGAGCTCTTCGCAGGCCAGCTCGGCGCGGTTCATCGACAGATAGACGGACTCGGTGAACGTGACCTCGTCGGCTTCAGCCACGCCTTCCACGCGGGCGGCGATGTTCACCGGCTCACCGAAGACGTCGTTGCCCTCGAGGCGCACTTCGCCGACGTTGATCGCCACGCGCACGTGCAGTTGCTCTTCGGCGATGGCGCTCTGGTTGTACTTCCACAACGCGTCCTGCACCGCGACGCCGGCCAGCACGGCGGAGGTGGGCGACTCGAAGGTCACCATGAACGCATCGCCGATGGTCTTGACGATGCGGCCGCCCAGCCCCTTGAAGAGCGGCGCGAGCATGTCGTTGTGCGTCTTGAGCAGCTTCTCGTTCTGCTCCAGCGTCTGCTTGCTGGTGCGCTCCGTGAAACCTTTGATGTCGGTGAAGACGATGGCGAGGTTCGAGGTACGCAAGGCGCGCCTCTTCTAGCAGAGCATCAGCCCGTCATCCCCAGAACGACGCGGGTCACTGCGACGAAGTGGCAGGCCGCGCCCAGGCACACCAGGGTGTGGAACACCTCGTGGTAGCCGAACACCGCCGGCCACGGGTCGGGCTTCTTGAGCGCGTACGCCACGGCGCCCAGGGAATAGACGACCCCGCCGCCCAGAAAGAACACCACGCTGGTGGTGCCCATCACCGAGTTGAGTGCGGGCATGAAGGGGTAGCTGAACCAGGCCAACGCGAGGGCGAGCACGGCGACCAGCGGCTTGGGGGCGGTGATCCACACCATCGCGCGCAGCACGCCCAGCGCGGCGCCACCCCAGAGCAGCATGAGGAAGGAGCGGGTGGCTTCAGACGGCAGGGCGACGGCCAGCGGCGTTCCGGTGCCCGCGATGAGGATCATGATGAACGAGTGATCGAGCCGTCTCCACCACTGGCGCGCCTTCGGGGCCCAGGTGAGGCGGTGGTAGAGCGCGCTGACCGCGAACTGGCCGCAGAGCGAGACCAGGTAGACCACGCAGGCCCAGAACATGGCGCCGCTTGCATGGGTCAGCAGCCAAGCGCCGGCGGCCAGCGCGATGAAGAACGAGACCTGGTGGAACACGCCGCGCAGCTGGGGCTTCACCGGGGCGCTCAAGGTCGTTTCCATACGCGATGGTTACTCCGCGTCGCGTCACGATGTTGTCATCGATCACGTTCTCCCTCTCCCCCGCGGGGGAGAGGCCGGTCAGGAAGGATGTGTTGCACCGTCTTGAATTCCCAAGTCGCCCGGCCCGAGAGGCCCTACACGCAAACATCCCTCCAAAGGACCAGGTCGCGGGTTCGAGTCCCGCCGGGTGCATTCCTACGCGCCCGTAGCTCAGTGGTAGAGCAGGTAAATCGAGGCTTCTCATCTCGGGCGACTGAAATCTTTTCGCGATGATCATTGCGAGTGCATAGAAGGTGCATATACATGCGCACTCCATGCATCACACCGCAGGCATCATCGGAGCGTCCGGTTACTCCGGCATCGAGCTGACCCGGCTGCTCCTCGCGCACCGCGACGTGAAGCTCGCCTTCGTCACTTCGGATCGCTGGGTGGGGCAGCGCATCGCCTCGAAGACCGCGTTGCCTTCCGAGCTCGTCTACGTGAGCAACGAGCAGGGCCTCGCTTCGGCGAAGGGCTGCGACGTGGTGTTCCTGGCCACGCCCGCGGAGACCTCGCTGGAGCTCGCCCCGAAGCTGCGCGCCCAGGGCGTGCGCGTGGTGGATCTCGCCGGCGCCTTCCGCCTGCAGGACCTCACGAAATATCCCGCCTTCTACAAGTTCGAGCACTCCTCTCCGGCGCTGGTGAAAGAAGCCGTCTACGGAATGCCCGAGCTGTTCCGCGAGCAGATCCGCGGCGTGAACTTCGTGTCGAACCCGGGCTGCTACGCCACCGCGGCCGCGCTCTCCCTGGCGCCGCTGCTGAAGAGCGGGCTCATCGATCCCACCTCCATCGTGATCAACGCTGCCTCGGGCGTTTCAGGCGCGGGCCGCAAGGCGAGCGAAGAATACGGCTTCATGGAGATCGACTCCGATTTCCGCGCCTACAAGACGCTCAAGCACCAGCACGTGCCGGAGATCGAGCAGACCCTGGGCGGCGTGAAGCTGGTCTTCACCCCGCACCTGCTGCCCATCAAGCGGGGCATCTTGAGCACTGCGGTGGCGCGTCTGAAGTCGGGCGTGAGCCAGGCCCAGGTGAATGACGCCTTCACCGCCGCCTTCGGCAACGAGCCGATGGTGCAGCTGCTTCCTTCTGCCGACTCCGTGCGCATCGCCGACGTGGCGAAGACGCCGTTCTGTCTCATCGGCGCGTCGACCGACGAGAGCCACGTGGTCAGCGTGAGCGCCATCGACAACCTGCTCAAGGGCGCCGCGAGTCAGGCCGTGCAGAACATGAACCTCATGCTCGGGCATGAGGAGACTTCCGCGTTGATCAGCTAGAGGTCTCTCAACATGCCAGTCGCTCGTGGGTTCCTGTTCGCCGGGCTGCATGCCGGCATCAAGCCGTTCAAGAAAGACCTCGCGCTGGTCGTGAGCGAGTCGCCGTGCTCGGCCGCGGGCGCGTTGACCATCAACAAGGCGAAGGCCGCCCCGGTGGAAGACTGCGTGCGACGGCTGCCGATGAGCGGCGTTCGCGCGGTGTTGATCAACTCCGGCAACGCCAACGCGCTCACCGGCGCGGAAGGTCTGCAAGACGTGGTCGAGCTGTGCGCGGCCACCGGCAAGGTGCTCGAGGTGGGCGCAGAGACCGTTTTGATGGCGTCGACCGGCGTCATCGGCCAGCGCCTGCCCAAGGCGAAGATGGTGGAGGCTTTGCCGCGTTTGAAGGCGCAGCTGAAGGCGGCCCCTGAATCCGCGGCCGAGGCCATCTGCACCACCGACACCATCATCAAGATCGCCAGCCGCGCGGTGCGCATCGGCCGCAAGGAAGGGCGCATCACCGCCATCTGCAAGGGCAGCGGGATGATCGCCCCGCAGCTCGCGTCGACCATCGCCATCATCTGCACCGACGTGGCCATCACGCCCGCGCTGCTGCACCAGGCGTTGATCGGCTCGATGGAGGGCAGCTTCAACAACCTCACCGTCGACAACGACATGAGCACCAACGACGCGGTGATCGCGCTCGCCAATGGTCAGCTCGGCAACCCGGAGATCACCGAGGCGAACGCGGAGTACGAACTCTTCGCGACACAGCTCCAGTCGTTGTGCGTGGAGCTGGCCCGCGAGGTCGCCAAAGACGGCGAAGGCGCCACCAAGCTGCTCGAGGTGCGGGTGCTCAACGCGCCGACGCTGCCCATCGCCACCGATCTCGCGCGCAGCGTGGCGGGCAGCACGCTGGTGAAGGCCGCCGTCTTCGGAGCGGATCCCAACTGGGGCCGGGTACTCGCCACGGTCGGCGCGCGCTGCGGCTCGCAGAAGTACGACGTGAACCCGGGCGACGCGAAGGTCACCGTGCAGGGCATCGTGGTCTACGACCGCAAACCCACGCTCGATCTCACCACGTTGACGCCCACGGCCGGCGACGGGCCCTCGGGTCACCCCAACCTGCGCGCGCGCATGCGTTCGCCTGAAGTGCTGGTGGAGATCGATCTGCGCTGCGGCGAAGCGGCGTCGGTCGGCTGGGGCTGCGACCTCTCGTACGACTACGTGAAGATCAACGCCGACTACACCTCGCTGCTCGTGCCCACGGCCGACGGCAGCGTGGCGAAAGACGATCGCCTCACCAACTACTCGCCCAAGTTCAAGGTGAACCTGGTCAAGGAGGCGCTCACGTACATCTCGCGCTTCGCCGACAAGCGCGTGGTGATCAAGCTGGGCCGCCAGGCGATGGGCAAAGACTCGTTGCGCGCGTCGATCGTGGAAGACGTGCAGCTGCTGCGCGCGGTGGGGCTGGTGCCCATCCTGGTGCATGGCGAGAGCCCCGAAGGCACCTCGAAGGGCGATACGCACAGCAAGGAGATGATGGTCTCCGGCCAGACCAACACCGAGCTGGTCACGCTGCTCAACCGCACCGGCGTGCAGGCGATCGGGCTGTCCGGCATGGACGCGTCGTTCATGAAGGGGCGGCGCATGGGCGAAGGGTTGCCCGGCGAAGTGGTGAGCATCAACTCCGACCTGCTGGAGATGTTCCTCCAGCGCAACTACGTGCCGGTGGTCTCGCCGGTGGGGTTCCTCGACGACGGCAGCACCCTGCCGCTCGAGCCTGATCAGGTGGCCAGCGAGATCGCGCGCACCGCGAAGGCCTCGAAGCTGGTGTTCCTCGTCGGTGGCCCCGGCTTCGTGGAGAACGACGAGCTGCTCGGGCAGATCAACACCACCACGCTGCGGCAGAAGGTCGAGAAGGGCATCTTCAACAAGAACCTCGCGCGCAAAGCGAAGTGGGCCATCGCCGCCCTGGAAGGCGGCGTGGAGCGCGTGCACGTCATCGACGCCCGCACCCCGCACTCGATCATCGCGGAGTTCTTCACCGATCAAGGCATCGGCTCGTTGGTGACCCATGGCTGACGTGAGCACGCACACGGCGAGGCGCGAGGTGATTCGCCGCATCCTGCGCACGCACGTGGTGGGTACGCAGGAAGACTTAGGCAAGCTGCTCGAGCGCGAAGGCATCGAGGTGAACCAGGCCACCCTCTCGCGCGATCTCGCCAAGCTGATGGCCCGCCGGGTGACGTTGCCCGATGGCGGCACGGTGTACGAACTCGCCGAAGCGCCCGTGGGCCGCGGTGACGAAGCGTTGCGCCAGGTGCACCACCTGGTCACCACCGTCGATGATGGCGACGCGATGGTGGTGGTGCGCACCTTGCCCGGTGGCGCGCAGGCCGTGGCAGCAGCGATCGATTCATCCCGGCCGCCTGGCGTGCTCGGCACGCTGGCCGGCGACGACACCATCTTCATCGTGCCCGCGCGCGGCGTGAAGCCCCTGCGCGTGAAGCGAGATCTTCTGACTCTCTGGAAAAAAGGAAGTGCCGTGTGACTCTCGCCAAGACCGAAGCCGCTGGTGGACCGGGGCTGTTGCCCGAAGTGATGGCCTTCTCCAGCTCGCTCTCGTTGGACAAGCAGCTGCTGCGTGAAGATCTGGTGGGCTCGATCGCGCACGTGACCATGCTCGGTCGCACCGGCGTCATTCCCCTCGCCGATGCGCGCGCCATTCGGGGCGGCTTGATCGCGCTGTGGGAGTCGGCCAACGCCGGCACGCTCGTCCTCCCGCAAGAAGAAGACGTGCACATGGCGGTCGAGGTCGAGCTCAACCGCACCATCGGCGCGCCCGCTGCGTTGCTGCACTCCGCGCGTTCACGAAACGATCAGGTCGCCACCGATCTGCGCCTGCACGTGCGTGAAGTCGCCGCGCTCGCGCTCGAGTCGATCACCGGGCTCATCGGCGAGCTGGTGGTCCGCGCGCGCCAGGAGAAAGACGTCATCCTTCCGTCGTACACACACCGCCAACGCGCCCAGCCCATCTCGCTGGCCTACTGGTTCGCCAGCTATGGTGCCGCGTTCCTGCGTGATGCGCAGGCGATGGTCTTCGTGCTCGAGCAGTGTCGGCTTCTCCCGCTCGGCGTGGGCGCCATCTCGGGCAGCTCCTTGCCCATCGACCGCGAGATCAGCCGCCAGCTGCTGGGCTTCGAAGGCGTCACCTTGAACGGCATGGACACCGTGGGTGATCGCGACTTCGCGCTCGACCTTCTCTACGCGACGGCGCGTTTCTTCGTGCACGCCAGCCGCCTCTCCACCGACCTCATCGACTTCTCCACGCAGGAGTTCGGCTTCGCCTCTCTCTCCGGCGACATCTCGATGGGCAGCTCGATGATGCCGCAGAAGAAGAACCCCGACGTGTTCGAGCTCATCCGCGGCAAGTCCGGCAAGGCGGTGGGCAACCTGATGGGCCTGCTCACCACCGTCAAAGGTCTGCCCGGCGGCTACAACCGCGACCTGCAGGAAGATCGTGCGTCGGTGCTGGAGTGCGGCCCGCAATTGCTCGGCTCGCTCTCGGTGCTGCGGCTGGCGATTCCCCGCGTCACCTTTCACCCCGAGAAGTGCCGGGTGGGCGTCGATGAAGGCTTCACCCAGGCGACCGATCTCGCCGAAGCGCTGGTGAAGAAGGGCATGCCCTTCCGCAAGGCGTACCAGGTGGTCGGCTCGTTGGTGCGCCGCTGCCAGGAGCAGGGCCTCAACCTGCGCCAGGCCCGCGTGGAGATGGCGCAGGCCATCGACCCGTCACTCGACGCCGCCACGTTGTCGGTGCTCGAGCCCGCGGGCGCCGTCGCGCGCAAGCTCTCGGCGGGCAGCACCGGCCCCGCCGCGGTGGAGGCCACGTTGAGCACGCTCGAGACGCAAGCGAAGGCGCTGGGCGAGAAGAGCACCCAGGTACCGCGGCTCGCCCAGTTGTTCAGCTCCCTGAAGGCCGCGCCGCTCTGAACTTGCCGCTGACGGACAACTCGGGCAATCACGACCCTTCGCCGTAAACCCAAGGAGCCCCACCGTGACGTCGAAGAAGCGCGACTTCCTCAAGTTCACCGACCTCAGCCTCGACGAGCACCTCGGGCTGTTCCGACGAGCCGCGGTGCTCAAGCACGCGCGCCGCGAGCGCCGCCAGGTCAACACCATGGGTGGCCGCACGCTGACGATGATCTTCGAGAAGGCGTCGACCCGAACGCGGTTGTCCTTCGAGGCGGCGATGCTGCAGCTCGGCGGCTCGTGCATCGATCTCTCGGCAGGCAACTCGCAGATGTCGCGTGGTGAGCCGCTCCCCGACACGGCCCGCGTCACCGGCCGCTACTGCGACGTGGTGATGATGCGCACCTTCGCCGATGCCCGCATCGAGGAGTTCGCGCAGCACTGCGAAGTGCCGGTGATCAACGGCCTGACCGACGGTGGTCACCCGGTGCAAATCCTCACCGACCTGTTCACGGTCGAAGAGAAGCTCGGCTCCATCAAGGGCAAGACCCTCGCGTTCGTGGGCGATACCGCCAGCAACATGGGCCGCAGCTTCACGCGCGCCGCGCCCATCTTCGGCTACCAGCTCAAGCTCGCTTCGCCCAGGGGCTACCACCCGGCCGACGACGTGGTCGAGCCGGCGAAGGGCTTCGTCGAGCTGCTGGCTGATCCGAAAGAGGCCGTGAAGGGCGCCGACGTGGTGATCACCGACGTGTGGACCTCGATGGGCCAGGAGGCCGAGTCGAAGCAGCGCCTGGCCGACCTGGGCGCCTACCAGGTCAACCCGGGGCTCATGAAGCTCGCCAAGGCGCACGCGCTGTTCCTCCACTGCCTGCCGGCGCACCGGGAAGAAGAGGTGACGGCTTCCGTCATCGACGGCCCGCAGTCGGTGGTGTGGGACGAAGCGGAGAACCGCCTGCACGTGCAGAAGGCGCTGCTCGAGTACCTCGTGCTCGAGAACGAACGCCGTCAGGGCTGAACCAACCGTCGCAGCGAGCGCAGTCGACGCGGCAAGTGACCCTCGGTGGGTCCCGGATCTCGGCGCCGCGCGCGGGCGTGCTCGCGCTTAAGGTGCTGCATGGTTCGTGGACTGCTTGCCGTGATGGTGGTGCTGACGGGCTGTGCACACGGGTCTCGCGTCACCGAGCCGCCCCGCGGCCGTGCCTTCTGGCTCTCACTGCGCGACGCGAAGTTTGCGTTGCCCGCGGGCGAGTCGCAGGAAGCGGTGCTGCGCGACGCGGAGACCCTGGTCGATTCGGAAGATCCGGTGCTGCGCGACGAGGTCGGTTACGGCCTGGTGGTGGCGTGGGTCTACCAACAGAAGTCGGTGCCTGCCCCGGCGTTGCTCGAGCTCACCTCTCGCCTGCAGGAGCGGCTCAAGAACCTGGCGTCGCCGGTGCTCGGTCGCAGCTTCTCGGCCTTGAGCCTGTCCATCATCGCCGCCGCCGAGCTCAAGCAGCCGGTGCTCAGCCAGTCGCAGTTCGACGCGCTGGTCGAAGCGGCGACCGACGAGCTGGTGCTCGAGCCCGATCTGCGGGGGCATGACGCGAAGCTGGGGTGGATTCACGCCACTGCGCACACCGCTGATCTCCTCAAGTTCCTCGCACGCGATGACCGCCTCACTGGCGGGCAGCAGGACCGGATCATCAACGCCATCGTGCACCGGCTCTCTCACGGCACCTCGTTCGTGTGGGGTGAAGAGGAGCGCCTCGCCGCGGTCTTGCGCTCGTTGATCATGCGCAAGGATGCCCGCGTGCCGGTGATGACCGCGTGGCTCGGTACCCTGGGCCCTGCCTGGAAGCGCTTGTGGAGCACGCCGGTGCTCAACCGCGACGAATACGCGCACCTGAGCAACGTGAAGCTGACCCTGCGTTCGCTCTACGTCTCGCTCTCGGCTTCGGAGCAGACGCCGATGGTCGACGCCACCCGCGCCGACGTGCTCGAGGCCCTCAGCGCGCTGCAGTGAAGCCTCCCGATGGCGCATGACGACCGAGCGAGGGCGCACTAAGAGCGCGGTCACCTGGAGGCTTCACATGCGTGCATCGCTCATCGTCGTGACCCTGGCGTTCAGTTCCTGCAACTTCCCCACGGTGGTCCCCGAAGCGCTCAACACCGAGTTCAAGCCCACGGGCGAGCTGCTCCTCTACAACCGCACGGCCAGCTTCGACGCGTACCGGGTGCGCAGCATCAAGTGCAACCTGTCCAAACGCAGCGACGGCAGCTGGGCAGGCACGCTGGCAGAGCGGCCCATCGACGTGACGGTGACCGACAAGCGCATCTCGGGCGTCGAGCTGATGCTCACGCGCGAGATCACCGACGGCAACAAGACGGTGATCACCGGCCAGTTCCAGAACCGCATCTACCGCTTCGAGTTCGACGACCAGCGGGCCCTCTTCCGCGGGCCCAACAAGGCCTTCACGTTGGATGGGCGGGAGGTCAGCCCGACCCAGACCACCTACGGACCCCAGGGAAATCTGCAGCTTCGGGGCGAAGCGGGTGGCGAGAACCTGCCCTGGCCGCAGATGGGCTTCGCGCTCATCGCCATGATGAATTGAGGTTTTTCTGGCCTTTGGAAGTTGTAGCGGGCTGCCAGATGCCGTGGTACGCGCCGCGCACTTTCCACGCTTTCCGCTCGTACAAAAGGAACACCCCCGATGCAGATCCGCGCCGATGAAGTGAGCCGAATCCTCCGTGAGCAGATCAAGGACTACGGCAAGCAGGTCACCGTCTCCGAGACGGGTACGGTCCTGGCGGTCGGCGACGGCATCGCTCGTGTGTACGGCCTCGACAACTCCCAGTCGGGCGAGCTGGTCGAGTTCCACAACGGCGTGAAGGGCCTCGTGCTCAACCTCGAGGAAGACAACGTCGGCGTCGCCATCATGGGCGACTTCCGCGGCATTCGTGAAGGCGACACCGTCAAGCGCACGGGCCAGATCGCCCAGGTGCCGACGGGCCCGGCGCTGCTCGGCCGCGTGGTCGACGCGCTCGGTAACCCCATCGACGGCAAGGGCCCCATCGTGGCCACCGAGATGCGCCGCATCGAGCTGAAGGCGCCCGGCATCGTCAAGCGCAAGGGCGTGCATGAGCCCATGCAGACCGGCATCAAGGCGCTCGACGCGCTCGTGCCCGTGGGCCGTGGCCAGCGCGAGCTGATCATCGGTGACCGCCAGACCGGCAAGACCGCGGTGGCGATCGACGCGATCATCAACCAGAAGGGCCAGAACGTCATCTGCGTGTACGTGGCCATCGGCCAGAAGCAGTCGACGGTCGCCCAGGTGGTCGACAAGCTCCAGAAGTACGGCGCGCTCGAGTACACCATCATCGTCGCGGCCAGCGCCGCCGACCCCGCGCCCATGCAGTTCTTCGCGCCCTACACCGGCTGCGCGATGGGCGAGTACTTCCGCGACAACAAGCAGCACGCGCTGGTCATCTACGACGACCTCTCGAAGCAGGCCGTGGCGTACCGCCAGCTCTCGCTGCTCCTGCGCCGGCCCCCGGGCCGCGAGGCGTACCCGGGCGACGTGTTCTACATCCACTCCCGCTTGCTGGAGCGCGCGGCCAAGCTGTCTGATCAGGAAGGTGGCGGTTCGCTCACCGCGCTGCCCATCATCGAGACGCAGGCCGGCGACGTGTCGGCGTACATCCCGACGAACGTGATCAGCATCACCGACGGCCAGATCTTCCTGGAGACCGACCTGTTCTTCGCCGGCATCCGCCCGGCCATCAACGTCGGCCTCTCGGTGTCCCGCGTCGGCTCGGCCGCGCAGGTCAAGATGATGAAGCAGGTCGCAGGCTCGATGAAGCTCGACCTCGCGCAGTACCGCGAGCTGGCGGCCTTCGCGCAGTTCGGCAGCGATCTCGACAAGGCCACCCAGGACATTCTGGCCCGCGGCGCCCGCCTCACCGAGCTGCTCAAGCAGCCCCAGTACGAGCCGCTGACGGTCTCGCAGCAGGTCATGCAGATCTACGCGGCGATGAACAAGGACGACGCCAACAAGCGCGGCTGGCTGCGCGAGATCCCCGTGGTCGACATCAGCCGCTGGGCCAAGGAGTTCCTCGAGTTCTGCGCAGCCAAGTTCCCGCAGATCGAGAAGCGCCTCGCCGTCGACCTCAAGCTGCCCGAGGTCAACAAGGCCCCCTCCGACGCCGAGCTGAACAAGGCCATCGGCGAGTTCAACGCCGCGTTCGTGAAGACCCCCGGCGCCAAGCTGTAAGAGCTGGTTTTGCCGCGTGCGGCGGCGTAACACCCGCCGCATGCGTCTGACTCTCATCGTCGTCTCCATCGCGTCGCTCATGAGCGGCTGCGCGCTCCGGCCGCGATACGCCGACTTCGTCACTGCCAAGACCGCCGGCAAAGAAGTCACCTTCGTGGTGACCGATGCCGACACCCAAAAACCGGTGCCCAACGCGCGGGTCGAGGTGAGTGAGCTGAAGAACCGCCTGCAGGTCACCACGGCGGCCGACGGCACCTTCAAGCTCCCCGTCGAGAAGAAGTACCTCGAGGAGAACCCGGTCTTCGTGGTCACCCTGCCGAAGGGTTTTGAGAACTACCGCGTGGCCCTGGCGCCCCCTCCGGCGCCGGTCGAGCCGGTGGCCGCCCCTCCGGAAGTGCCGGCGACCGAGCCTGCTCCTGCCGCACTGCCCGATGCGGGCATGCCGGCATCGAATGGCTGAGCGCGCCTTTCGTCGAGAGGCCACGATGCGATTCTTCGCCTGTTGTTTCGTGCTGTTGAGTGGCGCTGCGCTCGCCGATTCGGAGATCTTCCACGGCTGGTCGAAGGACGGCAGCTGGCTCGTGTACGAGCAGCGCACCCACGACGATCGGGTCGAGCTCTACTTCTGCGCGAGCGAGAACCAGACCCAGCCCAGCTGGCCAGCCGCGCTCAATGGACTGGATCGCGAAGACGGCACCCTGTCGTGCGTGCGTTTCCTCGACCCGAACAAGGCGCCTTACCAGTGGAAGAACCAGCTGGTGCTGCCCGCGCCTTCGATGTCGCAGGCGGGCATCACCATCTCGGCTGAGCTGGCCACCGACGGCGAGTCACCGGGCTTCACCTTGATGTCGGGTGACAAGAAGCAGAGCTGCTACGCGTCGGCGACCCGCGAAGACTCGAAGTTGATGAAGACCTGGTTTCACCCCAGCACGCGTTTCGTGGCCGCCCTCATCGATGGGAATTTCCGGCACTGCGTGGTGACGCTCAAGGCGGGTAAAGCGCCGGTGGGCAAGCCGCCGGGTGGGAAGAAGAAGTAGGCCGGGCTCCCGAGAGCCGTCGAGGGAGTCGGTGTTTCCGTGCGCTCGATGCGAACGGTGGTTACCGCTGCGCTTCTTCCTGCAGCCACTGCAGCACGCGCGCTTCGGCCCAGAACCCGGGGCGGAAGAGCGAGCCGGTGACGAAGCCCACGTGACCACCGCGCCGGGTGAGCAGCACGTCGAGCGCGGCATTGTTCATCACGTCTGACGGAAGCACCGGCGGGGCCAGCGCGTCGTCGTGCGCAGAGAGCAACAGCGTGCGCGTGTGAATCGACGCCAGCTGGGGGCCCGCTGAACACTTCGCGTAGTAGTCCTCCGCCGAGGAGAACCCGAAGAGCGGCGCGGTCACCAGGTGATCGAAGTCGCGAATGCGGGTGGCCGCCTCGATGGAGCGCACGTCGAAGTGTTTCGGGTGGGTCTTCGCTTTGGCCAGCGCCTTGGCCTTCATCGCCGGGAGGAAGCGGTGCAGGTACGCGCGCGCGAGCACCGAGCCCGAGTCGATGAAGCGCACGCCACGGGCCAGCTCGAACGGCGTGGAGACCGCCACCGCGCCTTTCAGCTTTTCCGCGGCCCCGTGCTTCGCGAGGAAGTTGAGCAACACGCTGGCGCCCAGCGAGAAGCCCACCGCGAAGAGCGGCCCGTCGAGCCTGCCCACCAGCCAGGCGAGATCGCGGAAGTCGCCCGACGAGTACGAGGCCGCTTGCAGGTTCGGCTCACCGGAGCAGCTGCGCGCGTTGAGGGCGATCCCGCTCCACCCCAGCGCGGCGAGGTCGCGCAGCATCAGCTGGATGTAGCCGGAGCCCGAAGAGCCCTCGAGCCCGTGCAGCAGGATGACCGTCGGTGCGCCGGGTTTTCCATCCACCCGATCCAAATCGACGAAGTCACCATCGGGCGTCTGCAGCCGCTCGCGGCGCAGGGGCAACTCGACCTTCGGCCGGCCCATCACCCCGAAGAGAGATTGAGCGTGACCCCAGCTGAGGCCCGTCGCTGCGCGGAAGTCGTCGGAGAGAAGCGCCATCGGCGGTCACCGGGAAAAAGAAGAGCCGCCTCTCGTACAGCAGAGGCGGCTCCCACAGCTTTCATTCGGGCCACTCCGCAGTGTCACCTGAGCCGCAAGGCTTCAGAGAACCACTGCGGAGATGGTCCCTGCTTTCTGTCGTTGCAAGGCACCACCTCCTTTCGCCCCGAAGGGCTCGCGCATCTTTACGCATCGAATCACCCACGCAAGGGAGCCACTGTGCGTTCAGGTAGGGCGCGTTAGAAACGACCCATGGCGACGACCGCTGATGGGTGGGCTCCCGAGGTGTACGCGCGGTTCGCTGCCGATCGAGCTGCGCCGTTCGATGATCTGCTGCGCCTGCTCACCCCCGCGCGCAGAGGCACCCTGCTCGATCTGGGGTGTGGAACGGGCGAGCTCACCGCGAAGGCGCACGTGGCGTTGCAGGTCTCGAGTTCGCTGGGCCTGGATGCGTCGCCTTCGATGCTCAAGAACGCGGCGCCCGCTCCGGGCGTGGTGTTGGAGCAGTGCGACATCACTACCTCGTTACCCCCGCGGCAGTTCGATCGCGTGGTGAGCAACTCGGCCTTCAACTGGATTGCCGATCACCGCACGTACCTGCCACGGGTGCTCGCGCTGGTGGCACCGGGTGGTGAGCTCGCGGTGCAGATGCCCTCCAACACCGACACGCCGTTCTTTCGCTGCGCACTGGAGGCGGCTGCGGCACTCGCGCCGGAACTGGGCGGCTTCAGCTACCGCTCGCCCGTGGAGTCGCCCGAGGTCTACGCCGAGCTCTTCGCGCGCGACGCACGCATCGCCCAGAGCAAGGTGGGCACCTGGTACTACCCGCAGCTCCATCAGTCGGTGGACGGGCTGGTGGAGTTCGCGAAAGGCGGTCAGCTCTCCGCGTACCGCGCCCGGTTGCAGCCGGCCGACTTCGAACGATTCTGTTCGAGCTATCGGCAGGCGCTGCAACGCGAGCTGGGCGAGGGCCCCGTCTTCTTCGCGTTTCGCCGGGTGTTCTTGTTCGCCCGGCTCAAGGCGCTGGCTTGATCTGCGACTCGGGGAAGTAGCGGGTGAGGATGCCCTTCACGTCGACGCCCTTCTCCGCGAGCGCGCGTGCGCCGAGCTGACAGAGCCCCACGCCGTGGCCGGTGCCCGCGCCTTGAATCACCACCGAGGTGTCGGTCTCGGTGGTGCTGAACTTGAGGCTGCGCACCGAACGCCAACCGAACGCGCGGCCGACCTTCGAAAGAAACTCCTGGCCACTGAAGCGCCGGCCGAACGAACGCACTTCGAGAATGCGACCACCGCTGTCACGCTTCAGCGGCTCGAACGCGATGCCATTGGGCGCGACGCTCAACGCTTCGGCGAGGCGGTTCTTCTCCACCTCGAAGGTCCACGCGAGGTCAGGGCCCTTGCAGCGAGGCGCGCCGTCCTCCACGTCGCTCACCGCTGAACCGGTCGCGTCTTCGCCGAAGACATCGCCCGCCGTGCTGGTGTGGCCACCACAGGCGGCGTGAAAGAAGGCGGGCTTGAGCACGATGCCGCCGATCAGCAGCACCTGGTTGGTGGTCTTTTTCACCGCGGCTTCGGCGTCACCGCTCGACGCGCCCTGGCCGCGGTAGACCTGGCAATGCGCGAGATCGCACAGGTGATAGCCGGCGTTCGCGTGCCGTCGGTGAGCCGTGAGCGCGAAGGTGCGCGAGACGATCGCCTGCGCTTCGAGGGCCGCGGGCTTCGACGCATCGGCCTCCGCGAAGACGACGGAGGGCAGGTACGCCTCGACGTCGACCACGTTGATCAACCGCAGCAGTCCACCCTGCAACGAGACCCGCAGCTGGCCGCCGTACTTGCGCTTCGTCTCTTTCACCGTCACGGCGACGCCGTCTTCTGCGACGACCTGGGTGCACTTCAGCTCGCCCACCCGCACTTCGCGCGCACCGGCTTCCGCGTCGACGCTGCTGGCCAGCGGCTTTCCATCACAGGTGATGCGAGCGGCCTCGAGGTGCACGCGCACGGGCGTGTCACGCTCCAGCACCCGCACTTCCAGGGGCGCCGCGCTCAACGCCAGCAGCAGGAGCGCCGTCACTTCGGCTCCTTCAAGGCGCGCCAGGTGGGCGCTTCGATGACGTTCTGCGTTGCCTCCGCACCCTGGCTGATCATTCCTTTGGCGTCGCGAAATGCCGTTTCTCCCCTCTGTTCCATCGGCCCCGAGGCCTTGGGCAGGTGCTGCTTGTCGACGAGTTTGCCACCCACGGCGACGGCTTTGCCGCGCACCTCGGCAGGCCAGGACGCCAGGCCCTCGAGATAGAAGGGCGCCTTGTCGATCATCAGCACCGCGCCTCCTTTGGCGTCTTGCGCGATGCCTGAAATGCGCACCCGGTTGCCCATCAACTTCGCGAGCGAGCGGGCTTCTTTCGTCGGCTTGCCCGGCTCCCTCAGGTGCGGCGCGATGAGGGACTGCTCGTGTTCACTCAAGGAGGGACGCAGCGTGCCTTCCACGCGAAGGCGGGCACCGATCAACGCTTCCCAGCCCGGCGGCGGAGCGCTGTAGCTGAGGTAGATGATGGTGTCGTCGTCGAGCACCAGGCCGGTGCCTGCCCAGTTCGAGTTGCCCTTGCCCAGGGGTACCCGCTCGAGCTGGCCGACCACGGTGACCTGCCCGCCCATGAACTGCTTGACCGTCTCAGCGCTCGTCACCTCGGGTACCTGCACGGGGGCTCCCAACACGACCAGGGTCACAACGAGTCCGCTGAACATGAGCTCGAATCTAAAGCACACTTCAGCCTCATGAAGCCGGTGGTGGAGCTGAAGACCGAGCGGGTGCTCCTGCGCGATTGGCGTGACGCGGATCTGCGGCCCTTCGCGGCGCTCAACGCAGAGGACACGCGCTGCGCACGCATGTCCTCTACCGGCATCAGTCGACGAAGAAGTCCGGCGTGGGCTCGACGTTCGGATCGACCTGATACTGCTTGAGGTCGGTCACGCCCGCGGCGCGCATCACGTCGTCGTCGATGAGGAAGTTACCGGTGAAGTCCTTGCCCTTGAGGAAGATGGCGTGCGCGGCGTCGGCCATGATGTCGGGCTTGCGGCTGGCGCGCATGAGCTCGTCGCCGCCCAGCATGTTCACCGCGGCGGTGGCGATGGTGGTGCGGGGCCAGAGCGCGTTGACCGCGACCTTGCCCTGGAACTCGGCGGCCATGCCCAGCACGCACATCGACATGCCGAACTTCGCCATGGAGTACGCGACGTGATTCTCGAACCACTTCGCCTGCATCGAGAGCGGGGGCGAGAGGTTCAAGATGTGCGGCGTGAACTTCGAGTTCAGCAGGTGAGGCAGGCACGTCTTGCTCACCAGGAACGTGCCGCGCGTGTTCACGTGGTGCATCAGGTCGTAGCGCTTCATGGTGGTCTCGAGCGTGCCGGTGAGGCTGATCGCGCTCGCGTTGTTCACGCAGATGTCGATGCCGCCGAACTGCTCGACCGTCTTGCGCACGGCCTCTTCGACCTGGCCCTCTTCGCGGATGTCGCACATCAGCGGCAGCGCCTTGCCGCCGGCCGCTTCGATCGCCTTGGCCGCCGAGAAGATGGTGCCCTCGAGCTTGGGGTGCGGGTCGGTGGTCTTCGCCGCGATGGCGATGTTCGCGCCGTCACGTGCCGCGCGCAGGGCAATGGCCAGACCGATGCCCCGGCTCGCGCCAGAGATGAAGAGGGTTCTTCCTGCCAGTGAGCTCATGACCTGCGAGGTAGCACTTCTCGTTCTGGAAGGAAGCCCGCTTTCTGGGCGCCTCGCGGGCGTGTACCGTCGGGCGTCTGCGCTCCTTCGGGTTGATCATCGTGATGCTCTCGGGCTGCGCGCCGAAGCCGGCGGCCCCCGTCTTGCGCGCGGTCGAGCCGGCCTTCTTCGACGCCAACGTCGGCGCCTCACTCACGTTGATCGCCGAGGGGCTGCTTCCCGCGGCCACGCTCGACTTCGATCGACCCGCGAACTCCCCGATGCCGCCCCCGGTGGTGAGCGCGTTCATCGACGACGGCACCACGCGGGTCGAGCTGCTCGACGTGCAATGGGTCGACGCCAGCCGGGTGACGGGGCGGCTGGCCGCGCCGGTGGTGGTGGGCGTCTACGACGTGCACCTGATCGAACCGCGCGGTGGTGAGCTGGTGCTGCCCGCGGCGTTGCAGGCGCTCGACTGCTCCGAGGGTGATTGCCCGCTGGAAGATGGCGGCATTCCCGATTCAGGCGTCGTGGTGTGCAGCACGATCAGCTACCGCGATCGGGATCTCGACGGCTACGGCTCCGGTGCAGCACGCATGCTCTGCGGACCGGGCTGGGTGCCGCTCAGCGGCGACTGCGAAGATCGCGACAGCCTGACGTTCCCCTCGGCGCCCGAGCAGTGCAACGGCCTCGATGATGACTGCAACTCGGTGGTCGATGACGGCCGCTGTGTGGATGCAGGGTGGACGCAGGTCGACGAGCTCCGCGCGCCCGGTACCGATCTGCTCGCCTCGGCCTCTTTCGCGCCGGGCTCCTTGTGGATCGCCGCGGGTTCGAAGGTGTTCATTCGCCGCGGCGTGCTGGGTCTGGCCGAGGTCTCCAGCGCGTGTCCTGTCAACCTGAGGGCGGTCTTCGCGGAGCCCGGTGGTGAGGCCGAGCTGGGTGGTGGCCGCAGTGGGGCAGGGCGCATCGTCGAGCACTCCTTCACCGCGGCGGGTTGTAGCAACGACCGCGTGGTGGCTGAGCCGCCCGTGGCGATGGTGGGTTTTCAGAGCGGTGCTTGGTTCGAGAACGTCGCGGTGCTGCACGATGGGCGGTTGCTGCGGTGGCGCCGGGGGCAGGCGCCGATGATCAGCTCGAGCAACCTGTCGTCGTCTGCCGAGGTCACCGATCTGCACGGCGTCGCGCCGGATCAGTTGATCGCCGTGGGTTCGGTTGCGCAGGGCAACAACCGCCGGCCGATGAGCTGGCTGCTTCAAGCCGATGGAGGCTGGCGCGAGGAGTCACTCACCGGTGGCGGCAATCCCAACGGGAAGATGCTGGGGGTGTGGGCGCTCACCGCGGTCAACGCGATCGCCGTCGGTGAGAACGGGCGGATCTTCCGTCGCAGCGCGAGCGGGTGGCGGTTGCTCTCGTCAGACACCTCGAGCGCGCTCACCAGCGTGCGTGCGTTTTCACCGGGCCGGTTCTACGTGACCACCGACGATGGGCGCGTGCGGCGGCGATCGGGCTCGACCTGGCAGACCGTGTTCCGCAGTGATGCGGGCGTCAGGCTCAACGATCTGAGTGGCACCGGTGAAGAAGATTTGTGGGCGGTGGGGGATGATGGCGTCATCGGCAGGGGACCGCGCTGAACGCAAGTGCGGCCCCTCACCCGGTCCTGCGGACCGACCTCTGCCCGCTGGCGCAGGGCGAGGTTTCTACGGCAGTTCGTGCAGTTCCATCCGGTGACGATCGACCCAGCGCCGGGTCGCACGCTCGGCCGCCACTTCCAACCGGCCGTAGGTCGTCTTCACCAGCGAAGAGAGCGTCCTGGTTCCGAGCACCGGGTTCTTCACCAGCTTCGCGAACACGTCGACCGCCGACCCGCGGAACACGCGCGTGTACTCGCTGACGAAGCGCGAGATGCGCACCTCTTCGCCCGACAAGATGTTCATCGACGCATCACGCGAACGCACCGACGACGCCCAATAGCGGAACACGCCTTCTTGCAGCGCGCGCGAACCTGCGTCCTGGCCGCGGAAGACCTCGTAGAGCGCATCGGTGAAGAGTTCGCGCATGCGCACGAAGTCGTAGCGGCGGCGCTGGTACTCCGAGAGCGCTTCGTCGGTCGGCCCCGCGGCGGCGACCTCTTCGCTCAGGGTGATGACGTCGTTCATCGCGTTGGTCATGCCCGACGCCGTGAGCGGGTGACTGCAACCGCCTGCGTCACCGACCAGCACCACGCCGGGCGCCGCGCAATTCTGCGTGGTGATGGAGTGATTGGCGCAGCCCTCGAACGGCTCGTCACGCAACGACGCGATCATCGCCTCGCGCAGCCCTTCGGGCACCACCGGCGCGTACTGCTGGGTGAGCAGATCGACCATCGCCTGGCGGCCCCTGGCAGCGCCCAGCGGCACGTCGACACAGAAACGAATGAGCCCCTCGCCGTACGGGTACGCGAGGATCGGCCCCGGTGCGCCGAGGAACACGTGCCCCTTGCGGCCGTGCGGCAGCTCACCTTCGACGCCGAAGGCCACGGTGTACGAGAGCAGCGTGATGTTGGGCTCGAGGCCCAGCACGCCGCGCAACTTCGATTGGCGGCCATCGGCGACCACCACGAGATCCGCGCGGTACGTCTCGCCCGTCTCCGCGCGCACGCCTGCGATGCGCGAGCCGTCACGGACGAAGTCGGTGATGCGTTGGCCGGTGGTGATCGACACGTTGCGACGAGCGCCGACCTGGTCGCGCAGGGTGCGCACCATCAAGTGGTGATCGATGCCCAGCCCGGGGCCCTGCTCAGCGCCGTACGGGAGAATCGAAGCGGGAACACCGGGCCCGGCGGTCACGGCGAAGCCAAAGACCCCGACACCCCCCTGCTCGAAGAGCGGAGTCTTGAGCCCCAGCTGCTCCAACCCCCGCACGCCCCGCGGGTGAATGAGCTCTCCCCGAAAGCGCGGGTCGGTGCCCTGCGCAGCCTCGAACACCTTCACCTGAGCGCCCGCTCTGGAGAGCGCCGCCGCGGCGATCATGCCTGTGTATCCACCGCCGACGATGACGACTTCGAACGACATGACCCCTCCAGAGGAGCAGCGTCTCCCCTCTAATGGGGCAGCGTCCTTCACCGCAACTCAGAGCGTTACCAACGTGGTGACGCATGTCAGCGGTGCGTTGCTTCGTGACATCGACTATCGGCGCGGCGTGGACCTCGACGACCTGCTCCGCAAGACGAGCCGCACCTTCGCGTTGGCAATCCCGCTGTTGCCCGAGCCGACCCGCCGCGCGGTGGGCGTGGCGTACCTGCTCTTCCGGGTGGCGGACACCTTCGAAGACGCGACGACCTGGCCGCGCGAGCAACGCCTCGAGGCGCTGGAGAGCTTCGTCGAGCTGCTCGAGCTGCCGCCTGCCCAGCGCCTTCACGAAGCGACGTTGCGCGCGGCCGAGTGGCTGAAACGCCCGCCGGTGGAGCACGAAGGCTATCTCGAGCTGCTCGGTGAATTGCCCGGGGTGCTCGCCGAGCTCGACACCCTGGCGCCGAAGGTGAGCGAGCTGGTGGTGCATCACACCGTGCGCACGACCGACGGCATGGCCTCGGTGGTGGCGCGCGCCGATGAGAAGGGCAACCTGCGCCTGGCCACCGTGCGGGAGCTCAAAGACTATTGCTACATCGTGGCGGGCATCGTGGGAGAGCTGCTGACCGATCTCTTTCTGCACGACGCGCCTTCGCTCGATGCTGAGCGCAAGGAGCTCGAGCGGTTGATGCGCTCGTTCGGTGAAGGGCTGCAGCTGGTCAACATTCTCAAAGACGTCGGCGACGACGCGGTCGATGGGCGCGTGTACCTGCCTGCCGCGGTGCCGCGCCCCGAGCTCTTCGCGTTGGCGCGGGCCGACCTCGACGAAGCCAACCAGTACGTGCAGACGCTGCAGCGGGGCGGTGCTCCCCGGGGGTTCCTCGCGTTCACCGGGCTCTCGTTGGTGCTGGCGTTCGCCGCGCTCGACAGGCTGGAGGCCGATGGTGCCGGCGCGAAGGTCTCGAGGCCCGAGGTGATGCAGCTCTTCGAATCGTTGGAGCGGGATCTCGACGCCGGCGTCGCGCTCGATTTGCGGCAGCGCGCCCGGGAGCAGCGCCCATGAAATGGACTCTCGAAGCGATGCCCTCTCTGGAGGGGCAAGTCTGGGTCGTCACCGGCGCGAACTCAGGTCTGGGCCTGGAGACGGTGAAGGGCCTGGCCGCCAGGGGTGCGGCGGTGTTGATGGCCTGCCGGGATCCACAACGCGCGGAGGCCGCCGCTGACGAGGTGCGCAGGGGCGCTCCGAACGCGAAGCTCGAGCTGGAGAGCCTCGATCTCGCGTCGCTCAAGTCCATCGAAGCGTTCGCGGCCCGCCTGGCCAACGCGCACCCGGTCGTCGACGGGCTCATCAACAACGCCGGCATCATGGCGATCCCGCGGAGGACCACCGCCGACGGCTTCGAGATGCAGCTGGGCACCAATCACCTCGGTCACTACGCGCTCACCCTGCGCGTGTTGCCACTGCTGGAGGCTGCGAAGGCGCCGCGGGTGATCAGCGTGGCTTCCACCGCGCACCGCATGGGCACGATGAACTTCGATGATCTGATGGGCGAGAAGTCGTACTCGCCGTGGAGCGCCTATGGGCAGTCGAAGCTGGCCAACCTGCTGTTCACCTACGAGCTCCACCGAAAGCTGAGCGCGGCCGGCAAACGCACCATCGCCGTCGCGGCGCACCCCGGTTACGCCGCCACCAATTTGCAGGGCGTGGGCGCCAAGATGACCGGCTCGAAGCTGAGCGCGTGGTTCATGAACGTGGGCAACTCGGTGATGGCGCAGTCGGCCACCATGGGCGCGCTGCCCACGCTCTACGCGGCGACGGTCAGCGAGGTGAAGGGCGGCGAGTACTTCGGGCCCGATGGCTTCATGGAGCTCAAGGGCCACCCGCGCCGCTGCGACTCGAACACGAAGTCGAAGGACCTCGTCGCTGCGCAGAAGCTGTGGGAGGCCTCGGAGACGCTGACCGGCGTTCGTTTTCCGGCGTAGTGCTACATCTCGCTCGTCAGTCTCCCCAGGGGGGAGAGGGAGGCTTGTTTCCACTCGGCCAGCGCCCAGACGGGGAAGTAGTGGCGGTAGCAGTCGTAGTTGATGAGGCAGGTGCGGTTGAACACGCCCACCATCGGCTCGCGCGCCCAGCTGCCGTCGGCTTCCTGCTTCGCGCAGAGCCACTCGGCCGCGCGATCGATCGCCGCGCGGTCGGTGCACTCGGCGCGCAGGAGGGCAGACATCGCCCACGAGGTCTGCGCGGCGTGACCTGCATCACCTTCGAGCCAGCGGCGTTCGCGGCAGGTGTCGCCGTGTTCGCTCCAGCTTCCGTCGGAGCGCTGCTTGCTCAGCAGGAAGTTCACCGCCCGTTGAATGGCCGGATCGTCTTGCTTCACGCCCGCGGCGCGCAGCCCGGAGATGCCGAACCAGGTGCCGTAGGTGAAGCAGACCGCCCAGCTGCCTTCGAAGCTGCCGTCGGGGCGCTGCTGTGAGCGCAAGAACGCCACGCCGCGCGCGATGACGTCGTCGAGTTGGAAGCGGCTGCCGAACCGCTCCTTCGCTTTGACCAGCGCCTGAATGCACGCGCTGGTGCACTCCACGAACGACGCG
The DNA here is from genome assembly GCA_030695565.1 of Archangium sp. GTDB lineage: Bacteria > Myxococcota > Myxococcia > Myxococcales > Myxococcaceae > Archangium_A. The sequence continues at coordinate 55,886 of JAUYRZ010000128.1, forward strand.
TCGATCATGATGTCGCCGAACACCTGCGACGGATTGAGCGCCTCGAGCCAGGTGCCGCCGCGCTGCTTCTCGTAGGTGGCCCAGCCGCCGTCCGCGTTCTGCCACGAGAGCATCAGCCGCACCGCGTCGTGCAGGAGCAGCTCGGGGATCTTCCCTTCGAAGCGGCCCTCCAACGCGAGCGCGCACTTGAGGCCTTCCGCGGTGCAGTCGGTGATGGGCCAGCCGTGTTCGCGGTTGCTGAAGGGCCAGCCGCCGCGGCTGGGGTGACGGTAGTGGCGCGCGGCCTCGGGCACGTCTTCGAGGATCTGGTTGGCGCGCAAAAACTCGTACGCCTTGCCCAGCACGCGCTTCGTGTCGTCGGGGGTCAGCACGCCCGCGCGTTCACTGGCGGTGATCGCCTGCATCGCGAACGCCGTGTCCCAGAGTTCGGCGTTGTTGTAGCCCTGCATCTTGAGGCCGTCGTGGCCGTCCCACAGATACGCGTCGTCGAACTTGGGCCAGCCCCGCTCGAAGTCGGCGCGGCCTTCGCTTCCGCGGAAGTGGTGCACGAACATGTTGAGCACCGCGTTGACCGGGCCGATGTCGAGGTCGTGCGTGGCCGCGTCTTCATGGCGGATGAGCTTCAGGCACTCGTCGAGCGCCCGTTTGCGCAGCAGCCCGGAGAGCTTCTCGAGGCCCACCTGCGCCAGGTTCACGCCCTTGAGCGCGGCGGTGCTGGGCCGGTAGCTGTCGGCCTTCGCCACCACCTCACGCTGCGCTTCCCACGCGATGTCCTGGTACGTGCCCTGGTACAGCTCTTCACGAAGCGAGCGCAGCAGCGGGTCGTCAGCCGCGATGCACTTGTTGCCGTAGAGCCAGGCCATCGGCAGGTACACCATGCGCGCGTGGCACCAGAGTCGGCTGGGGTGCAGCGGCGCTTCAGGCGGGAGAATCCACAGCTCGGGCAGAAGCGGAACGATGCCCTTCCAGTCGTAGAGACCCAGCAGGCACAAGGTGAACTTGCCCCACGACGCTGCGCCGAGTGCGCCGCCGTTCGAGTGGATCCACCCGAGCAGCGTCGTTGCGCGGGGATCTTCGGCCTGCATGCCCAGCAGCCGCATGGCCACGTACGAGAGCGTGGAAGTGAACATGCTGCCGCTGGTCGACTCGGCGTGCAGGCCGATGCTGCCGTCGGGGCGCTGCACGTTGGTGAAGTAGGTGAGCAGCCGCTCGGTGCGGTGCGCGTTGGGCAGCCGCTTCGTCACGTAGGCCAGCGCGACCCACATCGGCAGCAGGAACATCGGGCCGCCGTAGTCACTGGGCCAGCTGCCGCGTTCGGCCTGAAGCCGCTCGAGATTTCCGAGGCCACGCTTGATGGTCTGCTCGACGTTCATCATGCGTTGCGGATAGCACACTGTTCTCCCTCTCCCTGCGCGAGCGGGGAGAGGGTCGGGGTGAGGGGCGTCACCTGATTCCCAGCAGCGGAGCAGGATCGACTGCCCTCGATCGCCACCACCCGACTCGATACACCCCGAAGTGCAGGTGCGACGGCGTGGTGCGCGCGTTCCCCGTATTCCCGACGAACCCCAGCGGCGTGCCCTTCTCCACGCGCCGTCCCACGAAGAGCCCGTCCTCCCAGTCGTCGAGATGCGCGTAGTAATAGAGGGCCGGCCCATCGCCGAGCACGGTCACCACGTTGCCACCGAGCTTGTCCCTGCCGATGCGCCAGATCTCCCCGCGCGTGGCCGACACCACCGTGGTGCCCTGCTTCGCAAACAAGTCGATGCCCTCATGCTTCCGGCCACCGGACCGCGGTGCATGCCAACTCGAGCGCGCCTCACGTGGTTGCAGACCCGACACCGGCATCTTCAAAGCGCGTGGCCGGCCATACCTCGCTGCGTGAATCAGCAACGGCATTCGCGGCAACGAAACCGCACCCACCAGCAGACACACCACACAGCTGAGGCTCACCAGCCACGCGCGTCGGGACATGCGGCCCTGCTCTGCAACTCAGAAGCCCGCGGAGAGCTCGATGAAGAAGGTGCGGCCGTACTGCGGCACCTTGGAGAACGCGGTCTCGCTCAACACCGGCACCACGTAGCGTTGGTCGAGCAGGTTCTGCACACCGGCGAAGTAGCGGATCGGCCCGTACTCACCCGACAACCCGAAGTTCAGCAGGAACGCTTCACCCGCATACGTGCCGTCTTGCGCCCGCCGGCCCGACTGGAAGACGCCCTGGCCCGACAACCGCACGAGCCCTTCTTTGAGCGGCACCATCGCGCGCAGCGACGCGACGTGCATCGGGTACGCACCGCCGGTGATGTCGGCGCCCCCGAGCATCACGAACGAATACGATGCGTCGACCAGGGTGAAGCGGCTGGGCTGCCAACGCAGCTCGATCTCCGCGCCGCCCGCGGTCAACCGCCCCGGGGAGTTCCCGTACGACAGACACTGCGCGGGCTCGTCGATGGAGCCGCATGCGGGCGTCTCGAGGGTCTCTTCGGTCAACACCACGAGTTGATCGATGAGGTTGAAGTACCCGCCCGCCGTGATGCGCAGCTCGCGGGTGAGATCGTGCGAGTGTTCGCCTTCGAAGGTGGTGATCAGCTCTGGTCGCGGCGGGACGACGGGCGCGACCAACGTCTCCGCGTCGGAGAAGGTGGTCTCGTAGATGGTCGGCGCGCGGAAGGCGCGCCCCACCACGAGCTTGGTGATGCCACCGTCATACAACTTGGCGACGATCGCTCCACGCGGCGAGAGCGCGATGCCGTCGAGGTCGAAGTACTTGTCGACGCGGATGCCTGCCTGAATGAACAACCGGCTGATCACCTGCCACTCGTCGAGCAGCGTCGCCGAGAGCAACACGCGCGTGTGGGGATCTTCAGCGAGCGCGCGCTGGGGCCGCTGGGTGACGAACTGCCCTTGCGCCTCGAGAGAGCCCGTCAGCCGGTTGCCCGCGAACAGGGTGGCGGCCACGCGCACTTCTCCGCTCAGCCAGTCGGCCCCGCCGGTGTCGGTGGTGCGGGCCCGGTTTCCTTCAGTGTCGACCTGCGCGAACCAGCCGCGATACCGGCTGGCGTCGTAAGCGCCGCGGGCGGTGAGGGTCACGCGCTCCCACGCCTTCTCGTAGCGGAGCTCGGCGAAACCGCGCACGTCGGTGTATTCGGTGCCCGGTACGCCCACGCTGGCACCCAGCGGCGCGGTGGGGATCTGCTTGCGGCGTTGGTTCAACTTCCCGCTCAAGGTGAAGCCGTTCCACTCGGCCTTCATCGCGGCGCCGAACGCGCGCTCTCCGTCGAGGCCACGCACGGTGGTGCTGCCCAGCTCGGTGAACGGCGCACCTTCAGAGAGCATGCCGGCACCCGTGAGCATGAGCGAAGCGCCGTCCTGGCCGAGGCTGCCGGTGACGCGCGCCTTCACGCCGTTCTGGCCGCCCGCTCCGAGCACGGCTTCGACGTGTTTCTGGTCGCCCACCCGCGCCCGCGGCACCACGTTGATGACGCCGAAGAACGCGCCCGTACCGAAGAGGATCGACGCGGGGCCACGCACCACTTCGATGCGATCGACTGCGGAAAGATCAGGCTCGAGATCGCGCGCGGTGAACGCCTGGCCCGCCCACACATCGTTGATGGGGTGGCCATCCCACAGCACCAGGATTCGGGTGTTCAGATCGCCCGGCGGCTGAAACCCGCGCACGCCCACGTAGGTGTAGATGCGGTCGTCGGCGAGGAAGAACCCGCGCACGCCCTGCAGCGCTTCTGCGAGCGTCTGGTAGCCGAACGCGCGCAGCTCTTCGCGGGTGATCACCGTGACCGAAGCGGGCGCGTCATCCACCGACACCGCTTGCTTCGAGGCCGCTCCGACCTTGGGCGGCGCGTAGCGCAGCTCGGCGGTGACCCGGGTCTCGCTGTTCTCGGTCACCTTCACCGGCTGCACGAGCGGGGTGACCTCTTCGCTGCTGACCTCCACCGTGTAGTCGCCCACGGCCAGTGTCAGCACGGTGGGGGTGAAGCCGAAGTCACGACCGTCGACCCGCACCACTGAGTTTTCCCGGTTCGAGGTGACGATCACCTTGCCGGTGGGCCTGGGCTTTTCGGACAGCGCGACCTTCGCGGCGATCGTCTCGTCGGCTTTCACGTCGACCAGCACCTGCTGCGCGCTGTGACCGGGCGCTTGAACGACGAGCAGGCGCTGACCGGGAGGGAAGGAAAGGGTGACGGGCACGCGGCCGAGTTCAGCGCCATCGGCCGACTCGCGAATCACCGCGCCTTCGGGCGTGCCGGTAAAGGCGATGCTGCCCTCCACGCGCACGAGGGGCGCGGCCAGCTTCGTTTCCCGCCCTCGCGCGGCGGTGAGCTTCACGCTGCCGGGGCGGTAGCCGCTGAGCTCGAGCAGGAGCGTGTGCGCCCCGGGGCTGACCGCGATGGTCTGCGGGGTGCGGCCGCGGCTGCCGAGGTCTTTGCGGTCGACGTAGAGCTCGGCGCCTGGCGGGGTCGAGGTGATGGTCACCAGCGCGACCTTGGGCGCGAGCCGCGCCAGCGCCTGCTTCACGTCGCGGCGATCGGCCTCGGGCAAGGAAGGATCGACGAAGAGATCGTTCCAATAGCGGTACGCCTCGTCGAGGCGATCGATCGCCTCGTAGCAGCGCGCGATGTTGAAGAGCACGTTGCGGTTGGGCACCAGCCGGTACGAGAGGAAGTACGACGCGAGCGCAGCGTCGTAGTCACGCCTGGCGTAGGCCTTGTTGCCCAGGTCGAAGGCGACGTCGGCCTCGTCTGCGGTGTTGTCTGCGAAGGCTGGCACCGCCAGTGCCAGCGCGAGCAGGAGGGGGAGGTGACGCACGGAGGTGCCAGCCTACACGGGGCGATTGAGGGGGCAATTGTTCACGCTGGGGGCCCTCAATCGAGTCAGCGGCAGTACTTCGCCCACTGATCAGGAAGCGGCCCGCCCATCAGCTTCTCCGCGCCCGAACGATCCAGCAGCACGAAGGTGAAGTCGCCGGTGAAACACAGCTCGGCGTCCTGGCGGATCTCCACGGTGGCCTTCACCACCCGGCTGCCGCTCCTGGTCACCCGCGCCCGCGCTTCGACCTCTTTGCCCACCCGCACGCCCTTCGACAGCCGCGCCTCGAAGTGGGTGGTGAAGCCGAACTTGCCGGTCACCGCCAACACCGCCCACGCCGCTGCCTCATCGGCCAGGGTGGAGATGAGCCCGCCATGCATCAACCCCAACGGGCCCTGGTGGTGCTGCGCCGGGGTCATGCGGGTGACCAGGTCTTCCCCCTCGTTGACGAACTTGAGGTGGAACCCCGCCGGGTGGTCAGGGCTGCACCCGAAACAGGGCTGACCTGCGCCGAACAGGCTGCCATCGAGGGGGGTGACCACGGGCGTCATGGGCGCCGCCTCTAGTCGCCAGAGAGGCGGAAAGCACGATCCCACGGTAAGGTCGCGCCGCGGTGGGTTCCCAAATTCCCGATCTGAGCGGCCGGACCATCGGCGAGTACGAGATCGTCGCGCGGGTTGGCGTCGGTGGCATGGGAGAGGTGTACGAAGGGCGCCACCCCCTCATCGGCAAACGGGTCGCCGTGAAGGTGTTGTTGCCCTCGCTCTCCAACGAGGCAGAGCTGGTCGAGCGGTTCCTGGCCGAAGCCCGCGCGGTCAACGAGATCCGCCATCGCGGCATCGTCGACATCTTCAGCTTCGGGCAGCTCCCCGAGGGCTCTCGTTACTTCGTGATGGAGTTCCTCGAGGGCGAGGCCTTCGACAAGATCATCAAGAAGCGCTCGCCCTTGCCGATGGGCGAGGTGCTCGGCTGGGCCGACGAGATGCTCGACGCGCTCGAAGCGGCGCACTCCGCGGGCATCATTCACCGCGACATCAAGCCGTCGAACCTCTTCCTGGTGAACACCGGCCGCGGTCGGCCCTACGTGAAGCTGCTCGACTTCGGCATCGCCAAGTTGGGCGCCATCAATGGAGAGGCCACCCCGCAGACGCGCGCGTCGGTGATCCTCGGTACGCCCGACTACATCAGCCCCGAGCAGGCCCGCGGCAAGCCGATCAGCCCGCAGACCGATCTCTATGCGCTGGGCTGCGTGCTCTTCGAGATGCTCACCGGCGAACGCGTCTTCCGCGGCGAGAACACGCTGCAGACGATGTGGATGCACGTCGAAGACAAGCCGGCGCTGCCTTCGTCGATCCGCCCCGACATCCCGCCCGAGCTCGACGAGCTGATCCTCTGGGCCCTCGAGAAGGAGTCGGCCAACCGCCCACCCAGCGCCGCCGACATGCGAGAGCGCCTGCTGGTGATCAAGGCGCAGCTCGCGCCCACCGGTCAGTTCACGCCTCCGCCTATTACTTCGAGCGGCCACCGCCCCATCGCCCTGACCCCGCCCCCTTCCGGCCGGAACAAGGTGGTGGGCTCGACGCCTGCGCCCCGCTCGGGTTCGTTGCCGCCGGTGGGTTCACGCAGCGGGGGGCAGCCCCCCATCTCGACCCGCACCAAGCTGCAGCCGCAGGCCACGGTGGCGAGCTCGAACGAGACGCGCCTGCAGCCGCTGACGGCCATGACGGGCCAGGCGCCCGCCGAGCCGGCCAGAGTGGAGGCGCTGGAGAACTTCACCGATCCCGAAGTGCCGGTCGCTCCGAAGTCGAAGCTCCCGGTGGTGCTCGCGGGTGTGGTCGGCGTGCTGTTGCTGGCGGTGGTGGTGTTCTTCGCGGTCGGCCCGGCTGCGCAGACGGAACAACCGCCGGTGGTCGATCCCCCGGTGAAGGTCGAGCCGCCCCCCGTGGTGAAGGTGGATCCTCCGGTGAAGGTGGATCCGCCCCCCGTGGTGAAGGTCGATCCTCCGGTGAAGGTGGATCCGCCTCCGAAGGTCGAGCCCGATCCACCCAAGGTCGATCCGGTCGCCAAGGTCGATCCGCCCAAGCCCAGGGGCCGGGTGATCACCACCGAGCAGCTCGTCAGCCGCCTGCGGAAGATCGAAGCGCAGCTCGCCGCCAAAGAAGCGGAGACCGGCCAGAAGGACAACGTGCTGCGTCAGTTCGTCGAGCAGGCCCGCAAGGAAATCCAGAAGGCGACCAACGACGCTGACCGCAAGGCCGCCTGGAGCTTTCTGGGCGACATCGAAGGCCAGTTGAAGCGCTGACTACACCGGCCCACACCGGGAATGACGCTATGGTGGCAGCGTGCTTTCGCTCCTGATGATGCAGCTGGCGTTGGGTCAAGCCTCCGACCTGCGTGGACCCGTCGCCGTGGTGATGACCAGTAAGCGGCCTGGCGCCGAGACGGCCGCGCCGAAGATCGCGCAGCGCGTGTTCGATTCGTTCAAGCGCGAAGGCGTGGTGGGGCTGCTCGATGACGCGGCCACCGCCAAAGAGCTGCGCGCCGCCGGCTTCTCCGATCCACGCTCCTGTCAGGGCACGCGCGCGTGCTTGAGCAAGCTCGCCATTCTCCTCGGGCCCCGCGCCGTGGTGGTGGGCATCGACGTGGGCAAGGTCGGCAAGACGCTGGCGATTCACCTCGAGGCCGTGTCGGCCGATCGCGAAGAGTCGCTCGGTACGCTCGACGTCTCGTCTTCGCTGAGTGGTTGGAGCGACGCGATGTCGGCCCCCATCGTGGTCTTCGTGCGCGACGTGAAAGCCGGGCTCGAGCTCAAGAAGAAGACCCCTGGCGATCCGCCGCCGACCCCGCCGCTCGAGGTGGCGCGCACCGATACGCCGAAGAAGACCGAGCTGGTGCCCGCTCCGAAAGCAGAAGGTCTGGTGAACGTGGTCGAGCAGGGTGATGGCAAGCCGCCCAAGGTCGCCGCCTGGGTCTTCGCGGGCGGCGCTGCAGCCACCGCGGGCGTGGCCGTCGCCTTCGGGGTGATGTCGGGCAACGCGAAATCGCAGTTCGACGCGTCGCTGGTGGATCTCGGCGGAGGTGCCCGCGGCAGCACGTTGCCCGAAGACCAGGCGCGTGCGCTGGCGAACTCGGCGAACACCAACGCCGCCGTCGCGCTCACCTCTGGCCTCGTGAGCGCTGGTCTCACCGCCGCGGCCGCCATCTTCTTCCTGAAGGACTGAGGTCGTCATGCTCTGGGTCGCTCCACCTCGGCCAGCTGTTCGCTGCGCTCCCGTCTGTCTCGCGCAGCGTTCCGCTGCTACCGGTGCCGCTCTATGAATCGTCTGGGTCTCGCGGTTCTCATCACTGCGTTCGGAGCTGCGTGCGTCGACGTCACCACGTTGACCGGTTTCGAGTGCGACGACGCCGGGCGCTGCAAGGCGCCGAGCGGCGTGACGGGCGGGGGCCCAGCGACCGGAGGCGGGGGCAACACCACGGGCGGAGGCGGCGGTACGGCTCAGGGCGGCGGCAGCGGCGGTGGCGACGTGGGCGGTGGCGCTGGAGGCGGCGCGGGCGTGTGCACCACGTCGACCTGCACCGGCTGCTGCGACGACAGCGGTGTCTGCCGTTCGGGTGATGAGCTCGCGGCCTGCGGTCAGGGTGGGATGACCTGTGCCGCGTGCGCCAGCGGAACGCGCTGCCAGGCGGCGGTGTGCCAGCCCCTCAACGCGAACGGTGGAACCTGCGTGGTGGGTGCCGAGTGTGCTTCGGGTTTCTGCGCGGCCGGCGTGTGCTGCACCAGCGCGTGCACCGGCGACTGTGAGAGCTGCAACGCCGTGGGCACCGAAGGCCGTTGTGCGCCGCTGGCCGAAGCGACGGCCCCTGGGGCCTGCGGCGACTACGCATGTGACGGCGTCAGCGGCTCGTGCCCTGCGACCTGCACCACCTCGCGGCAATGTTCCCCGGGCCGCTTCTGCAACAGTGGCGTCTGCACGACGCTCAAGCTTCCCGGCGTGACGTGCGGCTCCAGCGCGGAGTGCCAGTCGGGGTTCTGTGCCGACGGCGTGTGCTGCGACCAGGCCTGCAGCGGCAGCTGCGATCGCTGCAACCTCGCCGGGAGCGTGGGCACCTGCAGCCCCGCGCCCGCTTCGGATCCCGGCAGCCCGGCCTGCGGCGGCGCGGTGGTGTGCAACGGCACGCTCGCCGACTGCCCCATTCTCTGCTCCAGCGGCTGCCCGTCGACGACCTTCTGCAGCGGCACCTACTGCTCTGCCAGGAAGACCAACGGCGTGAGCTGCGCTGCGGCCACCGAGTGCCAGTCGAACTTCTGTGTCGACGGCGTGTGCTGCAACGCGGCCTGCGGCGATCTCTGCGACGCCTGCAGCGTGGCGCAAGGCGCAGCGGTCAACGGCACCTGTGGCCTGCTCGGCCCCAGCCGCATCTGCCGCGGGGCCACCAACACCTGCGACCAAGAAGAGCGCTGCAACGGCACCACCGCCACCTGTCCCGCCAACGGCTTCACCGACGCGGGCGTCGGCTGCGGCACCACCACCTTCACGGCGTGGAGCACGTGTGACGGTGGCGCGGCCTGCGCGAGCAGTGGCACTCAGAGCCGCACCCGCTCCGACAAGTTGTGCACCGGTGCCGGTACGTGCGGAAACGTCGACACGGGCGAGAACCAGGCCTGCGTGCGCATGACCGAAGGCATCGCCTGCGGCACCACGACCTTCGGAGCGTACAGCGCGTGCACGTACGCGGCGGCCTGCTCGACCACGGGCACTCGCACCCGGGTGCGCACCGAGCCCCTCTGTGCCAGCGGCACCTGCAGCGCTGTCCAGGTCACGGAGACGGACTCCGCGGGCTGCGCGCGCTCCACCAACAGCATGAGCTGCGGCGCTTCGACCTTCGGGCCCTACGGCAGCTGCGGCTTTGCCTCGACGTGCGCCGAGTCGGGAACGCGCACCCGCACCCGCACCGATCCCGTCTGCCTGAGCGGCACCTGTGGCTCGGCCATGGCGACCGAGACCGACTCCGCGGGGTGCACGCGCAGCACCGGCGGCACCTCGTGCGGCACCACCAACACGGGCGCGTATGGCGCCTGCAGCTACGCGGCGACCTGCTCCACCACCGGCACGCGCTCGCGCACCGTCTCGACGTACACGTGCGGTTCCGGCGCCTGCAACACGAGCACGGTGACGGAGAACGACACCAGCGGTTGTGGGCGCAGCACCACCGGCACCAGCTGCGGCACCACGCAGACCAGCGCGTACACGGCGTGCAGCTACGCCAATGCGTGTTCGAACACGGGCTCGCGCACGCGCACGGTCACCACCTACGCCTGCAACGCCGGCGGCGGCTGCGATCCCAGCACCGTCACGGAGACCGACACCGTCGGCTGCAACCGCGGCCAGGACGGCACGACCTGCGGCACCACCGCTTTCGGCGGCTACACCGCGTGCGGCTACGCGAACGGCTGCAGCAATGGCGGTTCACGCACGCGCCCCGTCACCACGTTCACCTGCGGCGGCGGCACCTGCAACTCAGCGGCGAGCACGGAGACGGACACGGCGGGCTGCGCTCGCAACCAGGACGGCACCAGCTGCGGCACCACCGTCACCGGCGCCTACGGCAGCTGCAGTTACCCGCAGATCTGCGCCAACGCAGGCAGCCGCACGCGGACCGTGACCAGCTACACGTGCGGTGGAAGCGCGTGCAACACCAACAACGTCACCGAGACCGACGTCACGAGCTGCGCCCGCAATACGAATGGCAACAACTGTGGAGTGCCCTCGTGCGGCATCTGTGGCGCTGGCTGCGACTGCAGCTGTGAGCGCACTCAAAACTGCACCGGGCTGCGCTGCAACGCCGCGCAGGCCTGCGTTTCGCAGAGCTGGCAGCAGTCGTGCGGTAGCTGCTCGGGTTGCATGATCTGCGCGAAGGGCGAAGAAGAGGCGTCGTACTGACGCCGGTTTCACCGGCGATTTCCTTCTCCTGAGCCTCACCCCGACCCTCTGCCCGCTTCGCAGGGCGAGGGAGCTCAGGAGGTGAGTTCTTGCCAGCGTGCGTAGAGCCGCTCGACTTCTTTCGCGATCACATCGAGCTCAGCCGACAGCGTGGCCACTTCACCCGCGCGGGTGAACACCGCGGGGTCGGCGAGCTTGGCCTCGAGCGCGCTCTTCTTCGTCTCGGCGACCTCGATGGCGGCCTCCATGCCGTCGAGCTCGCGTTGATCCTTGTACGAGAGCCGCCCGGCCTTCTTTGGCTCGGAGGAAGGCGCGGCCACCGGCTTCGGCGTTGCGGGAGCAGCCGGCCTGGCCACCTCCATCCACGCACGCGGGGGGCGCAGCCGCTGGTACATCGACCAGTTGCCTTCGTAGCGGGTGACCTTGCCGTCGCCCTCCACCGCGAGCACCGAGGTGGCCACCTTGTCGAGGAAGTAGCGATCGTGCGTCACCACCAGCACCGCGCCGGTGAACTGCACCAGCTGCCGCTCGAGCACGTTGAGCGTCACCAGGTCGAGATCGTTGGTGGGCTCGTCGAGCACCAGCACGTTGGCGCCTTCGAGGAAGAGCTTGGCCAGCAGCAGGCGGTTGCGTTCACCACCTGAGAGCGCCTTCACCTTCTGCCGCTGCATCAACACGGGGAAGAGCAGATCTTCGAGGTAGTCGGCCAGGCGCACCTTCTGCCCACCCAGCTGCACCCACTCGTCGTGCCACGCGCTCTCCGCGACGGTCGCCTCTTCATCGAGCTGCAGGCGCTGTTGATCGAAGTACGCCACCTTGGTGCGGGGCCCCAGCACCACGCTGCCCGCGGTGGGAGGAATTTCGCCCAGCAGGGTGCGCAACAAGGTCGTCTTGCCTGCGCCGTTCGGGCCGACGATGCCCACGCGTTCACCCGGCTGGATGATCACGTTGACGCCGCTGAACAACGTGCGGCCATCGAAGCCGTTGGCGACCGACTTCGCCTCGATGACCGTCTGCGAGAGCCGGGGCGCGGTGGCCATCTGCAGCTGTGGCACGCGGGGCCGCTGAAACCCACGCTCGGCGAGCAGCTTGTGCGCCCGTTCGATGCGCGACTTCGACTTGGTGCGCCGCGCTTGAGGCCCTCGCCGCAGCCAGGCCACTTCCTGGGCGATCCACCGCTCGCGTTTGTGCTCGGCGTTCTCCGCGTTCTCCATCGTGGCGTACTTCTGCTCGAGGTACGTCTCGTAGTTGCCCGGGTAGCTCACCAGCCCGCCCCCGTTCGCGCTGCCCGGCGGCTCGACCTCCACCATGCGCTCCACCAGCCCATCGAGGAAGTAGCGGTCGTGGGTCACCAGCAGCAGCGCGCCTTCGAAGGCGTCGAGCTCGTCTTCCAGCCAGGCCACCGTCTCGGCGTCGAGGTGGTTGGTGGGTTCGTCGAGCATCAGCAGGTCGGGCTTCGAGAGCAGCGCGCGTGCGATGGCCACCCGCTTCCGCAAACCGCCGGAGAGTTCAGCGATGGGCCGCTCCCAATCCTTCACCCCGAGGCGGTCGAGCAGCTTCTTGGCTTCGTGGCCGGTGTCCCAGCCGCCGTGCCGTTCGATCTGCTCGGAGAGCGAGGAGAGCTGGGCGAGCGCCTTGTCGTCGTGCGAGCTCTCGAGCTCCTGGCTCAGCTGCGCGTGGGCCGCCATCGCCGCTTTGAGGGGGGCCTGGGCGACCTCGAGCTCGGAGCGCACGGTGGCGCCTTCATCGAAGGTGGGCTCCTGCGGCAGGAAGGTCACCCGCGCGCCGCGTTGCAGCTGCAGCACCCCGGAGTCGGCCTTCACCTGGCCCGCGAGGATCTTCATCAGCGTCGACTTGCCGCTGCCATTGACCCCGACCAGGCCCACGTGTTCGCCGGCCTCGATCACGAATTCGATGTTCTCGAAGAGCGTGCGGCTCCCGAAGGAAAGAGACACCTCAGCGGCGCGCAGCAACGTCATGGCCGGGCCTCTAGCAGGTCGGCTGGGCAGGGGCGCACTGGCAATGAGGCGGGAGCGGGCTACGTATGGGTCACCATGACTCGCTACCGCCCCGCAGTCGCCTGGACTCACATCGTGCTCGGCGGCCTGACGCTGCTGCCGGCGTTCATCCTCCCGCTGGTCTTCGGCGGCGTCTGGAGCCTGGTCACCCTGGGCGCCGATGATCCCCAGGCCTCGGCCATTCTCGGGGTCACCTTCGGGGTGGTGCTGATGGTGGTGTTGTCGGTGCTGGCCATCAGCGGTGGCTTGTCGTTGGCGGCGGGCATCGGGCTCTTGCGCAAGAAGCCCTGGGGCGACGTGCTCACCATCATCGCCTCGGTGCTGCACATCGCGAACGTGCCCATCGGGACGTTGGTGGGGGCCTTGAGCCTGTGGGTGCTCCTGATTCGTGAGCCGCGCAACCGCCGCTCGATGCCGCAGGCCGAGTCGATCTGACGACGCGGAACCCTCAATTCAACGCGGTGTCCGTAGCGGCATGTCGAACAGCGAGCCGCGGGGCGAAGCGTTGTGTGTCCGGGTGCTTTGGGGTGAACGCCGCGTCGCAACCCATCTGATCCACGCGGGCGGCAAGCTGGCGCTGGGTGCGACGGGCGAATCGGTGGCTGCGACGGAAGCGCCGCTCCAGTTCGAAGCGGGGACGCGGCACTTCTCGCTCGCGTTTCAAGAGGGCGTGGTGGGCCAGCTGCTGCGCAACGGCCAGACGCCGCTGACCCTGGGCGACGCGGTGCATCGCGGGCTGGCGGTGGAAGAGCAGAGGGGCTGGAGCTTCGACATCGGCCGCGCTGACGTGCTGCGCCTGGGCAACGGGCCGGTGAGCGTGGAGGCGTTCCGGGTGCGTGCGCCTCCGCGGGCGCTGGGCTCGCTCGAGGTCGACTACCGCTTTCTCAACACGCTGCTGGTGTGCTTCGCCTTGTTCTTCGGCCTCGCGGTGCAGGCGCAGCTGAGCGAAGCGGAAGACAGTGATGCGCCGGTGTCCAGCGAGGTGACGCGCATGCGCCACATCCTGGTGAAGTCGGAGAAGCCGCCCCCGCCGAAGCGCAACGCCGAGGTCGTCGCGGAGGTGACGAAGAAGCCGGTGAAACGTGACGCGGCGGAAGGCAGCCCGCGGCCGCCGAAGAGGCCGCAGAAGGATCCCGGTGGTGGGGCTGCGCCGCCGACTGCATTGCAGATCGCCAACTCCATCTTCGGCGGCAAGGGCGCGAACAACGTGCTGGGGCCCGGTGGGCTGGGCAAAGATCTCACCGGCGCGCTGGGGAACGTGGTGGCGAACAACGGCACCGGTGAAGGCGGCTGGTCCATCAAGGGCAATGGAGCGGGCGGCGAAAACGGAGATCCGGAGCGCATCGGCGCGATTCCCCGCTCAGGCGTCGACTCGAAGAAGGGCTTCGGCGAGCTCTGCCTGGGGCCGGGGCCGTGCAAGAAGATCTCGGCTCCTCCGGGGCTTCCCGTCGAGACGGTCGTCGATTGCGTCGGCACCTCCTGCATCGACAAGGAGCTCATCCGGAAGGTGATCAACGGGCACCGTGATCAGATCCGCTTCTGTTACGAGCTCGCGCTGCAGCAGGCACCTGCCCTCGCCGGAAAAGTATCGGTGCAGTTCGCGGTCGCCTCGTCTGGTTTCGTGGCCCAGGCGCGAGTGGAGAACAGCTCGGCGCGCAGTGAAGCGCTCAGCGAGTGTCTGGTCTCCCGCGTGCGCACCTGGCAGTTCCCGGTGGGCAAGCAGTCGGCCGGCTACAAGGTGACGTACCCCTTCGTGTTCAAGCCTTCAGGGAGCTGAGCTCGTGTACTCTCATCCCGAATGGGAACGCCGGTAGAAAGCATCCTCGTTGAGGGCTTCAAGTCGATCGCGCGCGCCGAAGTCGCGTTGGCTCCTCTCAATGTATTGATCGGAGCGAATGGCAGCGGGAAGAGCAATTTCATCTCTGTTTTCGAGTTGCTCCGGCGAGTGAGCCAGACCGGCCTTCAGCGAATTGTTACAGAGCGTGGCGGGCCAGAACGTTTTCTCCGAAACGGTCGCAAGGTCACCAAAGAGTTCAGGCTCGAGACACGGTTCAGCGTCGGCACCTGGGAGACCGTCTTCTTCGCGACGGACGCCAACCAACTGGTGCTCACAGAGAACACGCGAGGCGCAGCGGGGTATCAGGGGACGGGCGCCACGCCTCAGTTCATGCAGCCCGAGAGTTCCCTCGAGTCAGCAGCGCGTCGCGATCCTCACGGTGATGCGGCACGTATCTGGGCAGGGGTCGTCGGCATCAGCAGTTTTCACTTCCACGACGTCTCTCGGGAAGCGGCGGTGAAGCAACCTTGCTCCGTGACGGACAACCACGCGCTCAAACACGACGCGGGGAATCTGGCGGCCATTCTCCTTCGAATGCGCGAAGGCTCAGCCGCGGCGTACGAACGCGTTCTCAAAACCGTTCGTCTCGTGGCTCCGTTCCTGCGGGACTTTGAACTTCGGCCTGCAAACGGCTTCGTGAGCCTCGGATGGTTCGAGCGAGGGAGCGACACGCTCTTCGACGCGCACGCGCTGAGCGACGGCACGCTCCGATTCATCTGTCTCGCCACGATGTTTTTTCAGCCCGAGCGGCCGCAGTTGTTCGTGATTGATGAGCCCGAGCTCGGCTTGCACCCCGCAGCCATTCAGGTGCTGACCTCGCTCTTCAGAAGCGTGACGCGCGAATTCGGGGTTCAGATCGTCGCCGCCACTCAGAGCACTGTCATGGTCAGCCAGCTGACCCCCGAAGACATTCTGGTCGTCGAGCGGGGCGAGCAGGAGGGCTCCACGTTCCGCCGCCTTGATGAAGCGAATCTGACCGGCTGGCTCGATGGCTACTCATTGGGCGAACTCTGGGAAAAGAACATTCTTGGGGGACGCCCGCGGTGAAGCGAGTGCACGTTCTCGTCGAAGGGCAGACGGAGGAACTCTTCGTGAACGAGGTGATGCAGCCAGCGCTTCCTGCGCTCTCTCTGACACCGGTGATCCTCGCGACCAAACGAGTGAAGTCGGGCGGCAAGTTCAAGGGAGGAATCGGAACGTTCCAGCAGGTGAAAGACGATCTGCGCCGCCTCTTGAATGACACGAGCGCGGACGCCGTGACGACGTTGATCGACCTCTATCGCCTGCCAGACGACTTTCCCGGAGCAGACAATGCGACAGCGCGGGCTCGCGACCGCGCCACGCACATCGAAGCCGCAATCTCACGGGAGATGGGCTCGCCCGCGCGCCTCATGCCCTACTTGAGCGTTCACGAGTTCGAGACGCTTCTTTTCGTCAGCCCTGAACGAGCCACGACGGTCTTCGACCGCGCTCAGCAACTTCAACTCCGCGCCATCGCAGCCAGTTACGGCGGAGATGTCGAACTGATCAACGATGGCCCAACAACGCACCCCGCGGCGCGCATCCGGGCGATCGTACCGGGCTACGACAAGGTGCTCGGAGGCTCGATCGCGATTCTCGAAACAGGACTCGATGCGATTTGCTCGTCCTGCCCGCACTTTCGCGATTGGTTCACGCGACTCGCCGCCTTGTGAGCGGTGAGAGGGGCCGCGTGCCTGCGTGAGGCGGTCACAGCTTCACGAGCCCGATGGCTGCTTGCCTTTGAACGCCTCTTTGAGGCGCTTGCTGGCGAAGCCCTGAGCCTGCTTCGCGTCATCGACCACGGCAGCCATGCCGAAGAACTCGTGGGTGACGCCGTCGTAGATTTTGTGCTCCACCTTCACGTTGGCCTTCTGAAGTGCGGTCATCAGTAGATCACCATCGCTGCGCAGCGGATCGATCTGCGCGTTGATCAACGTGACCGGAGGAAGCCCGGCGAGGTTCGCGTCGACCAACGACACGCGCGGATCCTTCTTGTCCGACGCCTTCGCGAAGACGTGCTTTCCGAACCAGCCCATCATCTTCTTGTTGAGCGGCTTTGCGTCGGCGCTGTCGACGTACGAGGGCGTGGCGTCGGAGGCCAACTGCGTGATCGGGTACACCGCCACGATGTGCAGCGGCATGGTCAAACCTTGATCTCGTGCAGCGATGGCGGTGGCCAGGGCCAGGTTGCCGCCGGCACTCTCCCCGGCGAGCGCGATGCGCCTGGGGTCGGCGTTGAGTGACGCCGCGTTCTCGAGGGCCCACTTGTACGTGGCCAGGGCGTCCTCGTGCTGCGCGGGAAACTTCGCTTCGGGCGCGAGCCGGTAGTCGACGGAGATGACGACGGCCTCGGCTCCTTTGGCCAGGCCGCGCGCGCCGCCGTCGTAGACGTTCTTGTCTGCGATGACCCAGCCGCCGCCGTGGAAGTACACCAGCACCGGGAACGGGCCCTTTCCCTCGGGCGTGTAGATGCGCACAGGCAGCGCGCCGGCAGGGCCCGGCAGCGTCGTGTCGATGCTGGTGATGCCCGGCACCAACGCAGTCGGCTCGGTGCTCTTGCCCTTCTTCTTCAGCACCGCCATCACCGCGTCGGTGGGCGTGGGTTGGGTTCTCGCCTCGGCCGGCGTCAGGGTGTCGAGCGGCTTGCCGCCCAGGCTCTGCAGGCTGGAGAGCACCTCCTTCATGTCTGCGTCGGCCTTGAAGGCCGTGCCTGTCTCAGAAGGGGGCGCAGCGAGCGCGGAAAAGGACAACGAAGCGAGGAGCATGAAGGTCTTCATGACCTCGCACAGCAGCAATGACTGTGCCCTGCGCAATGCCGTGTGATTGTGACGGCGCCGGGCGTTCATCGTGCCTCACTGTGGCGAGTTGGAACCACGGCCCAGCGTGAAACGCCGGGTTCGCCCCCTGGCCCGGCTATGGTCGCCCGTGACGTGGCGGCCTTTCTGAGGACATGGCTTGGGCTGCAAGACGGCGAAGGGCCCCGCACGTCGCGCCTCTTCACGTTCATCTCTCTGCTGACCTCGGCCGCGGTGCTCGCCAAGTCGGCGCAGCGAGAATTGTTCCTCGCGGCGTACCCGCGCAGCGCCATCCCCGACGCGTTCTTGCTCTCAGCGGGAGTGCTGGCGGTGGCCTCATTGGCCATCAGTGCGCTGACAGAACGGGTCAGCCTCGTGCGCCTGATGCGCGGGTTGCTCTTTCTGGGCGCGGCCCTGCTGGTGCTCACCTTCGCAGCAGGGCGTGCCTGGCCTGCGGGCGGGCCGATGCTCATCTACGTCACCGTCGAGGTGCTCTTCTCGCTCCTGCTCAGCCAGGCGTGGTCGGTGGCCAGCGAGGCGGTCGACGTGCGCAGCGCCAAGCGGCTGCTCCCCGTCATCGGGCTCGGGGCCGGCATGGCGTGGACGGCGGGCGGGTTCGCGGTCGGAGGGTTGGCGCTGCGGTTGGGCCCCTCGAGCCTGTTGCTCCTGGGCGCGGGCTGCCTGCTCGGCGCAATGGCTACGATGGAGTGGGTCGCGCGACGCGACATCGTCTCTGAGCGCCGCAAGGCTCCACCCGAGCCCTTCTTCAGCGGGCTCGTCTCGGGCCTGCGCTCGATCTTCACCGAGCCGCTCACGCGCGTGCTCGCGGCCATCATCACCATCGAGTTGGTGGTGGAGAAGCTCACCGACTTCCAGCTCTTCGCGCTCGCGCAGCAACACTTCGCAGGGCAGCCGGGCGGCGTGGCCGCGTTCATGGGCCTCTTCTTCGGCGTCACCGGCGCCATCACCTTGCTCGCGCCGCTGGTCTCAGGCCGCCTGCTGACGACCTTTGGCAGCACCAAAGCCCTGGTCGCGGGCCAGCTCTGGCTGCTGGTCGGCGCCGCGGCCTTCCTCGTCTTTCCTCTCTTCGGTGTGATGGTGCTGCTCACGGGTGGAGACCGGGTCATCAAGCAGGCGCTCACCGCGCCGGCGCGCTCGCAAATTTTCGGTGCGATGCCGGCGAAGCGACGGGCTCAAGCGGGCGCGCTGCTGCGAGGCGTGCTCGCTGCCTTCTTCGGAGCCGTGGCCGCGGTGGTGCTCAAGCTGCTGCCGCCGACCATGCCGGTGCAGTACCTCTCGCTCGGCGCGGTCGTGTTGCTGGTGTTCCTGGTGGTGCTCACCGCCCGCACCCTGCGCAAGTCGTACCTCACGGCACTGCAACGCTCCGTCGACACCAGCCGAGTCGATCTCGACGGCCTCGACGCGAAGCGGCCGCTCTACCGCGAGCAGTTGTCGATGCTCGAGGATGACCTGGCCAGCGGCGACGAAGGGCGCGCGCTGCTCGCCGTCGCAGTGCTCGGTACCGCAGCGCCGTCGACCACCCGGCCGTTGCTCCACCGGGCGTTGACGCACCCGTCGGCCGAGGTGCGGGCGCTGGCGGCGGTCACGTTGGGCAAGGCGGGCCAGGCCGAAGACGCGACGCCGTTGATCACCACATTGACCGAGGCGACCGAGGAGGACGTGCGCGCGGCCTGCCTCGAGGCGCTGGCGGATCTCGGCGCTGCGGCCGCCATCCCCGCGGTCACTGCGTTGTGTGACGCGAGCTCGCCTTCCGTGCGCGCGCTGGCGCGGGTCTGCCGGGTGCGGCTGTTGGAAGTCGCGGGCAAGCCCCCGGCAGAAGCAGAGCTGGGCACCATCGAGGCGATGTTGATGTCGGGCGACGACGACGAGCGGGAAGCGGCGGCCTGGGCGATCGGTCGCATTCCGGTGCACACGGGTGATCTCCGGGAGCGCTTCGCGCCGTTGCTGCGTGACGGTTCTCTCGAGGTACGGCGCGCGGCCATCGGTGCCTCCGGGCAATTCGCCGATGAAGACATTTTGCGAAAGCTGGTGTCGGCGCTCGACGAGCCGGCGATCTCCAACGCCGCCTTCGATGCCTTCACCCGCCTCAAAGACGATGGCGTGAGCAGCGTGGAGAAGGTGCTCGCCGGCGCCAACCCCGACCTGGTGTCGCGAGCGGCTGCTGCCCTGGCCCAGGGCAGCGGGGAGCGAGCCACCGACGTGCTCCAGAAGTGGCTCGATCACGAAGCGCCCCAGGTTCGGTACCGCGCCACGCGCGCCCTGGTGCAGCGGCGTCGCAGCTCGACGTGGCGCCCTCCCGGAGAAGCCGTGTTGCTCCGCTTCATTCACGCTGAGCTGGCCACCGGCTACCGGTACCACGCCGCGCTGGCGGGGCTCGCCTCGCAGCTCGAAGCGGGAGACGCAGAGATGCGCTTCGTTGCGGGCGAGCTGCAGTCGCGCGCCCAGGAGACCGAGCGGCGATTGCTCGCGCTGGTGGGCGTGGTGGCGGACCCGCGCATCGCCCGGCTCTCTCATCACCTGCGCGACGCGAGCCCTCAGGTGGCGGCGCGCGTGCTCGAGCTGGTGGAGCAGTCGCTCGACCCCCGCCTGGCTGCGCTGGTGATGCCGTTTCTCGAGCGCCAGAGCGCAGAGAAGAAGGCGAAGATCGGTGTCGAGCAGTTCAAGGTACCCGCCTCGTTCTCGAGCGACCCGCTCGCGGCGCTGCTTTCGCTCGGCGACGAACACCTCAAGCTGGTGGCCTACAGCTCATTCAAGGGCGCGCTGGGTCACCTGCCCTCATTGACGAACGAGGAGGATCTCTTGCTCCGACTGGTCGAACGAGTTCGGTTTCTGCGCAGCGTGCCCGTCTTCAAGGAGCTCAGCCCGGAAGACCTGATGAAGCTGGCGGAGATCGCCACCTCGTCGCATCACCCGGCAGGCGCCGTCATCTTCCGCGAGGGAGACCCCGGCGACATGTTGTGCATGGTGGTCAGTGGGCTGGTGGCGATTCGAGACGGGCAGACCATCATCGCCACGCAGAAGCCCAACGACTTCTTTGGCGAGCTGGCGCTGTTCGATCAAGAGCCGCGTTCAGCCGATGCGGTCGCCATCGAAGAGACCGTGCTGTTGGAGATCGGCGGGGCTGACCTCGACGCGGTGATGGAGCGTCGGCCGGAGATTGCGCGAGAGATCATTCGGGTGCTGGCGCGGCGCCTGCGCAACACCACCAAGTCGATGGTGGGGCGGATGATCGCCGCAGCGTCCAACACGCCTTCGTAGTCAGAACCACGGCCCCAGCGAGACCCGAACGGTGGGCTGAACCCCTCCGCGGCCCATGGGAGGCTGGCTGATCCCCGGGAAGGCGATCACCTCTGCATCGGTGGTCGCGCCGAAGATGAAGGTGTTGCCCACGTTGGCCCGGCTCAGGGCGTACCAGGTGGTCACCCCCAGGGCGATCGACAGGGTGAACCGTTTGATGCGCCAGCCGTGGCCGATCTGCAGGCCGGGCCCCATCATCCACAGCGCACTTCCCGGCAGCGAAAAGCCTGACGCCCGCGCATCGAAGTAGAAGCCGTCGAGCGAGCTGCCCATCACGTAGTACCGCAGCCCCACGTCGAAACCGAACTGGCCCAGCGGGCCTCCGCCGATGTTCGCGAAGGCGTCGAGGCCGCCGATGAGCGCGAGATCGGCTTCGACCCAGAACGACAAGGAGAAGAGGCTCAGCGGCGCGAAGAACAAGCCCAACGTGGCAGGCGCCAGCGGCTCGGGGGGCGGTTTGACTGGCCTGGGTTTGACGGTGGGCGCGAGATACGACGAGCGGTTCCAGTTGGCAGCGTCGGGCGCCTGCACGAGGGGCGGGGTGGTGCACAACACCATGCTGATGATGACCAGGAACATTCGCCGCGCAGCCTAGCCCTGCTGCACCTCCTCCGCAGGTTTGGGAGAAGAAGCCCGAAGTCGAAGCGACCGAGGAACAGCCGAAGCCGAAGGGTGGATTCGATGCCCGCGCGACGCTGGACCGCCTCTGGAAAGAGCGCGGCGGCGGCGATGGTGGCGGTCGCAAGCGCCAACTGCTCCGTCTCCCCCTCCGGCGAGAGGGTCGGGGTGGTCGGGGTGAGGGGCACGCCGGGACTGGCGCGCGGTAGAACTGCAGACCGTTGCCGTCCGGATCGCGGAGCTGAAATTCGCGCGTGCCCCACGGCGTGTCGCCGGGTTTGCCCCACGGACCATCGACTTTGAACCTGCCGGTGAACTCGACGGAGAGCGCATCGACATCGTCGACGACGAAGCGGTACGTCGGTCGATCGCCCAGAGCGAAGTCACTTCGGTCGTGCCACTGCAGATGCAGCTCGAGCCCATCGCGCGCGACGCCTGCGTACTTGTCGTCACCGAAGCTGCGCTTGAACCCGAGCCCCTCGACGTCAGAAGACATCAGCACCGGCTGCATCGCTTCGAGCTTCGCCCTGAGCAAGGCGCTACACTGTCGAGTTCTCACGTGACGGGTGGAGGGCGGAAGAATGAAGCGGTCGGTTTTCGTTTCCGTGTTGTTGCTCTGCGCGTGCGGGACAACGAGCACCACTGACGGAGGGCGCGACGCGGGAGTCGATGCCGGCGTTCCGGAGGAGCCGATCTGCGACCCGGCGACGCCGGCCCGGCCTGGCTTCCTGGGGACCTACCCATGCCGCGCACTCGGCGCGGGGCCTTGTCGGCTTGAGGCCTCTGCGCAGGGGCGCTCGCTCTGCGTGAGCCATGGGTACCAGACTGAGTACGCGGTCTGCGGTCCGACTGAGGTGTGGATCCTCAGAGACAGCTTTCTCCTCCGCGAGTGCATCTACGAAGACGGCGGGCTGGTCGGCTTTCGTCAGCTCACCGACGGCGACGGCTCTCCTGACAGCTACATGGGCGGTCGGTGGAGAAACGACTGTGCCCCCGACGGAGGTGTTCGCGCCTGCTTTGGCCAAGATGGTGGCTCCGGCTCAGATGGAGGACCATGACCTGACTGCCCGCCTTCCTTGGACCCAACCCCTGTCGCGCGCGTGAGGGAAGCGTGCCCACGGAAGCGAGGGAGCGCGAATCGAGAAGCCCTGCAGCACCGCGAGCCTCCGGGCGCGAGGGCGAGGCCGCTGCGCGTCGGGCAGGCCCAAACGTGCTCCTGGACGGCGCGCTGCTGGAGCTCCTCGTACTCGTACTCGTACTCGTCCTCGGCCCACGCGGCGGCCAGCTCCGCCCAGTCCTTCTTCGCCTGCCTCAGCATGCGCGACAGGACTGCCGTCACCTCCGCGTCGCTGGGAGGCGGCAAGGACACCACCTCGCCGTCACGCTGCCACTGCGCCTGCAGCAGTACGTGCAGGTGCGGCGTCTGCTGGAGGCTCGAACGACCCCGATCTTCCTGCGATCCGCGCGCTGGCTGATCAGTAAGACCATCGGCCTCGCGTGCCGGTCGTGCGACGGCCCCTCGTCCGCTTCCGCTTCAGGGCTGAGTCGGCAACGAGACGCTCCTCGCCGCCTGGTTTGGCAGGGACGCAGAAGTGTGGCAACCCGTCGAACCATGACCCGCTACCTCGCGCTCCTGCTGGTTGTCTTCAGTTCGTGTCTCGAGCCCGTCGTCCAGGTCGTTGGCGACTGCTCCGGCGACTGCCCCCGCGGTGAGTGTGACGACGGCTGCGCGACGAAAGCGACGGCAGGCTGCGACACTCCGCAAGCGTGCATCGAGGCGTACGCATGCAGTCGTGAGGGCTCGTGCGCCTCGTACCGTGAGGCCCCCCTCGACCTGACAGATCGACGCAGCGCCTGCGAGAACACCGCTGGGGTGTACTGCGCCGGGCTCCTCACCACCGAAGGCAAGCGGCGTTCCTTCGCCGTGGACTGTCGCGACGCCACGCTGAGCGTCGTGCCCTGCGACGCGCCCGGTGACGGCGGCGCCCGCCCGGAAGCGTGCAGGGGCGTGTGTCGTGTCATCTACAATGTCGAATGACGAAGGGCGCGCAGACGAGGTGGCGCAGGCAGGTCAGAGGAGGCCGTTGCGTCACCCCGCCGTTCGCGACTGGTTTCACGAGACGCTGCGCGAGCCGACCGACCGCAGATTCGCGGGTGGCCGGTGATCCGCGAGGGGCGCGACGTGATGATCGCCGCGCGCCGTAGCGACACAGCCGCTCGAGGCCTTGTCTGTCTCAGGGCTCTGCTTCCCACAGCGAAAAGCCGGCGAGGACGAAGTCGTGATCGAAGCTGATAGCGACTTTGCACTTGCGCGAGGTCATCAAGGCGAAGCTGGTCGCGTCCGTATAGCTGATCACCTGATCGTGAAATCGGGCCAACCAGCCCCGCGCTTCGCGATGGAGCGGGGCGGTCGCGAAATGGACTGCGACGCTCGGGCTCCGATCGATGACGTCGAGCGCGGCGGCCGCAGGTTTGATCCCTGCGCGAAAAAGCAGGAGCCGGTGGACCTCGGCGAGCACCAGGTCGGTCGTGAGCAGGGGAATCTTGCGACGAATGGCCTCACGGATCAGCCGGTCGGCCTCGTGATGGCCGCCGTCGCGCGCGCTGAACCACGCGAGCCACGCTCCGCTATCGACGAACAGGCTTGCTGGCACGCCGCACCCGCTTCTTCGGTTCGACGCCGTTTCGACTCGGAGGCTCCGCGACGAAGGTGTGCGTCAGGTAGTCATCGAAGCGCTGGCTGAGGTCCGCCGGAAGTCCATCGATCATGCCGCTCGAAGCCAACAGAGGGTCAGTCTCCTCGCGAGACTGAGTGAGGGCCCTCAGTGCGACCCGAACCGCCTGGGACAAACTCCAGCCGCGCTCATCTGCCCATGCGCGGAGCGCCTGGAACTCGGGGTCTTCGAGATAGACCTGCAGGGCACGAGACATGATTCGGAATCTAGCCACTCATGAAAGTACCGTCAATTGACTCATGAAGATGACGGAAGAAGGAGAACAATCTGGGAACCAAGAGGCGGTGCCTGAGGCAGAGGTCGGCATGGTGGTGAGGGGATCCACCTGCCCCGGGGCCTTTATGAACTGCCGGTCGACCTGGGGTGTCACGATCAAGCCTTCTCAAACAAAGTGCGAGGCCACGAATGGTATGACCGGGACGTGCGCACGGCGGCGTTGGTGCTAGCGGCGGGTTTCTCGGTTGGCTGCGGGCCAACGAATATCGGCCAGGGATGCGACATCCTTGGGCAGGAGGCCTGCGGCCGGCTGGCGACCTGCACGGGCGAGCCGTCTGCGAAGAGCGCATGCCTACTTGGGTTCAGCGCGGGCTGTTGTCATGGTGTGGCCTGTACAGCGCCAGTGAAGGACCCAACGAGGTTCGCGAACTGTCGAAATCAGCTCTCGACTGTCTCTTGCACGCTCATCGCGCAGGCGGTGTTGCCAGAGGCCTGCTTCGGCGTCCTGGCGCCAGCGACGCCCGCAAACGTTCTGGGCGGAACCTGCTCGACTGAGAACGCTGCGCGTTGCGACCCGACTGCCCCGCGCTTACTCCAGTGCACCAACGGCATCTTCACGCTCTTCGCCGACTGCAAGGGTGTCGCCACCGACGATCAGGTGATCCACTTCCACCGAGATCACCGAGGACCAGAGGACCACCCGGTGATTTCGAAGCGGTTCTTCGCCTGAGCCGACAGTGCGTGAAGTGCACAGGGCC
>JAUYRZ010000002.1 GCA_030695565.1 Archangium sp.
GACGGGCGGCGGCACGGCGACGGGCGGTGGTACGGCGACGGGCGGTGGTACGGCGACGGGCGGTGGTACGGCGACGGGCGGTGGTACGGCGACGGGCGGTGGTACGGCGACGGGCGGTGGTACGGCGACGGGCGGTGGTACGGGTGGTGGCGCGACCGGCGGTGGCGGCGGCGGCTGCCCGACTGGCTTCGCGGACTGCGACAACAACACCGCCAATGGCTGCGAAGCCGACCTGGCGAACCCTGCGACCTGCGGCATGTGCACCAACGCGTGCGCGAGCGGCCCCAACTCGACGGCGACCTGCACCAGCGGTGTCTGCGGTCTCACCTGCGCGACGAATTTTCTGAACTGTGACGCGACGGCGGCCAATGGTTGCGAAGCTGACAGTCGGCTCCCTGCCACCTGCGGTACCTGCACGAACTTCTGTGCTGCGTCGGCCAACCAGACCGCCAGCTGCCTCGGCGGCGTCTGCGGCGCGACCTGCAACACCGGCTTCGATAACTGCGACATGAACGCCAGCAACGGCTGCGAAGCGAACCTCAGCACCGCGTCGACCTGCGGCTCGTGCTCGAACGCCTGCCCGTCTGGCGGCGCCAATACCACCGCGACCTGCACGGGCAGCATGACCTGCGGCTCGCAGTGCGCCACGGGTTTTGCTGATTGCGATTCGATGGCGACCAACGGCTGCGAGGCGAACCTGACGGCCCCGGGGAGCTGCGGCACCTGCAGCAACGTCTGCACGGGCGGCCAGGTCTGCGCGACGGGCGGTACCTGTTCGAACTGCGGTCTGACTGTCGTTGGCAACCTCGCGCCGAACTCGAGCTCGATGGGCACTCTCAGCCTCACCTCCATGCGCGAGTCCCCGAACCCCACCTGCGGCTCGTACCAGGGGAAGGGTGAGAACCTCTGGCGGCTCCAGCTGTCCGCGACCTCGAACGTCGTCCTGCAGACCGGCGGCACCCTCGACACGACCATGAACCTGCGTTCGATCTGCAGCGCCACGACTGACCTGGCTTGCAGCGATGACGCGGCCGGCATCACTCCGCTGAGCCGAATCAGCGCCTCGCTCGCCGCGGGCGAGTACTTCGTGTCCGTGCAGGAGTACGACTCCTCCGCCAGCCCCGCGGTGGGCGGAGACTATTCGCTGACCACGACGGTGACGGCGCAGGCCGCCAACGCGGTGTGCACCGCGGCCGGTACGCTCACGCCGGGTACTCCCCTGACCAACCAGAACTCTGCAGCGGGCGGCGCAGCAAGCGCAGCTTGCTTCACCTCGGCTGGTGGCCAGCTCTTCTACTCACTGGTGGTCGCGGCGGGAGAGCGCGCCTCCATCTCGGTGACGCCCACCGGCGGGACGCCGGTCAGCCACGTCGTGCGGGTGCTCGGTTCCTGTGCCGCGACGACGTGCACCTCAAGCACCAGCGGCGCGACGCCTCTGACCCAGACGTACGACAACCGGACGACCGCTTCCCAGACCATCTTCGTCTCGGTCAGCTCGACCAGCGCGACCACCCCCGGGACCTTCGACATCGGCGCTACGGTCGCCGCCATTCCCGGAGCACCCAACTCGGTGTGCACCGCGCCGACCGCGCTCACCGTGGGCGCGGCCGCCATCACCGGTGAAGCGGTGGATACCGGCGGTAGTCCTCTGACCAACTGCGCCACTGCTCAGGTTGGTCTGGTTCGTTACTACTCGGTCGACGTGCCTGCTCGTGGGGCCGTCACAGTCACCGCGACCCCGACGTCCTCGAACATCGGCCTGCGGGTGCTGCCCACCTGCGGCGCTTCGTCTTGCCTGGCGTTCGCAGACAACTTGACCGGAACCACCGCGGCGGAGAGCGTGCGCATCACGAACCCCTCTGCCGGTACGTTGACCTATCTGGTGGCTGTCAGCACCAGCTCGTTGGCCGCCACGGGGACTTTCTCCATCGTTGCCTCGACCTCGGCGCCCGTGCCGGCCGCGAACGCGTTCTGTGATGCGCCGACCGCCCTCACCTCGGGTGTCGCCGTCACGGGAGACCTGGTGCAGCCCGGTGGCCTGCCGTTGACCAACGTGTGCCTGCCGACTCAGACGGGGTACGCGCGGTACTACTCCATCAGTGTTCCGTCGGGCAGCACCCTGCAGGCGAACGTCACCCCCGGCAGCGTCGGAGTGAACGTGGGCGCGCGGCTCCTCACGACGTGCACGGCCTCCACCTGCTCGGGGTCGGCTGACGTGTCGACAGGCACCACCGCGACGGGCGTCGAGAACGTGATCGTCTCGAACACCAGCGGCGCAGCGCAGAGCTACATCGTCGCGGCGACCTCGGTCACGACTGGTGCCAGCGCGACCAACAACTTCAACGTGGTTGCGAACGTGAACACCACCGCGGCGAACGGCCTCTGCTCGGGCGCCTCCTCGGTGAACCTGGGCCAGACGCTTTCTGGCGAGACCCTGGTCGGAGCGGGCGCTCCGAACCTTTCATGCCTCCCCACCTCGAACGGCTTGGCCAAGTACCACTCTGTCTCGGTGGCTCCGGGTCAGGCGGTGACAGTCGTTGCCACTCCGACGAACTTCAACCTCTCCCTCAGGGCGCTCGACTCCTGCGGGGCGACGACGTGCGCCGCCTCTGCTGACACGACCACGAGCACCACGGGGGCAGAGCGCCTGACGCTGGTGAACTCAGGCACGAGCGCCCAGACCTACTTGGTCGCGGTGGGGGCCGCGAGCGGGGTGACGACGGGGACCTACTCGTTCGCCGTCTCGCTGGCGCCGTACGTGAGGTCGGCCATCACGCCTGCGTGCGTGACGTTGACCGCGCCCATCGCGCTGAGCTCAGCGACCACCACTCCGGTGATCAGCGATGACTCGAACTCGGCAGTCGTTGCGCTGCCGTTCGCGTTCTCGTTCTTCGCTGCCCCTGTGACTCACTTCTCCACCAACACGAACGGCTACGCTCAGCTGTGGAACACCGCCACGCCGACGCTGCCGACTGGCGCACCGACGTACACGAACGTCGGCATCCCGTCGTCGGGGACTCCCAACTCGTTCGCAGCTGTGTTCTGGGACGACCTCAACTCGCGCGCCGGCGCCGAGGTTCGCTACGCAGTGCAGGGCACCACGCCCAATCAGGTGCTGACGGTTGAGTGGTTCGAGCTGACCGCGCGAGACACCACGCAGCGACTCACCTTCCAGGCGAAGTTCTTCGAGACGACCAACGTCATCGAGTACCACTACTGCACGCTGAACGCAGGCACGTCGACCGGCAGCCCGGCGGCGCGCGTCTTCGGTGCTGAAGCGACCGTGGGCGTGGAGGACTCCGCTGGGACGAACGGTGTTCAAGTGTCGCTCGACACGGTCAACTCGGTGAGCACCACCAGCGCAGTGCGCCTGACGCCTCAGTAACTCACAGTTCGAGTTGCTCCGAACGGCCGCTGCCCCACTGGGTGGCGGCCGTTTTCTTTTCTGCGGGCGTCTCTCATTGGGATATCCGCGGGCATGGCTCTGTCCGTGGTTGTCGCTGTGGTGCTCGTCGCCGCTCCTGCTGAACCGTATTTGCGGCTTCGGGCCGTGGGCGACGTGATGCTCGGCACCACGGTTCCTGAAGGCAAGTTGCCTCCGGATGACGGGGCCCATCTGCTCGACGGGGTGATCCCGCTGCTCACCGACGCCGATCTGACCTTCGCCAACATGGAAGGCCCGCTGTGCGACTCGGGCACTTCGAGCAAGTGCAGGAAGGGCGGCAACTGCTTCGCCTTCCGCACGCCCACCTCGTACGCGAAGTACGTGGAGGCCGCGGGCATCGACCTCGCCTCCACCGCGAACAACCACGCGGGTGACTTCGGTGAAGCCTGCCGCCGCGAAACGGAGAAGGCGCTCGAGGCGCATCACGTTGCGTGGTCGGGCCCGAAGGAGACCGTCGCGCGCGTCACGTTCAAGGGCAAGAAGGTCGCCCTCATCGGCTTTCACACCAGCGCCTCGTGCAACGACGTGAACGATCTCGCCACCGCCAAGAAGCTCGTGGCGGCCGCGCGCGCTGACAGTGACTTCGTGATCGTCAGCTTCCACGGCGGGGCCGAGGGCACGAACGCGACGCACGTGAAGAACGGCACCGAGCGTTACCTCGGTGAAAATCGCGGTGACCTGAAGGCCTTCACCCACGGCGTCATCGACGCTGGCGCAGACCTGGTGCTCGGTCACGGCCCCCACGTGGTGCGCGGCATGGAGCTCTACAAGGACCGCCTCATCGCCTACTCGCTGGGCAACTTCGCCACCTACGGCCGCTTCGATCTCTCCGGCGCGCTCGGCTACACCGTGATGCTCGAGGTCTCCTTGAGCGAGGATGGAAAGTTCGCGGGCGGCAAGCTCATCTCCACCAGGCAGGAGGGGAAGGGCGTTCCCCTGCCTGATGAGACGTCGCGCGGAGCGAAGCTGGTGCGCACGCTGACCCTGCAGGACTTCCCGAAGACCGGCGTGAAGATCGACGAGACCACCTTCGAGTTGAGCAAGTGACTCCGTCTTCGCTCGCTGGCGCGCACTGTGGGAATCACCCGGCCAATCCCGCCGTGGAGATCTGCACCCGCTGCGGCACCTTCCTCTGCGGCGACTGCGTCGAGTACTTCAAGGAGGAGACTCCGGCCTGCTCGAATTGCCTGCCGCTGCTCGCGGGTGGGCCGGCCTCCATCAGGGCGCGGATTTCTCCGGTCTTCACCACGTTGGGCCTCGGCGCGTTGATCGCCGGCTTCATCGTGCGCGGCCGGCCGGGGTTGCTCATCTGGGCCGGAGGTTTCCTGGTGGGCTTCGCGGGGCTCGCGTTCGGCGTGCAGGAGCTTCGGTTGATCAAGATGGATCAGGCCGGCTCGCGCGGCCGGAACTGGGCTCGGGCGGGGCTGGTGATCGGAGCTTTGTTCGCGCTCGGCTTTGCGGCCCTGGTGCTGAGCTTCGCGCTCTTCACCTGGCGGGCGCGCGGCACGCCGGGCTGATCAGCTCAGGCCGGTACTCGAAGTGCATCGTGTCGTAGTGCTTCCAGCGGCCGCCCCAGATGAAGCCTTCTGCTTCGAAGGCATCGACGATCTCCTGCGGCACCCGGTTCTTCCAGATCATCGGCTTGCCCCGGTAGGTCCAGCGCCAGTAGTCGCTGCGCTCCACGTTGATGTCGATGGCGATGCCGAAGGCGTGACCGGACAGGCGCTTGCTGCGTTTGATCGTTCGCCAGATCCACGTGCCTCCGATCTCCTTGAGGAAGGGGAGGAGCCTGGGGTTCTCTTTCACTTTCGGCTCGAGGCGCGCGACCACCGCTCGCAGCGGTTCAGCCGCTCGTTCGTGGAAGGGGTAGCGCAGGCCGAAGAAGCGCACCCGATCGAGCTTCTCCGAGACCTCGTCTCTCCTGCTTCCGTAGGTGGCGAAGAAGAGCTGCTCCACTCGCGCGCGGCCGGGGTCTTCGATGGGCCCCGCGTCGCTCGTGTCGATGGGGACGATCGGGCCCGTCATGTACGGCGGCTCGAAGATGTCTCGCAGGTCGGGCACTTCGTCTGATTCGGGATCGTTCGCGTCGGCGGTCGTGCCGGTGTCCCAGGCCACGAAGACGCCGTTCTCGAGATCGAGGCCCCAGCCGGCGTCGGGCTTCCATTTGACCGTGCCGGCGTACCAGGTGGGCAGACAGGTCAACCCGGGCGGCGGACGCCCTCCGTCGGGGGAACGGATTCCGGCGTCGGCCTGCGTGAGGAGGAGGGTGAGGACGACCGGCAGCACTGGACGCGGTTTAACAGCTCGACTGCCCTCTCCCTAACCCTCTCCCCTCGGGGAGAGGGGACCTCTTGGGACCTGGGACTTGGTGTCTTGAGTTGTTGCTACTCGACCACCAGGAGCGGAGCGCCGTTCTCGACGGTGGCGCCTTCTTTGGTGATGACCTGCGTGATGGTGCCGGCCTTCGGGCTCTTGAGCTCGTTCTCCATCTTCATGGCCTCGACCACCACCAGCCCCTGACCCTCGGTCACCACGTCGCCCACCTTCACGAACACCTTCACGATCTTCCCGGGCATGGGCGCTGTGAGCGTCTGCTTGCCCTCCACCGCGAAGCCTGAGGTCGCCGCGCGCATGCGCAGCTTCCGCTCATCCACCACGTCGAAGCGCGTCATCTGCCCGCGCAACATCACGCCGACTTCATCGCCCTTCTCGTCGAACTCCACCGAGTACGACTGCCCCTCGATGATCATCGACACCGCGCCGTGCGGCAGCACCAACGACTCGAGCTCGAACGTGCGCCCCTCGAGCGTCACCGCATAGCGGCCCTCACCCAGCCCTTCGACCTCGAGCTGCACGGGCTCCGCCTCTTTGTGCGCCAGGTTCTTCGCGAAGTACTTCGTCGTACGCGCCATGATTTCAGGCCCCTCTCTTCCAGCTACCCGTACGGCGGCCCGAGTTGCGCCACGCCGAACCACCCGCACCGCTGCTCTTCTGCGCCGAGGCGATGGTGGCCTGCTGCTTCTCTGCGCGCTGGTGCGCCCGAATCGCCGCAGCGATCAGCGACGCACGCGTCAACGCGGGATCCTCTTCACCCAGCAGCTTCTGATGTTCTCGCCCGAGGAAGCCGGTGTCGTAGTCACCCTTCACGAACTCCGGGTGCATCACGATCTGCTTGAGATAGCGCAGGTTGGTGGTGAGCCCCGTGAGCACGTACTCATCGAGCGCGCGCCGCATCTTGAGGATCGCCTCCATGCGCGAAGGCGCCCAGACGCTCAGCTTGCTGATCATCGGGTCGTAGAAGTTCGGCACCCGGTATCCCGCGTAGATCGCGGAGTCATCGCGCACGCCCGGCCCACCCGGCACGCGCACGTAGTTGACCGTGCCCGGAGACGGCATGAAGTTCGTCGCCGGATCTTCCGCGTACACGCGCACTTCGATCGCATGACCCCGCGGCGCGATGGGCTTGAGCAGCGGCAACACACCACCCTGCGCCACGTGAATCTGCCAGGCCACCAGGTCGATGCCGGTCACCCATTCCGTGACCGGGTGTTCGACCTGCAGGCGCGTGTTCATCTCGAGGAAGTAGAAGTTGCGCTTCGCGTCGACCAGGAACTCGATGGTGCCCGCGCCCACGTAGTTGACGGCCCTGGCCGCCTTCACCGCGACCTCGCCCATCGCCGCGCGCATCTCCACGGTGAGAATGGGGGAGGGCGTCTCTTCGACGACCTTCTGGTTGCGGCGCTGCGCCGAACACTCGCGCTCGTTCAAGTGAATGACGTTGCCATGCATGTCACCGAAGACCTGGATCTCCACGTGGTGCGGCTGGTCGAGGAACTTCTCCATGTAGACGGAGTCGTTGCCGAACGCGCTCATCGCCTCGCTGCGCGCCGCGCGCCACGCGCCTTCGAGATCTTCCAGCTTGTCGACGCGGCGCATGCCCTTGCCACCACCGCCGCCCGCCGCCTTCAGCATCACGGGGAAGCCGATCTGCTGCGCGAAGGCCTTCGCTTCTTCGACGTTCGCGAACGGCGCCGCGTTGCCGGGCACCACGGGCACGCCCGCCTTGATCATGTTGGTGCGCGCCTGGGTCTTCTCGCCCATCGCGTCCATCGAGGCGGCGGCCGGGCCGATGAAGGTGATGCCCGCCTTCTCACACGCGCGCACGAACTTCGCGTTCTCGGACAAGAAGCCGTAGCCCGGGTGAATCGCGTCGGCGCCCGATTTCCGAGCAGCCTCCAGGATGTTGTCGATGACCAGGTAGCTCTCGCGAGAAGCCGCCGGGCCCACGCAGTACGCCTCGTCGGCGAAGCGGGTGTGGAGCGCCGAACGATCGGCCTCCGAGTAGACGGCGACCGTCGCGAGACCGAGCTCTTTGCAGGTGCGCATGACGCGGATGGCGATTTCGCCGCGATTGGCGACCAGGACTTTTTTGATGCGGGCCATGGCCGCGGTGTCTATCCGAAGACGGCGCGCGTGTTGCGGCTTAGTGAGGACCTGGTCTTCTGCGACGCTCCCGCTGAACAAGCAGCTCTGGGCGTGAATGCCGATGCGCTGTGCGGTTACAAGCGGTCCTCATGCGCGCACTCCCGCTCTTTCTCGTCTGCGTTCCACTTCTGGGCTGTCCGACGCCCCTGGGATCTCCCGACGCGTCAGAGGAGTTCGATGGAGGGATCGAGCTGGATTCCGGCGTAGGGACGACCGACGCCGGTGCAGTGGACGCTGGCGTTGATGCGGGAGCGCGCGACGCGGGAACTCTCGATGCGGGAGCGCCCGACGCGGGAACTCTCGATGCGGGTCGATCTGATGCCGGCGGCCTCCCGCCTGCTCCGCTGGTGCCGACCGACGCCTCCATCACCATCGAAGACGCGGGCTACGCCGAAGTGAATTTCCTGGGCCGCGACCCGATGGTGATGCTGCCCGCCCTGGCGCTCGACGGAGGTTGGGTCATTGCGGTCTCCCCGCAGTCGCTCGTGGTCGCCGAGGGGAGCAGCTGCAGGCGCAGTCTGGGCGGCAGGCCCACCTGTGATTTTCGGTGGATCTCGCCGGGCGGCGCCACGCTGGCCACCGTACGCAACGCTTCCGGTGGGTCCCACGTGCGCGGCGAGGTGGTGATGCTCTTTCGCGACCACCAGACCGATTGCGCCGACCCCTTCATTGCCAATCGATCACTCACCAGCTCCATTCCTTCGGTGGTGGACCTCGAGACGGGCGCCACGCGCCTGAGTTGGCCGCGCACCGAGAGCGGGGCTCTTCGAGAAGTGATGATCGAGGGCGATCTGATCCCCGACCCCAATGGAGAGCGGAGCTGCGATGCAGGCGCCCCGATCGGCTTCAACCCGCTCACCACGTACACCCGAGTTCGACCGCCCTACCAGAAGCTGGTCGGCAGGAGCGCCCACGAGCTTCGAAGCGAGCGCCTGCTGCTGATCGACGGGGGCTACGAGGTGGCGCGAATCGAGGCCGATGGCGGAACCTCGACGGTCGTCAACTCGGGGCCGGCAGCCCGGGTCGAGGTTCAGCTCGACACCTTCACCCTCCAGGTGGGGAACCAGTTCTACCGAGGGGCGATCGACGGGGGGCCGCTTCGGCCGATCGCAACGTTGACCTCGGAGTTCCTGAACTTCGAGGGTGGCCGCTTCGCGTCGGTGACCGAGATTCCAGGCACTCCGGAGCGGCGGGTGATCGACACCGAGGGCGTGATGCCCGATCTGCGCTACCCCGTAGACGGCTCACTGCTGCAGCGCGCGCCCGTGCTCTACGGGGTCGACGCGGCGAGCAGGCTGGTGGTCGCACGGGTCGATCAGGGTGTCGCCGCCACCTTGCCGTTTCTGGTCACGCCCTCGCTCTTCACCTCGTCGCGCTTTCCTCATGACGACGCCGCGCTCGTGATCGATCGCGACGACGTCGCCTGGCTGATCGAGTCGAGCGGGGTCAAGCGCGTCACCGACCACGCCGTGCACATCCCGCTTCGCGGCTACCTGACGCCCCCCGATGCACCCAACGTGTTGCTGCTCGTGCGCAGGCCGGTCACCGGCGGGCCGCTCGAGCTGCTCGCGGTCGATCGCCAGACCCGACGCCTCGTGTGGCTGTCAGATCGAGCCTTCATCAACCTGGGGCCGATCTTCCTCGCCGGCTGTGACGTGCCCGGCAGGCTGACCCCGGGGAGCGGGTTCTTCTACTTCGCGGAAGCCTCGCTTCAGCCTGGCCAGCTCGATCTCTTTCTGGTGCGAAGCGATCTGAGCCAGCCACCTCGTCGCGTCGGAACCACGCTCGAGAGCACTTGCATGCCGCCGGTCGTCTCACGCGACGGCACCCGGGTCGCCGTGCAGGAGACCCTGGGCGGTCCGGTCACCGTCAGCGTTGGGACGTGGTGATGGTGCCGACGGGGCGTGGTGTCTAAGCGAAGACGGCGCGCGTGTTGCGGGTTAGTGAAGCCACCCCATGGACCGAACCTTCGACATCGTTCTCTTCGGCGCGACCGGCTTTACCGGGCGGCTGGTGGCGGAGTACCTCGCTCACCACGCTCCGGCTGACGTGAAGGTGGCCCTGGCCGGGCGGAACACCCAGAAGCTCGAGGGCATCCGCGCGGGGCTGCCCGAGCGCGCCCGCAGCTGGCCGCTGGTGGTGGCCGATTCGTCGGATGCGGCGTCGATCACCCGGCTGGCCGAGCAGACGAAGGTGGTGTGCACCACCGTGGGCCCCTACGCGAAGTACGGGATGCCGCTGGTCGAGGCCTGCGCGAAGGCGGGCACGCACTATTGCGATCTCACCGGTGAGCCGCAGTTCATGCGCGAGGCGATCGAACGGCACCACGAGACCGCGAAGACC
>JAUYRZ010000016.1 GCA_030695565.1 Archangium sp.
GCTCAAGCTCCAGCAGCGAGCCCTGCCGCTGCTCAGGCAGCCGATGCGTCTTCGTCGACCGTCGTGATTGCTTCACGCGCACCCAAGATCACGACAGGGTGCGGGTGGTCAACCACTCCCGACTAGATCAACAGCCTCCCAGAGGGAGAGGGAAAGAGTTTCTCTAGTTCTCGACGACCGGTGCGCCTGGCTTCACCAGGAACTGAGGGTGTGCGCGTACAGCCTGCGCGAGCTCGGTGGTGAGTTCGCCACCGTGCGGACCCGGCGCGGAAGAGCGCTGCCACCGCTCGAGCCACCGCTGCCCCAGCGCCTGCTGCACGATGCCGGGTGCCGTTGCGGCGATCGTCGTCTCGCCCTTGGTGCCCGTCGACATGCCGTGCCCGACGAAGAACCCGGCCAGCAGCAACGACACCCGCGTCGGAGTCGCCGCGCTGTACGTCGCCAGCACCCCGCCCTCACGCGGCGTGCGTGAACGCACCTCACGCAAGAAGTCGATCGTCCACATCGTCGGGTTCGAATCAGGGCTGAACGGATCGAAGAAGATCACATCGAACACGCCATCGAGCTCGCCGACCAGCTTCACCGCGTCGCCCTCGAGCAACCGCCAGCTCAAGCTCGGCGAGTCCCAACGGCCTTCCGTCAGCAGCGCTTCGACAGCGTGCTTCCACGGTTGCAAGAACGGGAACCCCTCCGCATCAGCCGCCGCCAGCCGGAGCGGCGCGAGGTCGATCTCCAGGCTCACGATCTCCAGCGGGCGCTTGCGGTTGCTGCCCATCTTCTCGGCCCGGGTGAGCGCGGCGATCGCGTTGGTGCCTGCACCCAGCCCGACATCCAGGATGCGCAGCGGATCTTCCGACGGAATCGACAGCCGCCGCTCGAGCTCGAGCTGATCGACGTAGAGCCGGTTGGCCTCATCCCACGGCCCCACCGGGTGCATGATCTCGCCGTGCCCCGTGTGGCGCACTGCGCGGTGCCCCTGCCGGGTGGTCACCAACTCGAACACGCCTTCTTTCGCGCCCGTCGAGCGGTACATGCCCTTCTTCGGAGCGAGCAGCTCACGCAGCACCGCGTACTCCTGCGCCCAGCGCCCTTCGATGATCGCCTCACGCATGCGGCGCATCAGCGCCTGGTAGTGCCAGAGGTTGTGCACCGACAGCAGCCGTGAAGCGAGGTAGTGATTGCCGTGCGCGAGGTGCCGCAGGTAGCTGCGCGTGTAGCGCTTGCATACCGGGCACAGACAGGTCGGGTCGAGCGGCTCGTCGCCCAGGCGGAACTCGTTGCGGCTCATGCGCAACATGCCCTCGAACGTGTACGCGTAGCCCTGCTGCGCCATCTTCGGCGGCACGATGCAGTCGAACATGTCGACGCCCGCGTTGACCGCCTCGACCAGATCGATCGGCGTACCGACGCCCATCAGGTAGCGCGGCCGATCCGCCGGGAGCAACGGCGCGGTGTGCTGGGTCATCGAATAGAGCAGCTCACGCGACTCGCCGACCGCCAGGCCGCCGATCGCGAACCCATCGAAAGGGTGCTGCGTGAGGAAGCCCGCGCTCTCGGTGCGCAGCTTGGGGAACACCCCGCCCTGCACGATCGCGAAGACCGCCTGGCCGGTGTCCTTCGCGTTGCGCGCGGCCAGCGAACGGAGCGCCCAGCGGTGCGTGCGCTCCATCGCGTCGATGGTCTCGGGCTCGGCCGACGTCGAAGGAATGCACACGTCGAGCACCATCATGATGTCCGAGCCGATCGCCTGCTGCGTCTCGATGCTCGTCTCAGGCGAGAGCAGGTGCGCGTGGTTGTCGTAGGGGCTGCGGAAGTGCGCTCCCTTTTCGCCAATCTCACGCGAGCCCGGCAGGCTGAAGATCTGGAAGCCGCCCGAATCGGTCAGCACGCCGCCGTTCCACTGCATGTACCGGTGCACGTCTCCGAAGCGCTCGAAGACCTCGACCCCGGGCCGGAGCAGCAGGTGGTAGGTGTTGGACAGACAGATGGTGGCGCCCGACTCGGCGACCTCGTCCATCGTCAGCCCACGCACGTGCGCGTGGGTCGCGACGGGCATGAACGTCGGCAGCAAGGTGGCGCCGCGGCGGGTGTGGAGCACGCCGGCCCTCGCCCCTGACGGAGCGGTGGCCTGCACTTCGAGACGGATCGGCGAACGCATTGGAGCGGGCCTCTACCCTCGAAGCGGCCGCCTGTCTTCACCCGGCCAATTTGGCGGGGGAGCCCGGTTTCGAGGGTACGATGCGCCCCATGGCCGATTCACGAAAACGGGCCGACGTGAGCAGTCGCACCAACGCGCCCGACGCCTGGGACGCAGGGCTTCACGCCGAGAGCGAAGCAGGCCCGATCGACGTGGGGCTGTCCGTCGAACCGAGCGCGTTGGGGCTGATCATCGATGCTCCGGGCATCGGTCTGCTCAAGCTCGCCTTTGACGTGAAGCCCGATGGCACCACCCGGCTCTCCCGAGCGAGCCGGCGGCTCACCGATGGGCGGGATGCTTCGTTGGTGGCAATCGACGAGTCGAAGGTGCTCCAGCTCGAGGGTGCCCTCGAGCGGCTGCAGAAGACGCATGAAGAGCTGACCGGAACACTGCTCACCGAGCGAGATGAAGCCCGGGATCGGGCGGCGGTGATCTCGGAAGATCGCAAGGACCTCAAGGAAGAGCTCAAGAGCGTGCGGGCGCAGCTCAGCTCGCTCACCGCCGACCTGCAGACGGAGAAAGATGGCCGGCTGATGATCCTCGCCGAACGCGAGAAGGCCCGCGCTGAGCTCGATCGTTTTCGGGAAGAGCAGGATGCCGGCAGCACCACCCTGATGGGTGAGCTGACCCAGGTGCGTGCGCGGTTGGACCAGAAAGACGCGCAGCTGACCGTCGTCCTCGAGGAGTCGCGGCAGAAGGTCGAAGCGGCGGCAGAGGAGCTCGTGTCGACGCAGGAGAAGATCGCCGAACTCGCAGCGGCGCTCGACGAATCGAGAGAGAAGCTCGTTCAACTGGAAGCCGCCCGCGCGCGCGTCACCGAACTCGAAACGCGCCTGGCCGCAACCGAATCGGCGTACCTGGGCAGCTCGAGTCAGATCTCGGCAGAACGCGACGACGCCCGGGCGCGGGTCGCGGCGCTCGACGATGCGGTGCAGCAGGAGACCGAAGCCCGCGAGCTCGCCCTCGCGACAGCGCGCCGGGAGCGCGAAGAACTCGCGACCGAACTCGCAGAGATGCGCTCCGAACTCGAAGCACTTCGATCGAAGCCGTCGGAGCCAGCTGCGGCGGGCGAACTCGAGGCGTCGTACGCCGCGCGCACCCAGCTCGAGGCCGAAGTTCAGGCGCTCCGGGCCGCGATGGAAGAAGGCGGCTCGGCGCAACTGACGAGCGATCTCGAAGCGTCGTACGCCGCGCGCACTCAACTCGAGACCGAGAACGCGACACTCCGCGCCACCGCCGGAGAGGTGGCCGATGCCGACGCACTTCGCTCTGAGCTCGAGACCGTTCGCGCCTCTCACGCCCAACTCGAAACCGAAACTGCCGCGCTCCGTGCGTCGGCCGTCACCGACGGGGACGCTCTCCGGGCCGCTCTCGAGACCACGCAGGCCGCGCACGCTCAACTCAAAACCGAGCTGGAGTCCGCACGTGCCGCGCAGTCCGAACTGGAAACCGAAGTCGCCACACTTCGTGCAAGTTCAGGCGACAACACCGTCACCCAGACTCAGTTGATGGCCGATCTCGAAGCGGCCTCCGCAGCGCGCGCCACGCTCGAAGGAGAGGTCGAGACCCTGCGCGCAGGCGCGGGTGAGCGGACCCAACTGAAGGCCGACCTCGAGATCGCCCTGGCTGCCCGCGCAGCTGCAGAGGCCGAGCTCGAGGCCACCCGCACTCAGCTGACGGCAGACCTCGAGGCATCGAACGCTGCCCGCACGCAGCTCGAGAGCGACGCGGCCAACGAGCTCGTGGTCGCCGCTGAGACCAGGGCACGGCTCGAAGCCGAACTCTCCGCCGCCCGCGCGCAGCCCACCGCCGACCCGGAGCAGGAAGCCCGCTTGAACGAGGCCCTCACCCGCAGCGAAGCCATGCAGGCCCAGCTCGCCGCCGCCGAAGCGCGCATGGGCGCCGAGTCGGCCGCCACCCGAGAGGCGCGCGACGTCGCCCTCAAGCTCAAGGCGCAGGCCGACAAGCTCCAGGCAGAGCGTGACGAAGCGCGCGCGCTCGCCCGGCAGCTCCACCTGAAGTTGGCCGCTCCGAAGAAGAACGAGGCCGACGATCTGCGCACCGCGCTCGATGCCGAGCGGCAGGTCGCCGCCAACCTGGTCGCCGAACGCGATCAACTCAACCTGCGCATCGAGGCCCTCGGCCGGATGATCGATCAAGAACGTGATGGCCGCGCGCGCGCGATGAGCGAACGCGACGAGTGGCAACTCCGCTTCAAGTCACTCGCCAGGGGCAGCGTGGACACCGCGCAGAAGCTCGACTTCTCCCGCGAAGAGACCCGCAGCTTCATGCTCGAGCGGCCCACCGTGCCCGAGATGCCCGCGGCAAAAGCCGAAGCCGTGACCGACCCCGCCATTCCGAAGAAGAAGGGATTCTGACTTGCGCCTCCTGTGCTGCGCGTTGCTCTGTTCCTCGCTCGCCCTCGCCGAAGACTTCTCCGCCTGGGAGGAGCGCTACCAGTTCGACTGCAACGGCCCCTTCGAGCACTTCTCACCCGCGGACGTGAAGGAGCGCGAGGGCTGGCGCTTCGAACACACCGGCGGCACGGTGAAGGTCACCCGGCTCAAGGCACGCGCAGGCAAGAAGCCGGTGCTGGGGCTGCTGGCCGGCATCAAGGATCTCGAGCCCGAGACCAGGACGATGCTCGACGTCTTCATCGCCGGCTTCGAGAAGGCCGACGTCGACGCGATCGTGATCGGCGGCGACTCCAGCTCCGAGCCTGACGTACTCGATTCGATCCTCGGGTACCTGGGCAAGGCCACTTCGAGGCCCCTGCTGGTCGTCGCCGGCAACATGGAGCGCGGCGCGGCCCTCAACTACGCCATCCTCAAGCAGCGCAAGGCGGGCGCCACCCACCTTCTCAACCTCGACGTGATCCGCCGGTACGACGGAGACGGCGTCGACGTGCTCGGCCTGGGCGGGTACCACGACAAGGCGTACCTGCACCTCGCGGGCGGCTGTATCTACAAGCAGAAGGACATCGATGCGCTCGAGCGCGCCGCAGCGGCGGCGGATGACACCGTGGTGCTGCTCACGCATGGCCCGCCGCGGCAGAAGGGCCAGCAGGCCATCGACTACGTTCCGGGCGCGGACAACGTGGGCGATCCGCACCTGAGCGAGCTCATCTCGAAGGCGAAGATCTCCTTCGGCATTCACGGTCACATCCTGGAGGCCGCGGGGCGCGCGACCGATGTTGCCGGCAAGCCGGTGGCGCAGAAGAAGCTGCACCCCGCCCTGTTCGTCAATCAGGGCTCGGCCAACCCGCTGCCGTGGAAGCTCAATGACGGCACCACCAGCTATGGCCTTGCGGCGTTGCTGACCATCGACGGCAAGAAGGCGTCGTACGAGATCATCCGCGGCCCGAAGGCGAAGGCGCCATGAGGCGCTGGCTGTGGTTGTTGCTGGCGGGCTGTGGCGCCGCGCCGCTCCCGCCTGATGCGGGCGTCGATGGGGGCACGGTCATCGATGCCGGCCCCCAGCTCACCGCCTTCCAGCAGTCCTTGCTGACGTCGCACAACACGGTGCGCGCCAACGTGATGCCCGCGCCGAGCCCCCCACTGGCACCCATGCAGTGGAGCGCGAGCGCGCAGGCCCTGGCGGAAGACTGGGCCGCGCGGTGCAACTTCCAACACCGCGACCCCAACACGATGGGTGAGAACATCTCGGCCAGCACGCAGGAGCTGACGGCCGCGGCAGTGACCCGCTGGGCTTCGGAGAGCGCCGACTACACCTGGAGCACCAACACGTGCCGGCTGGGCCAGGTCTGCGGGCACTACACGCAGATCGTCTGGCGTTCGAGCATCGGGCTCGGTTGTGCGCAGCAGCGTTGCGAGACCAACAGCCCCTTCAATACCGTCGCCTGGTACTTCCTCGTGTGCAATTACGACCCGGCCGGCAACTTCATCGGGCAGAAGCCGTACTGACATGTTCGCCAACAAGTACGGGCCGTGGGCCGTGGTCGCAGGCGCCTCCGAAGGCATGGGCGCGCAGTTCGCAAAGCAGTTGAGCGCGCGAGGCCTCAAGGTGGTGCTCATCGCGCGGAGGGAGCAGGTGCTCACCGAGCTGGCGGCCACCCTGCCGGGTGAGTCGAAGTGCCTGCCGCTCGATCTCGCCTTGCCTGACGCCGCCGAACGCATCGCGGAGTTCACCCGCGAGCTCGACGTGGGCCTGGTCGTCTACAACGCCGCGCTCTCCCCCATCGGCCCGTTCCTCGAGCAGTCGCTGGCCGAGAACCTGCGCGCCATCGACGTGAACGTGAAGACGCCGACCGCGGTGGCCCATCACTTCGCGCCAAGGCTGGTGAAGCGCGGCCGGGGCGGGCTGGTGCTGCTCTCTTCGCTCACCGCGTTCCAGGGCTCGCCCTTCGTCTCCACCTACGGCGCGACCAAGTCTTTCAACCTGTCCCTCGCGGAGGGCCTGTGGGCCGAGCTGCGTGAGCAGGGCGTCGACGTGCTCTCGGTCTGTGCTGGCGCCACCGCCACGCCCAACCTGCTCAAGGCCGTCACCAAGCCGCCCCCCGGAATGCAGCAGCCTGAAGAGGTGGTCCGCGAAGCGCTCGACGCATTGGGTGACGGCCCTGTCCTCATTCCCGGCCGCTTCAACCGCTTCGCGTCGTTCCTGCTTCGCCGGTTATTGCCGCGGCGCTCCACCATTCAAATCATGGCGAACCAAACCAGAAAGCTGCAGCTCCCTTCATGATCGAACTGAGTCTTGCACTGTTGCTTCACGCCGCTCCGGCACAATTCACCAAGGTCGAGGAGGCCGAGGGTGTGTTGATCGAGTCACGGCCCGTGATGGGCTCGGAGCTGGTCGAACTGCGACTCACCACCACGACCACCAGGAGCCCGGGCTCGTTGTGTGACGCCGCGTTTGGTGACGGGAAGTTCGACCCGCAGGAGCCGGATCTCAAATCGCGGAAGATCATCTCGGAGTCGGCAGATGAGCGCGTCACCTACGATCAGATCGATCCGCCGGTGGTGAGTAACCGCGACTATGCGGTTCGCGCGAAACGCATTCGCACCAGCGAAGACTCGTGCCGGATGACCTTCGAGGCGGCCAATGAGGTGGCGCCTTCGAAGCCGTCGGGCTGGGTGCGCATCACCAAGCTGCGCGGCGAGTGGAAGTTCGAACGCAACGGTGACGGGAAGACCCAGGTCACCTACACCGTGTTTACGGATCCGGCCGGGTCGATACCCACGTTCATGATCGAGGGCAACCGCCGCAAGTTCGCGCTCAAGTGGATGAAGATGATCCTGAGCCGCGGGAAGGACTGAGTTCTCCCTCTCCCTGCGCAGCGGGGAGAGGGTCGGGGTGAGGGGCCTTTCGAGCACCGCAGCCAGAGCCCCTCACCCGGCCTGCGGCCGACCTCTCCC
>JAUYRZ010000026.1 GCA_030695565.1 Archangium sp.
AGTCGTTTGTCGAGGAACCGCAGCCGGCGGTCGATCTCGCGCAGGCGCTTCTTGCCGTAGATGTACTCGGCGTTCTCCGACCTATCTCCCAGGGAGGCAGCGAAGGACACCTCGGCGGTCACCTTGGGCCGCTCGACCGTGAGCAGAAATTTCAACTCGGCGCGCAGCTTCTCGGCCCCCGCGCGGGTGATGTAGAGCGTGCCCCGCTCCCGCGGCTCGTCGTCCTCGGCGAGATCCTCGGGGTCTTCGATTTCTTCTTCGGGGTCGGCCATGACGCGCGGGCGTCTAGCACACGCCCCAAGTCGTGCTATGCGCCCTTGCCCATGCGAACCCTCGCCTTCATGAGCGTCCTGCTGCTCTCGGCCTGCGAGCGAATCGATTACATCGAGCTCGTTCCGACCGAGGTCGTGTTCAAGGCGCCCACGGCCCAGTCGTGGCTTGAAGCGAAGTGCATGGCGCGCAACGGCGCCCGCGCGGTCAAGGCGAAGGTCGGCTGGTCGGTGGTGGACCCCACAGTGGCCGCGGTGACCAGCAAGGGCCTGGTGACCCCGGTCGGCGATGGTGAGACCGAGGTGATCGCCAGGGTCGGTGACGTCGAGGCCCGCGCGGTGGTGCAGGTCATCTACGTCGACCGCATCGAGATCGAGCCCAGGGTGCTCACCATCAAAGAAGGTGCCGAGTCGGCGCACGTTCAGGTGAAGGTTTTCCGCAAAAACGGCAAGGTGCTGACTGACCGCAAGGCCCTGTTTTCGTCGGCAGACCGAAAAATCGCCCAGATCGTGGGCGACAACGCGATTTTGCCGCTCGATCCCGGCACCACGACGGTGAAAGTTCAGGTAGAGGGCGCCACCGCGTCTTTCGATGTGGTCGTTGAGTCAGACAAGCAGAAGAAGTGA
Source organism: Archangium sp. (assembly GCA_030695565.1). Taxonomy (GTDB): domain Bacteria; phylum Myxococcota; class Myxococcia; order Myxococcales; family Myxococcaceae; genus Archangium_A. Next base: position 897 of record JAUYRZ010000026.1, read on the forward strand.
GTCGTACCGCAGCAAGTTGTTGAGAGTGGCTAGCTCAGTTGGTAGAGCACCGGCCTTTTAAGCCGAGGGTCGGGGGTTCAAATCCCCCGCCACTCACTGCAGGACACATAGCCGGCCCCGTCATCTAGTGGCCCAGGATACGGCCCTTTCAAGGCTGTTACACGGGTTCGAATCCCGTCGGGGTCAATCCCCGGAGCTCCAGCGCAACGGGGCTCCGGGGTTTTGATTTTTAACGGCCTGTTATCGATCTCGTGCCGGCTAGTTACGCCACCGAATCGATGCGCCGTGGTTCTGTTCTTCCTCAGCAGCCAACCAAGAGGGAGCACACCATGTCGAAAATCGAAGCGTCACAAACCCACTCGTCAGCCTGGATCGCCCAGGTCTGGATCTCGTTCGCCGCCGCGGTGGGCGTCACCTCGATGGGCATCTGGTTCTTGCCCGTCGACCCCTGGGTAAAGGCGTTCATGGGCATGGGGCTGCTCTTCTCGGTGGGCAGCACCTTCAGCCTCGCCAAGACCGTGCGCGATCAGCACGAGTCGGACTCACTTCGTAAACGCATCGACGAAGCGCGGGTCAACCGCATCATCGCCGAGCACGACCCGCTCAAGCCTGCGCTGTGAGCTCCGGCAGCTCGAGCAAGGCAAAGAAGAGCGCGCCTTCTGCTTCCGGCGGCTGGGCCCGGAAGAGCCCCCGGGCTCCGATGCTCACGGCGATGTGACCGCCGAGCGCCCAGGCGAACCCTTCGTCGCAGTGGAAGTGGGGTCGCCAGAACGCCGCGAGCCCATCGGGCTTCAAGTCGGGCTGGCAGACGCGGCGCACCCGATCGGTCGAGGCGGGCTGGGCTTCTTCATCACTCCAACTCCACATCCAGGTGAAGACGTCGGGCAGGTAGCTGCCCACCAGCTGGGCGGACAGCTCGAGCGAGCCGGCCGGGCGATCGAGGCGCAGCACGCCCTGGGCGGGGTCGAAGGCAAAACCGGTCACCTTGCCCAGGCGCTGCTGCAGCTGGCCCTGCAGATCGTGAAAGGCGCGTTCGGTGCCGGTGAGCGCGTCGAAGAGCTCGTCGGTGATCAGCAGTGACTTCAGCTCGCCACGTTCGAGGCGGTTGAACCAGGCGACCGAGCCGTCATCGCGGAGGAACTTCCAGTCGGCGAAGGCCGGGTTGGGCCGTTCGATCACCACCCTGCCCGGCACCCAACGGCCCTCCAGCGCGGCGGCCAGCTCAGTGATGGCTTCGCTCAACCGCAGCGCTTCTTCGCGCGGATCGACGTGCAGCTGCGGCTGGGGTTTGGGTTCTTGGCCGCCTTCGCCTTTGGTCTGCAGCTCGGTGATGCGCAGCCCCTGGGGCGTGCGGGCGATGGAGAGCTCGACCTTCGTCCAACCGGACGGCGCCAGGAGCATCAGGCTGTCGTGAAGCGCGAAGACGAGCGGTTTCGGATCGGGCACGCGCTGCGCCAGTAGCGCTCCTCCAAAGCGAAGTCGACCCTATCTCCCTGTCCCCGCGGGGGAGAGGGTCGGGAGAGGGCGGTCAAGGACACGAGGTCGGCTTCACGTCGTATTCCACGACGCCCAGCCCACCCGTGCCCACCAACCGCACGTGGTAGGTCTGCCCCGCAACCGGGTTCCACCCATCGCGAAACACCGCGACCGTGGCCTGCCCATACGAGCCATTCAGAATCTCCAGCCGCGTGGGCATCTCCACCCCGTCGCCCGTGCGCGTGACGCTCACGGTGGTGCCCGACAACGGAATGTTCCCGTGAATGGTCCAGTGCCACTGGGTCAGCTCGAGCGGCGAGAACCCCGGGGGCGGAAAGGCCACGAACTCAGGGCGCACGCTCGAGCCGCTGCTCCCGAAAACGCTGATGCACGAGGCCGAGCCGTAGTTGTTGCCGCCGCGGTAGTGCCCGATGCCCACCGGCCCCAACGGAGGATTGAGCAACCACCGCCGGTGACCGAACGTCGTCTCGTTGCCGAAGTCGATCATCCACAGGTCGATCGCGTCGGTCGCATCACGAGCGCCCCAGGCGATGTTGCTCGAACCCGCGCCGCCAGCGCCCGCCTGCGTGTAACAAGTCGCCGACGACTGGGGAAAATGCGCCGCTGGGCCCGCCGGGTTCCACGCCGAGACGACCGCGCAGGCCTGACCGGTGCTGTTCGCGCCCGAATCATCTGCCGTGGGCCCCAGCCCCACCAGCCAGCGATAGAAGTTCAACCGCGCGAGCGCATCGTCGAGGGCGTTGCGCGAGATCGCGCCGGGATCGCAGGTGGTGGTGGTGTTGCTGAACCCATCGCCCGCTTCTTTGCGCGTCTGCGCCGCACTCCAGGCCGTGCAGACCTGCGCCGACGTGCGCGTCTCCGGGGTCCCCGGCGCCACCGGCGTGCAGCTCGAGCCATCGCCGGTAAAACCCGGGCCACACACGCAGCGCGCCAACGTGCGTTCACACCGCGCGCCCGCCGCCATGCAGGTGATGCCCGCGCAGGGATCGACTCCAGCGTCGACGGCGGGGCTCCCCGCGTCCACCACCGGAGCAGCGCCCGCGTCAGGCACCGAAGCACCCGCATCATTCGTTCCCGCGTCTTCGGCCGGAGTCGCGCCCGAATCGGCACCACTCGCCGTCTGGAGCGACGCCGTCACCAACGCCGGATCAGCGAGCCCCACGCACCCAGTCGAGAGCAGCAAGCCGGCGAGAACGAAGGAGCGCACACCTTGTTGTCGCTCCCGTCTTCGAACCGGTGCGGCGCTCTCACGCCTTGAGAGGAGCACTGCCCACCGCAGTGCCGCTCGCCCCCTGCAATTCGAGCAATACCGCCCACTTCAGCCCGTGAGCGCTTCGTACAGGCTCACCCACCACGAGAACTGATCCGATCGCGCATCGGCGGGCGCACCTCGAATTGGGCCAGCGCCATCGCGTTCGAGCCGCGCGCCCACGCGGCGTAGACCGAGCCCATCGCCCCGCCTGCTTCTCCCCGACTCTCAGGGTCGCGTCGAGGGCGCTGGGCTGAAGGGGCTCAGAAGGGCCAGCGGCGGGGCGAGAGCATGCCACGCATCTCGTTCAGAACGAGCCGCTGAGTCCCACCGGCGTGACGTTCACCGTGACGCCCTCGAGCAGCTTGCCGGTGAGGCGCGCGTTGAAGATGCCCATGGAGAGATCGAAGAAGGCCAGGAACCCGCCCTGAATCAGCAACGATTGGCCCAGGCCCACCATTCGCGGATCGCCCACGGCTTCACCTCGCTGCCAGAGGAACGCGGCTGTCGCGAGGTAGGCGAGATCGAGCGCGGCGTTGATGAAGAAGATCTTCTCGATCTGCTCCGAGGCCTCGAGGCTCTGCTTCGCGTTGAGGGCGGCGGGGTTCGCGTTCCACTCGCGGATGAGCGTGTTCAACGCGAGGCCCAGGTTGACGGCGTTCCACAGCAGGTTGCCCAGGTGGAGGAACCGCACCCGCTCGTCGCGCTCCAGGCCGAAGCCGATCGCACCGGCCGCCATGTTGCCCACCGCCCAGCCGCCGAGAACGAACATGCCCACCCGGCTGGTCGTCAGGCGCTCCCGGTTCCAGGCTTCGAGATCGAGCGGTTGGGCGGTGAGGGTCACGGCCGCGATCAAGGCGAGCATGCCGCCGTGAATAACTTGTGATGAGGTCGAACGCGTGACGAATTCGGTGGAGCGCGCGACAGAACTCAAGCGGGAGCTGCGCACGCAATTGCTGCGGTGGTTCGATCGATCGAAACGCGATCTGCCCTGGCGCAAGTCGAGAGAGCCGTACGGCGTCTGGGTCAGCGAGATCATGCTGCAGCAGACGCAGGTCGAACGCGTGGTGCGGTACTGGACGAAGTTCCTCGCGAAGTTCCCCACGGTGAAGTCGCTCGCGGCCGCGCCGCTGGAAGAGGTGCTCGGGCTGTGGACGGGCCTCGGCTACTACTCGCGGGCGCGCAACCTGCACGTGGCCGCGCAGGAGATCGTCGCTCGGTTCGAAGGCGAGCTCCCCGATTCGGTCGATGCGCTGCTCACCCTGCCCGGCTTCGGCCGCTACACCGCGGGGGCCGTCGCTTCGATCGCGTTCGAGCTCGAGGCGCCGCTGGTCGATGGCAACGTGGCGCGGGTGTTCTCCCGATTGCTCGAGCTGGATGGTGTGCCAGGCGAGAAGGCGCGGGAGGCCGGCTTGTGGGCAGCCGCCGAGGTGCTGGTATCAGGCGCGCGGCCGGGTGACTGGAACCAGGCGCTGATGGAGCTCGGCGCGACGGTCTGTCTGCCGCAGAACCCGCTGTGTCTGGTGTGCCCCGTGAGGGCGTCGTGCAAGGCGCTGGCGAGCGGACGCGTCGATGAGCTGCCCCGGCCCAAGAAGCCGCCGAAACGAAAGCGGCTCGAGCTGGCGGTGGCGGTCGCGCGGCGTGGTGACGAGGTGTTGCTGGCGAGGCGCGAGGAGAAAGGCCTCTTCGGCGGGCTCTGGGAGCTGCCTGGGATCGAGCTGGTGCTCGGCGCGACGAGCGATCGTGCCCTGCAGAAGCTGCTCGGGAAGAAGGCGGCGATCGGGCCCGAGTTCAGCGTGGTCGAGCGCACGTTGACGCATCGTGAGCTGGTGATGCGGCTCCATCCGGTGGCGTTGCCGAAGAAGCTCGCCGCTCCACCGCCCGGCTATCTCGAGTGGCGTTGGGTGCCACGCGCCGAGCTCGCGGCGCTGGGAATGAGCTCGGCGACCCAGGGCGCGTTGGCCGAGACCACGGACTGAGCTTTCACTCTCCAGGGCGCCCGAGGGGTCGCGCCGGCAGCTGTTCCGTCCATTCAAAGCAGCGCCCGCAGCCGCGCCTGAGCCGAGAGCAGCTCCGCGCTGATTCGCGCCGCGTCTTCGACGGAGTGCAGGCCCAGCCCACAGGCTGGTGAAAGAAGCAGGCGGGAGAGCACGCGTTGAAAGTTCGGAGTGCTCGCTCGCAACGACGCCGCCACCGAGTCGCACCGTTCGTTCACGTCGTACTTCGCGCTGGCGTTCGTCGGAATGATCCCCAGGCACAAGGTGCCTCCCGCCTCGACGAATCGCAGCCACGCGCGCCGATCCTCGAGGAGCGCATCGAGCGACAACCGCGCGTCGAGGCCGATCAGATCGAAACCAAGCCCGAGCAACTCACCCCACCGCGTCTGCCCGCAGCAGTGAAGCCCCACGATTGCCCCGGCCTCACTCGCCGCGCGCCGCACCGCCTCGAGCGCGTCGACGGGCAAAGGCGCCATGCCCAGCCCTGGCTCATCGAGAAAGATGATCGGAGTCACCTTGGCCGCGAGCAACTCACGCGTCATGGCCACCGCCTTCGCCGCGAGGTGTTCGACCACGCCTTCACGCCGATCAGAAAACGCCGTCACCGTCGCCGGCCCCGCGAGCTGAGCCTTCGCGAACCGGGCGCCCCGCAGCTGAAGCGCACCGATGAACGGCTCGAGCGAAGGCGGTAACTCCGAACTCAACGCGAGCGGGAGCATCAACTCGCCGGCCACTTCGGGCAGGTATGGAACATCCTGTTGCAGTGACACGTGCAGCGCTTCGGCCAGTGAAAGCGGCAGGCTACCGACGCCGGTCATCGCACACGGGGGCAGCAGACTCAGTGCGTCACGACGGCTCACGGGCACAAGTCTAGCCGGGGCGAAGAGTCGCGCTACGCTCGGTCTCATGGCGGTTCGGCGGTTCCTCACTGCGTTGATCGTGCTCATCGCATCAACCACGAGTGCGCAGGTCGACGTGAAGGCGGCGCTCCCCGTGCTGCTCAAGGTGCTGACCTACGACGTCAACTTCGACGCGCGTGGAGCGGGCCCCTTCGTGCTTCTCGTCGTCTCAGAACCCTCGCAAGCCGCCGATCGGACAGCGCTCATCGCGAGCTTGAAGGACTCCATCGTCACCGAGATCAAGAAACGCCCGCTCAAGTACATCGCGGTCGACTTCAGCGACGAGAATCAGCTGCAGGCAGAGATCGACAAGCACAAGGCCTCTGCGTTGCTGTTGGTGCCCGGTGCTTCAGCGGCGACCATCAAGGCCTTGTGGGAGATCTCGCAAGACAACCAGCTCTACGCGCTCGCGCTCGACGCAGAGACGGTGCAGTCGTCGTTCCCGCTCGGCGTGAGCATGGTGGGCGACAAGCCGCAGATCATCATCAACGAAAAGTCATCGAAGGCGGTGGGTGCGCGCTTCGAGACCGTGGTGCTGCGCATGGCGAAGGTCATCCAGTGACTTCGTCGAGCGCGGCCTTCAACCTCTGACCCTTGGCGCGGTCGACCATCATCACGTAGGCGATCTTCCCCTCGAGCACGCGGCGGTAGTCGGGCACCTTGTCGCGGTTCTGCGCCTCGAGGCCGGTCTTCTTCGCCTGGTGAAGGATGGCGCGCAGCCGCTTGAGCTCGTCGCGCGGCACCCCGGGCTTCTCGTTCACCACGATGCCGGTGACGTCTTGCCGGCCACCCCGCCCCTGCGCGCGGCCCTTCTTCGGGTTGAGCGCGAAACCTTCGTCCTCCACCACGTGCCGAATGCTCGCGTGCACGAAGCCCAGCTCACCGCGCGTGAAGGTCTTCTTCGAGAAGGAGAGATCGTCGGCGTAGCGCGTGTAGACCCAGCCCTTCTTCGCGAGCCGGCCGCGCAGGCGGCGATCGAGCTTGCGGGAGATCGCGTTGGCGATGAGCGGGCTGGTCGGCGCACCTTGCGGCAGACACCGTTCACCGACGGCCACCCACCACTCCGCGCCTTCGAAGCTCACCTTGCGGCGCGGCGCTTCGGTGCACAGCAGGCCGAGCACCGTGGCGACCGCGGGTGAAAACCCGAACGATTGAAAGAGCCCGCGCACGCGGCGGTACGAGATGGTGGGGAAGAAGTTCTTCAGGTCCACGTTGAGCACCACGCCCTGCCCCACGTGCGGCGTGGCGTTGGTGACGGTGCTGCGGCCCTTCACGAAGCCGTGCGCTTCCGCCTCGAGCGGGATCTTCTCGAGCACCAGGTCGAGCACCTTGCGCTGCGTCGCCTTGAGCAACGCGTGCGGCGCCGAGAGCAGCCGCTTACCGCCCGAGCGCTTCTCGATCTCGAAGTAGACGTAGTGCGTCTTGCGCGTGGCTTCGGCGTGGAAGCACAACCACCGCAGCTGCTTGATGGTGAGGTCGAGCCCCTTCGCCACGTCGGCCGGCGTGCTCCACAACGGCAGGCCGAGCTTCTGGAGTGACTCCACGTCGACGCGCCGGTCGGTGAGCCCGCGAGAGACACCGCGGCCCAGGTAGATGATGTCTTCCGCGCGACGCTTCGCCACGCCTTCGACGCGCGCGAGCTCTTTGGCCTCCGCTGCCTGCTTGCGCTCTTCGCGCTTCTTGCGCTTCGCCTCGCGGATCTGCTCGATCGCGTCATCCGCCGTCTTCGCGGCAGCAGCGGTGGCGAGCCGATCGGCGTCGTGAAAGCGCAGCCACAAATCACCCACGCGGTGGATCTCGGCGATCTGCACCTCGGTGAGCAGGCCGCGCAGAATGAGCCCGCGATCGATGAGCGCGGTGCGTTCGTCACTCTGCGGAGGAATCGTGTCGACCCGGCCGATCCACGCCGTGCGGTACGGGTTGATCTTCACCGCGCGTTTGCGCAGCTCGTCGGCCGACAGCCCGAGGATCTCCGGGTTCGCCTGGTAGCTGTTGAGCACCAGCGGCGCCGCGGGCGGAGGCGGCGCGACCCGTACCGGAGGCGACTGCTGTTGCCGCTGCTGGGTGGTCACGGCGGGCGGGGGCGCGACCACGCCGAAGCGCCAGGTGCCCGAGACGAGCGAATAACCCAGGCCCGGCAACAACTCCGTGCACAGGCGGCCCACCAGGGTGGCCACGGTCATGAAGTCCGGAGAATTCGTGCGCGTGATCTCGGCTGCGATCTCCATCGAGTTGAACGGCTGCTTCTTCGCGGCCCGCGCGTGGATCGAGGCGCGAATGCGCTGCTCCTGCGAGAGACCCGAGCCGACCACGCCCACCACGTTGGGCGGCGGCACCACCAGCGGCGGCGAGCTCACCGGGCCGAAGGTGCCCCCCGCGTCCTGCGCGTAGCCCAGCGGGAGCAACAGCCCGTCTTTGAACAACCGATGCACCGTGTCACTGGCCAGGCGCAGATCATCGGCGGTGCGGTGGGGATCGTTCGCGGTCACCTCGTTGGCGATGTCGAGCGCGGTGAAGCGCTCCTTGCGCGCCACCCGGCCCAGCATCGCGTCGCGCACGAGGTTCTGCTGCGCGGTCCCGCCGCCGCCGAACATGCGCTTGACCTGGTCCCAGAACGACACGCTTCTTTCACTCCTTCAGGGAGAACCTGACCACCGACTTCTACCTCTGGACCACGTCCGATAACCCAGGGGCCGACCTGAGCTGTCGCGATGAAAACCACGTTGTCTTGGTCGTCGCGAAGCGACTCGTGACAGCTCGGGTCGGCCCAAAAAGAACATCGGGCGTGGGGTCGAATGGATGAGACGGCGCCACCCCGGCGGAACACCGGGGCATGACGGGCTCGGTGGTCAGGTCCTCCCTGCAGGCGTGAAAATCATCAATGGAGCAGCTCCTTCTTTGCAGAATCCGTCGAGAGAATCTCGGCGTTCTCGAACAGCTTGAGCGCGATCAAGTGACGGCACGGCCCCTTCTTCAGCCGGAACTGGCGGAAGTGATCGCAGCTGCAGGTGGCCTTGGAGAACCCACCGTCGGCATCGAACACCGCCTCGCAGCGAGAGCCCACGCGCGCACCTTCAGGCTTCACCTGCGCGATGAGCAACTGCCTCGCCTTCGGCAGCACCTCGCGGCGCTCCAGCGTGACGCCTCCCCGTTTGTACGTGTCGATGCCGGCAGCCAGCTCGGGTGACGGCGGGCCCAGCACGCTCTCAGAGAGCGCGACCGGCATCACCTCGCGGAAGCGGTACTGCTTTGCGGCGAAGTCGAAGATCACCTGACCTTGCTGCGAGAGGTGATGCAGCGAGCCGATCAACGCGGGCCGGGAGACCTCCACCAGCCGCGAGAGTTCATCGAAGCTGCTCAGGTGCTGCTTCTTGAGGTGCTCCAGAATGCGCGCACTCGCCCGCAGGTCGGCCACGAAGGCGCCCGAGAGCAGCTCGAGATTCCCGCCGCTGGTCCAGTCGTTGGTGGTCCACCCGGAGAGGCCGAGCACGAAGCGCATGTCGCCCAGGTGCGCGGTCCAGATCGACGGCAGGCCCGAACCGAGCAGCTGCACGGTGAACTTCTCCGCGATGGGGAGCAGCCGCGCGAGCACGCCCAGCCGCCGCCGGCCCCAGACCTTGATGGTCTCGGGTTTCTCGCCCACGTACGGCAGGCCGTGGCTCTCGACGCGCACGCCCCACGGCTGCAGCACCATCGAGGGCGCTTTGCCCGGCGTGAGCTGGAACTCGATCGAACGCGGGCCCGCTTTTTCGCGATTGCGCTTGAGATGCGCCAGCAGCGAATAGACCGCGTCGACGCTCAGCTCGACCTCGCGTGAAGGCAACGCCATGGCCGCGGAGAGCTGACCGAAGCCCTTGAGCCAGCTCGGAGGGAGATCGATCTTCTCTTCCCGGTAGGTGCCGGCGCTCTCGACCTTCACCTCGAAGCCGGTGGGATCCACCAGCAAGCGCGTCTCGCGGTACGTGCGCAGCGTCTGGAAGTGTTCGTAGAGCGCGATGGAGTAGTCGACGTTGGTGGTGCCCAGGCCCGAGGCCGTGGTGCCTTCGAAGGCGTCACGATCGACGAAGAGACAGCCGTAGCTCGACTCGTCTTTCGCGAAACACTCGAAGAAAACGGTGTCGGGCGCGACGGTGACCACGGGGTCGCAGGGCACCAACGCGCGGAACATCTCCGGGTCGTTGCGCATGAGCTCAGTGGCCCACTGGCGGCGCGCGGTCCAGTAGACGTGGTGCATCTGCTGGAAGTCCTGTTGCAGATTGGCCGGCGGCGCTTCGCCCTGCAGCTTCTCGATCTCGCGGCGCTTCTCGACGTCGATGATCGACGCGCGCAGGTCGTCTTCCTGGCGGGTCTGTTCGGTCTTCCACGCCTCGTAGACGGCCTTGTCGCGCTTCTTGAAACGGAAGTCGCCGATCACCACGTCGTGCAGCGCGCTCATCGCCTCGCGGAAACGCAGCGGGTTCTTCAGGCGCTGGTCGAAGAAGACTTTCGGGCGAGCGAGGTTGGGCTGAAACGAGAGCGCAGAGCCGACCATCCCGGACGAGCCGAGGTATTTGAGATCGAGCTTCACGACTTGTTCCCCTCTCCCCTCGGGAGAGGGTCAGGGTGAGGGCCGAACATCATTCAGTGACCTCACTGCCCACAAACCGAAGTTCAGGAAGCTCACGAGCCAGCAACTCACTGAGAGCCACATCGAGAGTCGCCGCACGAACGACCTGGGCAAGCGCAGTCCGCCGCTCCGAGTGCCGCACGCTCCGCAGCGAGTAGCCCAGCAACTTCACCAGCGCCGCCGCCTCTTCCGGCTTCGACACGATTCGCTCCGCCACCTGCCGGGCCGCGTGCCGCTTCGCCCTGCTCCCGCGGTGCACCGACAGCAACGTGGTCGCCCACACCCGCTGCAAGGTATCGGGTGAGAACCGCGCCTCACGCGCCTCGAACTCGGTCAGAAACCGATCACGAACATCCGCATAGGGCGTCTCACTCATCGCCAACCACAGCTCGATCGACTCACCGAAACGCGAGTCGCGCTGCATCAACTCCATCGCGGTCTTCCGCACGTCGACGTGTCTCGCATCGAGCAGCTCGCGCACCAGCAGCGGCCGCGCGGCGTCCTCGAGAATGAGCTGCTGGGCCACCCACTCCATGCCCTGCTGCCGCACGTGAGCCGCTTCTGCGTTGCGCAGCCGCAGCAACGTCTCCAACTCCTTCGCGGTGCGAATGGGCCGGGCCTTCGCCCACTCCAGCCCCAGCTCCGCGACCGGGGCCGCCCGGGCGCACGCGAGCTCGATGCACTGCTCCAGCGACAGCCGCGAGGGCGCGACGTGCCGCTTCACCGCCGCGCACACCAGGAGCAGCACTTCAGGGTTGGAGATCGAGAGCAGCTGCAGCCAGTCGGAGATCGGCAACGTCTCCAGGCCCTTGGCCGTCTCCAGCACCTTGCCACCCAGCCGCTGCACCTCTTCATGCGCGCTCTTGAGCAGGGGAATCATGCGGGCCGCGGTCAACCCCTGCAGCTGCGAGGCGTGGTGCGTCTCCAGGGCCCAGATCGCAAACCGGCGCACCGGCCGCGAGCCCGCGGTGAGCACCAGCTCGAGCAGCGCCTCGTGACCTTCTTTCCACGCGTCGGGTGCGAAGGGGGCGAACTGGAGCTCGGAGAGGTTCTTCCCCGCGGCCAGCTTCACGCCCAGCGGCGCGCGCTGCAGCACGTCGGAGCCACCGTACAACGCGTGCACCAGGAACCACGCGTCGAGCAGCGACTCGGTGCTGGCCAGGTGTTCATCGCGGTACCGCGCCAGCACGGGCAACACGTGCTGCCGGTAATCGAGCGTCGACTGCTTGAAGAGCTTGCGGAAGAACCGCCAGGTGCGGCGCTGGAGATAGCGGCGGGTCGAGAAGGTGAAGACGAGCGGATCGGCCCGCTCTTCCCCGCCCCCGCTCCTGATCGACTCCCACTTGTTGGTCTTCGGGTTGCGGCCCCAGTGCCGGTGCGGGTTGACCAGCGGGATGTACGGGCGTCGAGCACGCGTGGTGAGGCCGCTGACCGGGTTCGTGTAGCTGCGTTTCCCCGCCCCTCGCCATCGGGGCAGCCGGCGCAGCAGCTCTTTGGGCTCGCTCAGCAGCTGCTCCGTCACCGAGCGGCGGTTCTGCCAGTCCCACCGGGTCTGGGTGACCAGGCGGCGCTTGACGAGGCGGTCGAACGCGACGGCGAAGTGGCCCAGCAGCTCGGTGTCGTTGGCCTTCTCGGCGAGCTTGAAGAGGGTCTTGACGAACACCCGGTGCCCCGGGCGATCGCAGCCGTCGGCGATGTACCCCTCGAGCAGCTTGCGGGCGAACGGCCGGGTCTCCGTGAAAAGCGCCTGGGCCACCCCGGCGAGCTTCTTCTGGGCGCGTGAACCGAGCAGCTCGGGCAGCGCGCGAGCGTCGCCGGCCTCGAGAAACTCATCGAGGAGCAAACTGGAGCTGCTGGCGCCGCCCGTCATGGCGCCCAACCCTAGGAGAAACGCTTTGACCGTCCAAGCGTGGATCCTTATGGTGGCTCCGCGATGGAAAACCCACTCACTCCGTACCTCCCGGTGGCAGTCGTTCTGCTGCTGGCCGGCGGCCTGGCCCTCATCATTCCTCTTCTGGCCGGTGCACTCGGCCCCCGCAGCATGAGCACGGTCAAGTCGGAGCCCTTCGAAGGCGGCAATGCGCCGATGGGCTCGGCTCGCCAGCGTTTCGCGGTTAAGTTCTATGTCGTCGCGCTCCTCTTCATCGTGTTCGATGTCGAGGCCGTGTTTCTTTACCCCTGGGCCGTGAACTTCAAGGCGCTGGGTTGGTTTGGGTACATCACCATGGCGGTCTTCGCCTCAACGCTCGTCGCCGCGCTCGCATACGTCTGGAAAAAGGGCGCGCTGGACTGGGAGAGCTGAACAATGTCCGACGACTTGCCGATCATCACCACGCGGAAGGATGACGCCCAGGGCTTCATCCAGAACATGATTTCCAAGGGCCTGGGCTGGGCGCGGAAGTACTCGCTCTTCACCTACCCCTACGCGACCGCCTGCTGCGGCATGGAGTACATGTCCGTCGCGGCCGGCCGCTACGACATCTCGCGCTTCGGCGCCGAGTTCCCCCGCTTCTCGCCCCGCCAGGCCGACCTGCTGATGGTGATCGGGACGATCAACCTGAAGCAGGCGCCGATCCTCAAGCGCGTCTACGAGCAGATGACCGAGCCCAAGTGGGTGGTCAGCTTCGGCGTGTGCGCGTCTTCGGGCGGCTTCTACGACAACTACGCCGTGCTCCAGGGCATCGACCGGATCATCCCCGTCGACGTGTACATCCCCGGTTGCCCGCCCCGCCCTGAGCAGATCCTCGACGGACTCATGCTGCTCCAGGACAAGATTCAGAATCAGCGTCACTACCTGGGCAACAAGCAGCCGATCACCGAGCGCCCGGGCTACCGCGATCTGACCAGCAAGTAATTCTGAGTTGATCCCCTCTCCCTTGGGGCCCTTGGGAGAGGGTCAGGGCCGAACTACCAGCGGTGATACGCGGGATGCCCCGGCTCAACCGCCACGAAGGTGCCCCGGCAAGTGCCACGCACCTTGCCCTGGGCCTCGAGCACGCCTTCCACGACACACCGATCATTCGTCGACTCGACGACCTTCGCCGTCAGGGTCACGGGCTGATCCGTCGGACACGGCCGCTTGAGCACGATCGCGTAATCCGCGGTCACCGTGCACGGAGGCGACTCCACGCCGCGCTTCACCATCAGGTGATGCGCCGCCGCCCAGTTGCAGTGACAGTCGAGCAGCGATCCGATGATCCCGCCGTTGAGCACCCCGGGAAAAGCCTCGTGGTACGGCTCGGGCGTCCACGTCGCCACCACCTGCTCCCCCTGCACGAAGCTGCGAATGCGCAGGCCCTTCTCGTTGCTGGGGCCACACCCGAAACAGGCGTTGTGCGGGGCGAAGGTCTCCTGAAGACTCTTGCCGTCACTCATCGAGAGGCCATCGTCCAATCCCCCGGCTCGCCGTGCGCCGCCTTGAGCACCGCGTACTCGCGGCGAACGGCTCTCACGTAGTTGTGCCAGAGGTCGGTGTTCCTGGCCTTGTAGGCGCCGATGAGCCGGTTGGGCCCGGCGTTGTAGGCCATCAGGGCCAGGTCGAGCCGGCCGCGAAAGAGCTCCTTCAAGTACTTGAGGTACCGAACGCCCAGCCGCACGTTGAGCGAGGGGTCGGCCTCGAGCTCGGCCTGGCTGAGCTTCACCCCTTCACGCTGGGCCACCCAGGCCAGGGTGGTCGGTCGCAGCTGCATCAGCCCGCGCGCGCCCACCACCGAGGTGGCGTGCTGGCGGAACTCCGACTCGACTTCGATGACCGCCATCACCAGCATCGGATCCAGGCCGGCCCGCTCCGATTCTTCGGCGATCGCTTCGGCCACGTGCTCACGCAGCTCGATGCCCCAACCCGGAGCGCGCTCCAGCAGGGTCTGCTCGATGCGGGCGAAGTCGGGGTGGCGCACGGTGCGCACGCCTTCGACCTGCACACCCGTCGCGGCCGGCGGCTCCGCCAGGGGCCACAAGCTGAACGCGATGGTGGCCGCGCTCGCGACCGCCACCAGGGGGAGTGACCACTTCACTTCGAGAGACCCTCGAGGCGCTTGGTCAGCGCTTCCAGGCGGGCGTTGAGCTGGGCCACTTCTTCACGGCGGGGCACCTTGAGGCGCGCCACCGAAGTCTTCACCACCTCTTCCACCCGGCGCTCGAGGTCCCTCCGCTGCCCGGCGAGACGCTCACTCAACTTGCGCGCCTCCTCCTGGCTCACGCCCTGGATACGGCCGAGGAGCTTCTGCGCCTCCTCCTCCGCGCCGTGCACGGTGGTCAGGGCCTGGCTCCAGATCTGTTGAAAGAACTCCATGGCCCACCTCCAACCACATGTAGCAGCCAGGGGGCAACCCCCCTGGGCAAGCGGTCGAAACCTTATGCCGACGCGGTGGGCTTCTTGGAGATGAGCTGGTCGACCTTCTTCGACAAGCGCACAAGCTCCCGATTCAACTCGACAATTTCGTCATGCGAGGCAACGCCCAGGGCGGCGAGCACCTGATCCTGCAGGCCGTCGAGGCGCTTCTTCACCTCACCACCGACCGCGCCCACCTGCTTCTCGAACTGCTTGAGCGGCTTGCCGGTGCGCACGCCCTTGATGAGCGTCTCGATCTCTTTCTGCTGCGCCTTGCCGCGCTTCACGAGCTCCTTCTCGAAGCTGAGCAGGCGCTTGCGGGCGTCTTCGAGTTGGCCGAGGACGAGGTTCTGAACATCAGCGACGGGCGACGACTGAACAGTCTGCTTACGAGCCATGGGGAAAACCTCCACTGCGAGTTATGACGCACCGCGATATAACGCGGCGCAGCATCCATGCAAGTGGGGTCCGGGTATTTGCTGACCGAGTACCCAAAAAAAGAGCGGCCCCCGTGAGGGAGCCGCTCTTGGGCTACTTCAGCTGTGGTTGGTCAGCTCAGGCGCCTGATTCGGCGCGGCTGCTCGAAGCGGGGCTCTGGAGCGAGGAGGGATCGCCGGCGTGCGTGGCAGCCAGCGCGTCCTCCATGTTCTGAACCTCGTCGGCAGGGCTGTCGACCTGGATGTCCAGGTGCTTGTAGTTCGGCAGACCCGTACCAGCGGGGATGAGCCGGCCCATGATGACGTTCTCCTTGAGGCCGCGCAGGTAATCGACCTTGCCGCTGATGGCCGCCTCGGTGAGCACCTTGGTCGTCTCCTGGAAGGAGGACGCCGAGATGAACGACTCGGTGGACAACGACGCCTTGGTGATGCCGAGGAGCAGGGGCTCGCCGACTGCCGGGCGACGGCCCGCGTTGAGCGCCTTCTCGTTCTCTTCCTCGAACACCCACTTCTCGACCTGCTCGTCGATCAAGAACTCGGTGTCGCCCACGTCGGTCACACGCACGCGCCGCAGCATCTGGCGCACGATGATCTCGATGTGCTTGTCGTTGATCTTCACGCCCTGGAGTCGGTAGACCTCCTGCGTTTCGTCGACGAGGAAGCGCGCGAGTTCCTTCTCGCCCAGCACCTTGAGGATGTCGTGCGGGTTGGCCGCGCCGTCCATCAGCGACTCACCGGCACGCACGCGGTCACCGGCGTGCACCGTGATGTGCTTGCTCTTGCTGATCAAGTACTCCTTGGCGAGGTCAGGGCGGGCTTCGCCGTTCACCTCAGGGGTGATCATCAGCTTGCGCTTGCCCTTGGTGTCCTTGCCGAACGACACCATGCCGTCGATCTCCGCGATGATCGCGTGATCCTTCGGCTTGCGGGCTTCGAAGAGCTCGGCCACGCGGGGCAGACCGCCCGTGATGTCCTTGGTCTTCGTGGTCTCGCGGGGAACGCGGGCCACCACTTCACCAGGGGTGATCTCCTGGAGGTCGTCCACGGCCAGCGCGGCGCCCTGGGGGAGGAAGTAGCTGGCGGGCTGTCCGTTGGGCAGGGTGCGAACTTCACCCTTCCCGTCGCGGATGGTGATGCGCGGGCGGGCTTCCGGGTCGCGCGACTCGATGATCGTCCGGCGGCTGAGGCCGGTGACCTCGTCCGTCGACTCGTTCATCGTGACACCTTCGATGATGTCTTCGAACTTCACTGCGCCGCCGACTTCAGACAGCAGCGGCATGGCGAAGGGCTCCCACTCACCGAGCTTCGCGCCGGCGTCGACCTTCTGGCCTTCCTTCACCATCAGGCGCGCGCCGTACACCATGCGGTGACGCTCACGCTCACGGCCTGACTCGTCGACGACGATGATCTCACCGTTGCGGTTGGTCACCACCGACTCGCCGCCCGTGCGCTTCACGCTCGAGAGGCCGACGAACTTCACGGTGCCGGCGAAACGAGCGGTCAGCTCGCTCTGCTGCGAACGGCCCATGGCCGCGCCGCCGACGTGGAAGGTACGCATGGTCAGCTGCGTGCCGGGCTCGCCGATGGACTGGGCGGCGATGACGCCGACCGCCTCACCAACCGAGACCTTGCGGCCGCGGGCCAGGTCACGGCCGTAGCACTCGACGCAGATGCCGCGCTTGGTCTGGCAGGTCAGGCCCGAGCGAATCTTCACGCGGTCGAGACCCGCGTTGACGACCTTGAGCACACGCGCTTCGTCGATCTCTTCGTTGGCGCGCACCAACACCTCGCCCGTCACCGGGTCGTGGATGTCGTCGAGGGCCACGCGGCCCAGGATGCGCTCGTTGAGCGGCTCGATCTCTTCGCCACCTTCGACCAGCGCCGAGATGACGATGCCGTCGAGGGTGCCGCAGTCGTACTCGTTGACGATCGCGTCCTGCGCGACGTCGACCAGGCGGCGGGTCAGGTAACCCGAGTTCGCCGTCTTGAGCGCGGTGTCGGCGAGGCCCTTACGAGCGCCGTGCGTCGAGATGAAGTACTGGTGCACCGACAGACCCTCGCGGAAGTTCGCGGTGATCGGCTGCTCGATGATCTCACCAGAGGGCTTCGCCATGAGGCCACGCATGCCGGCCAGCTGACGAATCTGCTGGGTCGAACCACGCGCGCCGGAGTCGGCCATGATGAAGATGGGGTTGAAGCTCTTCTGAGTGCGGGTCTCGCGCTTGCCTTCGCGGCTGATGCCCGAGATCGACTCTTCCGAGATCTGCTCCATCATCTTCTTGGTGATGGCTTCCGTGGTCTGCGCCCAGATGTCGATGACCTTGTTGGAGCGCTCACCGACCGTGATGAGACCCTCGAGGTACTGGTTCTCGACCTCGGTCACTTCCTTCTGCGCCGCTTCGATGAGCGTGTACTTCGCAGGGGGAATGATCATGTCCTTCAGGGCGATCGAGATGCCGGCCTTGGTCGCGTTCGTGTAGCCGTACGAACGAATGCGGTCGGCGAGGAGAACGGTCTCCTTTTCGCCAGTGAGCCTGTAGCAAATGTCGATCAGGTTCCCGAGCTGCTTCTTGTCGAGGACCTTGTTGACCTCGTCGAAGCCCACGCGCGTGGGGATGATCTCGAACAGGAGCACGCGACCGACGGTGGTCTCGTAGATCTTCCCGTTCAAGCGGCACTTGATCTTCGCCTGGAGGTGCACCGCGTTCTGGTCGTACGCCGCACGCACTTCGTTGGCGGACGCGAACGTCATGCCTTCGCCGTGCGCGAACTCGCGCGGGCGGGTCATGTAATAGATGCCGAGCACCATGTCCTGCGTGGGCACGATGATGGGCTTGCCGTTGGCGGGGCTGAGGATGTTGTTCGTCGACATCATCAGCGTGCGCGCTTCCATCTGCGCTTCGATGGACAGGGGCACGTGCACGGCCATCTGGTCACCGTCGAAGTCGGCGTTGAACGCCGTGCAGACGAGCGGGTGCAGCTGAATGGCCTTGCCTTCGATGAGCACGGGCTCGAACGCCTGCATACCGAGGCGGTGGAGCGTGGGGGCGCGGTTGAGGAGCACCGGGTGCTCGCGGATCACCTCATCGAGGATGTCCCAGACCTCGGGGCGCTCCTTCTCGACCATCTTCTTGGCCGACTTGATGGTGGTGACGTAGCCCTTCTCTTCGAGCTTGTTGTAGATGAACGGCTTGAAGAGCTCCAAGGCCATGATCTTGGGCAGGCCGCACTGGTGCAGACGCAGCTCAGGCCCGACGACTATGACCGAGCGGCCCGAGTAGTCGACGCGCTTACCGAGCAAGTTCTGGCGGAACCGGCCCTGCTTGCCCTTGAGCATGTCGGACAGCGACTTCAGCGGGCGCTTGTTGGGGCCCGTGATGGTCTTGCCGCGGCGGCCGTTGTCGAACAACGCATCGACGGCCTCCTGCAGCATGCGCTTCTCGTTGCGAATGATGATGTCCGGCGCGTTGAGCTCCTGGAGCCGCTTGAGGCGGTTGTTCCGGTTGATCACGCGGCGGTACAGGTCGTTCAGGTCAGACGTGGCGAAGCGGCCGCCGTCGAGGGGAACGAGCGGGCGCAGATCCGGCGGGAGCACCGGGATGACGTCCAGCATGAGCCACTCGGGCAGGTTGCGCTGACCGGCGGGGCCTGACGAGCGGAAGCTCTCCAGCACCTTGAGGCGCTTGGCGTACTTCTTCCGCTTGGCTTCCGAGGTGGTGACCTTCATCTCGGCGCGCATCTGCTCTGCGAGCTCGTCGA
The DNA here is from genome assembly GCA_030695565.1 of Archangium sp. Taxonomy (GTDB): domain Bacteria; phylum Myxococcota; class Myxococcia; order Myxococcales; family Myxococcaceae; genus Archangium_A. The sequence continues at coordinate 19,671 of JAUYRZ010000026.1, forward strand.
CGTTGATCGCCTTGAGCATGTCGCGAACGGCCTCGCCGCCCATGGCCGCCACGAACGAGTCGTCACCGTGCTCCTGGAGGAGCTTCTGGAACTTCTCTTCGGTGATCAGCTCGCCCTTGGTGAGCTCGGTGCTCTTGGGGTCGAGCACGATGTAGCTCTCGCAGTAGAGGACCTTCTCGAGATCCTTCAGGGTCATGTCGAGCAGCGCGCCGATGCGCGACGGCAGGCTCTTCAGGAACCAGATGTGCGCGACGGGCGTGGCCAGCGTGATGTGGCCGAGGCGCTCACGACGCACCTTGCTCTGAATCACTTCGACGCCGCACTTCTCGCACACCACGCCGCGGTGCTTCATGCGCTTGTACTTGCCGCAGTTGCACTCGTAGTCCTTCACGGGCCCGAAGATGCGGGCGCAGAACAGACCATCACGCTCAGGCTTGAACGTGCGGTAGTTGATGGTTTCCGGCTTCTTCACTTCGCCATGCGACCACTGGCGAATCTTGTCGGGCGACGCCAGGGCGATGCGAATCGCCTGGAACGAGAGGGGGTCCTTCGGCTTCTCGAAGAAATTGAAGATGTCCTTCACGGGCTCACCTGGGGCAAAGAAGAGTCTTGTTTAAGTCTTGAATTCGAAATGACACCTGACCCGTACGGTCAGGCGTCGGTCTCACGGGCCGCCTCAGTTACGCGTCGGTCCCCGTCTTGGCAGGCTCGTCCGAGACCATCACCGACGTGCGGCGACGTTCGGGCGGGGCCTTCTCGAGCAGCTCGACGTCGAGCGCCAGGGCCTGGAGCTCCTTGAGCAACACGTTGAAGGACTCCGGGAGGCCTGACTCGAGCGTGTAGTCACCCTTGACGATCGACTCGTACATGCGGGTGCGGCCGACCACGTCGTCGGACTTCACGGTCAGGAACTCCTGCAGCGAGTAGGCAGCGCCGTACGCTTCCATCGCCCAGACTTCCATTTCGCCCAAGCGCTGGCCGCCGAACTGCGCCTTGCCGCCCAGAGGCTGCTGGGTGACGAGGGAGTAAGGCCCAATCGAACGAGCGTGGATCTTCTCGTCGACGAGGTGGTGCAGCTTGAGCATGTACATCACGCCCACGGTGACGCTCTGGTCGAACGCGTCGCCGGTGCGGCCGTCGAAGAGCACCATCTGGCCCGTCTTGGGCAGGTCGGCCTTCTCGAACAGGTTGTGCAGCTCGGTCTCGTGAGCGCCTTCGAACACCGGGCTCGCGAGGTGAATGCCCTTGTGCAGGCGGCGCGCGAGCTCGATGGTTTCCTTGTCAGAGAGCTTCTCGAGGAACTCACCGAACTTCTCGTCGTCGTAGACGCCCTTGAGGCCCTTGCGGCAGGCGTCAGCGGAGCCCTTCTCGACGAACTGCTGCAGCTTCTCGCCCATGCCCTTGGCGGCCCACCCGAGGTGAACCTCGAGGATCTGGCCGATGTTCATCCGCGAAGGCACGCCGAGCGGGTTGAGCACGATGTCCACCGGGCGCCCGTCTTCGAGGTACGGCATGTCTTCGATGGGGAGGATGCGGGAGACCACGCCCTTGTTGCCGTGGCGGCCTGCCATCTTGTCGCCGACCTGCAGCTTGCGCTTGATGGCCACGTACACCTTGACCATCTTGATCACGCCGGGGGGAAGCTCGTCGCCCTTCTTGATGCGCGCGATCTTCTCGCCGAAGGCCAGCTTCACGGCCTCCTTGTTCTCTTCCAGGTTCTTCATGATCTCGCGAACCTTGGTGTCGACCTGGTCGTTGATCGAGATCTCGCCCCAGTACTTGTAGGGGATCTGGCCGAGGAGCTCTTCGTTTAGCGCGTCGCCCTTCTTGAGCAGCTGCTTGCCCTTGTCGTCGATCAGCTTCGACTGAGCGTCCTTGCCGAGGAACATCTTGCGAATGCGGGCAAACGCAGAGTCCTGGAGGATCTTGATCTCGTCGTTCTGATCCTTCAGCAGGCGAGCCTCGTCCATCGACTCAATCTGCTTCGCGCGCTCGTCCTTCTCCACGCCCTTGCGCGAGAAGACCTTGGCGCCGATGACGGTGCCGGTCACTCCGGGGGGAACGCGCAGTGACGTGTCGCGCACGTCGCCGGCCTTCTCACCGAAGATCGCGCGGAGAAGCTTCTCTTCCGGCGACAGCTGGGTCTCACCCTTCGGCGTGATCTTGCCGACGAGGATGTCGCCCGGCTTCACTTCCGCACCGATGCGGATGATGCCCGACTCGTCGAGGTCCTTGAGGGCTTCCTCGCCGACGTTCGGGATGTCGCGGGTGATCTCTTCCTTGCCCAGCTTGGTGTCGCGGGCGATGCACTCGAACTCCTCGATGTGGATGGAGGTGAACACGTCGTACTTGACGATGTTCTCGCTCATCAGGATCGAGTCTTCGTAGTTGTAGCCCTGCCACGGCATGAACGCGATGACCACGTTCTGGCCGAGCGCCAGCTCACCGGTCTCGCACGCAGGACCGTCGCCGAGCACTTCGCCCTTCTTGACCTTGTCGCCCTTCTTCACGATGGGCTTCTGGTTCAAGCAGGTGCTCTGGTTGGAGCGCTGGTACTTCACCAGGTTGTAGATATCGACTTCGCTGGCGACGTCGCTGAACGCGGCCGGCACTTCGGCGCGAACGACGATGCGGCTGGCGTCGACCGATTCGACGATGCCATCGCGCTTGGCGATGACGCACACGCCGGAGTCACGAGCGACGACCGCTTCGATGCCGGTGCCGATCAGGGGCGCTGCGGTGCGCACCAGGGGGACGGCCTGGCGCTGCATGTTCGAACCCATGAGCGCGCGGTTCGCGTCGTCGTTCTCGAGGAACGGAACGAGCGAGGCGGCCACGGACACCAGCTGGTTGGGCGAGACGTCCATCAGGTTGACGTCTTCGGGGCGGGCCTGCACGAACTCACCGCCGCGGCGGGCGAGCACGTGATCGGCGACGAACTTGCCCTTCTTGTCGACCTCGATGTTGGCCTGGGCGATGGTGTGCTTCTCTTCTTCGAGCGCCGAGTAGAAGGCCACGTCGGGCGTCTGGCCACCCTCTTCGACCTTGCGGTACGGGGTCTCGATGAAGCCGAACTCGTTGACCCGGGCGTAGCTCGAGAGCGAGCTGATGAGGCCGATGTTCGGACCTTCAGGCGTCTCGATCGGGCAGATGCGGCCGTAGTGCGTGGGGTGCACGTCGCGCACTTCGAAGCCGGCGCGCTCGCGGGTCAGACCGCCGGGCCCGAGGGCCGAGAGGCGACGCTTGTGCGTCACTTCCGAGAGCGGGTTGGTCTGGTCCATGAACTGCGAGAGCTGGCTGGAGCCGAAGAACTCCTTGATCACCGCCGTGACAGGCTTGGCGTTGATCAGGTCGTGCGGCATGAGCGTCTCGATCTCCTGGAGGCTCATGCGCTCCTTGATCGCGCGCTCCATGCGAACGAGACCGATGCGGTACTGGTTCTCGAGCAGCTCGCCCACCGCGCGCACGCGGCGGTTGCCGAGGTGGTCGATGTCGTCGATCTGACCCTTGCCGTTCTTGAGATCGATCAGGTAGCGAATCGTCTCGAGAATGTCGCGCTTGGTCAGCACCTGGTTGTCCAGGGGCTCCTCGAGGCCGAACTTGGAGTTCAGCTTGAGGCGGCCGACCTTCGAGAGGTCGTAGCGCTCGGGGTTGAAGAACAGCACGTTGTTGAACAGGTTGACGGCCGTCTCAGGCGTCGGCGGGTCACCCGGGCGAACGCGGCGGTAGATCTCCATCACCGCTTCTTCCGGCGACTCGATCTTGTCCATCAGCAACGTGTCGCGCAGGTACGGGCCGACGTTCAGGTTGTCGATGAAGAGGACCTTGATCTCCTTCACGCCGCGCTTGAGCAGCTCGTCGACCGCCGTCTGGGTCAGCTCTTCGTTGCACTCGATGAGCACTTCGCCGGTCGACTCGTCGACCACGTCGTAGGCCGAGACCTTGGTGAAGAGCTCTTCGGCATCGAGGGGCAGCCGGGTGATCTTGGACGCCTCGAGCTTCTTCAACGAAGCGCGGGTGAACTTGCGGTTCTTCTTGACGATCACCTCGCCCGACTTGGTCTTCACGTCGCGGGTGGCGCGCTGGTTGTAGAGCAGCTCGAAGTCGACCGACTTCTCGAACTCGTTCTCCGAGTAGAGGTAGATGGTCTCCGACGCGTAGAAGTAGTTGAGGATCTCCTCGGTGGAGCCCTTGAACTCCAGCGGCGACTTCTTCGCGGTGTCCTTCACGGCGCCCAGGGCGCGGATCAGAACGGTGACCGGCAGCTTGCGGCGGCGGTCGATGCGCACGTACAGCAGGTCTTTGTGGTCGAACTCGAAGTCGAGCCACGAACCACGCGAGGGGATCACGCGCGCGTTGTAGAGGAGCTTGCCCGACGAGTGGCTCTTGCCCTTGTCGTGGTCGAAGAAGGCGCCCGGCGAACGGTGCAGCTGGCTCACCACGACACGCTCGGTGCCGTTGATGATGAAGGTGCCGTTCTCGGTCATCAGCGGAATTTCGCCGAAGTAGACCTCTTGCTCCTTCACGTCGCGAATCGACTGCGCGCCGGTCTCTTCGTCTTTGTCCCAGACCACGAGACGAACGACGACCTTGATGGGCGCGGCGAAGGTCATGCCGCGCTGGCGGCACTCATCGACGTCGTACTTGGGCTTCTCGAGGTTGTAGCTGACGAACTCGAGCGAGCTGGTCTCGTTGAAGTCGCGAATCGGGAAGACCGACTTGAACACGGCCTGAAGGCCGACATCCTCGCGCTTCTCTGGAAGCACATCAGCTTGCAGGAACTTCTCGTAGCTCTGCTTCTGGATGTTGATGAGGTTGGGGATCTCAATGACCTTGCTGATCTTCGCGAAGCTCTTCCGCACACGGAAGTTGTTCTGCAGGGTGGGCATTGCCGCTTCTCCAGAAAGACAGGACCAAAAACTTAAGGACTGCAAAGACGGGCAAAGCCGGTGACCCATTGAGGTCACCGGCTCGCCCAACGAATCGACTTAGAAACGAATTACTTCAGCTCGACGGTGGCACCGGCGGCGGCCAGCTTTTCCTTCATCTTGGCCGACTCCTCCTTGTTCACGCCCTCCTTCACCGTCTTGGGCGCGCCCTCGACGAGGTCCTTGGCCTCCTTGAGGCCCAGGCCCGTCAGTTCACGGATGACCTTGATGACGTCGATCTTCTTGTCGCCGGCCTTCGCCAGGATCACGGTGAACTCGGTCTGCGCCTCGACAGGCGCGGCCGGGCCAGCCGCTGCCGGAGCGGCCGCGGCCGCTGCTGCAGAGACGCCCCACTTCGACTCGAGCTGCTTCACCAGGTCGGCCGCTTCGAGAACAGTGAGGCCCGAGAGCTGGTCGATGATTGCGTTGATGTCTGCCATGACTTGTATTCCTTAAAATTTGAACAGCGGTAGATGGTTGAAAAACAGGGTTTGGTTACGCCTTCTCCGACTTCGCCTTGATCACCCGCACCAACGACGCACTCGGTTCCTTGATGGTCCGAAGCAGCTTGGTAGCCGGCTGGTTGATCATGCCGAGGATCGTCGACCGCAGCTCGTTCAGACCCGGCAACTTCGCCAGTGCCTGCACGCCCGCAGCGTCGATCTTCTGACCTTGAATGACACCCGAACGGATCTTCACCGTCTCGAGGCCCTTCACGAACGCCGCCAGAATCTTGGCAGGCGCCACGACGTCGTCGTAGCTGATGGCGAGTGCCACCGGCCCCACGAAGTCGTCAGAGATCTTCTCGACAGAGGTGCCCTTCGCTGCGCGTTTGGCCAGCGTGTTCTTCAGCACCTTCCATTCGACCCCGCCGTCACGAAGCTTCTTGCGAAGCTTGTTCACGGTGTCGACGTCCAACTTGTTGAACTCAGCAGCAACCACACCCTTTGCACGGGTGAACTTGTCGTTGAGTTCCTTGATCAGGATTTCTTTCTCGCTCTTGAGCATTTGCACACCTCCTTCCGTTTTTGACATCCCGGTAAAGCGAATGCAGGAGCGAGAATTCGTCGTGAGGCACAAGATGAGCGTCTCGCTCATCTCTCTCACCGCTCCCCGTCTCGGCAGGGCAGCCCAACAAGGCCACCGTTTAAGCAACTTCGCTTCGAACCAAGGTCTCCCCCTCACCACTGCGGTGAGAGTTGCCAAGAGACTTCAGCGCTCGGCTCAGCTGCCCCTGCTGTCTTCATCCAGGGTCTATTCTTGATTGTTGACGCCCTGAAATTGGCGTCGCGATTGCAAAGCACGCCGCGCTTACACGAGGTAGGCGCGGCGTGTCAATAGCAGCAAAGTCGAGGCTTCAAGCCGACTTAGCTGAACTGCCGGGTCACCAGGCTCACTTGAAGCGAGCGGTGATCTCGGCGGTGTCGATCTTCACGCCGGGGCCCATGGTCGAGCTGACCGTGATGCCCTTGAGGTACACGCCCTTGGCGGTGGCCGGCTTCATCTTCATCACCATCTCGATGAGGGTGTTGAAGTTCTCGGCGAGCTTGACGGCCTCGAACGACGCCTTGCCGACGGGCGCGTGCACGATGCCCGCCTTCTCAGCGCGGAACTCGATCTTGCCGCCCTTGGCTTCTTTGATGGCGCGGGTCAGATCCATCGTGACGGTGCCGACCTTCGGGTTGGGCATCAGGCCGCGGGGGCCGAGGACCTTACCGAGACGGCCGACGACACCCATCATGTCGGGGGTGGCGATGACGGTATCGAAGTCCATGAAGCCTTCTTCGATCTTCTTGGCGAGGTCAGCCTCACCGACGAAGTCGGCGCCGGCGGCGGTCGCTTCAGACTGCTTCTCGCCCTTGGCGAAGACCGCGACGCGCGCGCTCTTGCCGGTGCCGTGCGGGAGCACGATGGCGCCGCGGACCATCTGGTCGGCGTGCTTGGGGTCGACACCCAGGTTGATGGCGACGTCGATCGTCTGATCGAACTTGCCCTTCACGAGCTCAGAGGTCGCTTTGACGACCTGAAAACCCTCGGCGATGGTGTAGCGCTTGTTGCGATCGACCTTCTCAGCGGCCGCGCGAAATTTCTTACCAGGCATGGTGGAACCTTTTTCTTTTTAGAAGTGGGAGGAGAGGAAGAAAGAGAGAAGCGTTCAGGAAACCGTGATGCCCATCGAACGAGCGGTGCCCGCGATGGTGCGCATGCACGCCTCGATGCTGCCGGCGGTGGTGTCCTGGATCTTCAGCTTGGCGATCTCTTCGACCTGCTTCTTGGTCACCTTGCCGACGATCTCCTTGCCGCTCTTCTTGGCCCCGGAGCCCTTCTTCTTGTCCGTGTGCAGGCCGGCCGCCTTCTTCAGGAGCACCGACGCGGGAGGCGTCTTGAGCTCGAAGGTGAAGGAGCGGTCCTGGTACACGGTGATGATCACGGGAATGATCATCCCGTCCTTCATCGCCTGCTGGGTCTTGGCGTTGAACTGCTTGCAGAACTCCATGATGTTCACGCCCATCTGACCGAGCGCGGGACCAATCGGAGGAGCCGGGTTTGCCTTACCGGCGGGGATCTGCAGCTTGACCTGCCCTGTGATCTTCTTCATTTCGGTACATCTCCCGTGGTTCGAACGGAGGTCGCCCTCCTCCCACGCTGGTGTTGCGGTTGGGTACTGCGGTGAAAATCAGCTTTAGCCGGTGGTCTTCTCGACCTGCATGAAGTCGAGCTCGACGGGGGTTGAGCGGCCAAAGATGCTGACGAGCACCTTCACGCGGCCCTTCTCCGGGTTGACCTCTTCGATGGTGCCGTTGAAGTTCGCGAACGGGCCGTCGATGACGCGCACGGTGTCGCCGTCGTCGTACTGCACCTTGGGCTTGGGCCGCATGGTGCCTTCCGAGAGTTGAGTGGTCAGGCGCTGCACCTCGGCGTCACGCAGGGGCGGCGGATCATCCTGGCCGACGGCGCCGAGGAAGCCGGTCACCTTGGGGGTGTTCTTCACCAGGCTCTTGGTGCGGTTGTTCATCGCCATGTTCACCAGGATGTACCCGGGCATGGTCTTGCGGCGCGTGGTGCGCTTCTGGCCGTCACGCATCTCGACCACCTGCTCGGTGGGCACCAAAATGTCGCCGAAGAACTCCTGGAGCCCCTCGAGCTTGATCTTGTCTTCGAGGCTCTTCTTCGCCTTGCCTTCGAAGTTCGAATACGTGTGGACGACGAACCACTTCTTCTGCGTGTTCTCTTCGCTCATCCCAACTTCCCCCAGACAGCCGGCAACCACTTGACCATCAGGTTGTAGCTGAGCGTGTCCATCCCGAAGAGGATGATCGCAGCTACGAGCGAGGCAACGACGACGGCGATGGTCGACACCCGAACGTCTTCCCACGAAGGCCAGGTCACGCGCATCAGCTCTGTGGCGACCTCCATCGAGAGGGTGTTGATGCGCGGGTTCGTCCACGCGTACCCCGTCAGTCCGGCGGTGAGCACGAAGCCCAGCACGTCAGCCAGCTTGATGCCGGTGCCCGAGACGATCTCGGTGTTGGTGACCCCGATCTGCCCCATCAGGAGCTCGACCAATCGACCCAGGAACAGGGTCAGGATCAGCCCGAAAACGAGGTAACTCACGACGACGAGGCGGCGCGGATCCATCTCCGCACGATTCGCTTGCTGGCTCGCTTCAGTCACCGACATGGCGGGACCCTTCCGTTTCTACAAACTGAAACCTCGAACGCCAGTCGGAGTTCTTCCGACCGGCGCTCGAGTGGATTTCCTTCAGAAACTGGCACGCCAGGCAGGATTTGAACCTGCAACACGCGGTTTTGGAGACCGCTGCTCTACCGTTGGAGCTACTGGCGTCCGAGAGAACTCAGCCGACCTTGCCTTCTTTGTGGTCCGTGTGCTTGCGGCACTTGCGGCAGAACTTCGACATCTCGAGCTTGTCCTGCTGCTTGCGACGATTCTTGGTCGTCACGTAGTTCCGGTCTTTACAGACCGTGCACTCGAGCGAAATGAGGCTGCGGTTGCCCTTGGGCATGACACGACTCCTTGAAGATGTACGACAGAGGGGACGGCTCCCTGACAGAAGCTGTCCCCTCGTGTCAAGAGGTACGCGCCGGTGAGGGCGCGCCCCCGTAGAAATGGGTTGGACGACTTAGGCGATGATCTCGGCGACGACGCCGGAACCGACGGTACGGCCACCTTCACGGATGGCGAAACGCAGTTCCTTCTCCATCGCGATGGGCGTGATGAGCTCGACTTCGATGCCCGTGTTGTCGCCGGGCATGATCATCTCGACGCCTTCGGCGAGGAACACCGAGCCCGTCACGTCCGTGGTGCGGAAGTAGAACTGGGGGCGGTAACCCTTGAAGAACGGCGTGTGACGACCACCCTCTTCCTTGGTCAGCACGTAGATCTGCGCCTTGAACTTGGTGTGCGGGTTGACCGAGCCGGGCTTGGCGAACACCTGGCCACGCTCGATGTCTTCACGCTTGAGGCCACGAACGAGCGCGCCGATGTTGTCGCCGGCCATGCCGCTGTCGAGCAGCTTCTTGAACATTTCGACGCCGGTGACGACGGTCTTCACGGTCGGGCGCAGGCCGATGACTTCGACTTCTTCACCGATCTTGATGACGCCACGCTCGACGCGGCCGGTGGCGACGGTGCCACGACCTTCGATCGAGAACACGTCTTCGACAGGCATCAGGAAGGGCTTGTCGATCGCGCGAACGGGGGTCGGGATGTACGAGTCGACCGCCTCCATCAGCTTGAGGATCGCGGGCTCACCGATCTCCGACATGTCGCCCTCGAGCGCCTTGAGCGCCGAGCCGGGAACCACCGGGATCTTGTCGCCGGGGAACTCGTACTTCTTGAGGAGGTCGCGGATCTCTTCTTCGACCAGCTGGCGGAGCTCAGCGTCATCGAGCATGTCGACCTTGTTCAGGAAGACGACGATGTACGGAACACCGACCTGGCGGGCCAGGAGGATGTGCTCGCGGGTCTGGGGCATCGGACCATCGGGCGCGCTGACGACCAGGATCGCGCCGTCCATCTGCGCGGCGCCGGTGATCATGTTCTTCACGTAGTCGGCGTGGCCGGGACAGTCGACGTGCGCGTAGTGACGGTTCTTGGTCTGGTACTCGACGTGCGCGGTCGAGATGGTGATGCCGCGGGCGCGCTCTTCGGGCGCCTTGTCGATCATGTCGTACGCCAGGAAGGTGGCGCCGCCCGACTTGGCGAGCACCTTGGTGATCGCGGCGGTCAGCGTGGTCTTGCCGTGGTCAACGTGGCCGATCGTGCCGATGTTGACGTGCGGCTTGTTTCTCTCGAACTTTTCCTTCGACATGTCGGTCTTCCTTCTTGGACTTGAGGTTGCGTGAGGGACTTCGAATCAGACTTCAAATGGAGCCCTGAACCAGGATTGAACTGGTGACCTCGTCCTTACCAAGGACGCGCTCTGCCAACTGAGCTATCAGGGCACTGCACTGCTCTTCGCCTGCTCTGCTTTTTCTGCTGCTGCGACTGCGCCTGCTATCACTGCTACTGCTCTTGCTCCAACGACCTTCTCAAGGACTTCGAGATGGAGCGGGGAACGGGATTCGAACCCGCGACATTCAGCTTGGAAGGCTGACGCTCTACCAGCTGAGCTATCCCCGCATGAGGCCCGGTTCGAGGTGAAAAAGTGGAGGGGGGTGGATTCGAACCACCGAAGGTCGAGGACCGACAGATTTACAGTCTGTTGCCGTTGGCCACTTGGCTACCCCTCCGGAAGGGCATTTTCTATTCAGTTGTGCTTCGCCTCGACTCGACTTCGTGGCCGGCGCCGGGATTCGAACCCGGGACCTACTGATTACAAATCAGGTGCTCTACCAGCTGAGCTACACCGGCAAGGTTCCGAACTGCTTGGGGAAACCTGCCACCCGTCTGTCGAGGGGCGGCGCTCTCTATCCACGCGTGCCGAGGCAAGTCAAGGAGATCTCAAACAACGCCCTCGATCAACCGCGCTGGCGGGCGATTTCGTACAGCAGCACGCCGGTGGAAACCGACGCGTTGAGGCTCGCGACCTGACCCTGCATGGGGATGCGCACCTTGAAATCGGCGTGACCGAGCACGCCCTTCCGCACGCCGCCGCCTTCGGCGCCGACGATCACTGCCAGAGGCCCGGTGAGCTTGGTGTTCCAGGCGATCTCTTTGGCTTCGGGGTCTGCAGCCACCGACCAGAAGCCCGCTTCTTTGAGTTCCTCGATGGCGCGGGAGAGGTTGGTCACGCGCGCGACGTGGCAATGCGAGGTGGCGCCGGCCGAGACCTTCACGGCCACCGCGGTCACCTGCACCGCGCGGTCTTTCATGATCACCACGCCCTGAGCCCCGAACGCGGCCGCCGAGCGGATGATGGCGCCCAGGTTGTGCGGGTCTTGAATGCCGTCGAGCAGCACCACCAGCGGCTGCTTGCCCGAGGCCTTCGCCTTTTTGATCAACTCCGCGAGGCCGATGTATTCGAAGTCGCGAACCTCGGCGACGATGCCCTGGTGCGACTCGCCTTCGGTCATGCGATCGAGGCGCTCGCGATCGACGATCTCGACCTTCACCTTCGCTTCTTTCGCGCGGGTCATCAGCTCGCCCTGCACGCGCTGATTGACGACCCCTTCGGCGATCGCGATGCGTTCGACCGTATCGGGGCGGCCCTTGAGGGCCTCCATCACCGGGTTCACTCCGTAAATAAGGCTGCTCACATGACCTCCACTGGCAGCGTGATGTTTTTGACCTGCCGCGAGCACTGCTTCTCGGTGCAGATGAAGAAGGTCATCTTCGCTTCGACGCTGCTCATGCCATGCGCCGTCGGAGTGAAGGGAACTTCGAATCTCGGATCTTCTTTTTTCGCGCTCACCGAATCGGCCAGCGTCAGCTTCTCTTTGCTCAACTTGCTCTGCTTGCTCGACAGCTCGATCTTCAGCGGCGCCTCATCGGAGACGTGCGCGCCGTTCTTCGACTTGATCGAGATGACGACCTTGCCGGTGTCTCCAGCCTTCAGCCTGGTGGACGTGCCTTCGGTGCTGACCTCATAGAACGACGCAATATCGGTCTCCGCGGCCCACGCGGGAACAGCCAGCACCGTCATCACCACCATCAGCGTACGCATCATGTCCTCTGTATGGACCCCGGAGGCCCAAGGTTTCAAGCCGGGTGCAGGACCCTGTACATCACTTCGGCCCTTTGGATGATGGCCGTTGCGAGATCGACGCCGGTGGCGGCCTCCATTTCGGGCAAAGAAGGCGACGCGTTGACCTCGAAGACCCGGGGTGGTTTCTGACCACCGACTTCGAGCAGGTCGACGGCGCAGACCTCGAGTTCGGTGAGTTTGGCGGCGGCTTCCGCTGCGAGGCGGAGCGGTTCGGTGAGCTCGGTCGGCTCGATGCGGGCATTGCGCGACAAGGTGCGGCTGAGCCTGCCCGCTCGGGGTACGCGGGAAGCCGCCGCCAGCGCGATGCCGCCCACCACGAACACGCGCACGTCACGCTGCGCCTTGCGCACGTATTCCTGCATCACGATGTTGTGACCCAGGCCCAGCACCGCTTCCAACGCGGCCTCCAGAGACTGGCGCGACTCGCAGAGCATCACGCCCCGCCGCTCGCTGCCGGCCATCAACTTCACCAACACGGGCACCCCACCCACTTCATCGACCATCGCCTGGAGATCGCGGACCTCGCGCGAGATGACCGTGACGGGGATCTCCAGGCCGGCGGAAGCGAGGCGCTGCAGACACCGCGCGGGGTTTCGGGACAAGCCGATGGCGGGCGCCGAGTTGAGCACCACCGCGCCGTGCGCCTGGAAGTGATCGACGATGGCCAGCCCGTAGCTGGCGATCGACGAGGCGATGCGAGGAATGACCACGTCGGGCACGCGGATGGTCTTGGTGCGGTACACGAGGCCCGGTTTCTTGCGGCCCAGGCGCACCGAGACCTCGAGCGGGTTGAGCACCCGCACCTGATGACCGCGCGCCTTCGCGGCTTCGACCATGCGCCGGGTCGAAGGGATGCTGCGCGAGCGGCTGAGGAGCACGATCTTCATCAGGCACAGGCGTATGGCGAACTCCTGCAACGGATTCCAGTGCGTCCTCACACTCATCCGTTTCGATGCGACTCCGAGCCCTGGTGATCTTCCTCCCGTTGGTGGCGTGCCAGACGTACGACTTCGAGCGGGTGGTGCCGCTGCTCGTCGCGCAGACGGACGACACGAGTGTGATCGCCAGCAAGCGGCTCAAGCCCAACGTGATGCTGCTGGTCGACAAGTCGGGCTCGATGAAGGAGGCCATCGACGACACGGACTTCGCGAGGTTCTGTACCCCGGAGTGTGGCGCGAGCGGGAAGGCCGACTGCGACCCGCGTTGCCCCACGCGCATGAGCGACCTGCGCCTCGCGATGTCGACCTTCCTGGCCAATTCAGGGACGGTGGCCCGGCTGGGTGCGACGACTTTTCCGGCGGCTGAAGGCTGCTCCGTGCCGACGAACATCAACGTGCAGCTGCCGCCTCCGACCGAGACCGACGATGGGGCAGAGGCGGCGCTGGCGGCGTCGGCGAGCGAGATCAACCGGCTGATTACGGCGGTGCCTCCAGGGGGAGGAACGCCGACGGGCCGCTCGCTGGCCTTTCTGGGCACCTATGGAGGGCTCGGAGTGGGAGCGCCCGATGACTTTCGCCAGGACTACGTGCTGCTGCTGACCGACGGGTTGCCCAACTGCAACGACGCGAACCCGAACGCGGTGTGCGGCTGCGGCAATACCTGTTCGGTGGCGCAAACCACGACCTGCGGTTGCACCTCGGCGAGTTGCACGAACCTCGCGAACTGCTCCATTGGATGTCTCGACCAGGCCGGCGCGGTGGAGAACGTGAAGGCGCTCCGCCAGAAGGGCATCAGGACCATCGTGGTGGGTTTCGGATCCTTCTTGACGCAGGGTGCCGGCCCCCAGGTGCTCAACGCCATGGCGCGTGAAGGCGGGGTTCAGCGGCAGTGTCCCGGCGGTACCGACCTCGAATGCGGCGGCACGGTGGGGAGCTGCGACACCAGCACCAAGCAGTGCTCCACCGCCTTCTACCAGGCGACCAACGCCGTGGAGCTGGCGGCGACGCTGCGCAAGATTCTCGAAATCATCGTGCCCCCCAACGCGTGCGAGTTCGTTTTGAAGCAGCGGCCCTCCGACGAACGATACGTGTCGGTGCTCGTCGACGACCAGAACCTCACACAGGGCCCGGAGACGTACCTCTACGATTTTTCCTCGAACGCGGTCACTTTTCAGGGGGCGATGTGCGCCCGGATCACGGCGTCCACCCCGCAGCGAACCGTGAAGGTGGAATTCAGGATCGTCGAGCGCTTCTAAGGGCCGACTGAGTCAGGTAGGGTCCGCGCCATGATGCGTTCCGTCGCGCTCTTGTCCGTGCTGACCCTTGCCGGTTCCTGCCAGACCTACGACTTCGAGCGGGTCATTCCCCTCGCCGTCGCGCAGACCACCGACAAGACCATCGTCGCCAGCAAGCGGCTCAAGCCCAACGTGATGCTGCTGGTCGACAACTCGGGCTCGATGTTGCTGCCGACCGATTCGTCAGACCCCGACTGCGGCTCGTGTGGAAACGCGGGCAATCTGTGCCCCGCGACCTGCCCCACCCGCATCACCGAGCTGAAGAGCGCGATGGCGACGTTCCTCCAGACCTCGGGCACCATCGCGCGGCTGGGCGCGACGGTTTATCCGATCGACCAAACCTGCGGCACCCCCGGCAACATCGACGTGTTCCTTCCTGCAAAAGCCGTCACCGATGACGGGACGGACTCCGCGCTCACCACGAATGCGCAGTTGGTCAATGCGCGCATTCAAGCGCTCAGCCCCGGCGGCGGCACGCCCACGGGCAACTCGCTCGACTTCCTCGGCACCTACGGTGATTTGAACGACAGCGCCGACTTCCGCGACGACTTCGTGCTGCTGCTGACCGACGGTCTGCCGAACTGCAATGGGGCCAACCCGAACGCCATCTGCCCTTCCAACTGCATGAACATGACCTGCTCGGCCCCGGCGATCGCGGCGTGCAGCTGTACCACCTCGACCTGCGTCCCGGCCACGCTGTGTGCCAACGGCTGTCTCGATCAGGCTGGCGCCGTCGAAGCCGTCAAGCGTCTGCGCCAGAAGGGCGTTCGCACCATCGTCGTCGGCTTCGGTGCGGATCTCGCCTCAGGCGCAGGGCCCGTCGTCCTCAACGCGATGGCCCGTGAAGGTGGCTTCGCCCGCGAGTGCCCGAACAGCACCAACGCCGAGTGCGGCAGCGGTGGAAGCTGCAACATGGCCACGAAGCAGTGCTCGACCGCGTTCTTCCAGGCGGCCAACGGCACCGAGCTCGCCGCAGCGCTCCGGAAGATCAGCGAGTCGTTCCAGGGTGACCCGTGCGAGTTCACCCTCTCCGCTCGCCCGTCTGACCCGCGCTACCTGTCGGTGGTGATCAATGGCACCAGCGTCGCGGCCAGCAGCACCACGTACTCGTACGACCCGAACTCGAACAAGGTCACCTTCCTCGGGCCGCTTTGCACGCAGCTGAATACGTCGACCACCCAGAACCCGGTCAGCGTCGAGTTCCGGATCGTCGAGCGGTTCTAAGGTTCGGCCCTCACCCTGCCCCTCTCCCGAAGGAGAGGGAAACCTGGTTTAGAAGGTGAGCACTCTGGCGTCCTCGGTCAGCCGCCAGATCTGCGGCAGTCCGAGGACGTCGTCGAGCACTCCGAGTTCTTTGAGTTCGGTGGCTGACAGGCCGCACAGTTTGACCGTGGTGTCGCAGGCCATCGCTCTCGCCCCGAGACCGCGCGCGTCTTGAATCATGCGGCCGGGCAGCGGCGCACCCAGACCTTCGCCTCTCGTCGCTTCCGCGCGTTCACGATCGGTGAGCGGCTTGCCGAACGTTCCTTTCGCCAGCGCCCTCAGTGCCTCGAAGGAGAAGACGAAGATCACCTCGTCGCCCATCGCGGCGGCGGTGATGCCTGTGGAGGCGGTCTGCCAGGCGGCTTCATAACCTGCGTTGCTCACGAAGAAGACGACGCGTCGGGACACGTTCGCCACTGTAGCTCAACGTGGCCGTCGAGGATGAACCCGCGCTGCGCTACGCTGCCTCCTCGACTTCGGTTCGAAGCAAGGCCACCCGAGGTCGACCTCCTGGAGACGTCGATGCACTCCCCTCAGCTCCGTCTGGCCGCGCTCGCCGCTGCCTTGTTCGCCACCTTCGCTTCCGCCTCCGTCATCGTGCACGAGACCCTCGACGCCATGGCCCAACGGGTTCCTCTGATCGTTCGCGGCCGCGTCGCGCGCTCCGTTTCTGCGTGGGATGCCGAGAAGCGCACCATCTGGACGTGGACCGAGATCTCCGTCACCGACGCCATCAAGGGCAAGCCGGGCGGCCTGGTGTTGATCAAACAGCCGGGTGGTGAAGTCGGCGAGCTGGGCCAGGCCGTCGCGGGCGCAGCGACCTTCAAGGAAGGCGAAGACTGCGTGGTGTTCCTCGAGCCTGCCCCGCTGGAGTCCTCCGCCTTCATGGTGAGCGGGATGTCGGCGGGCAAGATCCTGATGACCGAAGTGAAGGGCCTGCCCACCGCGGTGCGTGACACCACGGGCCTCGCCTTCGCGCGGCCGGCAGGCGGGAAGATCGCCGAGCAGGTGAAGTCGCCTGAGTTCCTCGGCAGCCCGGCTGACTTCATCAAACGAATCCGCGCCGCGGCCGGGGGTGCCAGGTGAACGCCCGCTTCGTGTTGCTGGCGATGTCCCTGCTCTCCACCGCCACCTTCGCTGACCCGAGCGGCCGCCGATGGGCGCTGGGCCCCTGCGGCACCGCCTGCCCCATGGGCACTCAGTGCGTGAGCAACCGCTGCGTGCCCCAGTTCCGCATGGCCGCGTCGGTCGACAACACCGGCGGCATGACCATCAACCCGAGCTTGAGCTACTCGAGCTTCGTCACCCGCACCCCGTCTGCGTTCGCGGCGTGGACGGTCGGCCGCGTCAGC
The DNA here is from genome assembly GCA_030695565.1 of Archangium sp. Lineage (GTDB taxonomy): Bacteria > Myxococcota > Myxococcia > Myxococcales > Myxococcaceae > Archangium_A. The sequence goes on from JAUYRZ010000026.1 coordinate 36,615, forward strand.
TGCAGCACCAGTTGGAACACCGTGTTGGTCGGGTCGTTCTCGAGCCCCACCGGAGTCGCCGCGAAGAACGGCAACGATCGTTTCAACAACATCATCTGGCTCAGCGGCACGCAGTGGACCTACCTCGCGAACCAGTTGGCCATCACCACCACCAGCTACCTGACGGCGAACAACGAGATCATCGACGCCGACATGGAGCTGAACAACAACGTGCGCTGGTCCGACAACCTCGCCGCCAACACCTACGACATGGAGTCGGTGGTGCTCCACGAGGCCGGCCACTTCATGGGCCTCGACCACACCTCGAGCGCCAACGCGGTCATGTACGCCGACGTCAACCTCGCCGACGCGAAGCGCGTGCTCTCCGGCCTCGACACCAACGACGTGTGCACCGTGTACCCGGGCGACTCCGGTGGCCAGGGCGAGACCTGCACGGCTGACGGCCAATGCAGCGGAGGCCGGGTGTGCCGTACCCGCAGTGGTGGCACCGCGAAGATCTGCACCACCAGCTGCACCACCTCGACCACCTGCACCACGGGCAACACCTGCCAGGCCGCGAACGTGGGCATGGCGTGTCTGCCGCAAGTCGGTGCGCCTGATCAGTGCAAGTTCTGTCAGACCGGCGGCGAGTGCAGCTCGGGGTTGTGCCTGCGTTTCGACACCGGCATCACGTTCTGCAGCCTGGCCTGCAGCGCCGATGCGCAGTGTGGCCCGAACTACACCTGCCAGCAGCCCGAGGGCTTCTGCGTGCCCAACGCGATGACCTGCACCAACCAGTGCACCTCGGGCGATCAGTGCGCGGCGGGCTACACCTGCAACGGCGGCACCTGCACGCCGCGGGGCGATACGGGCGATCCGTGCACCGTTTCTCTCGTGTGCAAGGCCTGCAACGTGTGCACGCGCGAGAGCTCTTCGAGTGCGCTGTCGTATTGCCGCTCATGCTGCGACGGCATGGGCATGGGCGGGTTCTGCAACTCGTGCCCGAACACCGCGTGCGGTTCGGGGAACACGTGCGCGGCGCTTTCGACCGGCAACTCGAGTGTGTGCCTGCCCGGTTCGTCTGCTCCCGGTACGTGCCAGCCGTGCAACGGCACCAGCTGCGCGGAGGGCCTGAGCTGCGTGGCCGGGCGATGCCGCGCGAGCTGCAACCCGCTTTCTCCGGGCACGTGCTCGGCGTGCTTCTCGTTGGCCAATGGCGGCGCGTGCGCTTGCTCCGATGAGATCCAGACCGAGGGCGAGCCTTGTGGCGCGATCGGAAACACGCTCGCGGCATGTGGCGCCGGCCTCGCGTGTGTCGGGAGCACGTCGACGGTGTGCAGGGCCCGGTGCGATCCGGCGCAGTCGGGTTCGTGCAGGACCGGCCAGTCGTGCCAGCTCATCAGCGGCGTCGGCGTGTGCATGCCCGGCAGCGAAGGCGCCACGTGCGCGGCGTGTACGAATACCGGCGCGTGCAACACCGGCCTGACCTGCTACCTCGGCCGTTGTTACGAGGCCTGCAACGTCAACCTCGCGAACGCGTGTTCGAGCTGCGTGCAGTCGATGGCGGGTGGTCAGGGTATCTGCGGTTGCCAGGATCAGATCAGCCCGGAGAACGGGCCGTGTGGAACGCAGCCCGATGTTCACGCGTGCTCGGCGGGGACCAGGTGCCTTGCTGGCGTGTGCCGGGCTCCGTGCGATCCCATGGCGCCGTTCAACTGTCCTCCGGAGACCGCGTGTCAGAACGTGGGTGGGTTGAACTTCTGCGCTGACATCGTCTCGAGTGGTGGTGGTGGCGGGACCTCGAGCGGTGGTGGCGGTGGTGGGCGCAGTGGCGGTGGTGGTGGATCGTCGGCGACGGGTGGTGGTGGTGGCGGCGGGACCACGGACCTCGGGTGCGGGTGTGGTGCTTCGGGCGGGCCGCTGGGGGCTTTGGTGTTCGGGCTCGTCGGGCTGCTCCGCCGGCGCCGCAGGAGTTGAACGCGCCGACCGGCCTTGGGGAAGCGTGGTCGGTGAGGGGTTTGCTGGGGCGCCTGGGTGGGCGGGCTCTCGGCACGTCGCACGGTGAGCGCGGGTGACGTGGTGGTCAGGAGAAGTCGTCGGAGCCGTGAGCGATCACGGTCGCGGCTGAGAGCCGGCGCACTTTCCTGGCCGTGCACGCGTGTCATCACCGGTATCAGAGTTTGAAAAGTCGACCCGGGCAGGGAGGCCCGGCCCCTCACCCCGACCCTCTCCCCGCTCGCGCAGGGAGAGGGAGAGCAAGTCAGAGCGGATCGTCGGCGGCGGGCACTGCTCCCGGCTTCGTCTCTCTGGGCTTCGACTTCTCGGGGGCCACTTCGCGGCGCTCTTCAGGCGTCAGATCCTTCGCGACCTGCGCGGAGATCGCCGTGACCATCTGCTTGATGCGCTCACCGAACAGCTCCGTGTTCTTTCGCACCGCGAACGGATCGAGCGGCTCCAGCCCCGCGTCCAGGTCGTCCGAATAGAAACGCCGGTGGTACAGCTCAGGCCCATTGATCCGGAACATGCGCGCGAAACCTTTCAGGTATGCCCCCGCCTTGCCCTTCTCGCTGCGCATGCCGTACTCCTCGACCACGATCTCCACGATGGTGTCCGCGCCCAGGGCCGCGAGCCGCTCGTAGTCGGGCGCGTTCGCCGGCACCTCGTGCACCAGGAAGCTCTCCAGCACGCGGGCCACCTCGACAGGGTGAACCACTTCGCTCCACGGCGACTGCCGGGGCAGCTGGGCCAGCGTGTTGGCGCGCAGTGAATCGGCCACCTCGAACCGCGAGATGGTGTGGTGCGTCACCTCGAACTCGCCGGCCTTGTTCTTCTCCAGGCTGCCCACCGTCAGCGCGTTGCCCAGGCGGCGATCGCCTTCTTTGTCGTCGAGGCGCTTGAGCCGCTCCTTGTATGAGCTGTCGTTGCGGAACACGTTCGACTTGGGCCCCGCCTCGTCTTCGATGCGCGCGATGAAGGCGATCAGCTTCGTCTCATCGAGGGAAGAAGCGGACAACGGCTTGTGGGCACAACCGGCCCCGAGAAGCAGCACCACGGGCAGCAACGTGCGCATGCCCTCGGGTCTACCCCGAACTCTCTGGACCGGCGAGCCTGATTCCGCTACGAGGCGTCGACCTTTCAACGACTTGCGAGGGGGAAATTCGCGATGAAGACGCTTCGATGTGCCGCCGCTGCGCTGGGACTGTCTCTGGGACTGATGGGTTGCCCTGAGAAAAAGGTGGAGCCGACCCCTCCCAAGCCTGTGGAAGTGAAGCCCGCTGTGGTCGTCGCTCCGCCGCCTGCGGCTGAGCCTCGTGCCGACAAGGAGTGCGCGGCCCCCATCGATCCGGGTCCCGTCACCGAGCTCAAGTTCGGCGAGCGCGTCGCCAAGCAGACCGGCGCCACCCTGACCTTCACCGACAAGGACGCCGACGGCGCCCTCACCTTCGGCGTGCTGGGCCCGGTCAATGAAGACTCCGGGCTCAACATCCTGGCGATCAAGAAGTACGTGAAGTTCTTCCAGGACGAGAAGGCCGACGCGATCATCGTCACCGGTGACGTGGGCGAAGTGGCCAGCGGCATCGGCCGCGTGCTCGAAGAGCTCGGGGCCACCAAGCTGCCCGTGTTCGTGATCATCGGCAACCGCGAGTGCCGCGCCGAGTACACCGACGGCCTCACCGCCGCCCGCGCGAAGAACCCGAACATCGTGAACCTGAACGAGGTGCGCGTGGTGCAGTTCCCCGAGCTGTCGCTCGTCTCGCTGCCCGGCTACCACGACGCGAACTACATCAACTGCAAGACGGGCTGCCAGTACGTGAAGTCCACCGTCGCCGAAGTGGTGCGCGCGGCCAAAGATGCGAAGACCCCGGTCGCGCTGGTCGCCCACGGTCCTCCGCATGGCAACGGCAACCAGGCCCTCGACTTCGCGGGCGCGGGCGGCAACGTCGGTGACGAGGCGATCACCAAGGCCATCGGCGAGGGCAACATCGCCTTCGGCGTCTTCTCGAACATCAAAGAGGCCGGCGGCCGGGCCACCAAGGACGCCGACGGAACGCAGCTGGCGAAGGAAGGCGAAGCCTCCAAGTCGCTCTTCCTGAACCCGGGCCCCGCAGACACCATGGGCTGGGACATGAACGACAGCACCAAGTCGGTCGGCATGGCCGCGGTGTTCACCGTGAAGGAAGGCCAGGGCACGTACAAGATGCTCCGCCTCAAGCCCCCCACTGCCGCCGAGAAGGCCGAGTCGAAGAAGTTCGACCCGCCCGCTCGCGAGGAGAAGGCGCCGTAACGCCGTAGCTCTGATGGCTCCTCCCGGAAGACGGCGTCGCCTCGGTGACTTGCTCATCGATGCGGGGCTGATCAGCGAGACACAACTCAAGGCCGCGCTCAACGAGCAGCGGAAGTGGGGCGGTCGTCTGGGAAGAACGGTGGTGGAGCTCGGCTTCGTCACCGAGACCGCGATCGGGTTGGTGCTCGCCAATCAGCTCGAGCTGCCTTCCGTCGACCTCGACACCATGCCGCTCGATCCGGCCGCGCCCACCTGGCTGCGGCTCGATCTGTGTGAGCGCTACGGGGTCTTCCCGCTGGCGATCAACCCGGCGGCACGGGCGATCAGCCTCGCCACCTCCGATCCCACCAACGTCGAGCACCTGCAGGCGTTGGAGTTCGCCACCAACCTCAAGGTGATGCCCACCGTGGCCACCGCTTCGGCCATCGAGCGGGCGATTCGGAAACACTACTTCGGCGAACACGTCGAGGCCGCGCCCCCCCTGCCCCCGGTGACGACGACCACGCCGGTGCCTGCGAAGCCGAGGGCGGTGAACGACACCAGCTTCGAGCTCGATGCGCTTCTCGGTGATGAACCGCGAAAAACCGCCGAGCTGCCGGCCCTGCAGTTGCCGGTGGCCGCGTTGAAGCCGGTCACGCAAGCGCCGCCCAACCTGGCCGAAGCACAGCTCAAGCAGGAGATCGCGGTGCTGCGCGAGAAGGTCGACAGCCTCGAGGAGATCAACGCGTCGCAGGTGCGGGCGCTGCGAGTGCTGCTGGAGCTGCTCATCGAGTCGGGCCTCGTCACCCGCGACGAGTACCTCGAGAAGCTGCACGCCCCCGAGTGAAGTCTTTTCCTCTCCCTCTGGAGAGGAGTGCGCCCGAGCGCTCGATGCGAACGGCAGCTACAGAATTTCTGCGGCGTCGTTCTGCTGGCGCTTCAGATCCGACTTCATGCGCTCATCGATCAGCACCGAGACGTGCTCGAGCACCTGCGGATGGCTGAGGATCAGGCTGTCGAAGTCGGTCTTGGGCAGCCTGAGCAACGAGGTGTGCCGAATCGCGCGCACGGTGGCCGACGCTGGAGTGCGCATCAGCAGCGACATCTCTCCGAAGACCTGGCCTTCTTTGAGCGTGGCGATGCGGTTGCCCTTCGCCTCGATGGCCACCTCGCCCGAGAGCACCACGTAGAGCCCGTCGCTGGTGGCGCCTTCTTTCACCAGCACGTCGCCGCGGTTCACGTCGCGGGCGCGGAACTTCTGCACCAGGTCGCGCCGATCGTTGCGGTTGAACGGCGCGAAGATCGCCGCCTGGTTCATCAGGTTCGAGAGCATGCGCTGCCGGCAGAACTTCTTGAGCGCGGTGGAGACCACCGGGTAGCTGCTCGAGAGCTCTTTCAAGATCTCCGCGGAGATCACCAGCACCTGGGTGTCTTCGGCGGCGGCCTCGACCGACGCACTGCGCGGGGCCTCTGAGAGCAGCGCCATCTCGCCGAAGAAGCTGCCTTCTTCGAGGGTGGCGAGCTCCTTGCGCTCGTTGCCGTCGGTGCGGAACACGCGAACCTGGCCACCGCAGATCACGTAGAAGGCGTCGGCCTTGTCGCCCTGCTCGAAGACGAGCTGGCCTTCTTCGAAGCGCTGCAGCGGGCACTTCTCGAACAACGCGATGAACGCGTCTTCGGGCAGATCGGAGAAGAGCGGGATCTTCGGGAGACCACCCTGCTCTGCGCGGGGATCTTCCGGGGCCTCCATCGCCTCTTCGACGGCAGGAGCCGCGCCGGTGACGCTGGTGGCCGCCGCTTCCACGGCGTGGAGCAACGAATCGCTCTCGTCGAGATCGAGCTCGGTGAAGCTGGGCATCACGCGCGGGGCCGGCGCCACCGCTGCGGGCGCGTCGGGATCGAACTGCATGAACGCCTGCAGGCTGCGTTCGAGATCGGTCGAAGGTGCAGCCGGTGCCGTGAGCGGAGCGCTGCTGGCCGCGCCCGGCCGCACGCCAGCTTCTTCACGGGTGGTGGCCGGCGTGAAGGTGGGCGGCAACCAGATGCGGCTCGAAGAAGGTGACGACGACGGCACACCCGGCGGAGGTCCGTCTGCGCGGCGCGGCTTGAGGCCCGGAGGTTGCGCTTCGGAGGCCGCGAGGGGTCTGATCGACGGAGGTGCCGACGCGGCGTCACCCACGGAAGGCGGCAAGGCGCTCGAACGCCGCGAAGGCGCCTCGGGCTCCGGCGCCACCGCCTCGATGATCATCGCCGGAGGAAGCGGCGAAGGATCTTCGATGATCACCGCGGGCGGGAGCCTGGCAGCCAGCGGCGCGTCGAGCGGCTCGGGGTCGAGCGACTCGATGATCGCCGACTGACCGCCCTCGCCCCAACCCTCTCCCCCTCGGAGAGAGGGAGTCGGTGGAGCGATTCTGGTTTCGATGATCGTCGCCTGAGGCTTCGCAGCCAACGGCGCATCGAGCGGTTCGGGGTCGAGCGACTCGATGATCACCGCGGGCGGCAGCTCCGGCGGTGGCGCCTCGGCTTCGACCGTCAGCTCGAACACCGGCACCGAAGGTTTCGGGTCCGGGATGGCCTCGGTGAGATCGTAGACCGCCGAAGTGCGCGAAGGAGCGGCAGGCGCCTGGACGCTCAGCTCATCGACGGCGTCGGCGGGCGGCGCGGGAGGCACGCCCTCCAGCTCGAAGCTCTGCACGGGCGAAGGCGGCGGAAGCTCGAAGGTGATCGCCGGAGCGAGCGGCGGGGCCGTCTGCAGCTCGGGCGGCAGCTGATCGGAGTCCAGCAGCGGCTGCCCCTCGATGGGGATCTCCACCTCGCCGCTCACCGACTGACCGCCCGTCATGTCGATGTCGATCGACGTCTCGGTCAACGCCTTCGGGCCGCTCTCGGCCGCTTCTTCCACTTCGATCTCGAGCGCCCCGGCGCGAGGCCCCGTGTGCGCGCTCATGCCGCCCACCGAGCTCGGCCCATCGGCCATGGGGATCTCGTACTCGGGCAGCTCGAGCGCGTCGGCCCGGTTCATCGGCGACGGCGCTTCGACCTTCGCGGGCTGATAGCCGGGCTTCGCCTTGATGATCGGCGCGTCGAGATCGATCGCCGCCTTGTTGTTGCTGAAGCTCGAGGTGACGGGCGCGGAGACGTTGCGCGTGACCTCCATCTCGACGGGCGCTGCCGCCGCGCCCATGGGCTTTCGCTGCCCACCCGACTTCTGGGCGTAGAGCTCAGCGAGCATCTTCTGCACGCCCTTGTGGGCGGGGTCGATCTCCAGCACCAGCTTGCTGGCGGCGATCGCGCGCGGCAGGAAGCCGTCTTTCGCGTAGCCCTCGGCGGCCATCGAGTAGGCCTGAATCGCCTTGTCCTTCTTGCCGGCCTTCGACCAGGCATCACCACAGCGCAGGCGGGCCTGGTGGTCCTTCTTGTCGAGGGTGCAGAACTCTTCGTAGGTCTCGGCGGCCTTGGCGAAGCGGCCCTTGGTGAAGAAAGCGGAGGCTTTGTCCTTGAGGGCGCGGGCCTCCATCAGCGTTTCCCTTCGGGAGCGTCGGGCGCGAGGGCCTCCACCGCGGCGGTGGCGCTGTTGCGCACCTGAAGATCGTAGTCACCCTTGAGCGCGTCGATGGCTTCGAGCTGTGCGGGCACCTTGAGCTGGGCCAGCGCCCGGGCGGCGGCGCTGCGCACCTCGGCGCTGTCGCTGTAGAGATCGCGGCCGATGGCGTCGGCGGCGCGCGGGTCTCCCAGGCGACCGAGAGCGTGCAGCACGTCACGGCGCGCGACGGCCTCTTGATCATCGAGCAGCGCCAACAGCACCGGGATGGAGCTCTTCGAGTCCATCTCGCCCAGCAACACGGCCGAGGCGCCCGCTTCGGAGCCGCCTTCTTTCGCGAGCTGTTCGAGTTTCGGAGCGGCCTCGGGGGGCAGTTTGAGGCCGCGCAGCGGATCGATGAGGCGCGTGCGATCACCCGCGAGTTCACTGATCGCCTGGAGCACCACGAGCTGCCCCTTTGGCCCCGACTCGGCGAGGGCCTGGGCGGTGGTGCCCTGCACCGAACGTTCGGCGTCGAACAACCCGGGGCGCGCGTCTTCTCCGAGGAAGGCGAGCGCGCTGTACGCGGCGCCCCGCAGCGACGGGCTGGTCTCGCGCACGAACGCCTGGCCGTGCACCTTCGCGCCCTCGACCTTCAGCTTGCCCAGCGCGCGCAAGATCGAAGCGAGCACCCTCACCTCGTCTTCAGCCGCGTCATCGAGGATCTCACGAGGCGCGCGGGCCTCGAGCAGGGTCTTGCCGGCTTCCTTGGCGCGCTGGGCATCGAGCTGCTGCACGCGGCCGAAGAGCTCGCTGGTGCGCGCGCGGGCCACGGCGAACGGATCGTCAGGCGACGGGGCCTGGGTGGGATCGAAGCCATCGGCGTAGGTGGTGGGCAGCTCGGCGGGAATCCAGTCGAGGCGGCGGGGCTCGAGGGACTTGAGCTCGGCGTCCCACGCCTTCTGCACGAAGGCGGCGCCCGCAGGATCGTTCAACTCGGCCAGCGCTTCGATGGCCAGGCGGCGGGTCTGCTCGTCACTGGCGGTGGTGAGCGCTCCGACCTTCGGCACCAGCTCACCTCGAGGGGCGAGCGCGATGATGGCCAGCAGGCCCGCGTTCACCGTCGCAGGGCTCTTGAGCAACTCGATGATGGGCTCTACGGGGCAGCCGCCGCGTTTGCGCAGCTCACGGCCGGTGCTGAGCACCTCGGCGTCGTTGGCAGACACCACCAGCGAGCACAGCGCCTTGTCGACTTCGGGAGAACGAGGCAACGCGAGGATCGCGCGGGTGGCGAACGGGCTGGTGGGGCTCTTCTCCTGTGCGACCGCGAGGAGCTTGGGCAGGGCCGAGGTTTCGCCCAGGCGGCCGAGCGCTTCACACGCGGCTTCGCGGAGCTCCGGGTAGTTCTCGTCGAGCAACGCGGTGACCGCGGGGGCTGCGCGGGGATCGCGGGCCAGGCCCAGGCCACGCGCGGCTGCAGCGGCCAGACCGACGTGTTTGTCTTTGAGGAGCGGGACCAGCCGATTGACGGCTTCCGGGCGGCCCGAGCGGCCGAGCTCTTCAGCGGCGCCGATGCGCTCGGGCAACGAGCCATCGTTGAGCACCTTCATGTTGCGGTCCCAGATGGCCTTCGCTTCCGCGACGACCACCGAGGCCATCGCGCCGGGGATGTTGGTGCCCTTGAGCGCCTGGACGATCGCCATGCGCGTGGTGCGGCCGCGCCGCGAGTATTGCAGCGTGAGGTAGCTGCGCGCCTTGTCGGTCTTGAACGAAGCGAGCGCAGCCGCGGCGGCCTGCTGCACCTGCTCATCGGGGTCGGCCAACCCCTCGCCGAGCAGGTCGACGATGCGCGAATCCTGCGTCTTGCCCAGGGCGGTCATGGCCTCAGCGCGCACGATGGAGACGGGGTCTCTGGCCAGTTGGGAAAAGAGGCTGACGTCTTCAGCCTCGAACCGTTCCGCCAGCCGTTTGACCGCGAGCGCCCTCACCTCGGGCCGGGCGCTCTGGAGATCAGCCAGCGTCTTGTCACGCCCACCCGAGCAGCCGACGACGAGGACCGCAACGAGCGCGCTGAGAGCACGACGACTCATGCCCACGTCTTACCACGAGCCTCGGGGCTTCCTCGGAGAACTCCTGCCGCCCCCGGGGCTCTTCCGGCCACCCTTGAATCCAGCACCGGGCTTGCCTTTGAAGGAGCTGCCGGGCTTCTTGAAGCCGCCCTTCTTGAAGCCGCCGGGCTTGGCGCCGGGGCCGGTGCGACGGGGGCCGCTGGCGCGTTCACCGACGCGGGCCGCCGTTTCGCCGAAGCCTCGGGCCCCGTCGCTGCGGGGACCACCGGGTCCACCGAAACGCGAGCGGGGGGCGTCGTCACGTTTGCCGCCGCGGCCGAAGGCGCCTTCGATGCGCGCTCCGGTGCGAGCGACCGCCGCCGTCGCGCCTGAAGATGCACCGCCGTACGCGCGCTCGCCGGGGAACGGCTTGGAGAGCTCACGGCCCGGGGCCGCGACGCGCGGCTCCTTGCGATCACGGCCCGTGGAACGTTCTTCGTCACGACCACCGCGGCGTGCGGGACGCTCGTCGCCGGGGAAACGGTTTTTGCCGCCGTCACGGGAGCCGAAGCGGCCGCCCTTGCCGCCACCGAAGTCACTCTTGCCGCCGAACTCGCGCTTGGCGCCGAACTCACGCTTGGCGCCGAACTTGCCGCCCCGGTCATCGCTCTTGCCGCCGAATTCACGCTTCGCGCCGAACTCACGCTTCGCGCCGAACTTTCCGCCCCGGTCGTCGCTCTTGCCGCCGAACTCGCGCTTCGCACCGAACTCGCGCTTGCCGCCCCGGTCGTCGCTCTTGCCGCCGAACTCGCGCTTCGCACCGAACTCGCGCTTGCCGCCACGGTCGTCGCTCTTGCCGCCGCACTCGCGCTTCGCACCGAACTCGCGCTTGCCGCCACGGTCGTCGCTCTTGCCGCCGAACTCGCGCTTCGCACCGAACTCGCGCTTTCCGGCGCGCTCATCGCTCTTGCCACCGCGATCGTCTCGCGGGACCGAGCTGCGCTTCACGCCGTCACGATCTCCACGGGGAGCGCGGTCTTCAGCGAACTCCCGCTTGCCGCCTCGCTTCTCGCCGTCGCGATCACCGCGAGGCGCCCTGCCCTCCTCACGAGCGCTCGGCCGACCAGCAAAAGGCTTCCTCGGCTCGGACTTCGTCTCGCGAGGAGCGTCCTGCTCGTCTCCGGCGCCATCGTCCATGGACAGCGGCTCTTCCTGCTCTGATTCCGAGGCGCGCTCGGGGCGCTCCTCACTCCTGGTGCGCTTGCCTTCGGGGCGCGTGTCTTCTTCAGGCTCGAAGCCCGGGGCTGCGTGACCATGGCGGCGCGCAGGCAGGGTGAGGCGCGGTTCAGGCTGCGCATCACCTTCAGCGGCGGCCTTCACGCGGCGGATCTCGTCGTGGCTCAGCGCGCGCAGTTCTCCAGGACGAAGGCCATGCACGGGCAGACCGGCGTGAGCAGGGCGATACAGGCGCACGACCGGGTGGCCGATCGCCGCACACAACCGCTTGACCAGGTGCTGCCGGCCTTCGGTCACGACGATCTTCACCCAGGTGTTGCGCTCGGCCTTCTCGAAGATCTGCGCCTGAACGGCGTGGGCCATTCCGTCTTCGAGGCGCACGCCATCGACCAGCTTCTGCAGCGACTGATCGTCGGGCACACCCTTCACCTTCGCGAGGTACACGCGCGGCACCTCGTGGCTGGGGTGCATCAGCTTGTTGGCGAGATCACCGTCGTCGGTGAGCAGCAGCGCGCCTTCAGCGTCGTAGTCGAGACGGCCGACGGGGAAGACGCGGCTTCCCGCATCCTTCGCGTAGTCGCCCACGGTGGGCCGGCCTTCGGGGTCGGACAACGTGGTGACCACTCCGGGCGGTTTGTAGAAGAGGAAGTACTTCCGCTCGGGGTTGACGGCGACCAGCTTGCCGTCGAGCAAGACGAGATCTTTGGTGGCGTCGACTTGCGTGCCGAGCACGGTGACGACCTTGCCGTTCAGCTTGACGCGGCCTTCGACGATCATGTCCTCAGCGTGACGACGTGAAGCAACTCCAGCGCGGGAAAGAAATTTTTGCAGGCGTTCCATCTTGGTTTCAGCTCTCAGAGTCCGTGGGTGGGTTCGGCGGTGCTGCAGGTGTCGTCCCGGGCTCTGGGGGCGGCTGCGGCGGGTTCAGGATCTTGGCGGCGGACTTCGAGATGACGTCGGCCTGATCGATTGCGGTCTCCAACACAGCGAGTGCTTCTTCGGAGGCCTGGTCTTGCGCCGCGAGCTTCTCGGCGAGCTTGTTGTCGGAGAGTTCTTCGAGAATGCCGGCGACGGGCTTGGGGGCCTCGCGCTCGACGATCTCCTGGTTCTCTTCGCTGAGCTCCTGGAACTCGCGAAGGGTCGGCAGCGCCGAGAGGCTCTTGAGCGCGAAGAACTCGAGGAACTCGCGCGAGGTGCCGTAGAGAATCGGGCGGCCGACTTCTTCCTTCTTGCCGACGATCTTGATCAGTCGGCGATCGAGCAGTGCCTTGAGCACGGCGCCGGAGTCGACGCCACGCACGTCTTCGATCTCGGGGCGGGTCACCGGCTGGCGGTAGGCGATGAGCGCGAGCGTCTCGACGGCGGCGCGGGTCAGGCGCTGCGGCTTGACCTTGAGGAAGCGGCGCACGTACTCGGCCGATTCAGGCACCGTGCGCAGCTGCCAGGCGCCCGCGACCTCGTGGAGCATGATCCCGCAATCGACGCGCGCGAGCATGAGCTCCTGGAGCGCCTTCTCGATCTTCTCGCGGTCGATGCCGGTGGCGTCGAAGAACTGGTCGAGGGTGAGCGGCTGGGGCGCGACGAAGAGCACGCTCTCGATCACGTTGCGGATCTGCGGGTCGGTCAGCTTGCGCGACTTCGCGAGGATCTTCTCGAACGAGCTCTCCGACTCGACGGCGTCGATGTCGGCCGCATCGAGATCTTCGAGCTCGGGATCACCCGCGGGGCCTTCGGTGACCGCTGCGACTTCTTCTTCGGAGAACGGGCTCGGTCCACCCGAGCCGCCTTCGCCGTTCTTATTCGTACTCACTGTCGAGCTCCTTCGAAGGGGCGGCGCCGCCTTCAGTACCGAAGTCGGCGAGCGCATCACCCTTCTCGCTGATCAAAATGTCGTCGCTGCCCTCGGCCTGGAAGACGCGCAGCAGCTTGAGCTTGCACATCTCGAGCAGCGCCAGGAACGTGATCACCACGTCGCTGCGCACGCGCGCGCCATCGAACAACCCGAGGAAGAGCACGGCGTGCCCCTTGCCCTCGGCGCGGATCTTGTCGGCGATGCGGTACATCGCGACCGAGAGCGAGAGGTGTTCGCGGGTGACCTCATGCTGCCGCTTGGGCTCGAGCGCCATCAGCACGCGGTCGAGGGCCTCGATCAGCTTGTAGATGCTGATCTCCTGCAGGCCGACTTCTTCCTCTTCCAGCGGCACTTCTTCCACCGCCACCCGGCGCGGGAAGACGTCGCGATCGAGGATGGGGTTCAAGGCCAGCTGATCGGCCGCGGCGCGGTACTTCTGGTACTCGAGCAGGCGGCGCACCAGCTCGGCGCGCGGGTCGCGTTCCTGCACCAGCTCCACCGAGTCCTGGCCTGCGGGCAGATCTTCGCGCGGCAGCAACATGCGCGACTTCAAGTGGAGCAACGTGGCGGCCATCACCAGGAACTCGCCGGCGATGTCGAGGTTGATCTCCCGCATCGCCTGGATGTGGGCGAGGTACTTCTCGGTGATCAACGCCATCGGGATGTCGAGGATGTCGAGCTTGTGCTCGCGGATCAGGTGCAGCAGCAGATCGAGCGGGCCCTCGAAATTGGGCAGCGCAATACGGAAAGCGTCGCGGGGGGCGATCACTTCCGTCAATGCGTCCTCCTGTGCAGGACTCACGTCCTTCACGTCAGCCACGGGTCGCTCAACCCCTCGCAAAGGCCGGAAAATCGGCCTCGGCTCGTGTACCACGGTTACCTGGGGTGAGCCCCTTTTCTACAGCCCGACGGCCTGGCGCACCCGGGCGATCACCGGGGCCGCGTAACCACGGGCTTTCGCGGCGCCTTGTTGGAGCAGCCGCTCCAGCTCGGCCCGGTCGTTCATCAGCTCGGCGTAGCGCTTGCGGGGTTCGGTGAAGGTCGCGAAGTACCCGTCGAGGAGCAGCTTCTTGAAAGCGCCGTAGCCGTGCGTCTGGCCGGTGCCGCCGGCTTCTTTCCACTTCGCGTCGATGGCGGCGAAGTCGGCGGGCGCATGCACCACCTTGAGCAGGTCGTAGAGCGGCTGATTCTCAGTGGGCTTGGCCGCTTCCGGCGCCGTCGAGTCGGTCTTCATCGTCTTGATCTGCTTCTCGACTTCTTTGTCGGTCGCGAAGAGGTCGATGGTGTTGCCGTAGGTCTTCGACATCTTCTGCCCGTCGGTGCCCGGGACCACGGCGGTCTCGTCGCGCGTGCGCCCCGCCGGAAGCTTGAGCAGGTCTGCGTTGTACTGACGGTTGAACTTGCCGGCCCAGTCGCGCGTGAGCTCGAGGTGCTGCCGCTGATCCTTGCCCACCGGCACCACGTCGGAGTCGTAGAGCAGAATGTCGGCGGCCATCAGCACCGGGTAGCCGAAGAGCCCGAAGTCGGGCTTGGCGCCGTGCGCGAGCTTGTCTTTGTAGCTGTGCGCGTTCTCGAGATCGGCCATCGGCACGACGGTCCCGAGGATCCAGTTCAGCTCGGGGATCTCCGGGATATCGCTCTGGCGGAACAAGGCCGCCTTCGCCGGGTCGACGCCCAGCGCGAGGAAGGCCGCGGCAGTCTCGAGCGTGAGCTCGCGCGCCTTCGCGCCGTCACGGACCGAGTTGAGCGCGTGCAGGTTGGCGATGAAATAGAGCGCCTCGCCCTGGTCCTGCATGGTCACGAACTCGCGGATCGCGCCGTAGTAGTTGCCGATGTGGAGCCGGCCGGAAGACTGAACGCCCGAAAGAATGCGCATGCGGGTTGTCTACTTCAACTTGGCGCGCTTCGGCGCTTTCGAGCGCGGGTGCTTGTCGTCGTACATCGCGCGCAGCCGGCGGGAGTCGACGTGCGTGTAGATCTGCGTGGTGCCCAGGTCGGCGTGACCGAGCATCGCCTGCACTGCGCGCAAGTCGGCGCCCCGCTCGACCAGGTGGGTCGCGAAGGAGTGCCGCAGTTTGTGGGGTGAGATGAGCTTGGTGATGCCCGCCCCACGCGCGTGCCGACGGAGCAGTTTCCAGAAGCCCATGCGGGTCAGCGCCTTGCCGCGCGGTGAGACGAAGAGCGCTTTCGACTCGCGGCCCTTGAGCACGGAGAGCCGGGGGCCGTCGAGCCAGGTCTTGATCGCTTCGATGGCCTTCTTGCCGAGCGGAATGATGCGCTCTTTGCGGCCCTTGCCGAAGGCGATGATGTAGCCGTCGACCAGGTTCACGTCGTTGATGCTCAGCGAGACGAGCTCGCTGACGCGCAGGCCCGTCGCGTAGAGGACCTCGATCATCGCGCGATCACGGATGCCGGCCAGCGTCTTCACGTCGGGCGCTTCGAGCAGCGCGATCACCTCGTCGACGGTCAGGAAGACCGGCAGCTTTCGCGCGTGCTTCGGCGTGTCGAGATCGCCGGTGGGATCGGCGGGGGCGAGCTTTTCGTCTTCGAGGAAACGGTGGAAGCCGCGCAGCGCAGCGAGGTGACGGGCGCGGCTCCGGGGGGCCAGGCCCTTCTTCGCGAGCCAGGCCATGTGCTCGAGCACGTCTTCGCGAGTGGCGGCCTCGACCAGCAACGCGCGCTTGTGGAGCTCGCCCAGGTAGTCGCGCACGTCGGCCGCGTAGGCATCGACCGTCTTCGCGGCCAGGTTCCGTTCGGCCCGGAGGTAGGTGATGTAGTGATCGAGCAACGCCAACTGCATGCGCGGATCATCTCGTGGGGGATCGCGCGGTACAAGTTCACGGCCGAGAAGCGCCTGCACGAGTGGGGGTGAAAGGTGATCTCGCGGGAGGTGCTCGGGGCTCGCCGGCCCTCGACTTCGCGCTTTCTGTGACGCAACTGCACCTGGCGATGGGCAAATGGGCGTTCAAGCGCGACCCTCGCGACGCTCGTACAGCGGGCTGTACGCCTGTGACTTGCGTCGAAGCTTCGTGCGGCGTGCGTGATTAGAAACGCGCGCGGGTGAGGGAGGCACGGAGGCACCGGAGTCAGTCGGTGGAGTTTGAGTACCTCAGCTCTCCATCACCAGGATGCCCTTACCCTGACGAAGGACTTCGATCTGATCGTCGATGAGCGACACCACGGTCGAAGGTTCATCCGGCTGCGGGCCACCGTCGAGGATCAGGTCGAGCCGCTGACCGAGCGCTTCTTTGATCTCCTTGGCATCGGTGAGCACCAGGCCATCCATGTCGGTGGCGGACGTCGTCACGATCGGCCGACCGAGCATCGCTGCGATCGCCAGCATCAGCGGCGCCTGCGGCACGCGAATGCCCACCTGCTTCTGCTTGCTCTGCATCATGTCGGGCACCAACTTCGTCGCCTCGAGCACGAACGTGAACGGGCCGGGCGTCAGCTGCCTCATGATCCGGTACGCGAAGTTCGACACCTTCGCGTACTTCGCCACGTCAGAGAGATCGGGACAAAGGATCGCCAGCGGCTTCTTGCGATCGCGGTTCTTCACGCCGTACAGCCGGTCGATCGCCTTCTTCGAGTTCAGATCGCACCCGACGCCGTAATACGTGTCGGTCGGGTACGCGATGAGGCCACCGTCCTCCAACACCTTCACAGCCCGCTCGACCGTCCGGGGCTGAGGGTGGACGGGATCGACCTCGATGATGGGCGCTAACGGCATGGAATGGCTGTAGCCGAAGTCCTCAGCGTTTGCAGGACTTCCACGCGGGCGTGAAGACCTGCTTATCCGGGTCGAGCACGTAGTCGACGACCTGACAACGCTCTCCCACCAGGGTGGCGGACATCGCCCCACCCCAGTCGGCGTGCAAACGAACGCGCGCCACACCCTTCGCGTCGAAGAGCACCGTGGAGAGCCGGGGCTTGCAGACGTCGGTCGCACCCTTCTGCACCGAGATCACCGCGGCCGCGCTCTTGCCCGAGAAGAACCAGAACTCGCCGTCGGCCGCGTCGGCTTTCGCGTCGCACCACTTCTTCGGCGTCGAGGTCAGCTCGAGCTTGAAGCCGTCGCCCAACGGCGCTGCGGGGCAGCTCAGCTTCGGCTCGAAGCGCGAGGTGCTCAGCTGCTTCATCACTTCACCCAACACCGCCTTGCGGCCGAAGAGCCTCTTCTCGCTGCCGGGTGCCCGGTCGAGTGACTGCTGGAGCTGCTCGAGCGCGCGGCCGGCCCCGCCCATGAAACGCATCAGGTAGATGCCTTTGGGCTCGCAGCCCTCCCACTGCGGGGCGATCAGCTTGTCGCTGTCGGAGACGCCGCCTTTGGGCAGCGCGTCGACCACGTTGCCGATGTGGCCGAGCGGCGCGGAGATCTCTGCGAGAGCGGGCACGGCGGGCGGTGCGGCGAGGATCAGGGCGGCGAGCAGCGGGAACATGGGGCTGCTCTTACCTGGTCTGGCCCTTCACCCCAACCTTCAGCCACTGGGTCGCGGCCTCGAGGGCGAGCGACTCCTTCGAGCCGAAGTCGTGCCCTGCGCCGATCAGCGGGAAGATTTCGGCCGAGCCAGCGAACGTGCGCAGCACTTTGATCGGGCCCAGCTCGTCTTTCGTGCCTTGCGCGATCCACGTCGGGCACCGGAGCGCGGCGAGCGCCTGTTCATCGAGCGGCCTCTTCTTCCCCGGCGGCCGAATCGGGAAGCCCAACAGCACCACCGCCTCGAGTTGGCGCCGCGCCGCGAGCCGGATCGCCAACCGGCCCCCGAACGATCTGCCCACCAGGATCAAGGGGCCTGCTGGCAGTTGGTCGTCGAGCCAGGCTCCGTAGACTTCGAGCTCCGGCGTCAGCTTGAGGCGCGGCGGCGCGAGACGGAGGCAGGGAAAGCCCAGGGCCTCGAGCCGGGAAGAGAGGTTCACCAGGATCGGCTGATCCGCGCTGCCCTGAAACCCGGGCAACAGCACGACCGTCGGCCGAGTCATTTCCGCTTCCGCGCGCGAAGCAGCGTCGGCAACACGCCGGTGCTCTCGCCCGCAAACGAGAAGAGCAGCCGCTCGCGGAACTGCTTGAGCCCCTCCCAGTCGATCTCGATGTGCCCGTGCGCCACCGGATCACGCAGCGTCTCTTTGCCCCACCTGACGAAGCCCGCGAACTCGCCCCAGAACGCAGACGGCAGCTCGAAGCTCGAGGTGAGGAACTGATTGAAGATCGACAGGTACGGCTCTTCACGCCGCTCCAGCACGCGGCTGACTTCACCCAGCGAAGGCGGGCGCGCCGACTGCTCGCGATCGAGCGACTCGAAGAACCGATCGGCGTACTCCACCCGATTGCCCCGGCGTTCGCGCACACCGTCTTCCAGAAAACGGCTGCGCAGCTGACGCTGATCGAGCCACTGATCGAACGGGTGAACGATCAACTCCACCAGACTGCGTTCGAAGGCGCCGGAGAAGAGCACCGCCACGGCGGCCGCAGGAAGCTCGGTGTAGAGCGAGGTCTGGTACGTGCGCTCGGCCACCAGCAACATCTGCCGCAGCCGCTCCGGACACGCGATGCGGCCCTGGCTGAACGCGCGCTCGAGGTTCTCGTTCGACTTTCCGTCGATGTCCTTCTCGCGCTGCTCCAACTCGGAGCGCAGGTGGAGCGGGCTCTCCGACTGCAGCACGGCCACCCGCTGCGTCGCATCGCGGGCCTGCGCTTCGGCGACGGCCCGTTCTGCCTTGAGCCGCTCGACCTCGCGCTTGAGGCGATCGACTTCGGTCTCGCGCACCAGGAACCGCCGACGCAGCGCTTCTGCTTCGGCCTTGGCCGCGCCCACCCGCTCTTCTGCTGACGCCTCGAGGGCCTGGCGCCAACCCAGCCGGCGCGCGGTGAGCTCGAGCGCCCGCTTCGCCTCGGGCTCGTCGGGATCCAGCTCGAGCGCGCGGCGGAAGTGCGCATCGGCCTCTTCGAACGCGCCCGCTTCGGCGGCGAGGTGACCGAGATCGACGAAGGCCCCTGAACCGACGCGGGGAATCGAGGCTTCGGGCAACGCGACGGCCAGGTTCAACGCGACGCGCGCTTCGTCAGCCCGGTGCAGCAACCGCAGCGCGCGGCCCCGGGCCGAGTGGAAATCGAAGTCCCACCCGGTGTCGCGCACCTTCACCAGCTGCTCGGCCTGATCCAACCACTCGAGCGCGCGCGCGGGTTCGCCTCGCAGGTTGGCGATCTGCGCGAACTGCACCAGGTCGTCTGCTTGTGGATCCTGCGCGAGCCGCCGGGCGATGGCGGAGTCGACCGCCGCCCGCTCCCCCGCCAGCTCGCCCGCGTAGGCCATGTGCGCGATCTGGTACGGCTCGAGGTGCCCCGCCGCGTCGATCTTCCGCCACGCTTCGAAGGCCCCGCGCGCGTCGCCGCGCAACAACTTCACGTCGGCGCGCAGCGCCTTGGCCGTCCACAGCAGCACCGCGGCGGTCTCACTGCCTTCGATCTGCGCGGCCAGGCGATCGGCGTCGTCGAACTGCCCCCGGCGCAGCTTCACCATCGCCAGCACCAACCGCGTATCGGCCCCGCCTCCGACCAACATCGCGCGGGCGAGCTGCGCTTCGGCTTCTTCCACCCGGCCCACGCGGAGCAAGGCGCCTGCGAAATAGGTGAGCACCTGCGGGTCGCGCGGGCGGGCCCGGCGAACGCGGCCCAGCAGCTCGATGGCCTTCAGCGGCTCGTCGGCGTCGAGATAGAGGCTGCCCAGGCGCGCTTCGATCTCACTGTTGGCCGGGTGCTGCACGAGGCCCGCTTCGAGCACCTTGCGCGCTTCGTCTCGACGGCCGAGCTGACGCAGGGCTTCGCCCAGGAGTGAGGCGATGGCCGCTTCTTTGAAGCCCGCGGCTTCCACCTCGCGGACCAGGGTCTCCACGGTCGCCCACTCGCCACGATCGGAGTGGAGCCGCGCCTGCTCGAGTTGGGCGATCGCTCTGCGCTTGTTCAGCCCGGACACCGGCGGCACCCTACTCTGTTCGTTTGCGGAAGAAGTCTCGAGTGACGAGGGCGACTTCTTGTACTTGTTCGGCCCTCACCCCGACCCTCTCCCGAAAGGCAGGGTGAGCGCATCTTAAACCGCTGAAGTTCGATCACTTTTTGAAACTCGATCGACTCCGCGCTTGCCGAATGATCGTCTTCGAGGATGCCCGCCTCGAGGAAGGTGAAGCCGGAAGCAGTCCGTAGAGTCTTCGAA
>JAUYRZ010000100.1 GCA_030695565.1 Archangium sp.
CCTCGTACCTCTCGAACGATCCCGAGGTGTGCGTCGGCTGTCACATCATGCGCGAGCAGTACGACGGCTGGCGGCATGGCTCGCACCACGCGGTCGCGGTGTGCAACGACTGCCACCTGCCGCACAGTGGGGTGATCTCCAAGCTGTACGTGAAGGCGCTCAACGGGTGGAACCACTCGAAGGCCTTCACGCTGCAAGATTTTCCAGAGCCCATCCGCATCAAGCCCAGCAACGCAAAGGTGCTCGAGGCGAACTGCCTTCGCTGCCATCAGCCGCTGGTGGGCGCGATCATCGAACACGGCACCCTGGGCGTGCCCACCGATCCCACCTTGAAGGCCGACCTCTACGGGTGCGTGCGATGTCACGCCTCCGTGGGCCACGGCCCGACTCGCTGATCTTCCGGAGCATCAACCATGTCTCAGCTTTCCCGATTCGTCCTCGTCGCCGTGCTCGCCGCCGTGGCCACTGCGCTGGTGCTGGCGCTCGCGGCCAACGTCTCTGAGCGCCAGGAAGAAGCGAAGACCTCGAACTTCAACGTGGTCGCGCTCACTGAGGCGACCGTCAACCCTGCCGAGTGGGGGAAGAACTTCCCCCGGCAGTACGACAGCTACCTGCGCACGGCCGATCGTTATTCGACGCGCTTCGGAGGCGCCGGCAGTGAAGCGATGCCGATCAGCCGCCTCGAAGACGACCCGCGCCTGGTGGAGATCTTCGCGGGCTACGCCTTCGCCATCGACTTCAACCAGCGGCAAGGCCACGCGCACATGTTGGAGGATCAACGGGCCACCAAGCGGGTCACCGAGCGGCCGCAGCCCGGCGCTTGTCTGCACTGCCACGCCTCCACCACCGTTCCGTACCGGCAGGCCGGCCTGAAGCAGGGCGCGACGGGTACCATGGACGACCCGGTGCAGAGCGCTGCGGGCCGCGAGCAGTTGATGAAGGGCTTCGAAGCGGTGGGCAAGCTGTCGTACGACGAGGCGACCAAGCTGGTGGAGCACCCCGTCGCCTGCATCGACTGCCACGATCCCAAAGGCATGGGGCTGCGGGTCACCAAGCCCGGTTTCCTGGTGGGCATCGCGGCGCTGGCCCGCAGTGAAGAGCCCACGCCGCACCTGCCTTCCATCGAGCGGTGGCGCAAGGGTGATCGAAAGCGCGACTACGAGCCCAACACCGACGCTTCACGCCAGGAGCTGCGCTCGATGGTCTGCGGGCAGTGTCACGTCGAGTACTACTGCGGGCCGAAGATGACGCTGACCTACCCGTGGTCGCGCGGCCTCAAGGTGGAGCAGATCGAAGCCACCTGGAACGAGACGAAGTTCTCCGACGGGCACCGCTTCTACGATTGGAAACACGAGAAGACGGGGGCGGAGGTGCTCAAAGCCCAGCACCCTGAGTTCGAGATGTGGAGCCAGGGCATCCACGCGCGCTCAGGCGTGTCGTGCTCCGACTGCCACATGCCGTACGTGCGCGAAGGCGCGATGAAGGTGAGCTCACACCACGTGCGCAGCCCGCTGCTCGACGTCACGCGATCCTGCCAGACCTGCCATCGGTTTCCCGAGGCCGAGCTGCTCGGCCGGGTGGCGATCATTCAGGAGCGTACGCACGTGTTGATGGGCCGGGCAGAAGACGCGCTGGTGCAGCTGATCAAGGCGGTGGAGACGGCGAAGAAGAACGGCGCCACCGAGGACAAGCTCGCCCCCGCGCTGGAGCTGCAGCGTCAGGCACAGTTCCGGTTGGACTTCGTGAACGCCGAGAACTCGATGGGCTTCCACGCTCCGCAAGAGGCGGCGCGCATTCTGGCTGAGGCCATCGACTACAGCCGGCAAGGCGAGTTGGCGCTCACCCGCCCCGCCCCGTGAGCCTGCCTGCCCTGATCCTGGCGCAAACGGCTGACCCGATTTGGCGCGGTACGATCACTTGCTCGTGCGTCGGCGACGCAGCAACCACGCCACCGCAGCGAACATCGCGAGTTGAGCCGCGCCCGTCGAACAGCCCATCGACTGAAGATGCATCGCGACAGCCGGCTCGTCGGGCGTAACGATCTGTGGCGGCACTTCGGCGGCAGGCTCCTCCAGCGGAGCGGGCCGCGGATCGGGTGCAGGTGCCGGCGCGACGGGCGTGCCCACCGTGCGCTCTTCGATGCACAGCCAGTTGTCCATCCACGTCGCGCTGGTGTCGGAGTGTTCGAACCAGCGCACGCAGGTCTTCCCGGCGATCGGCCCCGCGGAGCTCCAGGTGAAGCGCCAGGGCTGGCCCGCAGGTAGACACAGGAAGTTGTCAGCCCAGGCCGCCGCTTGTGACTCCGCGCTCTCGGCGACGTTGGTGCACTCCATGCCCGCGATGGGGCCGGCGTACGACCACTGCATGCCCAGATCGGTCGCGCTGCAGAAGTAGTTGTCAGACCAGGTGTCGGGATCGCTCGGCTCGTTCACGTTCACGCAGGTCTTGCCTGTACGCGGCCCGTTCTGGGTGAAGGTGAAGCCACCCGCCGAGAACTCGTACACCGCGGTGCTGCACACGTAGTTGTCGCCCCACGAGTGTGGATCGCCCGGCTCGTTCCAGTGCACGCAGCTCTTGCCCGCGATGGGCCCCGCGCTCGAGTAGTCGAAGGACCACGGGCTCTGCGGGGGCACGCACAACCGGTTGTCGCTCCAGGCCGAGGAGTACAGCTCGGCGGCTTCGGTGACCGGCGTGCAGTCCATGCCCGGCAGATCTCCGTTGAATGACCAGCGCAGCCCGAGATCGCGCGCGCTGCAGAAGAAGTTGTCGGTCCACGTGTGGGGATCAGACGGCTCGTTCACGTTGACGCAGGTCATGTTCGCCTGCGGCCCATCGCAGCTGAACGCGAACGGCCCGCTGACGCGATCACACGACTGCACGCACGGCCCACCACCAGGCCCGCCGCCCATGTATTCCCAGTGCCAGCGCTCGCTGGGCACGGTGCGATGAAAGCCGTACGCCGCGCCGTTGGCCGACAGCCAGTTGTAGACGGCGGTGACGCTGGTGTTCAGGTCGAGCGCCGTGCCGCTCTGGTGATTGCTGTAGCCGGGCCGCGCCGCGAGGTTGCAGCTGTTGCAGTTGCAGTTCACGTAGCAGGAGTAGAAGTACTGCTGCTGCTCGGGGCTGCGGAAGCCGTCGTTGACCCGAATCTGCACGCCTTGCGACGCCGCGGCCGCCTGCATCACCGCGTAGGCGTTGGCTGTGTTGACCTCGATGGGCTGACCGTCTGCCGTCACCAGGGTCAACGCGAAGGGCGTGCCTGCTCGGTAACCCGTGTTGGGCCGGAAGTCGCAGGTGACCAACCCCTGCTCGAGGGTGGCGTACTCGTCGGGCTCCTGTTCGAACTCGGGATCACTGCCGTCGAGCGTCGAGCCAGCACATGAAGCGAGGCAGGTCAGCAACAGGAGCCGAGGGAGCACCTCGGGGTATCGGCCGCGAGGTGACTCTCGTCAGCGGTCGAAGCTGTAATTGGCAGCTACAGAAAAGCCGTAATTCAGGTGCCGCTGGCGATCGGAGAATCCGGCCCCTGCAGCAGCCGGGTCATCACCACCTGCGAAGGCGCGCCTTCGGGGCACAGCTCGAGGAAACGGCCGCGGGATCGGGCCGTCCAGCTGTTGCGGCGAATCATGCCGCCCAGCACCGTAAGCAGCTCACGGGCTCGCTCGAGACCCACGTCGACGGTGGCGAACACATCGAAGCCGTCGCCACGGTACAGCTCGCGGGTCGAGAGGTGCCCGGTGGGCAACGCGCGCAGCCGGCCCAGGGGCGAGCCGAGCGCGAGGGAGAACATGTAGAGCCCGCGTACCCAGCCATCGACCTCGGTCTTCGAAGGCGCCTGCCCGAACGCGTCGAGCGAAGCCACGCGGATGAGCTCGTAGAACCCGCGGCCGATGCCCTTCACGCTGCTCGCCTTGCGGATCTGCAGCTTCGCGCGCACCGCCGGCGTGCCCACCAACGAGCTGCCGTGGAGGTCCTGCATGAAGAAGAGTGACTGCGTCCACTCGATGCGCGCGCGGGCGGTGGTTTCGGGTTCGCCCTGCTGACGCTGGGTGGTGAGCAGCCGCTGGATCACCGGCTCGAGCGCTCGGGAGACGCACAGCTGGGTGAAGTAGCCCGCCAGCCAGGCGAGCCCGGCGTCGACGCCGATCAACGCTCCGTTGGAGACCAGCTCGGCGGCCTTGAGCCCGAAGTGCACGGGCGAGCGGGCGGCCATCAGCTCGGTGAAATGGGGCCGGTGACCCCGCGCCAACCAGGTGTCGACGCCCTGAATCCACCCACCGAAACGGGGCAGCTCGGGCAGGGCCGCGCCGAAACGGGCGTACTCGAGGTCTTCCCCGAGGGCCCGGGCGAACTCCGAAGGGAGCGCGTTGACATGAGCGGCGAGACGTTCGACCGCGGTGAGGTGCGTCAGGAGTGCGGACATGGGGGAAGCAGCAGCCGGGCGCACCATACCTCTGGCGCGGCCTGGGGGTGTCCTTTCCTGTGGCCCCTGATAGGCGCTTGGCTACAGTTCGCAGCGCTTTTGCCCCCCCGAAGGAGTCGTACCCCATGAATTTTTCGTTCGTTGCCGCTGACGCCTCCAAGGCCAAGGCGGACGTCCTCGTCTTCCCTGTCTTCGACACTGATCTGACCGAAAAGAAGAACCCGCCCAAGGCGCTGCAAGGTCTGGACAAGCGCACCAAGGGCCTGCTCTTCAAGACCGCGACCGAGGAGGGATTCAAGGGCAAGGCGGAGCAGACCTTCGTGTTCCTCACGCAGGGCAAGGCGCCTGCGACGCGGGTGATCCTGGTGGGCCTGGGCGCTCGCGCGAAGTTCACCGCTGAGCTGCTGCGCCTGGCGTGCGGCCGCGCGGCGAAGACGGCGACCCGGTTGAAGGCGAAGGCGGTCGGCGTGCAGCTGCCCGTGGTGCGCGAGTTCGAGCAGGCCGTGAAGGCCGTGGTCGAAGGTTTCGAGCTGGGCGTCTACAAGTACGATCGCTGGAAGACCCAGAACAAAGACGAGAAGAACGCGCCGAAGATCGACAAGGTCGCGCTGTTCTTCCCCGAGGGCGTGAAGAAGGAGAAGGCGCACGACGCGCTGATCGCGCACGCCAAGCTGATCGCGCAGGCCACCAACTGGGCGCGTGATCTGGTCAACGAGCCCGCGGGCACGATGACCCCGACGATCCTCGCGGACGAAGCGAAGAAGATGGCCAAGGAGGTCGGCCTCAACATCGCGATCGGTGATCGCAAGAAGATCGAAGAGCTCAAGATGGGCATGTTCCTGGGCGTGGCCCGGGGCAGCATCGAAGAGCCGCGGCTGGTGCAGCTCTCGTGGATCCCCCGCGACACCGAAGCGGCCAAGCGCCAGCCGGTGTGCTTCGTGGGCAAGGCGATCACCTTCGACTCCGGCGGCCTGTCGCTCAAGCCGTCTGACGGCATGCTCGACATGAAGACCGACATGGCCGGCTCTGCCGCGGTGCTCGGTGCGATGAAGGTGATCGCGCGCATGCAGCCGCCCTTCCCCGTGCACGCGTTCTTCGGCGCCTGTGAGAACATGCCGTCGCACAACGCGTACCGGCTGGGCGACGTGTTGGTCTCGCGCCTGGGCAAGACGGTGGAGATCACCAACACCGACGCAGAAGGCCGCCTGGTGCTGGGCGACATCCTCGCGTACGCCAACGAGCTCAAGCCCGCGGTGATCATCGATCTCGCGACGCTCACCGGCGCCTGCATCATCGCGCTGGGTAACTACATCGCCGGCGCGTTCGGCGGCGACGACCAGCTCTTCTACGACGTGTCTGAATCGGCGCGCGTCGCGGGTGAGGATCTCTGGCGGTTGCCGATCACCGAGTACCAGCGTGACGTGCTCAAGAGCGAGGTGGCCGACATGAAGAACGCCGGCGACCGCGCGGGTGGTGCGATCAGCGCGTCGTTGTTCTTGAAGGAGTTCGTGGGCGAGACGCCGTGGCTCCACCTGGACATCGCGGGCCCCTCGCAGAGCCCCAAGGAGCGCGGGTACTACAACAAGGGCGCCACCGGTTACGGCGTGCGCACCCTGGTGGAGTTCGTCGCGCGCCGCACGCAGCAGCTCTCGGCGTAACGTGCGCTCCCTCTCCCTGCGACGCGGGGAGAGGGTCGGGGTGAGGGGCCTCTGCTGCCCCTTACTTCACCGCGTCGATGCGCTTCTTGGTGAGGTCGAGGTAGGTCGAGTCCATGTCGATGCCCACGAAGCGCCGGCCCTTGCCGACCGCAGCAACACCCGTGGTCCCCGAGCCGCAGAACGGGTCGAGGATCACCGCGTCTTCATCGGTGCACGCATCGACCAACCGCTCGAGCAGCGCGATCGGCTTTTGCGTCGGGTGACGGCCGTGCACCTTCTCGCTGGGCTTGGGCGAGGTCATCGACCACAGGTGCCCTTCCCCTTCGGTCCCCAGCTCTTCGTCGCCGGTCTTCGGCAGCGCCCACACGTCGCGCATCTGCTTGCCGCCGTTGGCCGCCTTCATGTCCTTGTAGTTGAACTTGTGCTGCAGCTTGCCCTTGGCCGGGGGCGAGGCCCACACGAGGATCTCGGTGGAGTGCGTGAAGTACCGGCACGCCAGGTGCGGGCTCGCGTTGGGCTTGTACCAGGTGACCGTGTTGAGCAGCTTGTAGCCGAGCTGCTGCATCGCGAAGCCGACCGAGAAGATCACGTGCTGCGTGCCTGAGACCCAGATCGATCCCGAAGGCTTGAGCAGCCGCTGGCAGGCCTTGAGCCACGCCGAGGTGAACTCGTGGTCAGACTCGATGCCCTTGCTGGTGTCCCAGTCGCCCTTCTTCACCGCGACGCGCTTGCCGCCAGAGCAGGTAAAGCCGCCGTTGCTCAGGAAGTACGGCGGGTCGGCGAAGATCATGTCGAACGTCTGATCCTCGAAGCGATCGAGCAACGCGAGCGAGTCGCCCTTGTAGAGGACGTAGTCCTTGCTGCGGGCGTAGACAGACTCCGAGAGCTCCGGTGTGGCGCGGGGGCGCGCGATCGCGTTCGTTGACGACATCCAACCTCCGAAATGAGTGAAGGCCCGAGTGCTACAGGCCTGATCGGTAAGGTATGGGAAGTTGGATCGCTGTCGAATTTTCAACCCAACATCAGGCAGCAGCCTCAGCGAACGTCTCGTACAGGGTCACCCCTTCTGGCGACTTCGGCCTGCCTTCTTCACGAGCGAGCGCGCGGTCGAGCGAGAGCAGCGCGACCTCTTGCTGGGCGTCGGTGGGCGGTTGGGTGGTGATCTTCTGCAGCCAGAGGCCCGGGCGGGTGAGGCCCTTGATGAAGGCAGGGCACGAGTCTTTCGCGCTCCACCGCTGCAGCTCATAGGCGAGGCCCGCGATGGGGAACGCCATGGGCACCTTGATGAACACCATCAGCAACTGGTTCACGAAGTCGTTCGCGTGCAGCCGCGGCACGAAGGGCAACAGGGCCACGTGGAGCAGCACCGCCACGCCGACCACGATGAACAAGAAGCTCGTGCCGCAGCGCGGGTGACGCGTGGTGAAGGGGCGCGCTTCGTCGACGGTCAGCGGCTTGTACGACTCGTAGGCCCAAATCGCCTTGTGTTCGGCGCCGTGGTACCGAAACAGCACCGCGGCGTCCTTCGTCTTCGAGAGCACCCAGACGTAGCCGATGAGGATCGCGATGCGAAAGAGCCCATCGACGAGGTGAAAGGAGAAGCTCGTGGTGTCGAAGGAGGGCCCGATCGCACGGCCCACCAGCCAGGTCAGCGCGTGCGGCAGGCCGATGAAGAACAGCATCATCATGACCGTGGCGAAGCCGAGCATCAGGTCGGCGCCGGTGGTGCTCTCCTTCTTGCCCGGCTCGCCGGGACCCGGCTCAGCGTCAGCCCCCGAGACGATCGCCGAGAGCATGAAGGCGAGGAACGTTGAGGTGCTCACGCCCGGTCTTCGCCCCTGCTCTTCCGGAGGCAGCCCGTGATCGGCGGAGAACTTGAGGGCGGAGAAGCCGTTGTGCAGCGACTCGGCCAGCACCAGCGCGCCGCGGAAGATCGGCCAGCGCAGGAACTCGAGTGAAGGCACCAGCTGGCGCCACTCCTGCTCGCGGATGGCGATGCCGCCCACGTGCCGGCGCACGGCGACCACGAACGATTTGGGGCTGCGCATCATCACGCCTTCGATGACGGCCTGACCACCGATGTACGGCGTACGGACGGGTTGCTCGCTCACCCAGGCGTGGATAGCCGCTTGGCGCGCACCGCGCTACCGGGTGAAAATCGGGCCGTGGCGATCCCCAACGACATCCGTTCGCTGTTCGCTGAACTTCCTCGAGCGCGCCTGGATCGCAAGACGCGCGAAGAGCAGATCGTGCGAGATCGAGAAGAGGCGGCGCGCAAGCGGGAGGAAGAACGGAAGGCCCAGCGGCAGGCGCTTCGTTCAGAGTTGCTCGTCGCGTGGGACTGGCTGCTCGGTGACGGCCAGGAGCTCGCCGCCGAGATGCGCAAGGCGGGCTTCGGCCGGCTCGAGCTGCTGGGGCCCCTCGATGAAGAAGGCCGCGCGTGTCCGTGGCAATTGAGCGCGCGCGCATTGATCCTGCTCGACGATGGGCAGCTGGAGGTCGTGCGGCAGGATGACTACCGGGCGCTGCGCTACCTGATGCACACCGCTGACGAGCTGCTCGACGTCGAGCCTCCGGGGGTGAGCCGCGCGTTCGTCGAGGCGGTGCGATCAGGCGCCATCTGGCAGCGCGTGAGCGAGCAGCTGCGCGCCTCCACCGCCACACGCGTCGAAGAGTGAGACCGACCCACCGTTCGCCCCGAGCGCAGTCGAGACGAGGCCTGTTTCTTCGCTCGGGAGGATCGGTTATCGACGCCCATGACGAACCAACGGATGAAGGTGGCCCTGTTCGACGCGCATGGCTACGACCGCGAGTCGTTCACCGCTGCAAACGAGCACGTGGGCCACCAGATCACCTTCGTCGAACCGCGCCTCACCGGTGAGACCGCTCCGCTGGCCGCGGGGCACGACGTGGCGTGCTCCTTCGTCAACGACCGGGTGAACGAGGCGGCGCTGGCGGCGCTCCAGCAAGGCGGCGTTCGCCTCATCGCGTTGCGCTCGGCTGGGTACAACCACGTGGATCTCACCGCTGCCGCCCGTCTCGGGCTGAAGATCGTGCGCGTGCCCGAGTACTCGCCCTACGCCGTGGCTGAACACGCGGTCGCTTTGGTGCTGGCGCTCAATCGCAAGATTCACCGGGCCTACGCCCGGGTGCGTGAGTGGAACTTCTCGCTCGAGGGGCTCGTCGGCTTCGATCTCCACGGCAAGACGGTGGGGCTCATCGGCACGGGGAAGATCGGCCGGGTCGCGGCCTCCATCTTCCGCGGCTTCGGCTGCAGAGTGCTGGCGTACGACGTGAAACAAGATGCCCAGGCCGCCGCGCAGTACGCCGACCTCGCGACGATCTACCGGGAGGCCGACATCCTCTCGCTGCACGTGCCGCTGACGCCGGCGACGCACCACATGATCGACGAGAAGGCACTTTCGACGATGAAGCGCGGGATCATGCTCATCAACACCGGCCGCGGCGCGCTCATCGACAGCCGGGCGCTGATCACCTCACTCAAGACGGGCCACGTCGGCGCGGCCGGGCTCGACGTCTACGAGGAGGAAGAAGGCATCTTCTTCCGCGATCTCTCCGACAAGGTGCTTCAGGACGACGTGCTCGCGCGGCTGCTCACCTTCCCCAACGTGCTGGTGACCTCGCATCAGGCCTTTCTCACCCGCGAGGCGCTGTCGAACATCGCCACCACCACGCTCGCCAACATCACCGCGTTCGAGCGCGGCGAGAAACTCGAGAACGAGGTCCTGGCGCAGCAGCTGATCCAGCCCTGAGGCCCGCAATGAAGAAGGCCGACGGGGACGAGCCCCATCGGCCTTCGTACGACTGAGCTGCAGAAAATCAGCTCTGCGACTTGATCGGCACAGCCGCGACGGGCGTGCCCTTCTTCGCGTCGTACTTCTTCTTGAAGCGGTCGATGCGACCCTGCGTGTCCATCAGCTTGTACTTGCCGGTGAAGAACGGGTGGCAGTTCGAGCACACTTCGACGCCAAACGAGCCGCGGGTCGACTTGGTCTCGATGATGTTGCCGCACGCGCAGGTGATGCGGGCGGGCGGGTACACGGGGTGGAGGTCGGCTTTCATTTTTGGACTGCCTTTCAAGGCCGCTTTGCATCGGGGCAATTCCCGATGGACCAGCGGGGGCTCTCTCTTAACCATGGTTGGGGTGGCCCGGCAACACAGCCGTATGCCCTCTCCCCGACCCTCGAGAAACTAGCGTTCGGAGAGCGCCGCCAACCGGTATTGGGCTGCCTGGGCGATGGCCTCGTTGCTCCGCGGAAGATCGGGAAAGTGCCCAATCAACTCGTGCTTTGGCTGTTTCCGCTGGGTGATCGCGTTCCGGTAGGCCCGCAGCGCCCCCTCGAGATCGCCCCGCCGCTCGTTCACCTGCCCGAGGAGGTAGTGCCCCACGGCCAGGGTCGGCTCGAGGAACAACGCCCGGGTCAGCTCGAGCTTGGCGTCATCGAGCTGCCCGCCCTGCATCTCGGCCAGGGCCGTGTAGAGCCGGGCTTCCACGCAGAGCGCCTCACGAGACAGCGCGTACTGGTACGCCTCGCGGGCCTCATCGAGGTTGCCCATCAACGCGTACACGTTGCCCAGCGTCAGCCGCGCCGCCAGATCGTCCGGTTCTTCATCGGCCAGCCGGCGCGCGGTGCGCAGCGCCTTGGGGAAGTCACCCTTCTCGATGGCCTCGACCACTTCAGCCAGCCGCTCGACGGGCGTCTTCCGCGGCGTTTCGCGAGGTGCCGGCGGAGGCAACGGAGCGGAGGGTCGCGGAGGGAGCCGGGCCGCTTCCTGCCGCTTCAAGTTGCGCAGCACCGACTCGACGTCGGTCGGAGATCGTTGCGGAGGGGGCGGGGGCGGAGGTGCGGAGGGCCGCGCCAACGCGGTCACCGGAGCGGGCGCCCGTCGAACGGCCGAGAGCGGCCGCTGGTACGCGAAGGTGCCGCCCACTTCGACCATCTCGAAGCGCGTGCTGATCTTGAAGAGGCTCTCCGAGTAGCCCAGGAACATCCAGCCGCCGGGCCGGAGCGACTCGTAGAAGCGCTCCATCACGCCGACGATGGTCGGTTGATCGAAGTAGATGATCACGTTGCGGCAGAAGATCACGTCGAGTGACTTCGCCAGCACCTGCGTCCACACCGGAGCGGCGAGGTTGTGCCCCTCGAAGCGAATGAGATCGCGCACCGGCTGCACCAGCTGGTAGCCGCCTTCGACCGGCGCGAAGAAACGCGAGATGCGATCTTCACTCACGCCCACCAGGCGGCGCGCGGGGAAGAAGGCGCGCGAGGCCGACTCGGTGGCAGCGGGGTTGAGATCGGTGGCGAGGATGTCGACGGTGGCCGGGGTCTCACCGCGCTCGAGCGCGACGATCGAGAGCGAGTACGGCTCTTCACCGGTGGCGCAACCGGCAGACCAGAGCTTCGTCTGGCGTGCCTCGAGGCGGCCTCGCTCCATCACCTGGGGGAGCACGTTGCGCTCGAAGGCGAGGAACTGGCGCGTGTCGCGGAAGAACTCGGTCTTCCCGACGGTGACCAGCGGAATGAGGGAGCGGAGTTCTTGCTCACCTGCGCGCTGCTTGAGCCGGCCCACGTATTCGGTGGCGTCGGTGAGGCCCAGCGCGGGCATGCGGGCCTGGAGCGCCAGGCGCAGGCCGTAATAGCCGTCGGGCGTGATCTTGAGGCCCGCGCGCTCGAGCAGCAGCGCGGCCAGTTGTTCGAGGGAAGGCCTCTCGATGCTCAGGGTCATCGGGTGACGCCCTCACCCCGACCCTCGCCCGAAGGGAAAGGGAGAAGCCACTTCACGAGTTGGGCGCCAATGTCATCGAGCGGCAGGACCAGCTCTGCTGCGCCGATCGACACGGCTTCTCCGGGCATGCCGAACACCACGCTCGAGGCGCGATCCTGCGCGATGGTGTGGCCACCCGCTTTCCGAATCTCTTCCAGGCCTCGCGCCCCATCGCGCCCCATGCCGGTGAGTACGACGCCGATCGCCCGGTTGGAGAAACTCTGCGCCACGCTCCGCAACAGCAGATCGCACGACGGCTTGAAGCCACCGAGCGGCGGGCCGTCTTCGAGGCGCATCACCCCGCTCGGGCTGACGGTCAGGTGCAGGTGCGACGGCGCGATGAAGAACTCCGACTTGACCAGCCGCTGACCCTCTGCCGCTTCGTGCACCCGATGGCCCGTCTCCGAAGCCAACCAGCGCGCGAGATCGTCGGAGAAGCCAGGGGTGATGTGCTGGCAGATCACCACCGGCGCGGGAAAATCGGCCGGCAGATCCGCGAGCACCTCCAACAGCGCCTTGGGGCCGCCCAGAGACGCCGCGATGGCCACCACCGAATAGTCGGGCCGAATCATCGGCAGCCCCGCCGAGGTGCGCCGTTTGCGCCCGCGGGGATGCCGCACCACGGAGATCGACGAGAGCAGCACCAGGTGCTTGCGCAAGGCCGACTCCGCCTTCGCGTCGTGCGTCAGCGGTATCGAGACCACCTCGAGCGCGCCGGCATCGAGCAACGCGAACGCCGCCTGCCTCGCCACGGGAGAGGCCACCAACAACACGATGGGCCGGGGCGCGTCAGACATCACCCGCTCCACCAGCCGCAGCACCTCGGTCGAGGCGTCGACCACCTCGATCAGCAGCAGCTTCGGGTTGACCCTTCGAACGAGCTCGAGCGCCAGGCTCGGCGGCGTCGCGTCACCCGCCCTGGTGAGCTCGCCTTCGAACACCCAGCCCAGGCGCGCCGCCGCGGTGCCACTGGTGTCGACGAGGAGCGTGGTGCAGCTCACGTGAGCCGATCAATGGTGAGCGCCAGGCTCTCAACCCCCAGCTCGCCCTTGATGAGGTACGCGTCTGCGCCAGCGTCGAGACCGCGCCGTTTGTCTTCAGGCGAAGCGAGCGAAGAGAGGATGACCACGGGCACCTTGGCCAGCTCAGCCGATTGTTTGATCCGCCGGGTCAAGCTGAAGCCGTCGAGCCGCGGCATCTGCACGTCGGTGAGGATGAGGTCGAACACCGCGCTCTGCAGCTTGCTCCAGCCGTCTTCGCCGTCTTGCGCCTCTTCGACGGTGTGACCCAGCGCACGCACCAGCGCGCTCTCGGTGGCCCGGGCGATGGGCGAGTCGTCGACCAGCAGCACCTTGAGGCGCCGCGTCTGCGAAGCTTCGGTGACCGGCCGCGCCATCTTGCGCACCTCGGTCATGATGTCGGGCACGTGTAGCAGCACCGCGATGCGCCCGTCTTCCAGCGCCGCCGAGCCTGCGACGAACGGGGCCCCCTTGAGGAAGTCACCGCCCACCGGCTTGACCGCCACCTCGCGCTCGTCGACGAAACCGTCGACCACCAGCGCCGCGAGATCTTCGCCGTAACGCACCACCACGCAGGGAGGCCGCTCGAACCGCGGGCCGCCGTTGAGCCCGAGCAACGGGCCCAGCGCCACCATGGTGACCGGCCGGCCGCGGTGCATCACGGCCACGGTGCCCATGATCTCCAGGCGATCTTCAGGGCGGAACCGGGCGACCGCTTCGACGTCGGCCGCGGGCATGCCGTACACGTCGTCGCCCATGCGAATGAGCAAGACGCGCATGAGCGCCAGCGACTGGGGCAGGCGCAACGAGACGGTGGTGCTGCGGCCGATGCGGCTGGTGACGGCGACCGAGCCGCCCAGCGACTCGACCTTCTTTTTCACCACGTCCATGCCGACGCCGCGGCCTGAGAGCTCGCTGACCTCTTCGCGCGTGGAGAAACCAGCGCGGAAGATGAGCTCCATCGCCTCGCGTTCGGAGAGTGAAGCGGCCTGAGATTCGGTGAGCAGGCGCCGGCTCACGGCGACCTGACGCAGGCGATCGGGGTCGATACCGCGGCCGTCGTCTTCGATCTCGACGTGCAACATGTCGCCGTCAGCACGGGCGCGCAGGTGAATGCGGCCCATCTCAGGCTTGCCCAGGGTGCTGCGCGTATCGGGCCCTTCGATGCCGTGATCGACGCTGTTGCGCAGCAAGTGCACCAACGCGTCGCGCAGATCGGCGACCAGGCTGCGATCGACGCCGGCGTTGGTGTTGTCGACCACCATCTCGATGTGTTTGTTCTGCGCGTGCGCCAGATCTCGGGCCGCGCGCGGGAACGCTTCGAACACCGACGCCAGGGGGATCAGGCGCGCCTCCGCCACGTGATCGGCCATCTGCGTGAGGTTGCCGTGCAGCGTGTTGAAGCCGTCAGCGTGACTGCGCACGAAACGGAAGGCGTCATCGCGCAGCAGGTGGAGATCGCTCTCCATCTGGGCCACGCGCTCGCGCTCCTTGTCGTCGAGCTCCTGCTTCTCGCTCAGGCGCAGCAGGTTGTCGCCCAGGCGCGAGAAGCGCTCGAACAAGCCTTGAATTTCGGCGCCGCGGAGGCCAGAGCGGGCGCTCTCGACCAGGAGGTCTCCGGCGAGCAGCCCCAGCGCATCGAGGATCTCGACGTTGACGCGGATGCTGCGATCGATCGGCGTGGCCCGTTGCGCAGCCTCTTCGGGAGGCTTGGGCGCGGGGCTGCTGGCGCGAGGCGCAGCGACGACCCCGGATGGCGCGGTGGGCGCCGGCATCGGAGGAGCCGATTCGGGCTTCTTCGGCGGGGCGAGCCTGGGCTTGGCCCCCGGGCGCACCGGCTTGAGCGGCGGCACCGGCGTGCCCGCCATCTGCGCCATCTTGGCGGCCATCTCGTTCGACTCGTCGTTGCCCTCTTTGGCGGCCTCGAGGTCGTCGAGCAGGTCTGAGAGTGCATCGCACGCGTGCAGGAGGAGATCGGTGGCCGCGCGCGTCTCGACCTTCTTCTCGCGCTCGACCTTGAGCAGATCCTCGCAGCAATGCGCGATCTGACCGATGGCGGCCAGGCCCAGCATGCGGGCCTCGCCCTTCATCGTGTGGAGCTCGCGCGCCACACCTTCGGCCGCGGCATTCGACTCGGGCTTCTCGAGATCGAGAACCCCCAGTTGGATGGCCTGGAGCCGGTCCTGCGTCACCTCCACGAACTTGACGAGGAGAGACTTCTTGAGGGCCTCGGTATCCACCTTGGCGTCAGTCTGCCTTGAAGCGCTTGATCAGATCCGAGAGCCGGCTGGCGAGCTGCGTGAGCTCGGCGGCGGCCGACGTGGCCTGCTTGCTGGCCTGCGTGGTCTGGCGCGTGACGTCTTCGATCTCGGCCATGGAGGCCACGACCTGCTCGGTGGCCGTGCGCTGCTGCTGCGTGGCGAGGTTGATCACCCGGGCGGCATCGCTGGTCTCCTGCACGCCGGCCAGAATGCCTTCGACGGCGCTGGCGGCGACCGAGCCCAGGCGCTCACCGGTCTCGGTGGCGGTGCGTGAGGCATCGGCGGCAGACGCTGCGGCCGCGGTGGCTTCACGGATCTCGGTGATGAGGTTTTTGATCTCCTTGGTGGAGTCCAGGACGTTCTCGGCCAGGCGGCGCATTTCGGCGGCCACGATGGAGAAGCCCTTGCCCGCTTCACCGGCGCGCGAACCTTCGAGGGCGGCGTTGAGGGCGAGCAGGTCGGAGCGATCGGCGATCTCGTCGATCACCTCGACCACCGTGCCGATGCGCTCGACGCGGCGCAGCAGCTTGGTGATCGACTCGGACACCGCGATGCCGTCGGCGCGAATCTGCTGCATCGCCTCGATGAACTCACCGATGGCGCCGCGGCCCGAGCGGGCGGAGTTGAGGGTCTCTTCAGCCACGCGCGCCACGGCGCCGGCGTTCTCGGCGATCTGGGCCGAGGCGTGCTTCAGCTCTTCCATCGTGGCGGTCGTCTCGTGAATCGCGGCGGCCTGCTCGGTGGAAGACGACTCGTGCTGGGTCGACGCCGCGAGCACTTCGTTGGCAGAGGAAGAAAGCCGGAGCGCCGCTTCGTTGATCTCCCGCACGAAGGTGCGCAGCGTGTCGATCACCTTGGAGAAGCCGTCGAGCAACGGGTCGATCACCGGGTCATCGATGGGCGTCCATTGGAAAGTCGTCAGGTCGCCGTGGCTCACCAGGGCGGAGAGGGCCGACTGGGCCGACTCGAGCAGGTGCTGCATCTCTTCGCGGCGGGAGACGGCGGTCTTCTGCTCGGAGCCGACGCGGGTGAGCAGATCGTTGAGAAGGGTGGCCAGCTCCTTCTGCTCGCCCGACAGGCCCTTCACGTCGACGCGGTTGACGTAGTTGCCCGCGGCGGCGGCGCGCAGCACCCCGATGAAAGGGTCGCTGCCCCTGGTGCCGGCAGCTGCAGCGGAAGACTTCTTCTTCTTGGGAGGCTCGTTCGTGTCAGTGGCCATGGGGGAGTTCCTTCGGGTCGCTGGGGACCGTTGAGAGGAGATCGATGAGGAGCACGGTGGCGTCGCCGTCGAGCCAGGCTCCAATGGAAAAGCGGGCCGCGTTGACCGCGGGGGGCATGCGGCGAAGAGAATTGAGGGGCACCCGGGAGACGCCCATCACCTGATCGACGGTGAGGCGGCGTTCATGACCGCGGCCGATCTCGAAGACCAGCGAGCGGCCCCCCACGGCGGGCGGGCCCAATGGCTGGCCGACGCTTTCGGTGGGTTCGTGAATGTCGATGCGGCGCACCTGGGTGAGATCGGCCCCGTAGCGGATGCCGGCCACGTCGAAGATCACCAGATCGATCATCTCGGGGGCGTTCACCTGGCCACCGACTTCTGCCGGGCCGACTGCACCACCCGGGGCAGGTGGAGCAGGCTCAACGAGCCCAGCTCGCGCGACTGCACCACGCCCTCGAGGAACTCCTGGCTGGTGCCCGAGCCCGCGGGGGCGGGCATCTTGTCGGCCACGAAGATGCGGCGAAGGCCAATCACGTGATCCGCCAGGAAGCCGACCACCTGCCCTCCGGCCTCGCTGATGAAGAGCCGGGTGCGGTTGGTGGGCTTGCTTTCGCCCTGGCCGATGAAGCGCAGCAGGTCGATGAGCGGCACCACTTCGCCTCGATGGCCGACCACGCCGAGGAGAAAAGAGGGTGAACGGGGCAGCGGCGTGAGCAGCCCCATGCGGGTGACTTCGCGCACGTGTTCCGAGCGAACACCGAGCGTGAGGTCTCCACAACGGAAGACGAAAAACTCTTCATCGGGGCGCGCGATCGTCGCCGAAGCACGATCGGGAGCAGCGGCAAGAGCACGTTGAAGCAGGGAAGGTTCCAAGACGAAGGACACAGCGTAGCGAAATGCGCTCACAGACCGGGGGGAAAAGTCTGCTAGATACCCGCGTCATGGTCGCGCGTGTGCTCGTCATCGACGACAGCCCCATGATGGTGCAGCTCATTACCCAGGCCCTGGTGGGTGTGGGATTGGCGGCTGATGCGGCGTCGAACCTCGCCGAACTGGACCGCCAGCTGGATGCACACATCTACGATCTGGTGCTGGTCGACGTGAACATGCCCGAGATGTACGGGGATGACGTCGTCGAGTTCCTCAAGGTGCAGCGGCAGATCAAGGCCAAGCTGTACCTCTATTCCGACATCTCGGAGGAGGAGCTGACCGCCAAGGCCCAGGCCGTGGGGGCCGACGGCTACATCACCAAGTCGAGCGGGCTGGAGACGGCCGTCGAGCAGATTCGGGCGGCGCTGGCCTCTCATACCGGCCCGGCCAAGCGGAAGGTGCTGGTGGTGGATGACAGCGAAGCCACCGCCCGCCTGCTCAACGCCGAGCTGACCGCCCAGGGC
This sequence comes from Archangium sp., assembly GCA_030695565.1. Classification (GTDB taxonomy): domain Bacteria; phylum Myxococcota; class Myxococcia; order Myxococcales; family Myxococcaceae; genus Archangium_A. The sequence continues at coordinate 17,762 of JAUYRZ010000100.1, forward strand.
CACGAGGTGATGTCGGCCCTCTCGGCCGACGCGGCGACCAAGATCATCTTGAAGAAGAAGACGCGGCCCGATCTGGTGCTGCTCGACGTGCACATGCCCGGCGTCAACGGCGAGGAGTTCTGCCGCTTCATCAAGGGCAACTCGTTGTTCGCGGGCATTCAGGTGGTGCTGTGCTCTGCCGAAGAAGAGGGCGAGCTGCAGCGGATCACCAAGGCTGCCGGCGCTGACGGCTACGTCCGCAAAGACTCGCTGATCGCCAAAGAGATCCTCGAGCTGCTGACCTGAGACGCGCGCGCGCGGGCGTCTGACTTTCGGACAACCGCGCCAAGCATCCTGAATCGCTCGATATTTCGCGACAAGTGGAGCATCAGCGCGCATCGTGTCAAGCCACCTGCCGCGTAAGTGATTGATAGGTCACGGGTTCTGTCGGTCGTCGGTTGGCCCGCCAATTGGATAGGGGTGCTGTCAGATGACCTCGGTTCGCCTCTCACCTCGAACGACCGCCCCTGCGCAGGTGCAAGCGCATCACGCTGCCCGTGCGTCGGCCCCGGTGGCGAAGAAGCAGGTCGATGGGTTCGAGCGCAAGTCGGTCACGGCCCAGCTGCTCCAGCGGGGCATGACGGGCGCGCCGGTGACGCAGCTTCAGCAACGGCTGGTGGCGGCGAAGTTCATGTCTCTCGACGATCTCAAGTCGGGGCCCGGTGTGTACGGGCCGCGCACGGAAGCAGCGGTCAAGCGGCTGCAGGCGCAGGTCGGCCTTCCGGTGACGGGCATCGCGGCTCCGAGCACGTTGGCGGCGCTCGCGGGCGGTGCGCGCCACCAGCCGGTGCGCGAACCCGAACTGACCACTCCGATTTCGCTCTCGAGGGTGCAGGCGCGCCTGTCTGAGACCTTCACTGACGAAGTCACGCAGCCCATGGGTCGCCCGATGGGGCGCTGAGCGGCGACATCACCAATCGACAGAGGCTGGCATTGTGCCGACCTCGAACGGGTCCGTGGCTTTCCCCCTTTGGCCACGGACCCGTACTTTTTTGCAGGTCCCCCTCTCCATGCGAAGCGGGGAGAGGGTCGGGGTGAGGGGCCGTGTTAACTCTCCGAGGCCATGAGAGTCCTCTCCGTCATCCCCCCGATGACGCAGCTCAACACGCCCTACCCGTCGACCGCCTACCTCACGGGGTTTCTGCGGCAGCAAGGCGTTGACGCGGTTCAGGAAGATCTGGCGCTCGCGCTGATCCTCCGCCTCCTCACGCCAGAAGGACTGCAGTCGGTCCGCGACACCATCAAGCTCGGCCAGGAGACGCTGCGCGTGCGCCGCTTCCACGATCAGTTCGATCGCTACCGCGCCACCATCGCCCCGACGATCGCCTTTCTGCAGGGCCGCGACGCGACGCTGATGCACCGCATCTGCAGCCGCGAGTTCCTCCCTGAAGGCGCGAGGTTTCAATCACTCGACGCCTACGTGGACGCCGACGGTGGCGACCCGATGGCCTGGGCCTTCGGAGCGCTGGGCACCCACGATCGCGCGCGTCACCTGGCCACGCTGTACCTGAACGATCTGGCCGACGTGTTGAAAGACGCGGTCGATCCGCGCTTCGAGTTCGTGCGGTACGCCGAGTCGCTCTCGCAGAGCCAGGCGACCTTCGAGCCGCTGGCCGAGGCGCTGGCAGCTCCGATGAACCTGGTGGATCTCACGTTGAGGGACCTCACCCTCGAGTCGCTGAAGCGCCACGCGCCCCGAGTGGTGTTGCTCTCGGTGCCCTTCCCCGGCGCGGTCTACGCCGCCTTCCGGATCGCCCAGACGATCAAGGCGCACGATCCCACCATCGTGACCGCGCTCGGGGGCGGCTTCGTGAACACCGAGCTGCGCGAGCTGACCGAACCGCGCGTGTTCGACTCCTTCGACTACGTCACGCTCGACGCGGGTGAGCGCCCGTTGCTGGCGCTGCTGGAACACCTCGAAGGCAAACGCCCCGCGGAAAAACTCGTGCGCACCTTCACGCGCCAGCTCGGAGCGGTGCGCTACACGAACTTCGCCGAGCCCGACGTGCCCTTCGCCGAGGTGGGAACACCCACGTGGGATGGCCTGCCGCTCAACCGGTATCTCTCGTTGCTCGACATGCTGAACCCGATGCACCGGCTCTGGTCTGACGGGCGTTGGAACAAGCTGACGGTCGCGCACGGCTGCTACTGGAAGAAGTGCAGCTTCTGCGACGTCTCGCTCGACTACATCTCGCGCTACGACGCGGCGACGGCGACCACGCTGGTCGATCGCATCGAGACGATCGTGAAGGAGACCGGGCAGACCGGCTTTCACTTCGTCGACGAAGCCGCGCCCCCGAAGTCACTCAAGGCGCTGGCGGCTGAGCTCAAGCGCCGGCAGGTGCCGGTGACCTGGTGGGGCAACATCCGCTTCGAGAAGTCGTTCACCCCGGCGCTCTGCAAGGAGCTGGCGGAGAGTGGCTGCATCGCGATCTCCGGCGGCCTCGAGGTCGCCTCCGATCGCCTGCTGACCTTGATGAAGAAGGGCGTGTCGGTCGATCAAGTGGCGCGAGTGACGCGCGCGTTCACCGACGCGGGGATCCTGGTGCACGCGTACCTCATGTACGGCTTCCCCACCCAGACCGTGCAGGACACGGTGGACGCTCTGGAATACGTGCGGCAGCTGTTCGCGGCCGGGTGCATTCAGTCGGGCTTCTTTCATCGCTTCGCCTGCACGGTGCACTCGCCGGTGGGCCGCAATCCGGAGGAGTTCGGCGTGACGCTCGCTCCGATGCCCAAGGTGTCTTTCGCGAAGAACGACATCGGGTTCATCGACCCGACCGGCGTCGATCACGACGTGCTCGGCGTGGCGTTGAAGAAGGCCATCTACAACTACATGCACGGCATCGGGCTGGATGAAGACGTGCGCAGTTGGTTCGACTCGAGCGTGCCGAAGACCAGGGTCGCCAAACACCGCATCGAGCGCGCGTTGACCGGGTGACGGAACGCCGCGACCTGCGGCAATGTCTCACCTCCATGTCTGTGTTCCTGCTGACGATGCTGCTCGCTGCGAAGCCCACCCTCGAACTTCACGGGGCGGTGGGTGAAGCGAAGCCGAAACGCGATTGGGTGTACGCGAAGCAGGGTCAGCCGGTGATGCTGCACGCGGTGTTGCGCGGCGCGGAGGCCCAAGAGGTGCACTGGTTCAAGGTCGAGCCGACCATCGGCGCGATCGACAACACCACGCCTTCGTTTCACTTCGAGAAGGTGACGTACGCGGAGACCGCCCTGCCCTCCTGTGACGGCAAGCTCACCTGCGCGGCCGACATCACGCCGACGAAGCTGGCCCCGGTGCCGCAGTTGCCGGGCGTGGGCACGATGGCGTTCCGGGTCGAGGTGATCTCGAAAGACGGCGTCACGTTGAGCACGCCGGGCATGAGCAGCACGAAGTACGGAGGCCTGACGCCCGAGGTCTTCCGCGTGACGCTGCGCCGTGATGATTCGTTGATCGGCTACGCGAGTGAGCTGCTCAACACGCCGTACATCTTCGGCAGCGCCGGGCCCGATGGGCGGAACCAGAGTGATCTGCTCATCGGCTCGGACTGCGCGGATCTGATCATCTACGCGCGGCGGCGGAGCGGGAAGAAGGCCACGTACACCTCGTCGTACGAGATCGATCGCCAGGCGCCGTTGCTGAAGGCGGGCAAGGTGCCGAAGGCGGGCGATCTGGTTCACTTCCCCGCGTCACGTCACGTGGCGATCCTGTTCGAGGATCGTGAGCCGGTGGGTCAGGTCGACGAGAACGATCTGATCCTCCACACGTGCTGGGCGCCCCCCACGGTGCAGCGCATGGGCGACATCGACTGCGTCAGCCGACCGTACCGGGTGCTTCGTTTTCCTGAGTAGGGTCGGGGTGAGGGGCCCTGATGCGCCGGCGGTTGCTGGTTCAGGGGTTGGCGATCTTCTCGGGGATCTTGAAGCCCAGATAGGTCGCGTTGCTGATGCCCATCAAGAGCAGCAGCGACTCGGGGAACTCGGGCATCGAGAGCACCTGCGCCACGGAGTTGAGAAACACCCCGCCGAGCAGGACCGTCCACAACACCACCTGCACCCGGTGAAAGCTGGGCCCGTTGCCGTCGTCGCAGATGTCGCGGATGAAGTTTCTCGGCGTGAGCAGCGCCTTGAGCTCTTTGAGGCGCGCGTCTTCGACCGCGGTGCGGCTCTTGTTCGCCTTCAACGCCACGAACTCGAGGCGGAGTTTGCGCACGCCGCTGCCTGAACCCGCCCCACCGATGATGATCGCGCCCAGGCCGGTGACGCCGCTGATGCCCAACAGGCCGAGCGTCTGGGTGGGGATGCGCTCGAGTGTTCCGGTGACGAGCAGCACGGCCACCACGCTGACGAAGACCAGCACGCCCCAGAAGGCCATCTGGCTCTTGCCCAGTGAATAGAAGGTGGTGTCGGCGTCGCGGAGCATGTCGCTGAGCACCAGCAGGCCGAAGAGCAGCATCATCATCATGATCGCGCAGAAGGCGACCGACCTGATGAACAGCACGTCGTTGATGGAGAAGCCGACCTGCGCGGTGCCGGAGTCAACCCGCTGGGCGATGTCGTTGCCGACCTTCAGGAAGACGGCTGGTTTGATCTCGTAGTCGAGCTGTTTGGCGAGCAGGTCGTTCCAGGCGCGGCGGTTCGCGTCGTTGGTGGAGTCGCGCGAGAGCGAGAACGTGACGAAGAGCTCGCTGGTGCCGGCGTCCTGCGCGAACTCATACGGGAGCGAGTTGAGCGCGATGCCGTCGAGCACCAGCGTGACCACCTGGCCCGGCGGCGTGGTGCCGTAGGCGGCGCGGATCTTCGTGGCGACCTCGCCGGAGGCCTGAATGGTCATCAGGTCGTGCAGCTCGAAGTGGAACGAATTCGTGGCCGGGTTGGCCAACAGCTTGAGCGGATACGCCGCGGCGACTGCGGGCTTCGGCTCCAAGCCGGCGTCTTGCGCCAAAGACAGCAACGGAACCATGACGGCTGCGAACACCAGCTGCCGTCCCCACGACCCAATCGAGCGAGCGAGCACGGCCCAAGGCTAGATGAATCGCCCGACTCCGGTGATCCAAAGAGGCGCCCCCGCATCAAAACTCGCACGGTGAGGGGGGACCTTGTTCTCGCTCAATCGCTCAGATCCACGGGCACGCTGACTTCGAAGCAGGTGCCATCGGGCCCGGTGGTGAACGTCAGCTTGCCGCCCATGCCCTCCGCGATCTCTTTGCAGATCGCCAGGCCCAGGCCCGTGCCCTTGCCGGGATCCTTCGTGGTGAAGAAGGCGTCGTACATGCGCTTCTGCACTTCGATCGGGATGCCCGTGCCGTAGTCACGCACCGCGATCGTCACGGTCACCTCGTCCTGCTTGGCGGTGATCTCGAGCTTGCGCTTCTTGCGCGGCAGCTCTGCCATCGCGTCGACGCCGTTCTGCATCAGGTTCAAGGTGATCTGCCCCAGCGCCGACGGGCTTCCCATCACCTCTGGCAACCTGGAGAGCGAACACACCACGTCCACGTTCTGCTTGTGCGCTCCGCGAAAGATCGTCACGGCCTCCTGCACTGCTTTGGCGGGCTCGAACCGAATCCGTTCATCCTTCTTCCGCGCCGTGCCCTTGAGCGCCTGCACGATGGTCTCGATGCGCGAGACGCCCTCGAGCGACTCACTGACGATCTCATCCACCTCGCTCATCGGCGACGTCGACCGCCCTTCCCTCAGGTCATCCAGATCCCCGCGCAGCGAGTGCAAATTGCTCTTCAAGAACGCCAACGGGTTGTTGATCTCATGCGCCACGCCGGCGATCAGCTGGCCGATCGTCGCCAGGCGATCCCGCTGGGTGGCGACTTCACGCGCCCGATTCGCTTCCTGCTCCAGCGTCGCCAGATCGAGCACCGCGCCGATCGCGTCGGCCAGCGCGTGACTCAGGCGCAACAAACCTTCCGAGAGCCCCTCGCGCGTCGACAGATACAGCACGCCCTTCGAGCTGCGCCCGCACACCGGCATCAACACCGCCGCCAGCCCCCGCTCGTGCCTGAAGGGAATGCACGCATCACTGAGCTCGGGCAACGTGACCGGCCGGTTGTGATGCAGCGTCACCGCCAACACGGATTCTTTCGGGTCATTCTTGAGCGCAACCGCGTCGGCGACCTCGTGCTCCGTCAGACCCGACGACGCCGCACAAAGGAACTGGGTGCCCATCGGATCCAGCTCGAAGAACGCCAGATGCGTGGCGCTCAACGCCGAGTGCACCGCCTCCAGCGCCCGCTGCAGCGCCTGCTTCCTCGTGGCGCTCGAAGCGATCGCCTTGAGCACCGCCCGCAGCACCGAAGCCTCGGTGCGTGCCTTCTCCAGCTTCTGCCGATCCAACACCACCAGGAACGCGTCAGGCCTTCGGTCGGGCGCCACGGAGACCAGCACCCGCTCTGCCCCCGACACCTCGAGCCCCGACTGAATGCAGGTGCGCGTCGTACGGCACGCCTCGAGGAGCCGGCTGATCAGCTGCTCGATTCGGAGACCAGCCCCGGATGCCAGCAGCGTCTCAGCCGGATTGTTCCACTCCAGCGCCTCGCCGCTCTCCGTGACCCACAACATCCCCACTGGCAGCTCATCGATCAGCGAACGAAAGCCGTCTTCATTGACGGGTGACTCCACGCGTTGGGGAAGCAGACGGCTCATGGCTTCGCAGGACCAATGCAATTCGGCCGCCTCCCTTGCCTGGGTAATCACCCTCCGGGCTGAGTCGGGCTGCACCCCCGAAGCAAGCGGCTGATCTCGTGCGACGCCCCTCGAAACCGTCAAAACGCGGGTGGGATCCGACCCCCGGTCACCCCTGTGGCGCGTCAGGCTACTGACCTTGAATCGTTGGGATTCTGGCGCTGGCCTGGGCGTTGCTCAGGCCCCCTGCACACGACGGCACCCACATGAAGTGGGCCTGAGGTGAGGGGCGAACGATGAACCTGGCGACGGCGAACCTGACTGGCGACTTCGGCACGATGAGCAACCTCATTCACGACGAGCACTCCCCGCTCATCGACTTGCTCAAGGCCTGTCAGCGCATCGCGCCGACGGACTCCAACGTGCTCCTCACGGGCGAGACCGGCACGGGCAAAGAGGTGTTCGCCCGCCACATTCACGACACCAGCGCGCGGGCCGACAAACACTTCGTGCCCGTCAACTGCGGCGCGATCCCCGAGACCCTGCTGGAGAGCGAGCTGTTTGGTCACGTGCGTGGCGCGTTCACCGGCGCGTTCGCTTCTCGCAAAGGCCGCGTGGCGATGGCCGAAGGCGGCACCCTCTTTCTCGACGAGATCGGCGAGCTGCCCCTCGCGCTGCAGGTCAAGCTGCTGCGCCTGCTGCAGGAGCGCACCTACGAGCCCGTGGGCAGCGCCGAGAGCGTCACCGCCAACTTCCGCCTGATCGTCGCGACCAACCGCAACCTGGCCGCCGAAGTCGAAGCGGGCCGTTTTCGCCTCGACCTCTTCTACCGCCTGCAGGTCTGCCCGCTCGAGCTGCCCCCGCTGCGCAACCGCAAGGGCGACATCATGAAGCTGTTCATGCACTTCTGGCGGCAGCGCGGTGAGACCCGCTCGCTCGAGCCGAACGCCATTCGTGCCATCGAGTCGCACCCCTGGCCCGGCAACGTGCGTGAGCTGGAGAACCTGGTCGAGCGCGTGTCGGTGTGCACCGAAGGTTCGATCATTCGGGTGACGGATCTCCCCGTGCACATTCGCCAGGCCGCGATGAGCGCGAACGAGGTGGTGCTCTCCATCGTGCCCCCGCTGCCTTCGCCTCCTGCCGCGCCGCTGCGTTTCCCGCTCGACGGTGAGGCGTCGTTGCCTGGCGGCTTCGAGCACCTGCCCAGCCAGGCTGCCGAGCTCCAGTCGATCGCGCCCGAGGCGCTCCTCGCCGCCGCGAACGCTCCGAAGTTCCCCATCGACCTGCCCCACCTGCTGCGCACCGTCGAGGAGCTCTACATCAGCGCCGCGCTCGCGCAGGCCGGTGGCAACCGCAAGGCCGCCGCCGATCTGCTGGGCCTCCAGCGCACCACGCTGGTCGAGAAGCTTCGCCGCCGCAGCCGCGACACCCAGGCCGCCTGAACTTCGAACAGACCCCATGCTCACCCTCGCCCTCGCCCTGATGTTGAACGTCAGCCCTCTCCCGGAGGGAGACAAGGTCACTGGCTTCACCGTCTCGGTGGAGCGCGTGTCGCTCACCGAGTCGGCGGGCGCTTCGGTGACCACCGACCCGATGCTGGCCGAGGTGATCCTCACCGGCCTCAAGCTCAGCACCAAGGCCCCCCGGCTCTGCCCCACCAGCGAACGGCGCGGCGAACGGCTGGTGCTGCACTGCACCACCCGGCGCGTCTTCGCGCAGCTCGCTCATGATGAACGCGGCGCTTTCCTCGACGTGCGTGAGGTGCTGGGCGTCAGCTGGCTCGACTTCGCCCTGGTGCCGCTGAACGCCTGGTCGCTGCGCAGCCTCTCGTTGCCCGACGCGTGCCCCGGCAAGCTGGCGGCGGCGCGGGGCGAATGTGCGCTCGCCGAAGGTGATGTCGACGCCGCCCGCGCCGCCTGGATGGAAGGGCTCGACGGCCCTGACGTGAGCCTGTGCCACCTGCGCCTGGGCGATCTCGCCATTCGTGAAGGCGCGGTCGAAGCGGCCCTCACCCACTACGCGAAGATTCCCGATGCCGGCCTGGTGGGGCGTCTGGCTCAGCTGCGCAGCTGCGAGCTGCTGGGCACCTGCCTCACCATCGAAGCTTCGGATCGGGCTGCCGACACCAGGCTGCTGGCCGCTGACCTCGCCCGCGAAGTGCGGTTGCTCACCGTGCGCCGCGAGCTCGCTGCCGGCCGTGACGTTCGGGCGATGCAGGTGCTGCTCACCGCGCTCGAGACAGATGGTGATGCCTGCACCAGCGCCTTGTCGCTCTGTCAGAAGTTCGTGGCGGCTGGGCTGGAGAGCAGGGAGCTCGAGGCCCGCGTCGCGGCGCTCTCTTCCTTCCTCACCGACAAGGTCCGCAGAGGCCCCGCCGAGTACGCGCTCAACCAGGCGGCCTCCCGCGCGGCTTCGGAGATCGGCGCGCCGGGGTTTGCCGCTTCGATTCTCTCGGCCAACACGCCGCACGTTCCAGGCGCCGAGCTGTCGTCGCACCTGCTGGGCATCATCAAGCTCTACGTCGCCGCTCGTGATCCGGTGCGCGCGACGGTGGTGCTCGAGTACGCCGAAGGCAAGCTGGGCTCCGTCACCCGCAAGGGCGAGTGGACTTCGGCCCGCCGCCAGCTCGGCCGCCGCGCCATGGTGCGGCCGGTGCCCGAGCGTTCGACCGAAGCACTCGACGCCCTCAGCGCCCAGGTCTCGTTGTCGACTGATCTCGCCCGTGCAGCATCGCTGCGCAGCAAAGCTTCAACCGCGGAGAAAGCCCCATGAACGTCGAATTGGTCGCCACCAGTCTCTCCATGCGTCACGCGCTGAGCGCTGCGCTCGACGTTGCTTCGACCCCGACCACGGTGCTGCTCACCGGTGAGACCGGCACCGGCAAAGAGGTGCTGGCCCGCTTCATTCACCAGAACTCGCAGCGGTCGGCGCTCCCGTTCACGGTCATCGCTTCGGCGTCGATCGACCTGGAGCAGGTCGAAGCCGCGCTGCGCCACGGCGGCACGGTGCTCTTCGATGAGATCGGCAGCATCCCCATGGAGACGCAGGGCCGGCTCCTCTCGCTGCTCGAAGGCGCTCACCCGTCGCGCGTCATCGCCACCTCGCACCGCGATCTGCAGGACCTGGTGGGGCGCGGTCAGCTGCGCTCCGACCTGTACTACCGCCTCGACGTCTTCCCCATCGTCGTGCCTTCGTTGCGCGATCGGAAGGAAGACATCGCCCCCCTGGCCGACCTGCTGCTTCAACGGGCCGGCAAGAACCTCGGCCGCCAGGCGTCACGCCTCACCGCCGAAGCGCTGGGCCTGCTCGAGTCGCAACGTTGGCCCGGCAACGTGCGCGAGCTGGCCAACGTGCTCGAGCGCGCCAGCATCCGCTCGCGTGGCCCGATGATTGAAGGTGGAGAACTCGGGCTCATCGCCCGGCCCGTCGATGCCTCGTTCTTCCCCACCCATCTGCCTTTGAACCTCGATCAGCTCGAGCGCCTGGCGATCGTCGAAGCGCTCCGCCGCACCGCGGGCAACCGCACCCACGCTGCCCGCCTCCTCAACATCGGCCTGCGCACGCTGCGCCAGAAGTTGAACACCGAATCGCAGCCCACTGAATTACTCGAGGTCGCCGCCCCGTGAAGCTCTTCGACACGACGATGGGAAAGCTTCAGTCGGCGCTCGACGTTCGGCTCGATCGCCAGAACGTGCTCAACGGCAACCTGGCCAACATCGACACGCCGGGTTTCTCGCCCCGCGAGCTCGACTTCGACAAGGCGCTGGCCGCAGCGGAGAACGGGAAATCGGCTGAGTCGGGTGCGCCGGTGGCGGTCGCGTCGCGGGAGGGCTTTCTGCCGGTGAACAACCCGGCGCCGATGGGCACGGACAACGCGGCGTTCGTGCGTGTGTCGGAGGAGCTGCAGGGCGGCCTCGATGGCAACGGCGTGGATCTCGACAAGACGATGGTCGAGCTCGCGCGCAACTCGCTGCTCTACGGCGCGGCGGCGAAGGCGGTGGGGAAGAAGATGGCCCTGCTCCGCTACGTGGCGACGGATGGGGTCGGTTGATTTTGTGTTCTCCCTCTCCCGACCCTCTCCCCCTCGGGGAGAGGGAGGGCAGTTGATGAGGCAGCAGATGCAGCTGAATTCTTACCTGGAGGTGTCCCGTGGCTGATTTTCTCAGTGCTCTTCGCATCAGTGGTTCGGCGCTCTCGGCACAGCGCACGCGCGTCAACCTCGCCTCCAGCAACCTCGCCAACGCCGAGTCGACGCGTGGCCCCGATGGTCAGCCCTATCACCGCCGCGACCCCGTGCTGGCTGCGGTGCCTTTCGAGGCCGAGCTCGGTGGCGCTTCGGGTGAAGCGGGGGTCGCGCAAGGCGTGGCGGTCACTCAGATCGTCGAAGACCCCAGCCCCGGCAAGAAGGTCTACCTGCCTGGTCACCCCGACTCGGATGGCGACGGGTTCGTCACCTTCCCGAACGTCAACCCGCTCCACGAGTCGGTCAACTTGCTCACCGCCTCGCGCAGCTACGAAGCGAACGCCACCGCCGTCGAGACCCTCAAGAGCATGGCGCAGCGCGCGATGGACATCTCGAGGTAACCGATGAAGCCCCTTTCACTGAACACCATCGAAGGCTCGGGCAGCTCGGCCGCCGACATCGGCAAGGCGGAGCAGGTCGACGGCAAAGGTTTCGGCGCCACGCTCAAGTCGGCGATCGAGAAGGTCGACGCGATGCAGACCGAAGCCGACGTCGAGGCGCAGAAGCTGGCCGGCGGCGAAGGCAACCTGCACGAGACGATGCTGGCGCTGGAGAAGGCCGACATCTCGATGAAGGTCGCGATGAAGGTCAGGAACAAGATCCTCGATGCCTACAACGAAGTGATGCGGATGCCGGTCTAAGCCATGGAAACCCTCCTCAAGCAGCTCCGAGAACTCCCCGCGCGGTTCCAGGCGATGCCCGGTGGCTTGCGGATGGCGCTCCTCGCGGGCGTCGGTCTGGCGGTCGCCCTGGCCATCGGCGTCGCCGGCTTCGCCCGCAGCGGCGAGTACCAGTACGCCTTCACCAACCTCACGCAGGAAGACTCCACCGAGGCGACCGGCGTGCTGAAGGACTCGGGCATTCCGTTTCGCATCGAGGCCAACGGCACGGCCCTCGCGGTGCCCGCCGACAAGGTCTACGACACGCGCATTCTCCTCGCGAAGTCGGGGCTGCCCCGCGCGGGCGGCGTCGGCTTCGAGCTCTTCAACAGCGGCGACCTGGGCGTCAGCGAGTTCACCCAGAAGGTCAACCTGCGCCGGGCCATCGAAGGTGAGCTGGCGCGCACCATCGGCAGCTTCTCCGGCGTGCGCAGCGCGCGGGTGACGGTCTCGATGGGCGAGCACGGCCTGTACCGCAACGAAGACAAGAAGGCGGCGGCGGCGGTGGTGGTGGTGCTTCAGCCCGGCCGCACGCTGGCTGAACGTGAGCTGGCCGGTATCCGCCACCTCGTCTCTTCGGCGGCTCCCGGGCTGTCGGCCGATTCGGTCACCGTGATGGATGGCCGTGGCGCTGTGCTCTCGGCGGACTCCGCGTGGGACTCCCCCGAGGCGTCGTACCAGCGCAAGCTCGAGCGTGAGTTCGAGCAGCGCATCATCACGCTGCTCGAGCCGGTCGTCGGCGCGGGTTCGGTCATCGCCAAGGTGACCGCGAACGTCGACAACTCGACCGTCAATCAGAACAGCGAAGTGTACGACCCCGACCAGGTGGCGATGCGCAGCGAGCGCACCACCGCGGGCAACAGCTCGAACCAGACCAACACGCCGGTCGGCGTGGCGGGCGCGCAGGCGAACATTCCCCTGGCGCCCACGCCCCAGATGAACGCGCCCACGCAGCAGGGCAACTCGAACAGCTCGGATCTCACGCGCAACTTCGAGATCACCAAGACCACCACGCAGACGGTGGCCAAGCTGCCCCGCCTCACGAAGATCTCCGTCGCGGTGATCGTCGACGGGCTCGAAGGCAAGGCGCGCTCCGCTGAAGAGGTCGCCAAGCTCGGTGAGCTGGCGCGCAAGGCGGTGGGCTTCGACGATGCGCGGGGCGATCAGTTCGAGATCACCAGCCAGGCGTTCGGCCGCAGCGTCGAGACGCCCGAGGTGAAGGTGGCGGCGACGACGCCCGTGTGGGTCTACGTGGCCGTGGGGTGCGGCATTCTCGCCCTGGCCGCCCTCGCCTTCTTCCTCGCCCGCCGCGGCGCGAAGACGAAGCTCGACTCCGAGGCGCTGGTGCTGATGCCCGGCGCCACCGTCGGCTCGCTCGAGGCGAAGCAGAACGCGCTCGATGGCGTGGTGACCGAGATCAAGAAGCCGGCGCAGCCGCTGCTGGTCGACCCGTTGGCCGACCTCCGGGAGAAGGCGCGGGCGCTGGTGAGAGAAGACCCGGAGCGCGCGGTGATGCTGGTGCGGGCGTGGTTGAGCGCAGATCTCGAGAAGGAAGTGGAACGTGGCTGACCCCAAGGTGGAAGAGGCGCTCCCGTGGATCGAAAAGGGTGGACCGGGCGCGAAACGAGTGGCGGCCCTGCTGATGGGGCTGGGCCCTGAGACGGCTTCGGCGCTCTTCCAGAAGATGACCGAGCTCGAGGTGCGGCAGATCGCCCTGGGCGCTCGCGAGATCAAGCGCATGGGGCCGACGGCGATTCCCCAGTCGCTCACCGTGTTCTGCGACTCCATGCAGGAGGCCGGGGTCGATGCCCTCGGCGGCGACGCGATGCTCCGCAAGCTGGCCACCGACATGCTGGGGCCCGATGCCGTCAAGCGCACCTTCGACGCGCAGCCGCCCTCTCACCTGCCCGAAGAGTTGCTCGGGCCCGTGGCGACCGCCGATGCCGAGTCACTGGGAATGATTCTCGCGCGTGAGCAGCCGCAGACCATCGCGCTGGTGCTCAGCTCGCTGACCGCGGAGCGCGCCGCCCTCGTGATGGATCGACTGCCCCTGGCGATGCGTCCCCAGGTGGTTCGCCGCATGGCCGTGGTCGAGGCCGTGGCGCCCGAGGTGCTTCGGGAAGTGCGCACCGCGCTCGCGGGCGAGCTCAGCTCGCTGGTGGCTGAAGGCATGCGCCGCGTCGATGGCCGCATCGCGGCCCTCGAGATCCTGCGCCGCAGCCCGGCGCCTCAGCAGACCGAGATCCTCGCGGCCATCGAGCGGGACGACCCGAATCTCGCCAACGAGCTGCGCAGCAAGCTCTTCACCTTCGAGGATCTGACGCGGCTGTCGGATCGCGATCTGCAGAGCCTGATGAAGGACCTCGACATGAAGCAGGTCACGGTGGCGCTCAAGGGCGGCTCTCCGGAGCTGCGCGAGAAGTTCCTCAAGAACATGTCGAGCCGTGCTGGCGAGCTGCTCCAGGACGATCTGACGGCGATGGGCCCGGTGAAGCTCTCGGAGGTCGAGGGTGCGCAGGCGGAGATCGCGAAGGTGGCGATCGAGGCCGCGGAGAAGGGTCGCATCACCATCGTTCGCCCGACCGACAAGATGCTCTGAGCCATGAGGAAACCGTTCTTCATGGAGGGCACGAAGGAGGTGCCGAACGAGGCGCTGAAGATCGCGCACGTCGATCCGGCACGCATCAGGGCGGTGTCATGGGCGCCGGTCGCGCAAGGGCCCACTGCACCGTCCGCCCCGAGCGAGGTCGAGCGACCTCCGTTCGTCTCGAGCGAAGTCGACAGACCGATTGCCCCCTCGACTGCGCGCGAGGAGACCGGGGAGCCGCCTGCTCCGGTCTTCGTGCCTGCGTTCTCCCCCGCTGCCGAACAGAAGCTGCACGCCGCGGTGCTCGCGCTCAAGAACCAGGGCGAACGCCTCGCTGAGCAGGCCCGCAGCGACTCGCTCGAGCTGGGCATTCTGATCGCCCGCCGCATCCTCGAGAAGGAGCTGTCTTCGAACCTCGACGGCGTCTTCAGCCTCATCAAGAGCGCCATCCGCCGCGCGGGTGAAGATCACGTCACCCGCGTTCGCCTCTGCCCCTCCGACGTCGAACGTTTCCGCGACGACGCCATCTCCGACTTCAGCCTCGGCAAGATCGAGCTGGCCGCCGACGCCTCGCTCACCTCTGGCGACGTGATGGTCGACACCGACTCGCACACCATCGATGGCCGCCTCGCCACGCGCTTCGAAGAGCTGGTGCGCCAGCTCGACGGGTCGCAGTCGTGAGCGGCCTCGACCTGGAGCGTCTCAAGAAGAACCTCGATCGCGCCGAGCCCGTGGTGGTGCAGGGCCGCATCGTGCGCGCGACCGGCCTGGTGCTCGAGGCCTCGTTGCCCCGCGTCGCGCTGGGCACCGCCTGCGAGATCATCGATGACGATGGCCGGGTGTTCCAGGCCGAGGTCGTCGGCTTCAACGGCCCTACGGCCCTGCTGGTGCCGTTCGGCGAGATGGAGGGCATTCGCGAAGGCTGCGTGGTGATTCCCCGCGCGGCGGCCGGTGAGCTGACGGTCGGTGAAGCGCTGCTGGGCCGGGTGGTCGACGCGCGCATGCAGCCCATCGACGGTGGCGCTCCGCTGGCCCTGCGCGATCGCGTGAAGCTCACCGCGGCGCCGCCCCCCGCGATGCAACGCAAGCGCATCGACAAGCCGATGGTGCTGGGCGTGAAGGCGCTCGACTCGTGTCTGACGCTCGGGGAGGGCCAGCGCGTGGGTGTGATGGCCGGCCCGGGAGTGGGCAAGTCGGTGCTGCTGGGCATGATCGCCCGGCACGCCAAGGCCGAGGTGATCGTCGTCGGGCTCATCGGCGAGCGCGGCCGCGAAGTGCGTGAGTTCGTCGAGCGCGACCTGGGCCCCGAGGGCCTCGCCCGCAGCGTGGTGGTGGTGGCGACCGGTGACGAGCCGCCCCTGGTGCGCGTGCGCGCCGGCATGGCAGCCACCGCGGTGGCCGAGTACTTCCGCGCGAAGGGCAAACGGGTTCTCCTGCTGATCGACTCGCTCTCACGCATCGCCATGGCGCAGCGCGAAATTGGCCTCGCCGCCGGTGAGCCGCCCACCTCGAAGGGCTACCCTCCTTCGGTCTTCGCCGCCCTGCCCCGGCTGGTCGAGCGCGCGGGCAACGACGCAGGCGAGGGCAGCATCACCGCGCTCTACACGGTGCTCGCCGAAGGCGACGACATGGCCGACCCGGTGACCGACTGCGCGCGCGCCGCGCTCGACGGTCACATCGTGCTCTCCCGCCGCCTCGCCAACGCCGGTCATTTTCCCGCCGTCGATGTTCTGGCGTCGGTGAGCCGGTGCATGTCCGACGTCACTTCCGTGACGCATCGCGAGCAGGCCTCCACCGTGCGCGATGTGCTCTCTGCGTACCGCGAAGCGACCGATCTGATTGACGTTGGGGCCTACCAGGCGGGCTCCAACCCGCGTGTCGATCGGGCCATCCAGGTCATCGGCACGCTCAATGCTTTCCTGAAGCAGGCACCGGTCGAGCGGTTCTCGCTCGAACAAACGCTGACGAACTTGAAGGGCGCGCTGACTCCAGCGCCGCCCGCTGCACGACGGGAGCAAAACCGTGGTTGAAGCGATCTTGATGGCCCTGCTGGCGAGTGGACCTGCTCCGGTCGCCGTTGCTCCCGCGGGCGAGCTTCCGACGGCGCTCACCAAGAAGGCGCTCTGCGGCGAGCTGACCCGCACCAGCAAGGAGCTCGCGGCCGCCCGCGCGAAGATCGAGAGCGATCGCAAGGCGGTCGAAGCAGATCGCACCGAGCTGGAGAAGCTCAAGGCCGATATCGCCCAGGCCCGCGCCGGCCTGCGCACCGAAACCGAGAAGCTCGAGGGGCTGCTGGCCAAACGGGGCGACGCCCCCGCCCCGGTCGCTGAAGTGCCCCCGAAGCCCAGCACCGCCGTGCGCCCCGCTGAACTCGACGCGCTGGCCCGCACCATGAAGTCGATGAAACCCGAGGCCGCCGCGGCCCTGGTGCAGCGCAGTGAGCCGGCGCTGGCCGCTTCGTTGCTCAAGCGCATGAAGCCCGCCGATGCCGGCGCCGTGATGGATCGCCTCAAACCCGAGCTCGCCGCTGACCTGCTCGCCCTGATGTCCACCATGCCTTCCGCGCCCACGAAGTCGGGAGGTCGCCTGTGAAGCTCGACGCGCTGATGGGCCTCGGCAAGAAGCTTGAAGCGGGCCGTAAGCAGAACAAGCCTGCAGCCGGCTTCGAGACGTTGCTTCGCGCAGCTGACGAGCCCCGGGGCAAGCCCGCTCGTGCTGCTCCTTCTCCTGCTGCTGCCGACGAGAAGAAGCCCCGCGCGATGTCCAGCACCGATGAGGCCCTGCTCGTCTCCCGCGCGCTCAGCCCTCACGCGCGCCCCGCGCCCTTCATCGTCACGAAGCCCACGGAGCTGAAGGCCCCCGTGGCCCCCGGTGCTCCCGCTGCGAAGCCGGTCACGGCCCAGAAGGCCGTCACCCTCGACCAGCTCGCCATCCGCGCCAACGATCAGCACGCCCCGGCGCGGGTCACCGGGCCCACCGAGAAGCCGCAGAGCCGCCGCGACGAAGTGCGCCCCGACAAGAAGAAGTCAGAGGAGCCCGTGCTCAACGCTCCGGCTCCGGCTTCTGCCGCCCCCACCAACGCAGCGCCCCTGGTCGCCGCTGAGCCCTTCCGCATCGAAGCGCCTCCGGCCCTCAAAGACGCAGCGCCGCTCGCGCCGTTGGCACCGGTGATGAACGAAGATCCCTCGCTGCGCGTGGTGCTGCTGCCCAACGTCGCGCGCATGTCGATGGACACCGGCGAAGCGGGCCGCATCAACGTCGAGCTCAAGGTGCAGAACGGCATCACCGAGCTGCGCGCCACCGGCCCTGCCGCTCAGTTGCTCGAGTCGCGGCAGGGCGAGCTGCGCGTCGCGCTCGCCAAAGAAGGCCTGGCGCTGGGTCACTTCGACCTGACGCAGTCGGGCTCGCAGCAGCGTCACGGCGGCAGCGACCGCGCGGATCTCGAAGGCTCTCCTCCTCCCACGGCCCGCCGGGCCACCTCATCCACCGAACTCGCGACCGAAGACGGCCGCGTTCACGTGAAGGCCTAGAACATGCCATCCGCCATCGAAGGTCTCAGCACCGGCAGCTTCACCCCGCCCACCAGCAACACGCCGACGGGCTCGCGCACGCTGGGCAAGAACGAGTTCCTCAAGCTGCTCACCACGCAGCTGGCCAATCAAGATCCCCTCGCCCCCACCGACAACCAGGCCTTCATCGCCCAGCTCGCCCAGTTCGCCAGCGTGGAGCAGGCCGAGGCCGCCAACAGCCGCCTCGACGCGTTGATCATCGCGCAGGCCGCGAACAATCAAACTTCAGTGGCCAACCTGGTCGGCAAGGAGATCACCTACCGCACCGACAGCGTGACGGTGACCGCCACCAACCAGACGCCGCAGGTGCAGGGCGAGCTCGCGCAAAACGCCACCCAGGCCAACGCGATCATCAAGGATCAGAACGGCAAGGTCGTCGCCACGCTCACGCTGCACGACGTGAAGGCCGGCACCGTCGACTTCCCCTGGGCCACCACCCAGCTGCCCCCCGGCACCTACAAGGTCACCCTGACCGCCGCCGACGAGAAGGGCGAGTCGATCAGCATCGACTCCCGCGGCAAGGCGCGCGCGACCGGGGTCACCTTCCAGGCCGGCTACGCCGAGCTGATCCTCAACGGCGTGCGCGTGAAGCTCTCCGACATCATCCAGATCTCCGAAGCCTCGAACACCACCACCCCTTCCACCACGTCGTCAGGAGCTTGAACCCGTCATGAGCCTTCTCTCTGCCCTCAACATCGGTACCGCAGGCCTGCAGTCGAACAGCACCGAGCTCTCGGTGATCGGCGACAACATCGCCAACGCCAACACCATCGGGTTCAAGGCAGGCCGCGCGGCGTTTCAGGATCAGCTGATGAACGAGATCATGGGCTCGGCGAGCAGTGGTCAAGCCGGCATGGGTTCACGCCTGCAGGCGATTCAGCGCCTGGTCAGCCAGGGCTCGATCACCCAGACGGGGCTCGCGACCGACCTGGCGATCGACGGCCCGGGCTACTTCGTGCTGCGCGGTTCGTCGGCCGGGGCACAGGGCCAGTTCTACACGCGGGCCGGGCAGTTCCGCGTCGACAACTCCGACTACCTCACCAACCTCGATGGCCTGCGCGTGCAGGGCTACGCGACGGCGGCCACCGGTCAGGCGCGCGGCAACCTGGGCGATCTGCAGGTCGGCAGCGCCACCGCGGCCGCGGTCGCCACCGGCAACGTGACCATCCGCGCGAACCTCGACGCGAACGCTTCGATTCCGGCAGCCGCGTTCGACCCCAACGACCCCAGCGCGACCGCTTCGTTCGCGAGCACCACCACCATCTACGACACGCTGGGCAAGGCCCACACGGTCGACGTGTATTGGCAGAAGACCGCCGCCGACACCTGGGAGTTCCACGCGGTGACGGACGCCGGCAACGTCGGCGGCACGCCCGGTGACGGCGCAGAGATCGCGACCGGCGAGCTCATCTTCGACACCGAAGGCAAGCTCACCAGCGTCACCCAGAGCTCGAACTTCCTGCCCGATGGCGCGACCGCTCCGCAGGCGCTCAACTTCAACCTGGGCACCCCGGTTCCCACCGGCACCGGCCTCGATGGCGTGACCAGCTTCGTCGGCACCGGCACCACCACCTTCGTCAGCCAGGACGGCAACTCGTACGGCGCGCTGGCGGGCATTCAGATCAACGACAGCGGTGAGGTGGTCGGCTCGTTCACCAACGGCGTGACCAAGGTGCTGGGCCAGGTCGCGATCGCGGACTTCTCGGCGGCAGATCAGCTCCAGCGCATGGGCGGCAACCTGCTGCGTGAGACGGCCGACTCGGGTCAGCCGACCATCGGCGATGCCGGGTCAGGCGGCCGCGGCGCGATTCAGTCGGGCGCGCTCGAGCAGTCGAACGTCGATCTCGCCAACGAGTTCGTGCGGATGATCGCCGCTCAGCGCGGGTTCCAGGCGAACTCGAAGACCATCACCACGGCCGACCAGCTGCTGCAGGAGTTGATGCAGCTGAAGAGATAATCGCGTCAGTCTGATGACGCGCCTCAAGTTCGACGGGGATCGTGCCGAAGAGAAGAACAGGGCACCGCATGATCCTGCTGACGAAACTCGACGGACACACCATCGCCGTGAACGACGGACTCATCGTCTTCGCGGAGTCGACTCCCGACACGGTCATCACGATGTCCTCAGGACAGCGGCTGCTGGTGAAGGAGCCGCTCGCCGAGCTGCTCGAGCGAGTGGCTGTCTTCCGACGATCGACCGCCCCTGGAGGGCATCATGGATAAGACGACCATTCCCGGCATCCTCTTCTCACTCGCGATGATCCTCGTCGGTCAGAAGCTCGAGGGTGGCCACGCCGGGTCGCTGCTGCAGCTCACCGCCTTCATGATCGTGATCGGCGGCACCCTGGGCGCCGTGGCGGTCTCGTACCCGCTGAGCGAAGTGAAGAGCGGGCTGAAGGCCTTTTCCCTCGCGCTCAAGGAGAAGCCCAACGACATCGTGCCGCTCATGGCCCAGCTGGTCGACCTCGCCACCGTGGCCCGCCGCGATGGCGTGCTCGCGTTGGAGAGCAAGCTGGCCGAGGTCAAAGATCCCTTCCTCAAGCGGGCGCTCGGTTTCCTGGTCGACGGCGTGGAAGCGAGCGTCGCGCGGCACACCCTGGAGACCGAGGTCGAGGTCGAGGCCGAAGAAGGCAACGTGAACGCGAAGTTGTGGGGCGACTTCGGAGCGCTGTGCCCCACCGTCGGCGTGCTCGGAGCCGTGCTCGGCCTCATTCACGTGATGGAGAACCTCGACAACCCCTCCGCGCTCGGCCCCGGCATCGCCGTCGCCTTCGTGGCCACGGTGTACGGCGTCGGCGTGGCGAACCTGATCGCCCTGCCCGTCTCGAACAAGATCAAGCGCAAGGTGCACCTCGAGAAGGAGCGCAAGACGCTCATCTGCGAAGGCGTGCTCTCGATTCAGGAGGGCCTCAACCCGCGCATCCTCGAAGAGAAGCTCAAGAGCTTCGCGGGCTCGCACGGTAAACACGCACACGCCCCTGCTCCGGCGAAGTGAGCCCACACCGCTCCCGAGGAAATCACCGAGCGGAGTACCAGGCGGTGAGCGCCCAGCGATCAGCGCGCGCCTTCAACACCTCGTGCTCCACCAGCTCTGATCGAAACACCACCAGCCGATCCAGGGTCGGGGCCAGCTCGACCGGAGGCGCGACGTGAAGCCGCAGTTGCCCACCGTGTTCGGGGACCCAGGCAGGGTTCAGGTAGACGATCGCGGTGATGCGCCGGTTGTCTTGCCCGGGGAACGCGTCGCGATGCCGGGCGTAGTGCGCTCCCGGCGCGTAGTGCGCCAGCTGGAGATCGAACGTCCTCAAGCCCAGCCACGCCGCGTCATTGAGCTCGTGCATCAGCCGCTCGAAGTGCGTGACGGCCATCGACAACGCGCCCTTCGTCTCGTCTTTCGTCAGCCAGGCCAGCTCATCGCTGCGCACCGTCTCGTCGAGCTCGTGACCCCGCCGAATGCCCGCCCGCCGCAGGGGAATGGCCTGTGCATCGGTGCGCACCCGCGAGGCCAGCTCGGCCCCCAGGAATGAAGCCCGGGTGAAGTAGCCCTGGCCTCCCAGCTGCTCCACTTCAGAAACCGTGTCGATGAGTGCGTGAGCCATGGCGAAGAAACACAAACACGAAGAGCACGAAAACCACGAGCGGTGGGTCATTTCCTACGCCGACTTGATGACGTTGCTCTTCGCGCTCTTCGTCGTGATGTACGCCTCGAGCCGGGTCGACACCAGCAAGCTGGCCAAGACCACCGAGTCGATGAGGTGGGCGTTGCACTTCAAGGGCGAAGGCGGCGTGACCAAGCTCAAGGTCTTTCGTGGACAGCCTTCAGAAGGGGGCTGCGTGACCGCCATCGGCGCCGAGGCCGGTCAGCCCACCACAGGTCAGAAGAAGCTGGTCGAAGACACCCGCAAGAAGCTCGAGAAGGCGCTCAAGCCCTTCCTGCTGCGCAAGGAGAAGAACCCCAGCGTGAAGATCGAAGTGGAGAACGGGAAGCTGCGCAACCGCCTGGCGGCGCATGGTTTCTTCGACCCCGCGTCGGCTTCGTTGCGGCCTGAAGCGCTGGCGGTGCTCGATGCCATCTCCACGGAGGTGGCCGGCTCGCCCCAGCTCATCCGCGTCGAGGGTCACACCGACGACGGCGCGATCACCTCGGTGAAGTTCCGCAACAACTGGGATCTCTCGGCGGCCCGCGCGGCCACGGTGGTGGCCTACCTGGAGCAGGCCCATGACGTGGCGCCCGCCCGGCTCTCCGCGGCCGGCATGGGGTCGAGCCACCCCCTGGTGTCCAACGACACCTCGGAGAACCGCGAAATGAACCGCCGAATCGAGCTGGTTCTGGAAGTCCCCCCGCAAGATCCAAGGGCTTACCTCCCGCCAGCCCCCTGACGCGTCAAGGGCACGTGCGTTGCTCATGGGGTGCTGACCATGAGTGACGAGAAGAAGCCCGCCGCGCCCGCCACACCGCCTCCGCCCCCTGCAGCGGCGAGCAAGTTGATGCCGGCGCTGATCGGCTTCAACAGCCTGCTGCTGGTCGGGGTGATCGGCTTCATGGGCTACCAGATGATGCACAAGCCCCAGGCGGCGGCGCCCCCCGGCGAGCACCCTGCTGGAGAGGCGAAGCCGGCCGAAGAGCACGCAGAGGCCACGCCGCCCGCTGAAGGCAAACACGAAGGTGGAGCGGCCCCGGTGGCCGCGGGCGCCTCGGCGGGGCCCGGGCCGATGGTGAAGCTGCCCGACTTCGTGGTGCACCTGCGCAACCCCGATCTCGATCGCTACGCGCGCATCACCTTCGAGGTCGAGGTGCTGGCCGAGCCCGACAAGGAGCGCCTCACCGCGCACCTGCCTCGCGTTCGCGACGCCTTCATCAGCTACCTGTCGGATCGCACCGTGGAAGAGCTGAGCGGCAGCGAGGGTCTGACCCGCACCAAAGACGCCCTGCAGCTTCGCCTGCGTGAGCTGGTTCCGGAGGCGCGGTTCCGCGCGCTCTACATCTCCGATTTCGTCGTGCAGTGAGAGAGGAGCGCTCCCATGGCCGGCGGCGTTTTGCTGAACCCAGACGAAATCAACGCACTGATGTCGGCCATCCAGGATGGCCGCGTGGCGCCCCAGCCCAGCAAGGGCCGTGGCGCCGCGGTGCCGTACGATCTGACCAGTCAGGATCGGGTGATCCGCGGGCAGATGCCCACCCTGGACGCGATCAACGAACAGATCGCCTCACACTTCGCGATGGGCCTGAGCGGCCGCACCCGGCTCGAGGTGCGCGTCAGCTGCGGCCCGGCGTCGTTGCTCAAGTTCGGTGACTTCAACTCGCTGCTGGCGCCGCCCACCACGGTCTGCCTGATGTCACTGGGGCAGGCCGGAAGCCAGGCGCTGCTGGTGCTCGAGCCCGGCCTGGCCGACGCGCTGATCGCTGCCGCGCTGGGTGACAAACGAACGCACCCTGAAGAGCCGAACAACCAACGCTCGGAGCGCCGGGAGCTGACCACCGTCGAGCGCAAGGTGCTGGGTCGGCTGCTGGGAATCTTCGCCGAGGGCATGACGACCGCCTGGGCGCCGGTCTTGCCCTTCAGGCCCGAGATCGTGCGCTTCGAATCAGACCCCCGCCTCGCCGCCATCGCGCCGATGAACGAGGCCGCGGTGTTGTGCAGCTTCGAGATCGATGGGCCGATGAAGGGGCTCATTCAGCTGGCCATGCCGTACACCGCCATCGAGCCCGCCAAGAAGGCGCTCATGTCGCCGCCCAAGCTGAGCACCATCTCCGACGTTCGTTTCTCGCACCGCCTCGAAGAAGAGATCGTGCAGACCGAGGTCGACCTGCGCGCGGTGCTGGGCACCACCCGGCTCTCGTTGCGCAAGCTGCTCGATCTCGACGTGGGCGCCGTGCTGACGCTGGGCACCAGTGAAGGCTCGTCGTTGCCGGTCTTCGTGGAAGGCCGCGCCAAGTTCACCGGGCAGCCCAAAGTGATCGGGGGCGCGTTGTGCATCGAGATCGATCGCGGCCCGATCTCCGAGATCCGCCGGCCGTTCGAACAACCCAATGCTGCACCCGCGAAACACGCTGCCTGAGGACTGACCATGACCGCCGAAACCGCTCAACCCGAAGAAGTCTCGACGCGCCGATTGGATCTGCTGCTCGACGTTCCGCTCGACGTCACCATCGAGCTGGGCCGCTCCCGCATGACGATTCAGGATCTGCTGGCCCTGACGCCGGGCGGGGTGATCGAGCTCGACAAGGTCGCCGGTGAACCGCTGGACATCGTGGTCAACGATCGGCTCATCGCGCGCGGTGAAGCGGTGGTGATCAACGACAAGTTCGGCATCCGCATCACCGACATCATCTCCAAGAGCGAGCGCATCGCGCGCCTGCGCTGAAAGAAGACCATGCTCGCGCTCGCTCTCAGCACGCTCATCGCCGCAACGACGCCGTCGACCGCGGAGGGCTCCGCGCCTGCAGTAACGCCTGCCCCTCCCTCGGCCGCCGACTCCATCGTTGCTGCTGCCTTCAAACAAGATGTCGGCACGAAGCCGGTCGACCTGAAGGTCGAGCCGTCATTCTCCGCGCAGAACCTGGTGGCGCCGGGGCTGGCGATGGCGGGCCTGGCTGCGCTGGCCTTCACCCTGAAGCGCCGCAAGCAGCTGTCGGGTGGGAGCATTCACATCGTCGAGGCGGCCTCGCTGGGTGAGAAGCGCTCGTTGGTGATCGCCGACGTGCTGGGTGAGCGGCTGGTGCTGGGGGTCAGTGAAGCGGGCGTGACGGTGTTGCTCACCCGCCCTGCCCCCGTGCCCGAGCCTGCGCCGTACGTGATTCCCGCCGCGGAACCCCGGGGGCTCTTCGAGAGCATCAAACGACGCGCTCCGGCCAAGCCGTTCGATGCGTCTCTGCTCGAGTCGATCGAAGATCAAGAGCTGCGCGCGAAGCTGCAAGCGGGAATGAAGAGCGTGGTCCCGTGATCCCCCTCGTGCTCGCAGCGACCGATGCGCCGATGCAGATCTCGGTGGGCGGTGGCTCGTCGGCAGTGAAGTTGTTCCTGCTGATGACCGCGCTCTCGTTCGCCGCGGGCGCGCTCATCTCGATCACCAGCTTCACGCGCATCATCATCGTGATGTCGTTCTTGCGGCAGGCGCTCGGTACGCCGTCGTTGCCGCCCAACCAGGTGGTGGTGGCGTTGTCGCTCGCGCTGACCGGCTTCGTGATGGCGCCCACCTTCACCAAGGTGAACACCCTCGCGCTCTCGCCGTACCTGGAAGACCAGATCACCAGCGCAGAGGCCATCGACCGCGGCTCGGCGCCGGTGCTCGAGTTCCTGCTCAAGCAGACCCGGCCCGATGATCTGCGGCTCTTCTACGAACTCTCGGGCGCCGAGCGGCCGACCCGGGCTGAGCAGGTGCCGCTCCACATCGCGGTGCCGGCGTTCATGGTCTCCGAGCTCACCACCGCCTTTCGCATGGGGCTCTTTCTCTTCATTCCCCTGCTGCTGATCGACCTGCTGGTGAGCGCGACGTTGATGGCGCTGGGCATGATGATGGTGCCGCCCACGCTGGTGTCGTTGCCGCTCAAGGTCGGCATCTTCCTGCTCGCTGATGGCTGGCACCTGCTGGTGCAGTCGTTGGTGCGGAGCTTCGGATGACCGGCGACTCCGTCAGCGTGCTGTTTCGGGAGGGCATGATGCTGCTCGCGGTGGTGGGCGGGCCGTTGCTGGGTGGACTGTTGCTGGTCGGCCTGGTGCTGGGTGTCTTGCAGTCGGCCACGCAGATTCAAGAACCGTCGGTCGGGGCGGTGCCGCGCATCGCCACGGTGATCCTGCTCGCGATGTTCCTGGGCCCGTGGATGGTCGAGCGCCTCGCCCGCTTCCTGCACATCGCCATCGAACGAATGGGCACGCCGCCCATGTGAAGGTCCCCTCTCCCTCCGGGAGCGGGTCAGGGTGAAGGGCCAACATGCTCCCGCTGAACCTCATTCTCGGCTTCTTCCTCGTGCTGACGAGGGTCTCCGCCCTGATGGGCACGGCCCCGGTGCTCAGCTCCAGGTCGATCCCGGTGCGAATCAAAGCGTCGTTGGCCTTCGCGATCTCCCTGTTGGCCTTCTCGGGCTCAGGAGCGCCCAGCATCCCCGTGCCCAGCGACTTCGGCGCGCTCGCCGGCCTGGTCATCTCAGAGATGGCCGTGGGCCTCGCCGCCGGGCTCTCTTCGCGCCTGGTGCTCGACGCCGCACAGTTCGGAGGCCAGACCGCGAGCTCCGCGATGGGCATCGGCTTCGGGCAGATGATCAACCCGAACAGCGGCGCAGAATCCTCCACGGTCGGCGAACTCTACGGAGCGCTGGCCTTGAGCGTGGCGCTCGCCCTGGGCATCCACACCGAAGCGATTCGATGGATCGTGCACAGCCTCCGCGAAGTGCCTCCGGGCGGCACGGTCGACGTGGTGACGCTCTGCTCCGCGATGGTGCGGCAGGTGATCTTCGCGGTCACCCTCGCCATCCGCGTGGCCTACCCGCTCTTCGCCGCCTCACTCTTTGGTTACGCGGTGCTCGGACTGCTCGGCAAAGCGTCCCCGCAGCTCTCGCTGTCGAACCTCGGCTTCGGCGTGTCGATCATGTGCGGCGGTGGCGCGCTCTACATCGTGGCGCCCGATGGCGCCCGCATCTGCGCCCAGGCCGCCCTCACGCTGTTCTCGAGGAGCTGACGCATGTCCGACGAGAGCGAATCAGAAGACGACCAGAAGACAGAAGACGCCAGCGAACGCAGGCTGCAACAGGCGTTCGATCAAGGCGACATCGCGCTGTCACACGAGCTGGTGACCACCGGCGCCTTCGTGCTCGGCCTGGTCGCGCTCTACGCGGCGGCCGCCTCGTTCGAAGCGCGCCTGGTTCGCCTGATCGCCGAGACCACCACGTTGATCGCCACGGCGCCGTTCGGCTCGCTTCCGAACATGGTGCTCCCGGTGGCGTTGCCGGCCGTGCTGGTGCTCATCTCGATGGCGGTCGGAGCGGTCGTGCTCACCTTCGTGCAGACCAAAGGCAACGTCTGGGACGACCGGGTGATGCCGGATCTCTCGCGGGTCTTCTCCACCGGCCGCCTGACCCGGCTCCTCACGAAAGACTTCCTCATCGATCTGACCCTCGGCCTGCTGAAGGTGTTCGCGGTCGGGTACGCGTGCTGGGGCGTGCTGCGCGGTGAGCTGCTCGGCGTGAACAGACTGGGCCTGGCTGCACCGGGTGATGCGCTGGGTGGGCTCTTCACCAGCTTGTGGAAGATCGGCTCACGCGCGGTGTGGTTGCTCGCGATCTTCGCCCTGGCCGACTTCGCGCTGACGAAGTGGCGGTACACGAAGAAGCACAAGATGACGAAGGAGGAGCTCAAGCGCGAGATGCGCGAAGACGAAGGTGACCCTCACATTCGTGGCGCTCGAAAGCGCAAGCACCGCGAGATGACGAAGCGCAACGCGCTGGCCGAGACGAAGAACGCCGACGTGCTGCTGGTCAACCCGACGCACATCGCGATCGCCATTCGGTACCGCAAGGACGAGGGCGGAGCTCCGAGGGTGCTGGCCAAGGGCAAGGGCGTGCTGGCCGAGGCGATGCGCGCGGCGGCGCGAGAGAACAGCATCCCCATCGTGCAGGACATTCCGCTGGCGCGGCTGCTCTTCAAGAAGGTGAAGGTCGGCGGCTCGGTGCCGGCCGATACGTACAAGGCGGTCGCGGCGGTGCTCGCGTTCGTTTACCGGCTCACGGGCCGTGCTTCAGCGGCGACTGCCGGCGCGCCCCCGGTGAGCTGAAACGAATCGTTTCCCCCCTCGCCCTGCGAAGAAGCGGGGAGAGGGAGGACACGTCAGATGGTCGCTGCGTCGATCACGAAGCGGTAGCGCACGTCGTTCTTCACCATGCGCTCGTAGGCCACGTTGATCTTCTCAGCGGGGATCACTTCGACGTCGGCGACGATCTTCTTCTCGGCGCAGAACTCGAGCATCTCCTGCGTCTCCTTGATGCCGCCGATGCTCGAGCCCGCCAACCGGCGATTGCCCCCGATCAGCGAGAACGGGTGCAGCTCGAGCTTCGGCGGAACGCCCACCACCACCATCGCCCCGTACGGCCGCAGCAGGCTCAGGTACGAGTTCATGTCGTGCGCCGCGGAGACCGTGTCGATGAGCAGGTCGAACTTGCCCGCCAGCGTCTTGAAGGTCGACCGCTCGCTGGTGAGCGCGAACGAGGTCGCACCGAGCCGGGTGGCGTCCGCCTCCTTCGAGCGTGAGGTGCTGAGCATGGTGACCTCCGCGCCCATCGCAGCGGCCAGCTTCACCGCCATGTGACCGAGCCCACCCAAACCGACCACGCCCACCCGATCGCCCTTCTTGCAGTTCCACTGACGCAGCGGCGAGTACGTGGTGATGCCCGCGCACAGCAGCGGCGCCACCCCGCTCAGGTCGAGCCCCGCGGGGATCTTGAGCGCGAAGTGTTCAGTCACCACCACCTGCTTCGAGTAGCCGCCGAACGTCGGCGTCTTCCGATCCATCTCCGTGGAGTTGTAGGTGAACGCCGGCGTCTTCTCGCAGAACTGCTCATCCCCATGCGTACACGGCGCGCAGGTGCGGCACGAGTCGACCATGCAGCCCACGCCTGCGAGGTCACCGACCACCAGCTTCTTCACCTTCGCTCCGACCGCGGTGACCCGGCCGACGATCTCGTGACCCGGCACCATGGGAAACTTCGAGTTGCCCCACTCACCACGCGCCTGGTGAATGTCGGAGTGGCAGATGCCCGAGAACAGAATCTCGATCTGCACGTCGAGCGGCCCCACCTCGCGGCGGTCGATCTCGAAAGAGGTGATCTGCTGGTCAGCGGCCTGAGTGCCCCACGCGCGAGTCTTCATGGCGGCGCAAACTAACCGAAGATTCTGGAGATGCTCTCAAACCGACGCAGCGGGATTGGGCGGCATGACCCGCACCTCTCCGAGCAGCTGCCACACCGGCCATCTCTCCACCTGTTACAGAACTGACAATCAACGAAGAACCTCGCGACCCGCCGTACGGCGCGCCCCTCACGTCCGGAAGACGTGAACGCCCCCATGGCCGCCGTCATGTGGGCGCTCCACTACGACCTGCGCGGCTTCGCGCCCTGAAGGAGGCGTCGGGGCGTGCCGAAGAACCAGTGTCCCCTCTGGGGTGCTCGTCAGGGCGCTGACGTGGGTCAAAAGACCAGTGGTAAAAATGACGAGAGGTCCTTCAGGACCCCTGGTTTCGCGGCTCAAAAAAACCCTCAAGCCCCCGGCATCGTTCAGGAAACACGGATGGTGCGGCGCTTGCTCAACAGCCGCACGTGAACGCCGCAGCCCCCGCAACGCCGTCGAAGATTCCCGCCGAGGCGGTGCTGGCCATGGGCGTGTTGGGGGTGCTGGCGATCCTCATCGTGCCGCTCCCGGCGGTGATCCTCGACGGCTTGCTGGCGCTCAACGTGGCCACCGCGGTGTTGATGCTGCTGGTCTCGCTCGGCCTCAACAAGCCGATGGAGTTCTCGGTCTTCCCGTCGTTGCTGCTCATCACCACCCTCTTCCGCCTCGCGCTCAACGTCGCCTCGACGCGCCTCATTCTGCTGGAAGGTGGCAAGGGCGCCGGCGCCGCCGGTCACGTGATCGAAGCCTTCGGCCGCTTCGCCGTCGGTGGCAGCCTCATCGTCGGCGCGGTCATCTTCCTCATCCTCCTGGTGGTGAACTTCACCGTGATCACCAAGGGCTCGGGCCGCGTGTCAGAAGTCGCCGCGCGGTTCACCCTCGACGCGTTGCCCGGCAAGCAGATGTCGATCGACGCGGATCTCGCGGCCGGCGTCATCGACGACAAGGTGGCGCGCGATCGACGCACCAACCTCGCGCGGGAGACCGAGTTCTACGGCGCGATGGACGGCGCCTCGAAGTTCGTGCGCGGCGACGCGATCGCCGGCCTGATGATCACCGGCATCAACATCGTCGGCGGCCTGCTCGCGGGCGTGCTGCGCGATCACATGGCGGTGGGCCGCGCGGTCGAGGCGTACACGGTGCTCACCGTCGGCGACGGCCTGGTCACCCAGATGCCCGCGCTGCTGGTCTCCACCGCGGCCGGCGTGTTGGTCACCCGCGTCGAAGGCGCTGACCTCGGCTCTCAGGTCTCCTCCCAGATCTTCGCGAGCCACCGCGCACTCAAATACTCCAGCTACGTGATGGGCCTCCTGGCCTTCATCCCCGGCCTGCCCGCGATGGCCTTCTTGCCGCTCGCGGCGGGCGCCTTCATGCTCGCCCGCCGGGTGGAGAAGAAGGCCACCGACGCTGCCGGCGCGCCGCGCAAGCAGCCCACCGATGGCCAGCCCAAAGGTGAGCAGAAGATCACCGACCTCCTCGCGCTCGACGCGCTGGAGCTGGAGGTCGGCTACGCGCTGCTCCCCTCGATCGACCTCGACAAGGGCGGCGAGATCCCCGGCCGCGTCACCGCGCTGCGCAAGCAGCTCGCGGCCGACCTGGGCATCGTGCTTCCTTCCGTTCACCTGCGCGACAACCTGCGCCTCGAGCCCAACGAGTACCGGGTCAAGCTGCGGGGCCTGGAGATCGGCCGGGGCACCGCCCACTTCGGCAAGCTGATGTGCCTCGAGCCGTCCGGTGGCACGCCCAAAATCGACGGCCTGCCCGGCAAGGATCCCGCGTTCGGCCTGCCTTCCGTCTGGGTGACCCCGGAGCAACGTTCACTCGCGGAGAGCAAGGGCTACACCCTGGTCGACGCGTCGTCGGTGCTCACCACGCACCTCTCCGAGCTCATCCGCCGCAACGCGCACGAGCTGGTCGGCCGCCAGGAAGTGCAGGAGCTGCTCGGCGCCTGCGCCAAAGAGACGCCCAAGCTGGTGGAAGACACCGTGCCGGGCGCCATCACCCTGGGCGAGCTGGTGCGCGTGGTGCGCGGGCTGCTCCGCGAAGGCATCTCGGTGCGCGACCTGCGCAGCATTCTCGAGGCCGTGGCCGACGCCGCGCCCCGCAGCAAAGACGCTCACTTCCTCATCGAGCAGGTGCGCCGTCGCCTCGCCCGTCAGATCACCTCGCGCATCTCGGAAGGCGGCGTGCTGTACGCCCTCACCCTCGACCGCCAGACCGAAGACTCGCTGCGCCAGTCGCTCGGTCACAACGACGGTGAGCCCACCCTGGCGCCCGACATCAACACCGCCCGCGCCCTGATTGCCTCGTTGGAGAACCGCGCCGCCGCGCTGGCTGCCCAGGGCCGCTCCGCCGTGATCCTCGCTCCTGCAGACCTGCGCCGCGCGCTCTTCGAGTTCGCCAGCCGCTTCGTCCCTGAACTCTTCGTCGTCTCCGCGCGCGAGCTCGCGCCGGGCACCACCATCGAACCCGCCGGCACCATCACCCTCACCTGAGGATCTGACTCATGAGCAACTTCCGAACTTTCCGTGCACCCGACACCCGCAGCGCGCTGGCGATGGTGAAGGCCGCGCTCGGGGCCGACGCGATCATCCTCGCGACCAAGGAGGTCGACAACGGCCTCTTCCGCGCCAAGGAGATCGAGGTCACGGCCGGGCTGCCCGAAGTGCCCTCGATGCCCAGGGTGTCGGCTGCGAAGGCCTACGCCGCCCCGGTGCTGCTGCCCGCGCCGAAAGCCGAAGCGCCCGCGCCCGCGCCCGCGCCCCGCCGCGCCGAGTCGTCGGACGAACTTCAGGGCCTGCGCGCTTCGATGGAAGAGATGCGCAGCGAGCTGCGCCGCATGGGCAGCCAGGTGCGCATGGAGCGCGAGCTTCAGCTGCCTCCGCCGGCCGCCGAGTTGCTCTCGCTGTTGATCAACCGCGGGGTCGAAGACGCGCTCGCCGAAGCGTGCGTGCGCCAGGCCCTCGAGCAGTCGTCGAACCTGAGCCGCTCCACCCTGCTCTCGGCCGTGCGCAATGCGCTCTCGCAGCGGGTGATCGCGGGCACCGCGCCGTGGATCTCCGAAGGCGGCCGCCGCCGCATCGTCGCGCTGGTGGGCCCCACCGGGGTGGGCAAGACCACCTCGGTCGCGAAGATCGCGGCGCGCGCGCTGATGGGCTCCAAGCAGAAGGTCGCGATGATCACCGTCGACACCTACCGCATCGGCGCCAGCGAGCAGCTCACCCGCTACGGCGAGATCATGAACGTGCCCACCTTCGTGGCGCGCGATCGCGTGGAGCTGACCCGGGCCATCGAGAGGTGCGGCAACGCCGAGCTCATCCTGGTCGACTCGGCGGGCCGCTCGATGAACGAAGCCGTCGCGCGCCAGGCCGAGATGTTGCGGAGCGTCGAAGGCATCTCGTTGTGCCTCACCGTGAGCGCCTGCACCGGCCCGCGAGAGATGGCCGCCGCCGCCGAGCGCTACCGTTCGCTCGCCCCTGAACAACTGCTGTTCACCAAGGTCGATGAGGCGTCGGGGCCGGGCAGCCTGCTCTCCGCTTCGGTGCGCATCGGCCGGCCCATCGTGGCGGTGTCTGATGGCCAGCGGGTTCCGGAAGACATTCACGCGCTCTCGGGCGCCGACCTGGTCGAGCTGGTGCTGGGTGAACGCCGCGCCGCGCAGACCGCAGGAGCACGCTGAACATGGACAACCAGGCAGATGGACTTCGTGAAGTGATGAAGGAGCAGCGGCGCTCGAAGCGGCCCCTGCGCATCATCGGGATCACCAGCGGCAAGGGCGGCGTGGGCAAGACCAACGTGGCGGCCAACCTCGGGGTGATCGCCGCCAAGCAGGGCATGCGCGTGTTGATCATCGACGGCGACATGGGTCTGGCCAACGTGGAGATCCTCTACGGCATTCGCCCCAGGCACCACCTGGGACACCTGCTGCAAGGCGACGTCTCGGCGCGCGACGTGCTGGCCACGACGACCAGCGGCGTGAAGGTGTTGCCGGCGGGCAACGGCCTGCAGCAGCTCACCCGGCTCGATGACGCTCAGCGGCTGCGGCTGGTCAGCGCGCTGGAAGAACTCGAAGACGACTTCGACGTGGTGTTGCTCGATTCAGGCGCGGGCATCGGCGACAACGTTCTGTTCTTCGTGGGCGCCGCGCAGGAAGCGCTGCTGGTGGTGAGCCCCGAGCCGACCTCGCTCACCGACGCGTACGCGACCATCAAGGTGCTCTGCCAGGACGCCGGGGTTCGGTACTTCGACGTGGTGGTGAACCAGGCCGGCAACGAGACGCAGGCGAGGGACATCTTTCAGAAGTTGACCGCGGTCGCCGGGCGTTTCCTCGACGCGAAGGTGCGTTGGCTGGGTTGGGTGCCGCGCGACGAGAACGTTCATCGCGCGGTGATGGCGCAGCGCCCGCTGGTCGAGCTGTTTCCCTCTTCGCCTGCCACGCGCGCCCTCAATGGCGTGGCCGACGCGCTGTTCAACGAGCCTCCCCCCGCGCACCTCGCGGGGGGCCTCAAGTTCCTGTGGAGCCGCCTGCTGCGCGACTCCAACGCTGCCTGACCTTTCGAGACGGAGCCGCCCATGCATCGTGCCGCACTCAGCTACGCCAACACCGCACCCGCGCCGCTCACGGACGATCAAGTCGTTCGCACGTGGTCGCATCTGATCGACCGGGTCGCTCGAAGAATCTCGGCTCGTACCGCCAACACCGTGCAGCCGGGCGATCTCTGGAGCATGGGCGCGCTCGGCCTCATCGACGCGTACCACCGCTTCGATCCGGCGCGCGCCGTGAAGTTCGAGAGCTTCGCCGAGCACCGCATTCGCGGGGCGATGATCGATGAACTGCGAGAGCTCGATCACCTGCCGCGCCGCATGCGCGCCGACGCCGACAAGGTGCGGAAGGGCCGCGTGTTCCTGGGCAACAAGCTGGGCCGTGAGCCGAACGCCGATGAGCTGTCGGCGCACCTGGGCATGCCGCTGGAAGACATCGAGGCGCTCGAGGCACTGTCCGCTCCGGCTTCGCCGCTCGCGCCTGAAGTGCAGGTGCCCAGTCTCGACTCGCTGCAAGACGAGAATCTCGATCGGGCTGAACGCGTGGGGCGCATGACGAAGGGCATCGAGAAGTTGAACCAACGGCTTCAGACGGTGCTCTCGCTGCACTACGTGGAGGGGTTCACCTACAAAGAGATCGCCGGAGCACTCCAGGTGAGTGAAGCGAGGGTCTGTCAGCTGCACGGGGAAGCGGTGAAGAAGCTGAAGGCGAACCTGCTCGAGCTGGAGTGAACTGAAAGAAACCTCTCCCTGCGAGCGGGGAGAGG
>JAUYRZ010000080.1 GCA_030695565.1 Archangium sp.
CGTGTCGTCGACCTCCGCGATGGGCCCTTCGCTGGCGCTGATGGCTTTCCTGCTGCTGCGAGCCAGAAGCCGCCGCCAACGGGACTGATTGACCCTGATCTGCCAACCCCTTAAGGGTCGGCGCCGATGCTCCCCCTCGTACTCGTGGCCGTGCTCACTCAGGTCACCCCTGACGCCGGCGTCGATGAAAACGATTCGCGTGGGCTGACCGTGGTCACCGGCTCGCGCACCGAACGTCGGGCCGTCGACAGCGTGGTTCCGACCGAGGTGATCACCCGCGCTCAGATCGAACAGCTCGGCGTGCGTGATCTGCCGCAGTTGCTCCAGCAGCACCCCGGCGTGGAGATGGTCTACACGAACCGGGGCGTGGGCATTCGGCTCCAGGGTCTCGACCCGGAGTACGTGCTGATCCTGATCGATGGGCAGCGCATCTCCGGCCGCTCGGGTTCGATCACCGACATCTCGCGCTTCAGCCTCCGCGAGGTCGAGCGCGTGGAGATCGTGAAGGGCCCCGCGGCCGCGCTCTATGGCGCCGACGCGATGGGCGGCGTGGTGAACCTGATCACCCGCCGGCCGCAGAAGCCGCTCGAAGTGAGCCTGCGCGGCATGTTCGGCAGCCTGCTCGAAGGCGACGTGCGCGGGAACGTGGGCGCGAAGCTGGGGCCCTTCGAGCTGCGCGCCGGTGGCGGCTTTCGCACGCGCAACGCGTACTTCTGGCCGGCGTGTGACACCTGCCCCAGCATCGAGACCGCGGGGGCTGCCGTGCGCCGCATCGATGGCGACGTCGAAGCCGCCTACGCGCCCGATGACGATCTGCGGGTCTGGGTGCGCACCGGCTACGTCTTCACCGACTTCACCGCCGTCGACATCAACGACACCAACGCGGTGTTCGACAGGTTTCAGCGCACCGAGCAGTTCGACACCTGGCTCGGCGTGCGGAAGAGGTTCAACGCCTCGACCTCGGCGACGCTGCGCGGGCATTTCGGCCTGTTCAAGGATCAGTTCCTGCTCGACCAGCGCGGCAGCCGGGCGCTCGACGACTACTCCGCCAACCTGACGCGC
Source organism: Archangium sp. (assembly GCA_030695565.1). Taxonomy (GTDB): domain Bacteria; phylum Myxococcota; class Myxococcia; order Myxococcales; family Myxococcaceae; genus Archangium_A. The sequence continues at coordinate 1,063 of JAUYRZ010000080.1, forward strand.
CTGTGGGAAGCGTTCGGCCAGGTCGATCACCGCATCGGGCGCCACACGCTGACCGGCGGTCTCGAAGGGTTCAGCGAGCTGCTCTCTTCGACGCGCATTCAGCCCAGCGACGTGCAGCGCGGCCGCTTCGGCATCTTCGTGCAGGACGAGTGGGTGCTCGAAGGGCAGGGGCCCCGGGTGTCGATCTCGCCGGGCTTCCGCGCCGACGTCGACACGCAGTTCGGTTGGGCGCCTTCGCCGCGCCTGGCCGTGAAGGTCGACCCCACTCCCGAGCTCACCTTCCGCGCGTCGTGGGGCCTGGGTTTCCGACCGCCTTCGTTCTCCGAGCTCTACCTTCAGTTCGCCAACCCCGGCATCGGCTACCTGGTGCAGGGTAACCCCAGGCTGCAAGCAGAACGCAGCGGCTCGGCCAACGTGTCGGTCGACTACCGGCCGCCCATCGAAGGCTGGGTGCTCTCGGCGAGCCTCTGGCACACCAGCCTCACCAACCTCATCAACATCACCGCCAACGGCATTCCCAACCCGGATGACCCGGTCACCTTCGGCTACGAGAACGTGACCAACGCGTACACACAGGGCGTCGAGTTGAGCGCCCGCACCCGGCTCTCCCGCGGGGCGTACCTCGACCTGAGCTACATGGGCCTCGACGCCCGCGACGTCACCCGTCAGCGCGCGTTGGAGGGCCGCTCACCCCACCGCCTCAACGCCAACCTCACCGTGAAGTACCGGCCGGTCGGGCTGGAGCTGGTGGTTCGCGCGACCTGGCACTCCGAGCGGCCGTATTACATCGGCTCGGGCCTGGGCTTCGCCAACGTGCTGGGGCTCGGAGAGGAGCGGGTGGTGATGGCGCCCAGCTACTTCGACCTCGAGGCCCAGCTGACCTACGTGTTCCGCTCGTGGCTGCGGGTGTTCGTGAACGGCTACAACCTGTTCAACTCGGGTGATCAGGACTTCAACCCGAGGCCGCCGCGCGGGGTCATCGGCGGCGTTCAGGTGGAGCTGTGATGAAGCGAATGGTGATTGCCCTGGTGTTGTCTGGCTGCGCCAACGATCTGCGCGTCGATCATCCCTTCGACGGCGAGACCACGACGGGCCCGCTGGTGGTCGCTTCGGTGCTGGACACCGGCGGCACGCAGCTCCTCATCGACGCGACGAACAAGATGTCGCAGGTGTACGTCGATCTCGACGAAGGCCGCGAGATGAAGCCTTCCGAAGCGTTCGAGACCAACGGGTGGGATCTGTCGTTGCGCCGGTTCGACATCTTCGTGAACAGCGGCGCGAGCGGGCCGACCGGCACCGTCGAGATCGCGGTGCTCAAAGACGTCGACTACGCCTCACTCACCCAGGCGCCTGCTGCAGGCTTCACTGCCGATACGGGCGCGCGGGTGTTCAACACCAGCGAAGGCGGCTGGTATTTCTATGACCTGGGCGTGCACAGGCTGATCACCCGAACCGAGCTGGTCTACGTGATCCACACCTCGGCCGGGGCCTACGTGAAGCTGCGCATGCTCAGCTATTACGACCAGAACGGCACCCCCGCCTCCATCTCGCTGGAGTACGCGCCGATCGCCGCGCCGTGACACACTTGGCACCGAGATGACTGCGCCGCCCCTCCGCGAAAAGGAAGCAGCTCGAACGCCGACCGTCGACGACGTCGAGTTCCGCGCGCTCTACAGGAAGACCAAGTACGTGGTGGAGACGGCCGACGGCTGGTCGTTGGTGATCACCCGCTACCGCCCGATTCCCCAGACCTTCGCGCAGCCGCTGTTCGGCGAACCGATGCTCTTGGTGCACGGCTTCTGTCAAAACCGGCACGCGTGGACGAGCGGCGAGTTCGTGAAGAACCTGCTGTTCTTCGGCATCGACATTCACATCCTCGAGCTGCGCGGCCACGGGAAGAGCTCCATCGAGCTGCAACACGAACGCGCCGCGAAGTTCGGCCGCAAGCCGCCCGCCGACATCGAGTGGGACTGGGACATCGACAGCTATTTTCTCTACGACCTTCCGGCGGCCGTGGCGGGCGTGCGGCGCATCACCCGGCGCGAGAAGATCTTCTATTGCGGCCACTCCATGGGTGGAATGCTCGGGTACGGCTACGCCGGCATTCACCAGGAGCAGCTCGAAGGCATCATCACCATCGGCGCTCCGGCGGAGATCGGCAAAGGCAGCCTCGCGCTGCAGTTGCTCGCCTACGCAGGCCCGGGCATCAGCTCGTCGGTCGACGCGGCGCTGGGCAGCATCAACCTGCAGCGCGGGGTGGGGCAGACGCTCTCGAAGTTCGCCTCTCGGTTCACCAAGCGGGTCGCCAACGAGGCGAAGAAGCCGCTCTCGTACCGCTACTTGCCGTTGGATGACTGGCTCAAGGCCGCCTCTGATGCGTTGGGTTACGCGGAGCAGAGCCCGGTGCTCAGCCTGGTGGCCAACCGCATCACCTGGCTCACCCGGTGGGATCGCATGTCGATGTCGGACGTGCGCTGGCTCTTGAAAGAAGGCGGCGAGAAAGAGCCGCGCAAGGTGGTCGACCAGTTCCTGCGCTGGATCCGCGGCATGGAGGTCGTCTGCTACCGCACGGGCTACGACTTTCAGCGCGGCTTCTCCAAGTTCAAGCTGCCCATGGCCATCATCTTCGGTGACATGGATCCGCTCGCTTCCCTGGCCTCGACGCGCTCGGTCTATCGCGCGGCCAAGAGCGAGTACCTGCTCTGGCGCCCGGTGAAGGGCAACAGCCACATCGAGCTGACGATGGGGCACGACATCAGGCAGATCTGTTACGACATCAAGAACCTCATCGAGTACGCGAAGACACACCGCGCTCGATCGCCTTCGCTCCCCAGAGTTCAGGACTGACCCCACCCAGTAAGGGCAGGGTCGAAAAGTGGAGCACCGGCCAGCGATTGCTACGGTGCTACAGGATGACACAGCTCGGACATTCCAACCGGTGGCTCCCCCTGGCGTTGGCGTTCGTGCCTTTCGTGGTGCTCGCTCAGGATCGCGTTCAGCTCAACTCGATCACGAAGATCGAAGTGAAGGGCAACAACGTGGAGATCACCGGCAGCCGCCGGCCGAACTTCACCACCTTCACGCTCTCCGATCCGCCGCGGCTGGTGATCGACATCTCGGAGGCGGTGTTCGCCGACGTGCCTAAGGAGCTGAAGGTCTCCGATGGAACGATCACCGCGATCAAGACGGCCAGCTACGGCTCGGAGTCGGCGGCGATCGCGCGCATCTTGATCGGCTTCGAGCACGAGCTGGAGACGGACATCGCCAGCACCGGTACCTCGTTGGTGGTGAAGCTGCCGGCCGACGCGAAGCAGCAGCAGAAGCTGATCGCCGAGAAGATCGAGAGCGAGCGAGCGCTCAAGGCGCAGAAGGAGAGCGCAGAGAAGGCCCGCCTCGAGAAGGAGCGCGTCGAGCGTGACGAGAAGGAACGCCTGGCCAGGGCTGAAGCAGACAGGAAGCGGCTCGAGGCAGAAGAGGCGAAGCAGAAAGCCGACGAGGAGCGCCTCGCGAAGGCGGCTGCGGAGAAGCAGGCCAAAGAAGAGAAGGAGCGCGTGGCGCGTGAGGAGACCGCGAAGAAGCGTGAGGCCGAAGCGCTCGCGAAGAAGCAGGCCGAAGAAGAGCGCCTCGCCCGCGTCGCTGCCGAGAACGAAGAGAAGGAGCGCAAGCGCGAGGAGAAGGAAGCGCAGGCGCGCGCCGCGAAGGAGGAGGCCGATCGGAAGGCGAAGGAGCTGGCCGAACTCAAGCGCAAGGAAGCCGACGCCCGGGAAGCGCGCCTGACCGCCGAGCGTGAAGAGAAAGAGCGCCAGGCCAGGGCAGAGGCGGATCGGAAGAAGGCCGAAGCCGAAGAGAAGGCAGCCCTTGCTCGCGCCGAGGCAGCGCGGAAGAAGCAGGCCCTCGCCGAGAAAGCAGAGGCCGAACGCGAGAAGAAGGAGCAGGAGCGGCTGGCGAAGGGGGATGCCGAGAAGGCGAAGGCGGAAGCAGAGCGCAAGGAACAGCTCGCCGCGCTCGAGGCCCGCACCCGCGCGGAAGACGAGAAGCGCCGCCGCATCGAAGAGGCCGCTGAAGCCAAGCGGCAGATCGAAGCCGACAAGAAGCGCACCGTCTCCGAACGCATCGCCTTCGCTCAGGCCGAGAAGGAGAAGAAGGCGGCCGCCGCTGAAGAAGAGAAACGCAGAGTGGCCGAAGAGCGCCGGCACGCGGAAGAGGCGAAGAAGCAGTCGGAGGCGCAGAGGCTCGCCGCGAAGGAAGAAGAACGCGCCCGCCGCCAGAAGGACCTCGAGGTCGCTTCGGCCAGGACCCCGTCACCTTCTGAGCTGGTCGCCTCCACCAAGCAGGCCCGCATGACCTTCGTGGGCTTCAAGCAACAAGAAGGCGTGGGGCGGATCTTCTTCCGGACCTCGTCTCCGGTTCACTATCGGGTGGGCGAAGAGAACGATCGCCAGGTGATCATCACCCTGGAGAACACCGAGATCAGCCTGCCCAACAACCAGCGCATCATCGACGCGTCGTTCTTCGACACGGCCGTCTCGCTGGTGCGCCCCGAGGAGCAGGGCAGCGGGGTGAAGGTCACCATCAGCCTCAAGCAGGCCGTCGCCTATCGCGCGAGCCAGGCCGGCAATGAGCTGACGCTGGAATTCGAACGCCCCGAGTGACACAAACGCCCGGGCATGCTCGGGCTGTGGGTGGCACTCGTGTTGATGGCGCCGCCGGAGACGGTGGAGATCCAGCTGAACGCCGAGCGGATGCTGCACGACGGTCAGAAGGACCTGACCACCGCTGAAGGCCGGGCGAAGCTGGTGACCGAGGGCGCGGCCATCAACGCCGATCGCATCGTCTACGACCGCAACCGCAACGTGGCCACCGCGACCGGGCACGTGGTCGCGCGCATGACGCAGGGCGGGCGCATGGTGGTGATCGCCGACCTGATGACCCTGCGCTTCGACGACCAGCAGCAGGTCAAGGAGGTGTTCCTCTACGACGGGCAGGCGCTCTCGAAGAAAGACGTGAGCGCAGATGCCTTGCTGGCCGCGGAGACCGCGGAGGCCGCGAAGAAGGTGGGCGTCACCCAGGCGCTCCTTCAGGGAAATCACCTGGTGCGCGATGGCACCCGGTGGGCCGTCGATGAGCTCGAGCTGGTGCCCTGCGAGTGTGATTTCGAGAACCCCTCGTGGTCGATCACCACCAGCTCGGCCATCATCGATACCGAGGCAGAGCGGGTCTCGGTCACCAGCCCCGTGTTTCGCGTGAAACACATTCCGGTGTTGTGGTTGCCGTGGCTGTCGTTGCCGCTGACGGATCGACAGAGTGGGCTGCTGTTCACGCGGCCCAACTTCTCGCCGCTCAATGGCTTCAGCCTCGAGCAGCCGGTGTTCTTCACGCTCGGTCGAAGTGCAGACATCACCGTCACGCCCGGCTTCTTCACGGGCAGTCCGGGCGTGGGTCGCGCGGGGGTGACCGGCGGCCCCACCGCCACCGGAGTCGCGGGACCCAAGCTCGCGGCTGAGTTCCGGTACACGCCCTCGAGCCGCGCGTCGGGTCGTTTGTTGGCCGGTGTGCTCTACGACTTCCGCAGCAAGCGCGACGTGCAGGTCGCGACGCTCCGTGATCCCTCGGGTGCGCCGCGCGGGCTGCGCGGTGAGCTGGGGTGGCAACACACGCAAGACTTCGACAAGGGCTTCGGGACGCGCGTCGATCTGAACGTGCACTCTGATGGCGACTACAACCGCGACCTCACCGTCGACATCATCGCGAGTGCAGCCACGTATCTGCGGAGCACGGCCAGTGTGTTCCACCGCGGCGACGATCACTACGTAGGGCTCGATGTCGGCCTTCGACAGGACATTCAATACGGCTACGACCTGATCGGGCGCGGCACGCTGATCAACACGGTGGAGGGCAATACGGCAGGGCGAGACCCCGTCGTTCCGTTGGCGACTCGGCCCGTCGGAAGGTTTGGCCCGGGCACGCTTCAACGACTGCCGGCGGTCACCTTCGGCTGGGCGCCGACCAGGCTGCTCGGGCCTCTTCGCTTCGATGTCGAAGGTGACGCGGTGCGCTTGGCGCCGTTGTTTTCCAAGACGGGCGATGAAGGCGCGGCGGCAGCCGAGGGGGCGGTGCTGAGCGAGACGTTCGGGACCGCGGTCGAGCGGCTCTTCAGCCCCAGTCCGTCCGGCCCGCCAGGGGGCACTCGCGAAGGCGTCGGCGATCGCATCTGGCAGCCGGGCGAGCGGCAAGGGCGCGACCGGTTGATGGTCCTGCCGCGCATCTCTCTGGCGGCTCAGCCGCTCGGTGCATTGTCGGTGAGCGCGTTCGTGGCGTGGCGTCAGCTGGCCTGGGTGGGCGAGCAGACCGGTGACACCTGGAGCCGCGGCTATCTGGTTGCCGGCGGGCGCCTCGAGACCGAGCTCTCCCGCACGTTCGGATCGTTGCGGCATGTGATCCAGCCGCTCGCGGAGTTGCGCGCCATTCCGATCGGGCACGAGGGGAAATCAGACGCCGCTTTCGTTCCCTACGACGCGGTCGACGCGGCGGTGCCTGGAGTGACGCCGCGTTTTCAAGGCGTGATCGAGCTTCGCCAGCGGCTGGTGGCCCGTGATGGCACCGAGGTGCTGCGCCTCGACGTGGGGCAGGGCTTCGAAGCGAGTGGGGCGACGTACAAGGATGTCACTCCGACCGTGGGTGAGAGCTTCGGCCGGCTGGGCACCCGCATCGGTTGGTTCTCGGCGCAGGGCATTCTGAGGCTCGACCCGATCCCCAAACGTTTTGCCGTCGTTCCCCTCGAGCCGGAGATCACCGTGACTCGCGCCGCCGGCCGGGCCGAGCTCAGCGATGGCCGTCACGGCGCCTACGTCGGCTACGAACAGCTGCTGATGGAGGGCACCGCGCGATCCCGCCAGCCCATCGATCTGCTGTTCTTGATCGATCGTGGCTACACCTCAGCGACTCGGGTGCGGCAGCTGACCTTCGGCGCCTTCTGGGACTTCGGGCCGATCAGCCTCCGCTATGACGCGCTGGTCGCGGAGGCGGTGATCAAGCCTGTCGTCGAACCGCAGTTCGCGTTCGCCCAGCACAGCGCTGGCATCGGCATCTCGCCGGCGTGCGATTGCTGGCGGGTTGACGTGGTGGCCACTCAACCGATTCCGACGGACGGGGTGACGCCGTTGAAGTTTCCCCAGCTTGGCTTCAACGTGACCATCTCCAAGTTCGGCACGATCGGGTCCCGGTAAGCCTTGACCGGGGGGGGGCATGCTTCGAGAATGCGCCCCTGTTTTCCCTCGCAGAGTCAGGGAGTCGAAGCGAATGCGCATGCGCCTGAAGGTGCTGGTCGGTCTGATGTCTGTCTGTCTGCTCCCGGCGTGTGGGGGCTCGGCTGGTCCCGCGTCGATGGAATACGTCGAGGTGCTGCCGGCCCAGCCGAAGATCGGCGATGTGGCGACGGTGCGCTTCAAGTTGCTCGATGAGCGCAGCATTCCGCTCGCAGGCGCCACGGTCGAGTTCAAGCTCGAGTCCGCCAACAGCGGCGTGACGCTCAGCCCTCCCACGGCCGTCTCGATTCGAGGCAGCGGCTACGCGGAGACCCAGGTCATCGCCAGCTCGCGCGTGAACTCGGTCATCGTGTCGGCCACCTCCGGCGGCAAGAAGGTGTTCTCGCCGCCCATCACCTTCGCCGGCTCCGTGCCCAGCGGCCGCCAGTTGACCTTCCAGTGCGGCCCCATCGCAGGTGATGGCTCGGGTGGGCGTCACGCCATCGGTGCGTTCGATGGCACCCGCCACCTGATCGCCGGCTCGCAGCTCGACTGCACCGCCCACGTCGGCGATCGCAACGGCGATGGCGTGGCCGACGCTCTGGTGTCCTTCATGACGGAAGCCGGCACCATCGGCGCGACCGGCCTCTCCAAGGCTGACCTCGTGGGTGATGCGACGGTGGTCTACAAGACCTCATTGCCGTTGCCCGAAGACGTGATTCCCGACGTCTTCAAGTGGACGACCGCGGTCGACGACGTGTCGAACACCGGCGAGTACCTCGCCCCGTTGTGGATGCACCCGTACGAGTGGGTCGAAGATCCGCGCACGCTGGCTTTCTCGGCCAACCCCTTCACGTACACCCTGCGTGAGCCGCGCCGCCCCGACCCCATCCGCCTCAAGATGGATGGCAGCGGCCGCTACGAGAACAACCCGCGCGACAACCTGGTGAGCATGATCGCCATCACCTCAGGTGAAGAGGGCTTCGACGACACGAACAACAATGGCCAGTACGACGAAGGCGAAGACTACGACGACCTCACCGAGCCCTTCGTCGACTCCAACGACAACGGCACGTGGGACTCGAACGAGCGCTTCATCGACGTGAACGGCAACCGCGATTGGAACGGCAAGAACGGCAAGTGGGACGCGAACACGCTCATCTGGAAGCAGGAGCGCATTCTGTGGACGGGCGTGCCCGCGACCGAAGACACCAGGCCGGTGGTGCCCGGGGTGATCGGCCACCGCCCCGTCTTCGCCCCGATCACCCAGATGGGTGCGATCAACCTGGTGTGTGGCGGCTCGCCTTGCACGGCGGCAGGCCCAGAGCAGTACGTCGCCGCCTATCTGGCCGATCCCTGGTTCAACTCGTTGGCTCAGAACGGAGACTCCGACAAGTGCGAGATCGACACCGAGGACAGATCGCCGGTCGTCGCCAAGGTCGAGTCGGGCTCTGGTTTCGCGTTCACCTACCCACCGGGCCGCTACCTGCTCTTCACCGTCAGAGACGCGCGTGATCCCAACGCGTCGCCGCTCGAACAGATCCCGCGCCGCATTCCAGCCATCCCCTTCCGTGCGACGATCGGCTGCACGTACACCTCGGCGCCGAAGGCGTCGTACATCCTGAAGATCGCCGTCGGCAGCATCACCGGCACCATCGAGTGATTGCCTGAGGGCTTGATTCGGCTACTGTCGCGGCGCGCTGATTCTGGAATCAACATTCCAGTTCGAGCGCGCTGAAAGGCAGAAAGCCCGTGGCCGAGAAGGCGCAGTCAGCAGCAAAACCGGGGGCGAAGAAGCCCCCGTCGAGGGCAGAGCGCGAGGCGGATCGCCGAAGGGTGATTCTCCGCGCCGCCGTCGAGGTGTTCTCCCGCAAGGGCTACCACGGCTGCCGCATTCAGGACGTCGCCAAGGAGGCGGGCGTCGCGTACGGCCTCGTGTACCACTACTTCAAGAACAAGGATGAGCTGCTCGAGTCGGTCTTCGCGAGCGGTTGGCAGAACTTCCTGGGCCGGGTGCAGGCGGAGATCGCCACCGATCAACACGTGGCCGATCGGGTGCGCGGCGTCGTGCACGTCGCCTTCGAGGCCTACCGGCGCGATCCGCGCGGCGTGAAGGTGCTCATTCTCGAAGTCGGCCGCAGCCCGGCGGGGGGCGCGGTCAACCGGGGTGGAGCGTTCTCGTCGGTGATCATCGCCGCCTCGCAGATGTTCACCGAAGCGCAGCGCCGCGGTGAGATCCCCACGCACCTCGAGCCCACCTTGTGCGCCACCATGTTGTTCGGCTCGATCGAGATGGGCCTGACCAGCTTCGTGATGGGGCTGCTCGACAAACGCGACGACGAAGCGATCGACCGCGCGCGCGACCAGGTGGCCGAACACTTCCTCAACGGTCTGACCGGCGCGCGGCCGCGAGCCACTCCGATCCCTCCGCCGGTTTCCGCGAGCCGGCCGCGCAGCCGCCCGACGAGCTGAGAGACGCCCATGACCGAGACGACGACCGAGGTCCGTTACGAAGTCGAGGGCGGCATTGCCCGGCTCACCATCGATCGGGAGGCCGCGCGCAACGCGCTCTCGCCGGGCGTGGTGCAGGGGCTGATGGCGGGGCTCAAGCGCGCTGAAGACGACCCCCGCGTTCGCTGCATCGTGGTGACCGGCGCCGGTGATCGCGTGTTCTGCGCCGGTGGTGACCTGGGGGGCATGGCCGACGGCTTTCTCGACGGGCACGAAGGCCGCCGCGCGTATGGCGCGTTGTTGATGGCCTTTCAGCAGGCGAAGAAGCCCACCGTGGCGCGCATCAACGGCCACGCGTTGGCGGGCGGGCTGGGCCTGGTGCTCGCCTGCGATCTGGCCGTGACCATCGACACAGCGGGCTTCGGCACGCCGGAGATCGATCGCGGCCTCTTCCCCATGATGGTGCTCGCGTTTCTCCAGCGGCACGTGGGGCGCAAACGCGCGCTCGAGCTGTTGCTCACCGGCGATCGGCTCACCGCCGCCAAAGCCCTGGAGTGGGGCCTGGTGAACCAGGTGGTTCCCCCTGCCGAGCTCGACACCGCGACGAACGCGCTGGCGGCGAAGCTGGGGGGCAAGAGCCTCGCCATTCTCGCGTTGGGGCGGCGCAGCTTCTTCACTGCCGAAGATCTCCCCCTGCAGCAGTCGGTGGAGTTCCTCTCAGCGCAGCTCTCACTCAACGTGCTCGCGGAAGACGCGGCCGAAGGCGTTACGGCTTTCCTGGAGAAGCGGCCGGCGAAGTGGGGCGATCGCTGAACTCGAGGCGCAGCAGGCTCTCGGGATCGATCCACCGGCCGTCGAGCTTCACCCCGAAGTGCAGGTGCGGCCCGGTGACCCGCCCGCTCTGGCCCACCTTGCCCAGCGGCTGACCCCGCACGACCCGCTCCCCCTGCTTCACGGAGAAGGCCGACATGTGGAAGTACGAGGTGAACAGCCGGCCCCCGTGGTGGAGGATCACCGTGCCGCCCGAGCCGAAACAATCGCGCACCAGCACCACCTCGCCGTCATTGGCCGCGGTGATGGGGTCGCCGGTCTCGCCGTTGATGTCGGTGCCGAAGTGTTGGCTCTTCTTCTTGCCGTTGAAGAGGCGCAGATCGCCGAACGGCGCGCCCACGCCATCGAGGCGGGGCCAGGCGAAGCGGGCCTCGAAGATCCACGGCTCGAAGTCGCGATCGAAGGTCTCGTCGAACGCCTTTTGATCCTCCGCCGAACGGAGACGGTCTTTCTTCGAGATGCTGGTGAAGCGTTTGCTCACCGTCAGCTGGCGTCTGCGGAAGTCGGGCTTTCGCACCTCGAGTTCACCATCCACGCGCTGCTTGCCGGCGGTGCTTTCACCGGTCACCTCCAGGCCCATCACGCCCGGTTTGTGATCGACCGACAGGCCCGTCAACGAAACCCAGCGGTCGCCATACGGCAAAAAAACGAGCTCCGCCGAGCCGAGCTGGCCCGACGGAGCTTCGGTTGCGCCCGTGACTTCCACGAGCACGGCGTCACCGGGCCGCGCCACACCGGGTTGGATGCGGACCTCGAGGCCCGCGACCACCACCAGCGTGAGCAGCGCCCCCACGATCACGGAGCGACGCCGGTAGCAAGGGAACGCTGCGCGAGACAGACCGCAGCGAAGCGGAGAGCTGGCCGAGGCGGCGCGAGCAAGGTCACGGCACGATGTTGATGGTGCCGTTGACGTCAGCGCCGACCGGCGAGCCCCAGGCCGTCTGGTAGCTGTCGGAGCTGCTCTGATCCTTCGCGAAGACCACCCGCATGCCGGTGCTGGCCTGGATGAAGTTGGTCGCGGGGAAGGTGGTGATCGTGATCGCCCAGCGGCTGCTGTAGCCCGACGCCTTGCAGGTGAAGCTGCCCATGGTCGGATCGGTGGCCGTCAGCTGCTCATTGTTGGTGATGACGAAGCCGGTGTTGGCCGGGCCGTTGAACTCGCCGTTGCCCGTCATGCCGCCGGTCACGCCGTCACCGTTCAAGTCGGTGTTGACGACCGCGCGCGCGACGGGGCCACCCTGCGAGATGATGGGCGTGTCGAACAGCACGTTGAGCGTGTCGTTGGGCTGCAGCGAGCCGGTCATCGTGTTGCCCATCGCCTTGCGAACCTGGAAGGCGGCGGTGGTGCTGAGCGGGCGGGGCGCGGTGGCGTCGATGGCGAAGAAGTAGCCCACGAAGTCGGTGGTGACGCCGGTGTCGAGACCGGTCGCGCGCACGATGATGTTGTAGCGGTTGCCCAGGGTCCACGCGGCGGTGGGGGCGATGGAGAGCACGTTGGGCGCCCGCTGCGTCACGGAGACCGCCACGTTGGTCTGGCAATCCTCCTGCACCACCTTGACCAGGCGGGTGGTGTCGACCTGGGTGATGGGCTGGTTGAAGACGAGGGTGATGGGATCGTTGGCCTTCACCGCGTTGCGGTACGGGGGCGAGAGCGCGGCGGCGAACGAGTCGAGGTTGGTGGCCACGATGGCCAACGGCCCGGCCGTGAGGCGCGCGTCGCCCAGGATGATGGTGCGATCGGGGTTCTGAAAGAGGCCCTGCGCCGAGTAGGTGCTGAGGGTGCCCAGCGCGTCGGTGCGGCCGTCGTTGTCTTCATCGAGCGCGCCGATGGTGAGCGCGTAGGTGACGTTCGAGCTCAGGGCGCTGATGCGCGCGAGCTCGGCGAGGTCGGGCGTACCGGTGAAGGTGAGCAGGCCGTTCTCGTCGACGTCGGCCGCGGCGCTGAACGTGCCCACGCCGTTGCCGTACTGGCCGTTGAACGACTGGAACGCGGTGGGCGAGACCTCGAGGTACGCCTTGGCGCCCTTCGCCGGGCGGCCCTGCGCGGTGTAGATGCGGAACTTCAAGGTGCCGTTGAGCTGCGAGAGCGTCAAGACGCCCGCGTTGCCGTTGCCGTTGTTGATGGGAAAGTTGCCGCTGTTGCCGGGCACGTTGCTGTTGAGGCGCGCGGTCGAGTAGCCGGTCTTGCTGAAGACGAGCTGGGCAGCCGAGCCGCCGGGAACGTCCTTGAACGTGTAGGCGCCGTCGGCGTTGGTGGTCGCCTTGTAGCTGCGGCTGGCGTCAGCGCCATTACCGAGCACCATCACGACCTGCACCCCGTCGATACCGGTGGAGTTCGCGGTGACCACGATGCCCGAAACCGTACCGACCGGAGTGGACGGCGCGATCTGTGAGACCGAGTCGGGCTCGCGAACACCGTCGACGACGCCGTCGTTGTTCAGATCTTCTTTCGGGGCGCACGCGCACAGCGCGATGGCCACACTGGCCGTCAGAATTCGGTACATGTTTTTGATGCTCCTGTGGGGTTGAGACGACGCACTTTCGCCTGCACAGCGCAGAGGTCAAGCGCCGAACACCCAAGTCTGGGGTTAAGCTGCGCGGCTGTGAGATTGACCCCCAGGTTGGCCCTGTTCGTCGGCGTCGTGGTGGTTCTCTCGTGGGTCTCCTGCGGCGGCACCAGTGTCGACGGCGCGGTGGGGCCGACCGGTGGCGACGTGTGTCTGCCCGACAACAAGGTCTGCATCAGCGTGCCCATCGGAGGGCTGGAGACGCAGGAGATCTTGCGCATCGCTCCGGGCGCCGACGTGCCAGGTGGCGCGCTCAGCGACGGCTACGACATCAGCGGCGTCGGCAGCGCGCCCATCGTGTTCGTCAAGCCGGCCACCGTCTCGTTCTCGCTCGAGCTGGTGCGTGCAGGCACCCTGGAGAACGAGAACCTGCTGCGCATCTACACCCGCGAGCGCCTCGAGAGCGGTGAGCTGGGTGAGTGGCAGCCGCTGGAGAACGCCTTCGTCGATCGCGTGCGCAACGTGGTGCGGGGCGACACGCGGCACCTTTCGCCGTTCGCGGTGCTCCGTTCGGATCGCCTGGTGGATGGTGGCGATCCGTTTGAGATCGACGGAGGCAGTCGCGACGGCTCGGTGATCGTGGTGCCTCCGTTCGACGGCGGCCGGCCTGACGCGGGCAGGCCCGACGCGGGGCGTGATGCAGGTGTTCCCGACTCGGGCACGCCGGACGCAGGTCGAGATGCCGGCCCGCCCGACTCGGGTACGCCCGATGCGGGCACTCCCGACGCGGGCTTCGACGCTGGCGTGGATGCGGGCTTCGATGCGGGCGTGGACGCTGGGGTGGACGCCGGGCTCGACGCTGGCGTGGACGCGGGAGTCGACGCAGGCATCGATGCCGGAGCGGATGCAGGGAGCGACGCCGGTTCTGTTGATGCAGGTGAAGATGCGGGCGTCGACGCCGGGTGATTTTGATTCGGCCCTTTTCCTGGTCACTCCGCCTCGGCGCATCTTCCGCTTCGCTTCAGCTGCGGCGCCGTTCCTGACTCGAAGGGAGAGGGGTCAGTCGCTGGCTTTGAGCCCGTACTTCGCGACGAGGCGGTGCACGTAGTTGCGCGCGATGCCGGCCTCGCGCGCCATCTGCGAGATGTTGCCGTTGCACTTCTCGAGCAGCGTCACCAGGTACTCCTTGGTGAAGCTCTCCACGAGGCGCTCCTTGGCCTCCTTGAAGGGCAGCTCGGTGATGTCATCGCTCGAAGAGAGCGCCCGGGCGGCGGCCTGCGACTCCTGCGGCATGGGATCGACGTCGGCGCCGGCGAGGCTTCGTTCGACGAGGTTGCGCAGCTCCCGCACGTTCCCCGGCCAGTGGTACGCCGCGAAGCGGGCCATCAACGCGCGCGGCAGCTCGAACTCGCCGCGGCCCATCTGCTTGACGAAGTGCTGGGTGAGCATCTGCAGATCGTCGAGGCGATCTCTGAGCGGCGGCACGCTCACCAGCACGACCGCCAGGCGGTAATACAAGTCACTGCGAAAGCGGCCCTGCGCGACCTCGGTCTCCAGATCGCGGTGCGTGGCGGCCACCACGCGCACGTCGACCTTGCGGTGTTTGTCTTCACCCACGCGGCGCACGGTGCCTGCTTCGAGCACGCGCAGCAGCTTGGGCTGCAGCTCGAGGGGCAGCTCGCCGATCTCATCGAGGAAGAGCGTGCCGCCGTCGGCCTCGAGGAACGCGCCGTTGCGATCGCTGATGGCGCCGGTGAACGAACCACGCACGTGGCCGAACAGCTCGCTCTCGATCAGCGTGGGTGCGACCGAGCCGCAGTCGACCACCACGAAGGGCCGCGTGCCGCGTTTGCTCTTGGCGTGAATGGCCTTGGCCATCACTTCTTTGCCAGTACCCGTTTCCCCCAGCAGCAAGACCGTGGAGTCGGAAGGCGACACCTTGTCGAGGATGCCGAAGAGCTGCTTCATCGCCTTGCTCGCGCCGATGGCCGAACCGAAGACCGCCTGCTCAGCGGGCTTGCCCAGGTCAGCCTCGACCATGCTCACCTTGAGGATGGTCTTCCCCAGGCTCAAGGTGGCCTGATCTTCGACGATCACCTCGGTGATGCGCGCGCCCCCTAAGTACGTGCCGTTGGTCGACTCGAGATCCTTGACCCGCACGCCGTCGGGCCGCGCGGTGAGTTCGACGTGGTACCGGGAGACGGTGGTGTCGGTCAGGCTCAGGCCTGCATCGGGGTGCGAGCCGACCATCAACGAGCCTTCGATGGCGCGCGTGGTGCCCATGCCGGGGCCCCCGATGATCGCGACCTGGTACTTGCGCTCTTTGAGGGTGCCTGACGCGCGATCCAGCCGGAGCAATGCCGAGGGGGACTGGAGCGGTTCGGTGGCTTGCATCAGCTGTGGTGACTACACCGATGCGCGGGGTGCGACAACGCCGTCGGACACCGTGATCTTCCGGTTGACGATTGCACCCGAGAGGCAGACATTCCGCGCGCGAAATCACCCCACACTGCACGGAGTCTTCCAACATGGCGAACGGCGAGAAGATCACGCTGGTCAACGGCAAACTGACGGTCCCGAACAACCCGATCATCCCCTTCATCGAAGGCGATGGCACCGGCCCCGACATCTGGAAGGCCTCGGTCGCCGTCATCGACGCGGCCGTCGAGAAGGCCTACGGCGGCAAGAAGAAGATCGAGTGGCTCGAGGTGCTGGCCGGCGAGAAGGCCTTCAAGCTCAAGAACAACTGGCTGCCCGAAGAGACGCTCCAGGCATTCCGCGACTACCTGGTGGGCATCAAGGGCCCGCTCACCACGCCCATCGGCGGCGGCATCACCTCGCTCAACGTCGCGCTGCGCCAGAAGCTCGACCTGTACGTGTGCCTGCGCCCGGTTCGGTACTTCAAGGGCGTGCCTTCGCCGGTGAAGACGCCTGAGAAGGTCGACATGGTGATCTTCCGCGAGAACACCGAAGACATCTACGCGGGCATCGAGTTCGAGGCCGGCACCGATCGCGCGAAGAAGGTGCTCGAGTTCATCAAGACCGAGTTCCCGAAGGACTACGCGAAGATCCGTTTCCCGGAGACCACGGGCATCGGCATCAAGCCCGTCTCGAAGGATGGCACCGAGCGCCTGGTGCGCGCGGCCATCAAGTACGCGATCGACTTGAAGCGCAAGTCGGTCACCTTCGTGCACAAGGGCAACATCATGAAGTTCACCGAAGGCGCCTTCATGAAGTGGGGCTACGCCGTTGCCGAGGCGGAGTTCGGCGACAAGGTCTACACCTGGCAGCAGTGGGAGAAGACCAAGGCCGCCAAGGGTGAAGACGCGGCCAACGCCGAGCAGAAGGAGCAGCTCAAGGCCGGCAAGATCCTGATCAAGGATTCGATCGCCGACATCACGCTGCAGCAGGTGCTCACGCGCCCCGACGACTTCGACGTGATCGCCACGTTGAACTTGAACGGCGACTACCTCTCTGACGCGCTGGCCGCTCAGATCGGCGGCATCGGCATCGCGCCGGGCGGCAACATCAACTACCTCACCGGCCACGCCATCTTCGAGGCCACGCACGGCACGGCGCCGAAGTACGCGAACCTCGACAAGGTCAACCCCGGCTCCGTCATCCTCTCGGCTGAGATGATGCTGCGTCACCTGGGCTGGCACGAAGCGGCCGAGCTGATCTTGAAGGGGATGGACCTGGCGATCGGCCAGCGCACCGTCACCTACGACTTCGCCCGTCTCATGAAGCAGGAAGGCCTGAACCCGACCGAGCTGAAGTGCAGCGAGTTCGGCCAGGCCATCATCAAGAACATGTGAGCGCGTCGCCTCACTCACCAGAACAGGACCGAAAATCATGAAAGCTCCCGTCAAAGTCGCAATCACTGGCGCCGCTGGCCGCATCGGCACGCAGCTCCTCTATCGAATCGCTGCCGGCGAAATGCTCGGCAAGGATCAACCGGTCATCTTGAGCCTGCTCGAGGTGCCCGACATCAAGGACGCCGAAGGCAAGGTCACCTTCAGCGCCATGAAGGGCCTCAAGGGCGCCCTCATGGAGCTCGACGACTGCGCGTTCCCGCTGCTGCAGGGCGTGACCGCCTCCGACGACGCCAAGGTGGCCTTCAAGGACATCGACGTGGCGTTGCTGGTCGGCGCGACGCCGCGTGGTCCGGGCATGGAGCGCAGCGATCTGCTCCAGAAGAACGCAGCCGTCTTCATCGCGCAGGGCCGCGCGCTCAACGAAGTGGCCAAGCGTGACGTGAAGGTGCTCGTGGTCGGTAACCCCGCCAACACCAACGCGTACATCGCCATGAAGAGCGCGCCGGATCTCAAGCGCGAGAACTTCACCGCGATGCTGCGCCTCGATCACAACCGCGCGCTGACCCAGCTCGCGAAGAAGACGGGCAAGCCGGCCGACAGCTTCGAGAAGCTGATCGTCTGGGGCAAACACTCGCCCACGATGTACCCCGACATCCGCTTCGCCACCTCGGGCGGCGCTTCGGTGAAGGAGCTCTCGAAGGACGAGGCCTGGCTCAAGGCCGAGTTCATCACCACCGTCGGTCAGCGCGGCAAGGCGATCATCGACGCGTCGGGCATCTCGTCGGTGCCTTCGGCGGCCAACGCGGCGCTCGATCACATGCGTGACTGGTGGCAGGGCACCGGCAGCAAGTGGACCACCATGGGCGTGCCCTCGAACGGCGAATACGGCATCCCCAAGGACATCATCTACGGCTTCCCCACCATCTGCTCGGGTGGCGGCAAGTACGAGATCGTCAAGGGGCTCGATATCGACGAGTTCTCCAAGGGTAAGATGGCCGCCACGCTCAAGGAACTCGAAGACGAGCGCGACGCGGTGAAGACCCTCCTGGGCTGATTCACTTTTTGGAAAGGAGAGCGTGGAGCGATGAATCGCGAAGCGGCTCTCCTGGAACAACTGGCGGAGCGACCTGATGATCGGGCGCTCCGCCTCGTTTTTTCCGACTGGCTTCAGGAGCAGGGCGACGAGCGCGGCGAGGTGATCGCCTTGTGGGCCCGGGGCAATCTGTCGCTCACCGAACGGCGGCGGGTGGCCAGGCTCACCACGACCCACGGCGGGGAGTGGTTGGGACCCCTGGCCGCGCTCGCCGACCTGCACCGCACGCGCTTCGTGGGCGGGTTCGTCGACGAGCTGGTGTGCGCTCCCTCTCGGCCCTCGGAGCTGTTCGCCGCGCTCAACGGAGACGTCCGGCTGGCAACGGTGAAATCGTTCGTGGTCCCTCCTACGCAGGCGCCGGCCAGGCTCGGTGCGTTCCTCTCGAGCCCGGTCTTGCGTCACCTCCAGAAGCTCGAGCTGGGCTCGTCCGACTGGCAGGACCTGTTTTTGACGCCTCCGCTGGCCACGACGTTGGCGCCTCCGCGGGTGGTGGTCGGCAGCTGGGGCGTGTTCCACAAGGAGCTCGCCCCGCTTTCCAGCGTGAAGCTCTTCCAGCAGGCCAGCTCGCTGGCGCTTTCCACCACCGAGTTCATCAACCCGTTGGTGGTCGCTGAGATTCACGAGTCGGTGCTCTCTCAATCCAACGCGCTGCAGGGCTTCGAAGAGCTGATGCTCGCGGCGCGCTACGTGGTCTTCGAAGGCGCCGCCGACTGGTTGCTGGCGTGCGATCTCGACCGCCGTGCCACGGGCACCGTCTTCCCGCGGCTGCTGCGCTGGGGCGTCGAATCGGGCGAGGTCGCCTTCGTGCGCACGCGTGAGCCGGGTGGGGCGTTCGACCACCTCACCATCGATCTCTCCGCTCCCGAGTCGGGCGAAAAACGTGCCGTGAGCACCACGCCCGCAGCCGAAGTGCGCATCGCGAACGCCGCCGCCGTGTTGGTGCAGTTGCGTGAGGCAAAGTTGACCTCGGTGACGGTGAAGCTGCCGGAAGGCGGGCGGTTGAGAACGCACGAGCGCGGCACGTTGATGGCAGCGGCGCGGCGGTCGGGTTCACTCGAGCACTTCTCCATCATCGGTGAGTCAGCGGTCTTGCCTTGACCGGTCGAGTGCAGCTGAGCAGGATTCAGATTCTGTTTTTCACCCCCACGGAGCGTGCATGACGCCGCAAGATCAGCAGCAGCAGAACATTCAGTCAGTCGGCGGAGACACGGTTCGCGAGCAGGACAAGATTCAACTGGTGCTCGCGTACCTGGGCCTGCTCTCCCTCATCCCGCTGCTCACCGTGAAAGACAGCGAGTTCGTGAAGTGGCACGCCAAGCAGGGCCTGGTGTTGTTCATTGGCCTGGTGATCGTGAACTTCCTCCAGGTGATTCCGTTCATCGGCCAGCTCGTCGGCTGCGTCGCTTTCATCGGCTACGTGGTGGCGGTGATCATGGGCGTCACCAAGGCGCTCAAGGGTGAACGGTTCCCCATCCCGCTCGTGTCGGATCTCGCCAGCAAGTTCTGAACTGCTTCAGGTGACGTCGGCCTGAAGGGGGGAAAGCCCGGTGACCTCTGGGAGGGGGGCCGGGCTTTTCCTTTGCGGGCCGGAGCAGATGCGCCGAGGCGGAGCGACCCAAAAACCGGAGCAGAGCCGGTCCAGCGGAACGCTGGGCGAGCGCAGCTGAAGCGAAGCGGAAGATGCGCCGAGGCGGAGCGACCCAAAAACCGGAGCAGAGCCGGTCCAGCGGAACGCTGGGCGAGCGCAGCTGAAGCGAAGCGGAAGATGCGCCGAGGCGGAGCGACCCAAAAAACAGCCCCGGCGCCCATCAAGGGAACCGGGGCTTCGTGGAGAGCGAGACGATCAGCTACTTGTCGTCGTCGTCTTCTTCCTCGTCTTCGTCATCATCATCGTCGTCGTCATCATCATCATCGTCGTCGAGGTCGTCATCTTCCTCGTCGTCGTCCTCATCGTCTTCGATCACCGCAGCGGGCAGATCAGCCGTCTCGATCTCGAGCGCGACCGAGAACTTCTTGGCGATCGCCGCGACCTGGGTGGTGAGCTCGCCCAACGCCGCGCTGAACTCTTCGTTCGCGGTCTTGGTGAGCTTGTTGTCGCAGTGAGGGCACGCGAGCTTCTCGGTGGCGTCGATGAGATCTGCGGCGTCGAGGTCGAAGATGCCTTCGCACTTCTGACAGGTGAAATCGATGGTGGCCATGAAGGCGCCGGAGATAACGGCGTCATCGTTGACCTGTCAACGACCTTCAAGAACGCTGTGCCCTGAAATGTCTCTCAAGATCCCCAAGACGATGGTTCACCAGTTGCACGAAGTGGCCGAGCGGCTGAAGGACGAGCCCGCCCTGTGGACCAAACGGGGTGAGAGCTGGGTGCCCACCTCGTGGCGGCAATACGCGCAACGGGTGCGTGATTTTGCGCTGGGGCTCCAGTCGCTGGGCTTTGCCCCGAAGCAGGCGCTCACGGTGATGGGCTTCAACCGGGAGGAGTGGGTGGTCGCTGCGTTGGCCTCGATGGCCTCGGGCGGCGTGGGCGTCGGGGTGTACACCACCGCGTCGGCCGAGCAGGTGGCCTACGTCACCGGCCACTGCGAGGCCTCCATCGCGCTGGTGGAGAACGAGGGCTACCTCGAGACGCTCTTGTCGGTGCGTGGCCAGTTGCCTGCGCTCAAACACATCATCGTGATGGATGCGCCCGCGGTGCCGCGTGAAGGGGTGCTCACCTTCGCCGAGGTGCTCGAGCTGGGCGCGCGCGCGAACGAAGCCGACTACTACGCGAGGCTCGAGGCGCTCGACCCGCAAACGCTGGCGCAGCTCATCTACACCTCGGGCACCACCGGCCACCCCAAGGGCGTGATGCTCTCGCATCACAACCTCTGCTGGACCACGGTTCAGCTCTCGCGCTGTCACCCGATCGCGCTGGGCGACACCATCGTCTCGTACCTGCCGCTCTCGCACATCGCCGAGCAGGTCTGCTCGATCTACGGGCCGCTCATCAACGGGCTGCAGGTCTACTTTGCGCAGAGCTTCGAGAAGCTGCCGGAGAACCTGCGCGAGGTGCGGCCCACGTTGTTCCTGGGCGTGCCGCGCGTCTGGGAGAAGTTCAAGGCGAAGGCGGAAGCCGGCATCGCCACGCAGCCGAAGAACCGCCGCCGGGTGCTCGCCTGGGCCCGCAGCGTGGCCACGCGGTTCCACGACGACGCGATGTCGCACCGGCAGTCCTCCATCACGTTGCAGGCGCAGTACGCGCTGGCGCAGCGGCTGGTGTTCGCGCCGCTCAAGGCCCGCATCGGCCTCGACCAGGCGCACCTGCTGGCCACCAGCGCCGCGCCCATCGCGAAGGAGGTGCTGGAGTTCTTCGCTTCGCTCGATCTGCCGATCGCGGAGATCTACGGGCAGTCAGAGGTGACAGGGCCGACCTCGGTCAGCGCCCGGGGCGCCATGAAGCTGGGCAAGCTCGGGCGCCCCATGCCGGGCGTCGAGGTGCGCATCGCGGAAGACGGAGAGATCCTCGTGCGCGGCGGCAACGTCTGCATGGGCTACTTCAAGGATGAGGTGGCCACCGCCGAGCTGATTCAGAACGGCTGGCTGCACTCGGGCGACGTGGGCGTGCTCGATGAAGACGGCTTCCTGCAGATCACCGGGCGTAAGAAGGAGATCATCGTCACCAGCGGCGGCAAGAAGACCTCGCCCAGCAACCTGGAGGGGCTGCTCAAGGGCATCGACCCCATCGGCAACGCCATGGTGGTCGGTGACGGGCGCAACTACCTGGTGGCCCTGCTGGCGATCGATCCCGAGCGGGTGGTCGCCTTCGCGAAGAAGAAGGGGTTCCCGCTGGAGCCCAGGGCGTTGGTAAGCAGCGAGCCTTTCAAGGCCTACCTGCGCGAGGCCATCGACCGCGAGGTGAACCCGCGGGTGGCGCGTTTCGAGAGCATCAAACGCTTCGAGGTGCTGCCTCACGACTTCACCATCGAAGGGGGAGAACTGACCTCCACCTTGAAGGTGCGACGGAAGATCGTCGCGCAGAAATACGAAGCGGCGATCGAGCGGCTGTACCTGAAGTAGGTCGCCTCAAATGAAAACGGCCACCTTCCGAGAGAAGGTGGCCGCGGGCGGAGCGAATTGCCTCAGCGCTTGTCGATGCCGACGTAGTCGCGCTTGCGCTTGCCGGTGAACACCTGGCGGGGGCGAGCGATCTTCTGCTCGTCGTCGGTGATCATCTCTTCCCACTGGCTCACCCAACCCACGGTGCGGGGAATGGCGAACAGGTTGGTGAAGAAGTCGGCGGAGAAGCCCATCGCCTCGTAGATGAGGCCCGAGTAGAAATCGACGTTCGGGTAGAGCTTGCGCTTCACGAAGTACTCGTCTTGCAAGGCGATGCGCTCGAGCTCGACGGCGATCTCCAGCGCAGGGTTCTTGCCGGTGACTTCGAAGACGTCTTCGCACGCCTTCTTGATGACCTTCGCGCGGGGATCGTAGTTCTTGTAGACGCGGTGACCGAAGCCCATGAGCTTGGTGCCGTCTCCGCCCTTCACGCGGTTGATGAACTCGGGAACGTTCTTCACGTCGCCGATCTCACGGATCATGCGCAGCACGGCCTCGTTGGCGCCGCCGTGGAGCGGGCCGTAGAGCGCGGTGATGCCGGCCGCGACGGCCGAGTACGGGTCGACTTCCGAGCTGCCCACGACGCGCGTCGCGGTGGTGGAGCAGTTCTGCTCGTGATCAGCGTGGAGGATGAAGAGCAGGTCGAGCGCCTTCACCAGCGCCGGGTGCGGGCGCCAGTTGGGCTTGCCGATGCTCTTGACCATCGTGAGGAAGTTCTCGGTGTAGCCGAGATCGTTGTTCGGGTAGACGTACGGCAGGCCCTGGCTGTGGCGGTACGAGAACGCCGCGAGGGTGGGCATCTTCGCGATGAGCCGCATCATCTGGGCGCGGCGCACCTCGCGGTTCTTCACGTTCTTCGCTTCGGGGTAGAAGCTGGAGAGCGCGGCGACGGTCGACGCGAGCATCGACATCGGGTGCGCGTCGTAGCGGAACCCGTCCATGAAGGACTTGATGTTCTCGTGCACGTACGTGTGCGTGGTGATCTTGGTGGTGAACTCGTCGAGCTGCACCTTGTTGGGCAGTTCGCCGTTCATCAGCAGGTAGCTCACTTCGAGGTGCGTCGACTTCTCGGCGAGCTGATCGATCGGGTACCCGCGGTACTCGAGGATGCCGACGTCGCCGTCGATGAAGGTGATCGCCGACTTGCAGTTCGCCGTGTTCAGGAACGCGGGGTCGTACGACATCAGGCCGAAGTCCTGATCGCTGACCTTGATCTTGCGGAAGTCGATGGCCTTGACGCAGCCATTCTCAATCGGCATCTCGTACTGCTTGCCGGTGCGGTTGTCGGTGACGCTCAGCGATTCCTTGGCCATGCCGCAGAGTTTTCACGCGGCCCCGGTACTTTCAACGAAAAAGAGTAGAAGCCCCGGCCGTGTCGTCGCGGGCAAAGCTTCTGCTGCTCATCGTGCTCATCGCGGCCGGGGCCGTTATCGGGCGCAGCTCACTCGGCGCGCACTTCGAAGCGGCCACGGTGATCGCCACGCTGCGCTCGCTGGGAAACTCAGCGGCCGCCATCCCCCTCTATTTCCTGATCTTCGGGCTGGCCACGTCGCTCTTCACGCCGGCGGTGGCGATGATGATCACCGCGGGCGTGACCTGGGGCTTCTGGCCGGGCTGGTTGGTGGTCTGGGGCGCGGCCAATGTGTGGGCCAATGTGCACTTCCTCGTCGGGCGCTGGGTCGCCGGTGACGAGCTCACGCGCTGGCTGCGGCAACGAGGCGCGGCGTGGCTCCTGCGTGAGCTCGATCACGGCGGAGCGCTCACCACCATCATGGTTCGCCAGCTGCCGTTTCCTTTCCCGCTGGTGAACCTTGCGGGCGGCGCTTCACCGATGCGCTGGCGCGACTGGGTGGTGGGCAACGCGGTGGGCCTGGTGCCCAACTGCCTCATCTACACGCAACTGGCCGCGGCGTTGGCCGACGGGGTCGACGGCGCGAAGGAGGCCGCGGCGTACCGGGTGATCACTGCCGCGGTGGGCGTGATCGCGCTGGGCCTCGTCTCGCGTTGGCTGCAACGGCGCTTCGCTTTGGCAAAAGGAGCCGCAGCGCAATAGGTCGAGCGGGGGATCTTCGTGAGTCCGGTGAGTTCACGGGTGGAGCGCAGCAGTGGAGAACGCGCCCCTTCCACCCGAACCCTGGAGCCGCCATGACGTCTCGCCTCACCGCTCTCTTCCTCGCCCTTTCTCTCGCTGCCTGCGGGCCCGCCACCGAGCAGGGGCCGGAGCAACCGCTCGCTGCCGCGCCGGTCGGTGCCGACACGACCGTGCCTGACGCGGGCGTGGCGCCGACGGGCGACCTGCCGTGCGAGGTGGCGCAGGTGCTGGCCAAACACTGCCTGAGTTGTCACGGCCCCACGCCGGGCAGCGGCGCTCCCGACTCGCTGGTGACCCGCGCCGATCTGCTCGAGGAGAGCTTTCGCGGGGGCACGCTGGGCGCGCGCAGCGTCGAGCGGATGAAGGACACGCAGTTTCCGATGCCTCCGGCGTACGCAGGGCCGCGCGCCACGGCCGCCGAGATCGCGGCGGTCGAACGGTGGGTCGATGCCGGTCAGCCGGCCGGCACCTGCTCGAGCACCACCAGCGCGACGCCCTGAGGTCTGCAGGGATGCCCGACGGCGCTTGAAGACCGCGGTTCAACCTGGATCCCGGCCAACTCAAGGGCTCGCCTGGAGAAACTGCCAACGGAATTGACAGCCGCCGGACGATCTCGGGCTTGGCGCGGGACGACAAGTTCGCATGCGCCTCACTGCCAACACGTCCTCTGCGGCACGCCGGGAGCCGCCCCGCGCCTCGCGCCTCGAGATCGCCACGTACAACGTGCTCTTCAAGACCTCCGACGCGCAGACGAAAGAAGACCTGAGCCGCCTGATGCGCCGCAACGGCGTCATCAACCTGCAGGAGTTCAATGCCGGCCACCGGGACCTCTTCACGTGGATCGGCAACCAGGGCTGGGGCCACGTCAGCGCCAAGGGCTGGGCTGAGGAGCCCATCATCTGGGACCGCCGGAAGTACCAGAAGGTGGACTCCGGCCAGCACCGCATCAACGACGCCGTCGACGGCATCGCGGGTCGCAAGACCTACCCGGCGCACAACGCGACCTGGGTGCGCCTGAAGGATCGCAAGACCGGCAAGGTCTTCACCACGGTCTCGGTTCACACCATCGCGCACAACCGGGGCCCGAAGCTGACGCCGCTGGTCGACCGCGTGTCGAAGCACCAGTTCAGCGAGTTGGCGAAGCTGACCGAACGCTTGTCGAAGCACGGGCCGGTGATCATCGGCGGCGACCTCAACACCAGCCCGAGCCGGGGCACCTGGCCCCGCAAGATCCTCGAAGCGGCTCACCTGCGTTCGAACTGGCAGCAGCTCGGCCGCAAGGGCCTGGGCCCGGGCGGCACGCACGGCCCCTCTTTCATCGACCACTTCCTCACCCAGACCACCATGAAGGACAAGCTCAAGCTGCTCTCGCACGACATCGTGCGGGGCGGGCACTCGGACCACAACGCGGTGGAGGCCGACTACCGGCTGAAGTGACGGCGAGCGTCAGGTTCAGATCGAAGTGCGAGAGGCCCTTCAAGCAGCCCGCGCTCCGCGGCCGACCCTGCCCAGGTGCGTCGCGCCGAACCCCGTCGAGTACTTGAGCCCGTACCCCGCCATTCGATCGAAGCCGATGTGAGCCACCCAGATGAGGGTGAGCAGCCACGTCATCGGAGCGCCCCAGAGCAGGCCGAGCGCGGCCAGCAGCAGCGGGCCCATCAGGCTGTGCCCCGCGTTGTAGACGACCGCGCCCACCTTCGTGCCCGCGAGGTACCCGAGCAGCGAGAGGTCGGGCACGAGGAAGAGCGCGGCGAAGAGCCCCCAGCCTCCACCCAGCGCGTGGAAGCCGGCGAGGGCCGCGGCGAACATCGCCAAGCCCTCGAGCCGGAGCAGCAGCTTCGGGGTCCCGTGCACGGAGCCCGGCAGCTCGGCCGCGCGGCCCGGCTCGAGGTGAACGGCGGTGGTGGTCGCGGTGGCGGTGGCTGCGGTCATGGCGTGCATTCCTTCGGGTTCGTTCGCCGGGAGTGGCGTTCGATGAAGCCACCATGCGCTCCCCGGCCGCATGTCACCATTGTCCAAATGAGTTGAGTCGCTCATCATCATTTGATGAGCACGCCCGAGCCGTCGTGGGAGCTGTACGAGACCTTTCTCTCCGTGATGCGCACCGGGAGCCTCTCGGGGGCGTCCCGCTCGCTCTCCGTCGCCCAGCCCACGGTGCGACGCCGCGTGGAGGCGCTGGAGCGGGCGCTGGGCGTGGTGCTTTTCACGCGCGCACCCAACGGGCTGGTGCCCACCGACGCGGCGCGCGCGACGCAGCCACACGCAGAGGCGATGTCGGCGTCGGCCCGGGCGCTCGTTCGCGCGACCTCGGCCCCGCTGGAAGCGGAGGAAGGCACGGTGCGAGTCACCGCGAGCGAGATCATCGGGCTCGAGGTGATTCCTTCGACGCTCGGTCCGCTGCGCGCGAAGTGGCCCGCGCTGGCGCTCGAGTTGGCTTTGTCGAACCGGCTGGAAGATCTGCTCCGGCGCGACGCAGACGTGGCGGTGCGGATGACGGCGCCGACCCAGGCCTCCCTGGTGGCGCGGCGGGTGGGGGTGATCCCCCTCGGGCTGTTCGCACACGAGGACTACCTGGCCGACCACCCCCCGCCACGGCAGCCCGAGGCGCTGCTCAAGGGCCACGCGCTCATCGGCGCCGATCGCGCCCAGGACCAGCTTCGATTGCTGGCCAGCTTCGGGGTGGCGGCCCGCGCGAAGGACTTCGCCATTCGCACCGACTCAGACGGAGCCCAGCTCGCGGCGGTGCGGGCTGGGCTCGGCATCGGGGTATGCCAGGTGCCGCTCGCGCGGAGGACGAAAGGCCTGCGGCGCGTGCTCCCGAGCATCGAGTACCCGCTCGAGACGTTCGTGGTGATGCATGAGGATCAACGCAGCGTGCGACGCGTGCGAATCGTGTTCGAGCACCTCGTCGCCGCGCTCGGCAGGTATCTGAAGGGGTGAAACCTCGCGTGCGTCGCGACCTGCACCCCGACCAACACCACGGTGGCGATTGCGCTGACCGCTTGTGACGCTGACGGTCAGGACCCGACCAAGATCGCCGCCGCGAACGTCGACGCGTGCCTCACCGAGGCCAAGAAGAGCAGCTGCACCGAGCTGAGCTGCGCGTGCCAGGCCGAGCGCACCACCACGATGTGCACCAAGTAACAGCCGCCGCGCGCAGTCTTCTGCGCCTGGCAGCCCCGCCCGCCGTCACCGAGAGGTGAACGGCGGTTTTTCTCTTTCCGCACCAAATGACGCCGTGTCGGTGCGGCGGGTCACGCGCTCGGTGGAGGTGGCGCAACCCAGGCGTACCTGCGCTGATCGTTTGTCGGTCGGCTGGAGTAGACGTGGGGCCTCGTGAAACACCTCTCCGAAAAGTCGCTCACCAACGTCGCGCTGTTCTACCTGCGCAAGCACTCCGCCAGCCGCAAGGGGCTGGTGCAGATGCTGGAGCGCAAGGTGAAGCTGGCGCTGCGGGCGAAGGGCGGCGACCCGGTGGCGGTGAAGGCGATCGTCGACGGGGTGGTCGCTCACATGGAGAAGAACGGGTACGTCGATGACGCGCGGTTCGCAGAGTCGAAGACCGCGTCGCTCCATCGGCAGGGCAAGAGCAGCCGGGTGATTCAGATGAAGCTGCGCGAGAAGGGCATCGAGCCTTCGCTCGCGGCGAAGTCGGCCATCAGCACGCCGGAGCAGGAGTTCGAGGCCGCGTGCATGTTGGTCAAGCGCAAGCGCCTGGGGCGCGATCCGGAGCGCAAGCAGAAGGACTTCGCGGTGCTGATGCGGGCGGGGTTTGGCTCTGACCTGGCCCGGCGCGCGCTCGCGGCTTCGGCTGAGGAAGAGGTGGTCGAGGCGGGGCGGGTGGTGCAGCTCACGCCTCGTTCGGGTCAGGTGCCGCGGTCAGGCGAGACGGGCCAGGTGATCGCGTTTCCCGGGTCGTTCGTACCGGACGTGGTGGTGGCGAAGAAAGCGGCGCCGGTTCGGGGACTGGAGGATGCGCGCGCTCTCGTGAAGAAGAAGCGGCTCGGGGTTGATCCCGCGCGTCGGCAGAAGGATCTGGCGGTGCTGATGCGCGCCGGGTTTCGGTTCGACGTGGGGAAGCAGGCGCTCGACAACCCTGTCCCCCTCGGTGAGAGGGAGAGCGGTGGATTGGGTGAACTGGGGGATTTTGATGAGTCGGACGGCTGATCAGCTGACCGTGCCGACGTACACGTAGGCCAGACCCCAGAGCAGTGGGTGAGCCTCGGCCTTCGCGTACTTCCCCGTCTCGTTCATCATCGCGGTGAACCGATCGCCCGCGGGGAACGCGGCCATCGTGCGCGGCAGGTACTCATACGCCGCCCGGCTGCCCGTGAGCAGTTGCCCAAGCAGCGGCATGATGTGCTTCGCGTAGAAGCGGAACAACGCGCCGAAGAGCCCCCTGGGTTGGCCGAACTCCAGCACCACCACCCGGCCGCCCGGCTTCACCACGCGCGCCAGCTCAGCCACGCACGCCTTGGGATCATCCACGTTGCGGATGCCGAATGAGATCGACGCCACGGTGAACCGCGCCGACTCGTAGGGAAGCTTCATCGCGTCAGCCACCTCGAACTTCACGTCGAGGCCCGCGTCGGCCGCCTTCCTGGGCGCGAAGCTGAGCATGCCCGCGTTGAAGTCGGTGCCGATCACCGTGCCCGTGGGACCCACGGCCCGCTTGAAGGCGAGCGCGAGATCGCCCGTACCGGTGGCGCAGTCGAGCACCGAGTCACCGGCTTGCACGCCCGACCGCTTCACCGCCACCCGGCGCCAGATGCGGTGAACGCCCATCGAGAGCACGTCGTTGGTCGCGTCGTACCGCGGCGCGATCTGCGTGAACATCTGGTGAACCTGTTCGCTCATGATCCCACCGCGGTGAGGGCCTCGTAGCCCGAGAGTTTCCGGCCCGTCGCCTGGAGCAGGCCCGGCAACGTCTGCATCAACGAGCCGAACATCGCCGGCGTGAGCGCCTGAGGCCCGTCACACAACGCGGTCTCGGGCGTGGGGTGCACCTCGACCATCAGCCCATCTGCTCCGGCGGCCGCGGCGGCCAGCGCCATGGGGATCACCAGCGAACGAACCCCGGTGGAGTGCGAAGGGTCGACGATCACCGGGAGCTTCGAGCGCTCCTTCACCCAGGCCATGCCCGCGAGATCGAGCGTGTTGCGCAGGGTGGTGTCGAAGCTGCGAATGCCTCGTTCGCAGAGGATCACCTGGTCGTTGCCGCCATCGAGCAGGTACTCGGCCGCGTGCAGCCACTCCTCGAGCGTCGCGCCGAAGCCGCGCTTGAGCACCACCGGGCGCTGGGTCTTGGCCACCTCACGCAGCAGCGAGAAGTTGTGCATGTTGCGCGCGCCGATCTGCAGCACGTCGACGTAGTCCATCATCAGCGAGAGCTGGCTGACGTCCATCACCTCGGAGATCACCGGCATGCGGTGGCGCTTGCCCTGTTCGGCCAGCAGCTTGAGGCCCATCTCGCCCAGGCCCTGAAAGGCATACGGAGAAGTACGGGGCTTGAACGCGCCACCGCGGAGCACGTGCGCGCCGGCCTGCTTCACCGCGGTGGCCGACTTCTCGACCTGGTCCGCGTTCTCCAAAGCACAGGGCCCCGCGATGACCGTGAAGCGGCCATCACCCAACGTGACGCCCGAGCCGAGCGACACCTGGATGGTCGCTTCGCCCGCCGCTCTCAGTACCTTCGTCGCCTCATGCGAAGCCATGCGCGCTCCTGTTCAACCAGTTCAAGCCGTTTTGAACTTGGTGATGCATCTATAGCGGCAATGCCTTAGAAGACAACTGCGCCGTGGGGAACGACCTCGCCAGAATGCAGTACGTGGGCATCGCGCGACCTGCTCACATCGGGGCGTTACTCCGGTTGGGGCCTGAGCCGCTTTCGGTGTTCTGGTCGAACCCATCACGAACCCTTCATGTCACAGGGCTCGGGGTCGCAGGAGAGGGCGGCGGCGACGTCACCTGGCTCTCCATGCAGCCTCCGGTCGCGCCGCCGGGGCCGTGGTTCGGCGGCTGGGCCTTCGACCCCGAACGCGCGTGGGATGGTTTTGACGGCGAGCGGTGGATCCTCCCGGAAGTGCTCGCCTGGTGGGACGGCGCGCGGCCGTGGATGGCGGCGTTCGGCCCCGCGGGCACCTCGATTCAGGCGCTCGAGGCCCGGCTCGATCGGGTGCAGGAGGTCGAGGCCATCACCAGCTCGGCAAAGGCGCGGCTGATTCCCGGCAGCCGGAAGTTCTGGGACGCGCGGGTCGAGGCGGCGCTCAGCGCCATCGCGGGCGGCAGGTTCGAGAAGGTGGTGCTGGCGCGGGTGATCGAGCTCGAGAGCGATCAACCCTTCGCCGAGCGGGCGGTGCTCAAGTCGCTCGAGGCGCGGCACCGGCAGTGTTGGTCGTTCCTGGTCAGAGGCCGCGATGGGCGGGCGTTCGTGGGCGCCTCACCGGAGTCGTTGTGCGAGGCCTGCGGCAGCTCCTTCTCCACCGATGCGTTGGCAGGGACGGCGGCGGGCGGCGACGGCTTCCGGCTGATGCAGAGCGACAAGGATCGCCGCGAGCACCAATCGGTGGTGGATGGCATTCGTGAATCGCTCACGCCTTTTGCGGCACAGCTCAAGGTGGCGGCGATCCCCCGGGTGAAGGTGTTGGCCAACGTCGACCATCTCTTCACGCCGATCCAGGCGACCTTGAAGCCGGGCATCCGGGCGCTCGACGTGGCGCGGGCGCTTCACCCCACGCCGGCCGTCGCAGGCCGTTCTCGCGCCGCGGCGCTGGAGTGGCTGCGTGTCAACGAGGGCTTCTCGCGCGGTTGGTACACGGGCGCAGTGGGCACGATGGGGCCGGGTGGGCTCACCCTCGCGGTCGCGCTTCGTTCAGCTTTGATCTCGGGCGCGCGCGCGCAGGTCTTCGTCGGCGCCGGCATCGTGGCGGGAAGCACGGCCGAAGCCGAGTGGCTGGAGACGGAGCGCAAGTCGAAAGCGATGCTGCCTGCGCTCGGAGTGCACGATGAGTGAGAACCTCAACCAGCGCTGGGCCGCGACGCTGATCGGCGCGCTGGTGGGTGGTGGCGTGAAGCACGCGGTGATCGCGCCCGGCAGCCGCTCGACGCCCCTCGCGTTGGCGATCGCGGATCGCCCCGACGTGAAGTGCTGGTCGGTGATCGATGAACGCAGCGCGGCCTTCTTTGCGCTCGGGCTCTCCAAGTCGACCGGGACGCCGGCCGCGGTGGTGTGCACCTCGGGCAGCGCGGGTGCGCACTTTCTCCCGGCCATCATGGAGGCCGATCAGGGCGGCACGCCGCTGGTCATCTTGACCGCTGATCGCCCGTGGGAGCTGCACGGCTTCGGTGCGCCGCAGACCATTCCTCAGGTCGGCATGTTCGGCCGCTACGTGCGCGGGGCCGAGGCGTTGCCTGCTCCCGATGACGAAGGCCTCACTCACCTCGCTGCGGTCACATCGCGGCTGGTTCACCTGGCGTGCTCGACGCGAGGGGCGGTGCACTTCAACGTTCCGTTCCGCGAGCCGTTGGCGCCGATCGAGGGCTCGCCCGCGCTGGTGCTCAATCCGGTCTCGACTTCGTTCGCGAAGGTCGCCGCGACGCCGGAGCTGACCGTGGTGAACGCGGCGATCGCGGGGGCGCAGCGCGGGCTCATCGTGTGCGGGCCCCGTGAACGGAACGACGACTTCGGAACGTGGGTGCACGAGCTCGGCACGCGGCTGGGGTTCCCGGTGGTCGCGGAAGCGGCCTCCAACGCGCGTTTCGGTTTTCCCGGGGCGATCACGGTGCTCGACACGTTGCTGCGAAATCCGAAGTTCGCGGCCTCGATGAAGCCCGACGTGGTGCTGCGTTTCGGAGGCGGGCTGACCGCCAAGGCACCGCAAGCGTGGCTCGACACCTGCGGTGCACGCATCTTCCAGTTCACGGACGACGGCGCACAGTTCGATCCCCAGCACCGAGTGGAACAGGTGATCCACTTCTCTCCCTCGCCGCTCGGGGCCAAGGCCTCGGGGCCGATGGAACAGAGGGGAAATGAGGGTGGGGATGAGGGGAAGACCTGGCACCAAAGCTGGAAGAAGTCGCAAGACGCGGTGATGGGCGCATTGTCGAGAGTCCCGAAAGAAATCACCGAGCCCCTGATCGCGCGCGAGTTCATCGCCGCGTTGCCGCCGCACACCTCGGTCTTTCTCTCCAGTTCGATGCCGATCCGCGACGTCGACGCGTTCTCGACGAGTCCGCACCCGCTGCGAGTCTTCACCAACCGCGGGGTGAACGGCATCGACGGCATCACCTCCACCGCTCTCGGAGTCGCCGCCGGCACGGCTCGCCCGACCGCGCTGCTGATCGGCGACGTGGCGACGCTGCACGATCTCTCTGGCCTGTTGATCGCGCGCCGTCACCACCTCAACCTCACCGTGGTGGTGGTGAACAACGACGGAGGGGGCATCTTCCATTTCCTCCCCATCGCCGGCCGCACGCCGCACTTCGAAGAGCTCTTCGGCACCCCGCACGGAGTCGACCTCACCCACGTCGCCGCGCTGGCCAACGCGACCTTGCACCGCCCGACGGATCTCACCCGCTTCGGCCGCACGGTGACGCGTTGCCTCGAAGGCGGGCTGCACCTCATCGAGGTCTGCACGCAACGAAACGAAAACGTCGACGCCCACCGCGCGCTCTTCGCGAAGCTCGCTGAGGTGGCGTCATGAAGCTCGAGACCACCGGCTGGGGAACCGGCCCGACGAAGGCGCTCTTTCTTCACGGCTTCACCGGATCGGCGCGTTCGTTCGATCACCTCGAGCCCCTGCTGGGCGAGCTGCTGAGCGCCACTTGCGTCACGTTGCCTGGGCATGGCGAAACTCCGGGCGCGAGCTGGGACGACACGGTCGCCGCGATCACCCAGCTGCTCTCGGATCGCACCGTGTTGATCGGCTACTCGCAAGGCGCACGTCTCGCGCTCGCGGTGGCCGCGGCTGCCCCGAACCGGGTGGAGCGCCTCGTGCTTGAATCCTGCGCGCCCGGACTTCGCCGCCGTCACGATCGTGTGCTGAGAAGACGCGCTGACGAAGCGCTCGCCGAGTTGATCAGCACGAACGGCGTCGACGCGTTCGTCAATCACTGGGAGTCGTTGCCGATGTTCGACGGTCTGCGCGCGCTCCCCGTGGTCGAGCAGCAGGCGTTGAGAGCGCGACGTTCGAGCCACACGGCCGAGGGCCTCGCTTCCGCGCTGCGGCAGCTGGGGCAGGGGGCTCAACCCGATCTCTGGCCGATGCTGCAGGGCCTGCGAGTTCCCACCCTGCTCATGACCGGCTCGCAAGACGCGAAATACACCCGGCTCGCGCGGCAGATGGCGATGGATCTGCCGATGGGTTGGCGGGTCACCTTCTCTGGCTCGGGCCACGCGCCGCATCTCGAGTGCCCTGCAGCGTATTCGGCCGAGCTGCGATCTTTCCTCGCACCGAAGTGGCTTTCTGAGCCAGAGGGGCTGGCTCCGTGAGCCGACCTTCGACCCTGACAGCCTGGTTCCTCGCCACGCGTCCCCGAACGCTGGTCGCGGGTGTCGTGCCCGTGGCCGTGGGTTCAGCCCTCGCGTATCGCGACCACGTCTTCGCGCTGCTGCCGGCTCTCGCCGCGTTGATCGGCGCGTTGTTCATTCAGGTCGGCACCAACCTGGTGAACGACTACTTCGATTTCAAGCGCGGGGCTGACACCGTCGACCGGCTGGGCCCGCCTCGCGCGACGCAGCAGGGCTGGCTCTCTCCGCGGGCTGTCTTCATGGGCGCGATGACCTGCTTCGCGCTCGCGTTCTGCGTGGGCCTGTATCTGGTGTCCGTCGCGGGCTGGCCGCTGGTGGTGATCGGGCTCTGCTCGTTGACCGCCGGCTACGCGTACACGGGCGGCCCTTTTCCGCTCGCGTACAACGGGCTCGGCGACGTCTTCGTGCTCGTGTTCTTCGGCTTCGTCGCGGTGGGCGGCACCTACTTCGTCCAGGCGCGCACGTTGCCGGTGACGGCGTTGCTGGCGGCGATTCCGGTCGGTCTGCTCGGCGTCGCGCTGCTCGCGGTGAACAACACGCGTGACGAGAAGACCGACGCGGCCGCGGGCAAGAAGACGCTCGTGGTGCGGTTCGGCTCGACGTTCGGCAAGGCCGAGTACGTGAGCTGCCTGGTGGTCAGCGCGCTGCTGCCGCTGGGCCTCTGGCTCTCCGACGCGGCGAGCCCGTTCGTGATGCTCAGTTGGCTCGCCATTCCGCTGGCGATTCCACCGCTGAAGTTGCTCTTCAATCAGACCGGCGCTGCGTTGAACGCGGCGCTGGCAGGCACGGCGCGCCTGCAGTTGATCTTCGGACTCCTCTTTGCCGCAGGACTCACTCAATGAAGCTCGAGATCGAGCCCTTCACGCTCTGGCTCAAGAAGCCCATTCAGACGGCTCGTGGCCCGATGGATGAACGCGTGGGTTTCAAGGTCGCCTTCGTCGCCGACGGCGTGCGGGGTCGTGGTGATGCGATGCCGATGGCGTCGTTCGGCACGGAGACCCCCGAAGCCGCGCTCGCTGCGCTGCAACGTTTCGAGATCGTCAAGGCGCCCGACACGGTGGAGGAGATCGCCAAGGCCATCGAGGGGCTCGCCTCGACCCCGGCCGCACGGCACGCAGCAGAGTGCGCGCTGCTCGAGCACCTCGCTTTGCGCAAAGGCGTGCTGGTCGCGACGTTGCTGGGGCCGGTGCTTCGTTCTCATTTCGTGGTCAACGCGCTGCTCGAAGGCGATGACGCCGCGGGGCTCGCGGCGTCGGCTGAGCGTGCCGTGCGTGATGGCTTCCGCGTGGTGAAGCTCAAGGTCGCGGCGCGCCCCCTCGCGATCGAAGCGCAGCGTTTGCTCGCCGTGCGCCGAGCCGTGGGGCCGAACGTGCAGATCCGCATCGATGCCAACGGCGGTTGGAGTGAGGCCACGGCCCGCTCCGCGCTGCGCGGGCTCGAGGCGCTGGGGCTCGAGGTGTGTGAGCAGCCCGTTTCTCCGAACGACGTCGAGGGGCTGCGCCGGCTGCGCCACCTCACGCCGTGCCGGATCGCGGCCGACGAAACGATGCTGCTGTCGAACGTGCTGCCGCGGTTGTTGGAGAAGGATCCGCGCGCGGCGGCCGACGTGGTGGTGCTCAAGCCCGCGGCGCTGGGAGGCCTGGTGCGGTCGCTCGCGGTCGCGCAGCAGGCGCATGATTCGGGTGTGAGCGCGTACGTGACCACGCTGATGGATGGGCCGATCGCGCGAGCTGCGGCGTCGCATCTGGCCGCGGTGTTGCCGAGCGCGAATTGGGCCCACGGCCTGTCGACGGTGGAGTTGTTTCAGGGAATGCAGCCCGATCCGTTCACGCCGTTCGAAGGCGAGATCACGCTCCCGCAGGCCACGGGGTGGGGTGTTCCTTGAATCGCGAGTGCCCTGTGGCGCTGGCGGCCCGGGCCCGTCCTGATTCTGTTGCGCTGATCTTTCAGGGGCGCACGTACACGTGGGCTGAGGCCGATCGAGAAGTCGCTGCGTTCACCGACTCGCTCGACGTGGCTGCCGGTGATCGCGTCGCGGTGCGTGCGTGGAATTGCCCTGAGCTGGCGTGGCTGTTCTTCGCGGCTTCCCGGCGGGGCGCGGTGTTCGTCCCCCTGAACGCGCGGCTCACCAGTCATGAGCTCGCGCCGTTGCTCGAGCGGCTCGACGCGAGGGTGTCGTTTGGAGACTTGCCGGGAGCGCTCTCCCTCTCCCTTCGGGAGAGGCTCGGGGTGAGGGCCTCAGTTGCCTCAGAAGTCGCTGCCGCGCTCTTCACCTCAGGCACCACCGGAGCCGCCAAGCTGGTCGAGCTGACCCACGCGAACTTCACCGCTTCGGCTCGAGCAAACGCCGAGAGGCTCGGTGGTGAACCCACGCAGCGCTGGCTGGGAACCTTGCCGCTCTTTCACGTCGGCGGTCTCGCGATGCTCTATCGCTGCGCGCTCTACGGGGCGTCGATCGCGCTCGAGGCGAGCTTCGATGCCGAACGCGCGTGCGCCGCGATGGATGAAGGCGTGACCCACGTGAGCCTGGTGCCGACGATGCTCGAGCGCGTGCTCGAAGTGCGTGGTGCGCGCCCGTTCACCGGCGTGAAGGCGGCGTTGATCGGCGGCGGCCCGATGACCTCGAGCACCTTGCGGCGCGCCCGTGCCGCGGGGCTGCCGGTGCTGCAGACCTATGGGCTCACCGAGGCGTGCAGCCAGGTCACCACCGAGGTGCCTGAAGAAGCCGATGGGTTGACCGCGGGGCGTCCGATACCGGGTGTGGAGGTGCGGATCACCGAGCCCGACGAGGGCGGCGTCGGTGAGATCGAGGTCCGTGGGCCCACGGTGGCAAAAGGATTGGGGCCCTGGCTCAAGACCAAAGATCTCGGGTCGCTCGATGCACGCGGACGGCTGAGCGTGCGATCGCGCCGGATGGATCTGATTCTGACCGGTGGTGAGAACGTGTACCCGGCGGAGGTCGAGGCCGTGCTCCGGGAGTACCCCGGGATTCGGGATGTGGCGGTGGTCGCGCGCCCTGATTCTGAGTGGGGTCAGGTTCCGGTGGCGGTGGTCGTTGCTTCTGAATTTGAGGCAGCGGCGGTGACTGCCTGGGTTCGGGAGCGGCTGGCGGCTTACAAGATTCCCAGAGCCTGGGTTCTGGTCGATGTGCTTCCCCGGAATGCGACTGGGAAACTGGATCGATTGGGGCTGTTGAAACTGATCTAGACCCTCTCCCGCAGGGCGAGGGGACACTCGTCGAGCTACGAGCGCGGCTGATTGCTAAATAAGCGCCGCTGTTCGTCATGAATCGATGAGCTGCACGTCAGCAGCGGCCGCCCTCCACCTGGTGCTCCTTGAGTCTTCGTCTTGCTCGATGTTTCGGGTTGGTGGCGCTGGTCGCGCTTCCCGTGTTCGCCGACACCGCGCCACGCCAGCTCGCTTCCTGGGAGGAAGCGGTCGAGCTGTTTGGCAAGCAGTCGACCGACGTGCAGATCGCCGCTGAAGAAGTGGTGCGCGCGGCCGGCCGTCGTCGCGTGGCGCTCGGTGCGCTCTTGCCCAACGTTTCGGGTTCTGCGCTGGCTTCGTTCTCGCTGTTACCGGCACCGGCCGGTGAAGAGACCACGGCGGCCCTCTTCGGCGCCGCGCCGTACCAGACGCTCGGCCTCGTCGCGCAGCTGGCCGTCATCGACGTGCGCGCCTGGAATGGCCTTGCGACTGCGATTGACGCGGAGAAGGCCACGAAGCTCTCGGTCTCCGATGCCCGGCGGTTGCTGCTGGTCAACCTGGCGCAGTCGTTGCTGAGCGCGGTCGCCGCCGAACGGTTGGCCGAGCTGAACGCGTCGGGGCTGGCTGACGCGCAGTCGCGACTCAATCTCTCCGAACGCGCTCACGCTGCGGGGGCCGCAACGAGCCTGGATCTCGCGCGGCTTCGGCAAGACGTGGCGCTGGCGAAGTCGCAGGTGGTGACGGCGAACGAGACGCTGCGCCAGGCCCGAGAGACCCTGGGGCTCGCGCTGGGCCTCGATGAAGCAGTCACCGTGGCGCCGGGTTTTCAACTCGACGGGCTCGCCGCTCGGGTTCCCGCCGCGTGCCGGGCCGTGGCGGGGCTGGACGATCGGCCCGATGTGCAGGCCGCGCTGGCCCGCTTCGAGGTCGCCCATCGCGGGGTGCTCGACGTGAAGTCACAATTTCTTCCTTCGCTCGCGGTGCGCTCGACCGCCCAGGCGTTCTTCCTCTCAGGTCAGGCCATCCCGATCTGGAACCTGCAGGCAGTGCTGACCGTGCCGATCTTCGACGGCGGCATCCGCTACGGCCAGCTGCGCGACGCGAAGGCGCAGGAGAAGCAGGCCGAAGCGCGTCACGTCGCCGCCGTGCGCCAGGCCCGGGTCGAGCTCGAGCGCGCGCGCCGCGGAATCGAGGTGGCTACCGACAGCCGCACCCAGGCCGAAGAAGCGCTCACCCAGGCGGTGCTCACCGAGACCCTCACGCGCAAGGCGTGGGACGCCGGCATCGGCACCAGCCTCGAGCTCGTCACCGCTGCTTCTTCCGTGCGTGCTCAGCGGCTCACGCTCGCCCTCAAAGACTACGACCTGCTGCGTGCCCGCGTGGTCGCTCTCTTCGCCCTTTCGGAGTGCTCTCCATGATGCGGATTCTCTTCAGCGCCTTGTTCATTCTCGGCTGCACCAGTGCCGGTGAAGGACCGCCGCCCGAGCCGCCGCCGGTCTCCGTCTCGGTGGTGACCCTCGAGACGCGCCCGCTCGAAGAGACGAGCGACTACCTCGCCTCGTTGGCTTCGCGCCGCGCGGTGAACCTTCATCCGCAGGTCTCGGGTTACGTGAGGGCGATCAGCGTGACGCCGGGAACGACGGTGAAGGCGGGCGCGGTGTTGCTGCAGATCGACGCGAGCGCGGAGCAAGCGGCCTTGCAGAACCTGATGGCCACCCGTGAGTCGTTGGCGGTCTCCTCCTCGTTCGCAAGGCAGCGGCTCGAGCGCAGCACCACGTTGCGGAGTGACGGCATCGTCAGCCAGGAAAACGCGGATCAAGCGCGTGCCCAGGCCGAGCAGGCCGAAGCGAGTCTGCGTGCCACCGACTCCCTCATCGCGGCCCAGCGTGCGCGGGTCGGCTTCTACGCGATCGTGGCGCCGTTCGATGGCGTGGTCGGTCACCTGCCGGTGAAGGTCGGTGACTTCGTGACGCCCGCGATGCCGCTCACCTCGCTCACGCAGGATGCGGGGCTCGAGGCGGAGGTCTGGGTTCCGGTGGAGAAGGTGCGTTCGCTCTCCGCAGCGAGCCGGGTGCGGTTGCTCGATGACGCGGGCCAGGTGCTCGCAGAGAGCGCCGTGGTGTTCGTCTCGCCGCGGGCCGATCCGCAATCGCAGCTGGTGTTGATCAAGGGTGCGTTCGCCTCGAACACGGCCCTGCGCGCCGATCAGTTGGTGCGCGCCCGGGTGGTGTGGACTCAGACGCCTGGCATCTCTGTACCTGCGGCCGCGGTGGTGCGCGAAGCCGGTCAGCCGTTCACCTTCGTGGTCGATGGCACCAGGGCGAAGCGTGTTCCCGTGACGCTCGGGGCGCTGCAAGGCGGTGACTACGTGGTGGTGAAGGGGCTGGAGTCGGGCCAGCGCGTGGTCGTCTCTGGCGTGCAGATGGTGCACGACGGATCCCCGGTTCAGTTGGCGGCGAAGACGCCATGAGTCGCTTCTTCATCGAGCGCCCGGTCTTCTCGAGCGTGCTGGCCCTGTTGTTCGTGTTGGTGGGCGGGCTCGCGATCCCCACGCTGCCGGTCTCGCAGTACCCCAGCCTCTCGTTGCCGCAGGTCAACGTGACGTCGATCTACACGGGCGCCAGCGCCGAGGTGGTGGAGTCGGCCGTCACCACGCCCCTCGAGCAGCAGCTCAACGGCGTGGAGGGCATGAAGTACATCACCTCGAGCAGCGGCTCTGACGGGGTGTCCAACATCAGCGTGGTGTTCGATCCGCGCCGCAACGTCGACGTGGCCGCGGTCGACGTGCAGAACCGCGTGCAGACGGCGACGGCCTTGTTGCCCACCGAGGTGCGGCAGAACGGCATCTCGATCACCAAGACCGCGGGCAGCTTCGTGCTCGCCGTCGCGATCTTCGATGAAAGCGGGCAATACAACACGCAGTTCATCTCGAACTACGCCGACATCTACATGCGCGACGCGCTCAAGCGCATCAAGGGCGTGGGCAGCGTCGAGGTGTTCGGGGCGCGGCGGTTCTCCATGCGCGTGTGGATCGATCCCGCGAAGTTGGCGGCGCGATCGTTGACTCCGCTCGACGTGGTGGCGGCGTTGCGTGAACAGAACGTGCAGGTCGCCGCGGGTCAGATCGGGCGTCCTCCTGCGCCGGCAGGCCAGGTGCTGCAACTGAACGTGGTGGCGAAGGGCCGCCTCTCGGAGCCGCGCGAATTCGAAGACGTGGTGCTCAAGACAGGGCCTGGGCCGGGTGCGCTGGTTCGGCTGCGTGACGTCGCGCGGGTCGAGCTGGGCGCGGAGGATGAGGCGCAGATGCTCCGCTACAACGGGCGCGAGACCTCGGGCCTGGGCATCACCCAGTTGCCCACCGCCAACGCGCTCGACGTGGCGGAAGGCGTGAAGGCAGAGCTGAGGCGGCTCGAGAAGCAGTTTCCCCGGGGGCTGCACTACGAAGTGGCCTTCGACAGCACCACCGCCGTGGAGCAGTCGATCGCGGAGGTGTTGATCACCTTGCTCGAGGCGATGGCGCTGGTGGTGATCGTGATCCTCGCGTTTCTCCAGGGGTGGCGAGCCACGCTCATTCCCGCGGTGGTGATCCCCGTCTCGCTCATCGGCACCTTCGCGTTCGTGAAGTTGATGGGGTTCTCCATCAACACGCTCACGCTCTTCGGGCTCACCCTGGCCACCGGCCTGGTGGTCGACGACGCCATCGTGGTGATCGAGAACATCTCGCGTCACCTCGAAGAGGATCACCGCATCACGCCGCTTCAGGCCGCGATCACCGGCATGCAGGAAGTGTTCGGCCCGGTCATCGCCATCTCGCTGGTGCTGGTGGCGGTGTTCGTGCCGGTCAGCTTCTTCCCCGGCAGCACGGGCATCATCTACCAACAGTTCGCGCTCACCATCGCGTTCTCGGTGGCGATCTCCACGTTCATCTCGGTGACGCTCACGCCCGCCTTGTCGGCCTTGTTGCTGCGGCATCCCAGTGGAGAGAAGTGGGTGGGCTACCGCTTGGTCGATCGGGTGCTTCATGCGTTGCAACGGGGGTATGCGCGTGCGCTCGCCACGGTGTTGGCGTGGCCGAAGGCCGGCATGGTGGTGTTTCTGCTGTGCGTGCTGGCCACCTGGCAGTTGTTCACCCGCGTGCCGACCGCCTTCGTGCCCGAGGAGGATCAGGGCTGGTTCCTGGTGATCGTCAACGGCCCCGATGGCGCTTCGTTGCAACGCACCGGCAAGGTGCTGGAGCAGGTCGACGCAGTGCTCCACCAGCAGCCCGAGGTCAGCGGCGTGTTCGCCGTTGGCGGCTTCTCGTTCGGTGGCAGTGGACCCAACCGAGGCATCCTCTTCATCAACCTGAAGGACTGGAAGGAGCGGAAGGGCCCGGATCATTCGGTCGGCGCGGTGCTCGGCCGGTTACAGGCGCCGCTCGGGGCGATCACCGACGCGATGGTGATGGCGTTCCCTCCGCCCAGTGTCGAAGGGGTCGGATCCGTCGGCGGTTTCTCACTGCAGTTGGAAGACCGAACGCTGCAGGCCACGCTTCCCCAACTGGCGGCGGCCGCACGCGCCGTGATGGAGAAGAGCTCGACTGCGCCTGCCATCGCCGGAGCGTTCAGCAGCTTCACGGCGGATGACCCGCAGCTGAAGGTCGAAGTGGATCGCGCGAAGACGCGCGCGCTGGGCATCGGGGTCGACCAGGTGTTCGGCACGCTCCAGGTCTCGCTGGGGTCGGCGTACGTGAACGACTTCGACTTCGCCAACCGCGCGTACCGGGTCTACGTGCAGGCCGATGCAGCGTCGCGTGATGAGCCCAGCGACATCGGCGCGCTCTACGTTCGGTCGGCCACGGGTTCGATGGTGCCGCTCGACAACCTGGTGAAGGTGACGCCCGCGATCTCGGCGCAGGTGATCAACCACTTCAACCTGTTCCG
Organism: Archangium sp.; assembly: GCA_030695565.1. Lineage (GTDB taxonomy): Bacteria > Myxococcota > Myxococcia > Myxococcales > Myxococcaceae > Archangium_A. The sequence goes on from JAUYRZ010000080.1 coordinate 42,852, forward strand.
TTCGGTGGAGGTGAGCGGCTCGGTCGCCCCGGGCTTCAGCTCAGGGCAGGCGCTCAGCTCGATGGAGCGCGTGGCGCGGGAGGCGATGCCCGATGGCTTCGACTTCGAGTGGTCGGGTTTGTCTCAGGAGGAGATCGAGTCGGGTGGCCAGACGTGGCGCATCTTCGTGCTCGGGCTGCTGTTCGTGTTCCTGGTGCTGGCGGCGCAGTACGAGAGCTTCACGCTGCCCTTCGTGGTGGTGCTCACGGTGCCGTTGGCGATCATGGGGGCGCTCAGTGCTCAGGCGCTGCGTGGCTTGCCCAATGACGTGTTCTGCCAGGTGGGCATGGTGATGCTGGTGGGGCTCTCCAGCAAGAACGCGATTCTGATCGTCGAGCTGGCGCGGCGGCTGCGGGTGGAGGGCCAGGACGCCGTCTCGGCGGCTCGGCGGGCGTGTGAGCTGCGGCTTCGGCCGATTCTGATGACGTCGATTGCGTTTCTGTTGGGCGTGTTGCCGCTGACGTTTTCGACCGGGGCGGGGTCGGCGGCGCGGCGATCGTTGGGGACTGCGGTGTTCGGCGGGATGGCGTTGTCGACGGTGCTGACTCTGTTTTTTACGCCGTTGATCTTCGTGATCGTCGACAGGATCACTTCGCGGTCGGGAAGGCCCTCTCCCCAAGTTTGACTCACTGCATGTGTTCGTTGGCGGGCAGGGCAGCGCCCTTGTCCACGTCGCCGTGCAGGCGGGCCTTCATTCGGCGGAAGCCCTCCTGGTGCCACTCTCGGAACTTGGGCTTCGAGCCGTACCGTTCGGCGAGGGTGAGGTACTGCGTCTCGGCGGCATCCAGCTCGGCGTCAGACGTCGGCTGGCCTGAACCTTCTCCCCGCAGACCGCGGAAGACCCAGGGGCTCTTGATCGCACCGCGCGCGATGAGAGCACCGATGGCGCCGGTTTCACGTGACAGGCGATCCCAGTCTTCGCGGGTGACCACGTCGCCGTTGCCGATGATCGGGATCTTCGACTGCGCCTGCGCTTCGGCGATCGCGCTCCAGGTCGGCTGGTCGGCGCTGTTCTGGCGGGCGTGCCGCGCGTGGATGGTGAGGTAGTCGAGGTGCTCGTTCGCCAACTCGACGATGGGCAGGTACACCTTCTGGTCCTGCTCCAGGCGGTTGAGGCCGAGGCGAATCTTGGCGCCGACCGCACCGATGGGGAGCGAGGTGCTCTTCTTCCACTCCGCGAGCGTCTTGAAGATCGTATCGAGCTTGCCGCGCCGCTTGAGCAGTGCAGGGCCTGCGCCGATGCGGATCACTTCAGGCGAGGGGCAGCCGAAGTTGAGATCGATCGCGCGGATGTTCTTGAAGTGAGCCACCGGCTTCTCGAGCTTCTCCAGCGCTTCCGAGAGTTCCTTCTCGTTGGCCACCATCAACTGCACGCCGGTGAGCACTTCGGGATCGAAGGTGTCGATGAGCTCGAGGGTGCTCTTGTTGTTCCGGGCGAGGCCGCGCGCGCGGATCATCTCCGTCCAGGTGAGGCTGGCCCCCCGATCCCAGCACACGCGACGGAAAGCGCAGTCGGACACGCTCTCCAGGGGCGCGAGGATGAAGGGGCTGGAGAGCTCCAGGCTGCCGAGCTTCAACGGCTGAGTCATGGGGAACCGTGCGTACCGTTCCTCCGCCGGGCAGTCGAGGGCTTGCCCGGTTTCGGTGCTAGGCCAGTTCCTGGGCCAGCAGCGCCGCCTTGCGCTCCGGGCCCCATCGGTAGCCGCCCAGTGTGCCGGTCGATTGGATCACCCGGTGACAGGGAATCAGGCAGGCCAGGTGGTTCCCGGCGATCGCGCTGGCGACGGCGCGCACCGCGGTCGGCGTCTTCACCTGAGTGGCGAGCTGCGCGTAGGTGGCGACTGTACCGCTCGGGATCTGGATCAAGGCTCGCCAGACTGCGACCTGAAGATCGGTGCCGTGCAACACCACCGAGAGCGGCTTCGTGAGTCGATCACCTTCGAGCAGGCGCTCGAGCTGGTCGGTCTCCGTCGCCAGACCCCTGGTGTCACGCACCAACGTGCAGCCTGGCCAGCGTTCTTCGATGCTGTCGAGGCCCGAGAAGGAGATGCCGCACAGGCCGCGAGAGGTCGCGGCGATGGTGAGCTTGCCGAGGCCGGTGTTCGCTTCGCTCCAGCGCAGGGTTGGGCCGGCTTTGAATTCGCCGGGCGTCATTCGCTCGATGCGCAGCATCGCGTCGTGGAGACGGCCCGGTCCGCTCAGGCCCGCGTCCCAGGCGGCTTCGAGCACACTTCGCGATCGCAGCAGCGCCGCCTTCGCGGCTTCCACGCTGAGCACCTGGTGGAAACGGAGCGGGGTGACTCCGACGAGCTTCTGGAAGGTGCGCTGGAAGTGGAAGGGGCTCATGCCCGCTCGGGTGGCCAGGTCGTTCAACACCGGCGGGCGGGCGGCGAGGTCGGGCAGGGTGGCGGCGATGCGGTCGAAGGCGGTCATGCGAGCACCGTAAGGAGCCGAGGTTTTGTTGCCCACCCGGTTCTTGCGCTTCTCTCCCTCTCCCTGCGCCAGCGGGGAGAGGGGCGGGGTGAGGGGCCGTTCGGGGTTTGGAGTCGAGCCCCTCACCCGGCCTGCGGCCGACCTCT